>JBDRMG010000066.1:0-53986 GCA_043812495.1 Candidatus Omnitrophota bacterium | reverse complement strand
CCCGCCAATCCACCTTCGGTGGATTGGCGGGACGGACGAGGTCTCGCCATTTCGCCTAGGACGAAATGGCGGACATTTTCCATAAGAATAATCGATGGAATCTTATACTGTTGGATAGCAAGGCGGTCAAGTTTCTGAATTTGCCGGACACTAACTGTTTTTTGGTCTATCATGGATTAGAAAATTTCTGAAAAGTTTTTCAAAAGCAGTCTTTTAATAAAATTGTTTGTCATTTTAACATGGCCAATTTCTTATTGCAATCTTATTTAATGAGGTCTGCGCTTATGGATGCCGACGATGAGTCGGCAGAACATAAGTGCATGACCGATAAATGACGGCTTGTGTTACGGAGAGAAACGCCCGTCTTTTTCTTAATATTTTCGCGAGGTCTCGTCAATTCGATTTTATCGAATTGACGGAACGTAACACAATTGCCGGAATTTATCTCGAGCGAATGTTAATGAGCGAGAGGCCCCGCCATTGATTCAGTGGCGGGTGGGGGATCAAGCAAATGAAATTATAATATTTCAACTAATCTCGCATTCGGCCAGATAATATAATCTTTTCTATAGACAATACCCCGTCCTTCTCTTTATAATAGATGCGTACAATTTTTGCATTTCTTTTTTCGTAGCAGATTTCCTCTTTTCGTCATAGTTGTTGCGATGACAAAGGGTTATGTTTCATTTTCTTACTTTTTAAGCTATCAAAGAAAGCGCTTCTATTGTTCCTGCGGCTTGTGCATTGATAAATTACATTTATATGGTATTCTTTAATAGACAATTTAAATCTGTTGAAAAAGGTAAACTGTTCGTAAGGACAGGGCACAAAGCTCAAGGATCCTCGAAAATAAAGGGGACAGCCTGGCTGCCAACAATCGCAAGCTCATCTTTTTCATGCAGATGAGTTTCTTTATTTGGAGTAAGCATGAGCTATCAACGCAAAGAGATTAAAAATAGAGCCAACACGCTGCCTGAATTGCTTGTGTCCATCGCTATTCTGGTTACGTTGGGAACGGGCTTTGCCATTGTCAGCCAGAAAGGCATCCGCGCCTCGGCCATTTCCACCGAACGGGCAACAAAATCAACGCGTCTTTCGATTGCGATCGAGCCGATTGTGTCCGATATCCAGGCCAGTTATCGCGGCGGCCCAATGGGATCCATTTGCGAAATAGATGAATTCGGAAATAATAGATGCTCAACCATCAGCATCAAAGTTCCCGTCGTCAATGATGATCCTGTCGCTGGCACCCGCTATACGCCGGAGGGAAAAACAAAATACGGGGCGTATGATGAGGAAGGAATCGGAAATGAAGATTGTTATTATGAGTATTTTGTCAATGACAATCAACAACTGATCAAAGCAACCGTCTGCGGCTCGCCCGGAGAAGCTCCTGCTGAATGCGGAGATTCTGGATTTAATCCCGACGAAGATTGTGAAGGACTCTGTGGAATATGCGCCGATTGCAGCCCCTGTTGTCGAGATGAAACGTGCGATGACGATGAAAGTTGTTTTACATGTCCTTATGACTGCGGGCCTTGCTGCCCGAACGGCATCTGCGATGCCCAAATCGGAGAAAGTCAAGTCAACTGTACGGCGGACTGCGGATCCAATGAAAATGAGGATTTTCCCTATTGCGGCGACGGCGAGTGCCATTGGTCCGAAGGATGCGCTGCATGCACAGCCGATTGCAGCCCATGCTGCGGAGACGGCACATGCAATGACGGTGTGCACGGGCAACCTAATAACGGTGAAGTCGTCTGCGGATGCATTGACTGTGCTCCTTGGTGTTTTTCATGCGGAGATGGCACATGCAACAAGCCTCCTGCCTGGCCCGAAGGCACGGAGGATTGCTCTTTGTGTTCAGATTGCTACCTTCATCCGTATCCAAATAACTGCTGCGGAAACGGACAAATCGATACGGGCGAAAAATGCAACTCCTCTGAACCTTCCTGTAAAAGCGATTATTGTGCTGCGCAAGGAAATTGCTTAGGAGATGGCTATTGTGATAATACGGGAACCTATAGCTGTCCTCCCTTAACACAAAAAGAAAACTGTCGAGCAACCAGTGATTGCGCTTGTTATGAGAATCCGGCTTACCCGCCATCTTCGATCAATTATAGATGTTCAGATGCCGATGGCTTATGCGATTGGGATGAATCATGTAATTGCCACTACTGCCGACACAACCCGGAGTGCCTATGAAGTTAGATTTGTTTGGTCTTTTTTAATAATACAAATAGATGAGACTAAAGAAGGTGATTATCATGCAATACAAGAATAACGCGCAAAAAGGGCTTGACCGCGCACGGGAGGTGTTTCTTCTGCTTCTTGTAGCTGGGATATTTTTCGTGATATTTTGTTTTCCCGGCGCGGAGCATGCGGCCTACTCTCAAGAGGCCGTATTCAACAAAGTCATAGCCGACGGCATCGATAATATCGAATTTGTCCAGCCGGAAGACAGCGATCGATTTTCCATCGAGGTCCATGCCTTGGATACGCCCGGCAGTCTTGTGAAAGACGCGGACATCCATCTTAAGACAGAGGCTATTCCGCGCAATAGCAAAGATACCTTCGACTCCCAGAATGCTTGTAATGGGGATGGCGATTGCGATGTGGGAGAAAACGCCTTGAATTGCCCCGAAGAATGCGCAGGCAATCAAAAATGCGGAGACTGCAATGAAGACGGAGGGATTGATATCGATGATGTCAATTATCTTCTTGACTATATCTTCCGCGGAGGCCCGGCCCCGGATCTGACTTACGGCAATGCGGACGGCATCGACTCAATCGATATTGACGACGCCGTTCGTATCATCGATTATATATCCGGAGAGCTGGGCGCGCCGACATGCGGTTTAGAATAAGAAAGGAAAAAGGGACAAAAACTATGTTCTGGCGAAAATATTTTGAGAAAAAAGGCTACACCATATCCTTCATGATTGTTCTCCCTCTGGTTTTCCTGCTGGGGGCCTATGGAATTATTATTTTTATTCAATCCGGCGCGAATAACCGCAATATCAGAAAAATCTATAATAAAATTAAGGCGCAATATGCGGCCGTGAAGACGCTGGAATATGTTTTCCTTGAGATCACCCGGAATTCTTACAGCGATAATATTTTCACGACCCATACGCTTGATTTATTTACGGGCGGGCGGCTGTTGGCTAAACCTGCGGACGCTATTCCCGATAGCGATCTTTTGCCCGGCGCGGCCATTCTCGACGAAGGAGTACTGGACGACAATGGTAATGAAAATTATGTCTACGCGCTGCGCGAGGATGCTGGCGCGACAAGCGACGTGATCGCTTACGCCAAAGTCTATCAAAAAAGTAAAGACTATTATGCGCTGATCAAGACAGTGGCGAGTGATCCGATCCGATTATTTTTCGGTAAAATAGAGGGTATCTCGATGTACAATTTTGCCGCCTTTTATAGTGATGACGCGGCCTTCGGGTGGCAGACGATTAACGCTAACGGCGGAGGCATTCACGCGAACGGCAATATCAAATTCAATGAAAGCGTTACGATCACGGATGTTTCGGAGCTTTCGACCGCCGGGAAATTCTACTGGGAATACTCTCCTTTAGTTTATCCGGGCGAAGGCGGCGAAAACACTCTATATCCATCCAGACGGGAACCTTATATTTATCCCAATGACGGCCTTGGTGGAGGCAACTATATCAACAAAATGGACGGTCATTTCGCGGGTGAAAGAAGAGGCCTTTTGGCCTGCAATAATGCCAGTTGTGGTGTTATTGAGGAGTGGAACCCGACAGATTCCAATCAGCAGCCCATCTGGCCGTGGGGAGATCGGGAAAAATTTGTGGCAGACAGCGGCTGGAGTTCGGTCAACTGGCATGCGAACAGCAGTGCCTATCAATACGCTTATCTGGAGCAAGATCCCAAAATGTGTAAAATCATTGGAAACTGCGCTAACGATGATCCCGTTGGGTATAACGGTGCTTATTATGAAAAGAATGTGAACATACTGGGGAAGTATATTCCCAGCCGTCTTCCCGGCGCGCCCTCCTATGAAAAAAGAATCTATCTCGGCGACCACGACAATCCCGCAAGTTTGAATCTGACGGATTCAGATGCCCAAAGCACGGCTTGGAATAATTTTCTCACTAGTGTGGAATTAGACGATGTCCTGAAAGACCGGAATTCAGGCGGCCATAAATTTACGGTTCCGGACATTAATATTCTTCAAATCATGCAGAAAAGCGAGGAAAACGGTCTATTGATTAAGGCGGGTGATCAGGGGGCCGTGCAAGAGATTAAACTTAACGGAAGATCATATTCCCCGCCCATTAATAGTATTAGATGCACGACTAATGACGGTAAAAAAGAAATTTTTCGGGATGAAGTTTTTATTAATAATAAATACGGCGTTGTGAATAAAACTCTTGTCCTTGATATGGGCGTTTTGATAGCATGCGAAGAGTATTACGCGCTGAACGGGGGTATTGGGCCATGGGTTCCCGAAAGCAATATTATCATGCTGGTGAATAATGATCCTCCTGTTTTTGACAGTCCGTACCCGGGGGATTTACCCGATCTCATGGACGTCCCTCTTGGTTTAACCGTCGAAAATGCCAAGCAGCTTCCGGAAGGGGGCCTATCCTATTTTATCCAAGGAGATTTCACGATTGTGGGAGATTATAATGACCCCGTGATTCCGGAGGACAAACAGCCGTCAGCGGCCATTGTTTCCAATAAAGTGAATCTTGTTTCGGAAGATTTTGATTTCCCTAAAAGCCTTCCCATGCCCCAACATCATCTCGATTATCCCTATGAAGGAGCAGGCGCATGGGCCGGTCTGCCTGCGGGAACTGGGTTCCGCTCGGATTTTGGCCTATCTCCTGGCTTTGACGTATTAGATTATTATTATACATTTGCTGATGACGATCCGGCGAATTGGCCTAAAAGCGGAACAGTTAATCCTCGTGCAATGAAAATGGCCCACGCGGTTTCTGATGATGTCCGTTACAATATTTCTCTGGCCGGTCATTACGCTGTTGAACCTGATTTTCTGGAGCGATGGGGCTATTTTGAAACACCGGTCCTTCAGCCGTCTTATAATCAAACCTGGATTCAAAAACAGGCGTTTATTTCCGGCTCGATGATTCAACTTGATACAGAAACATTTCAGCCGGTGGGGCATGTCGATGTGGAGGAAAACAACCGCGACCAGCGAAACAATGAACTCGACGCGCAAAGATACGAGAATCCCATCCGCTGTTTTATCCTTAACGGAGATGGTACCGGCTGCGACACTCCCTGGAATACAAGTGACTCGTGGTTTTCCAATAACACTAAACGAACGCGCACGGATGATCCTCCTTCGGACTTTCTCATAACCGGCAAAAGACCCGAAATAACCTATGATGCGGACTATGCCAATGTAGCCAATTATGTTCCGCCGGATGAATTAGCCGGATTTTTCACGGTCGGTCTCGTTCAGGAAATCCCTTATGCGCCGTTCAACTGGACAAATTGTCCGGACCAGTGCATCGCGGAATATTGCGGGGATGGTTTCTGTAACGCGGAAGAGGACCCTTGCAATTGTGAAGATTGCGGAACAAGCACAGCGAGCTGCGGCAACGAAACCCAAATAATTCTTTATTAGTATTTTTCTTTTTTGGACAGATCTTTAGTCAAATCCTGTCTTTTTTCACTTGCCAAACTCAGAAACTTTCCATCGAAGGATCTCTTTTTCTTTCCTTTCTGCCTCTAAAACTACTCGAATCTTCATAGATTATGAGGACAATTCAGGCAGAGCAATTTATTGACTTTCTCTTTATTAAAGGAACGATGGAAGTCAATATTAGGTCTTCTTTCTCGTATAGAGAGAATATTATTGACTGTTCCATTAATAAGGAAAAGACCAATAATAAAAAGTTTGTCGTGAGAAACAGTTTTTAAGTTATAATTCATTTAAATGATCCAAAGGAAACGTTTTCTTATTTCTAACAGAAACCTTGATTCGCTCTGGCCTTCAACTTTTTATGTGTTATACTTTTTCTAACAGTATATCTTTCGTTGAAAAAGGTAAACCGTTCGTAAGGATGGGACCCTGCTTCGCTCACCTCGTGCCGAGCACAAATCACATTGCACTCGGTGCGAGGCAAATACTTTCGTATGTGAGCTACGCAGGGCTCTACGACCTCGTCCCGAGGACCCTTCCTCAAGGAGACTCGGTCCCGAGGGAAGCTCAAACGCGAAAGTACTTCGGTTTTGCTCAGCGTCCTTCAAGATGTCCTGAGCTAGTCGAAGGATTTTTGAGCGGAGTAGAGCACAAAGCTATAGGGCCCGGCGCATTGATCAATGATCAATGGCCGAGGCAGCCTGGCCGCCAACAAAGATTAAAGACGTTTGCTTTATTTTATAAAACGTGTTACTTTAATCTCATCCTTATATCCGGATGAGATTTTTTTGTGAGTCCATGGCTTAGCGAGCTTGGCCTGCCGCAAGGCAGGCAAAGCGAAGCTAAGTCATCCGGACGAACAAATCCGCCGAAGTCAAACACGTTAAGAGTTTGACGAAGGCGGATCGGCAATGAATATTTTGGAAAATTCAAATAGATTAATGAACCGCCAAAAGGGCGGGGAGGATACAAATGAAACTTCTCAAAAACAAATCTTTTACCCTAGCCGAAACGCTGATTGTCGCAGGATTGGTTGTCGTCATCGGGACAGCGATCGGTGTTGTGGCCCAAAAAGGCATTGTGGCGTCTTTGATCTCAAGCAAAAGAGCTGAGAAAAATTCGCAACTCGTCAATGTCACAGAACGCATGGTCCGGGAGATTGAACTGACGTATAAAGGGGGCGCCAAGTATACATGGTGCGGAAGTACTGATAGCAATATATTATATGAATGTGACGGAACCGTTCTTACATTCAAATCCCCTATTGTCGATGAAGAGGGAAATCAATATACCGAGAGCGGAAACATCCGCTACGGCGCTTATGTCGGTGACACCGGCTATGAAGCGTGCCATTATGAGTTTCTGGTGAATTCAGAAAATCATCAGCTTATTCGACGAACGGTTTGCCCGGATAGCATCGAAAGCGTGAATACATGCGGCAACGGAACATGCGAAGACGGCATCAGCGGCCCTGACATGGGGGAAGATTGCAACAATTGCACGCTTGATTGCCCCCCTTGCGGGAGAGATTGTTGCGGAGCCACGCAAGGAAGCGATCCGGACGGAAATCTTTGCGACACCGCTATGGGTGAAAATTGTCAGACATGCCTTCAAGACTGCGGCACATGCTGCGGGGATGGGGTTTGTAATTTTGGAGAAACGTGCTTGACGTGCACGGGCGATTGCGGACCTTGCGAAGAGTTGGCGTATTGCGGGGACGGGTCCTGTAACGGCAACGAGATCTGCGGCTCCTGTGACGATTGCAGCCCTTGCTGCGGAGACGAAATTTGCAATGAAGACTGCGCCTGCAGCCCCTGCCCTCAAGATTGCACATCCCCCTGTGATCATTCTTGCGGCGAATCGTCAGGCGGTGGAAGCTAACAATCGAATGAACATTTTACCCCGACCTCCGAAGGAGCGTCGGAGCTATAAAGAAGATGCTACAGCCGTTAGGCTGTAGAGCTTCACTTAAGAAGCATTCTAAATAATGAGAGGTGTTTGTCGTGAAGGAGGATTTCATGTGTAAGGAAAAATATATTATTCTTTTCAGTTGCTTATTCTTTGTTGCATTTCTGACCGGGAAAGTTAATAATATTAATGCCCAGCAAGGAGGGAGCGAATTTCTTCCCTTATCAGAACCAATCATAGAACAACTGAGCGATGATTTTGCTGTATACGATCAGCAAATCTTGGCTTATGGAATCCAGAATGCCGAATTCTTTTCAGACAATAATAAAGTAAGAATGAGGTTGACGACCCAGAACAATAATACCGGGAATCTGCCCGCCACTACAGACTCTTTTCTTGAGACAACGGTTTATTTAAGGAATCCGAAGAATGTGCAAACCCTGCCTGTCTGCGGGGATGGTCATTGCGATATCACGGAGAGCTTTGACAATTGTTTGCTAGACTGCCCTCTTATCCCCGGTTGCGGTGATGCCAACAATGATACTTTTGTGGATACGGCAGATTGCACATTTCTTTTGCAATACATATTTGCCGATGGAACTGCGCCCACGTATTACGAAGTTGCCGATGTGGATGCGTCCGGGTCTGTAGATATCGAAGATGTTAATTATCTTCTCGACTATTTGTACGCCAGCGGACCAAGGCCGACGTGTCTTCCTTTATGCGGTAATAACGTTTGCAATGATTTTGATGAGCAGGGCGAAACGAAATGTACATGCCCTGAAGATTGTCCCGGGTGGTGTTCAAATGAAGAAATGGAAGCCGCCACTGACCTTGAACCTAGCGACGATGCATCGTAAGTGAAATAATATCGAGAAAAGACGAGGATTTACCTATGGAGTTTAAGAAACTGGTGTTATCCAAAAAAGGGCAATTTCTCTGGGGCCTGGTGGTCTTTTATGCCCTGATTCTTCTGGTGGCTTACAGCGCTATTATTTTCATGCAATCTATCAATAACAGCCACCAGATTCAAATCCTCTACGATTATCTTCAGGCCAAATACAATGCCGACAAAGGCGCGTCCTATGCCTTCGCAGAAATTATGGGCCATAGCATCGGCGAATCTCCTTTTTTTACCCATGTTCCCGATGATCTGAATGAACTGATTGACCGGGAAGAAGCCAACCAGGGACCTATCCCTAGCTTGTTAGCCTCAGATGCCGAAATTATTATCGATAATGACGAGTCGTTTGGCGACGGAAGTAAAATCTATGTCGTGAAGGATAACGACGGCGATCCTCTTCTTGAGGTGAAAATCTACCGGATGGACAGTGATTATTATGTTCTTGTCAAGGGCGCGAATAAAGGGCACGAACGGCTTTTTTTGCATAAAATCAACGGCATCTCGCTCTATGATTACGCAAATTTTTATTCCGGTAATGTCTCCATCGGCTGGCAGTCCATTGATGCCCAGCAGGGCAAAATCCATTCCAACGGGGATATTTTCTTTAATGCCGGCACAAAAATCCTTAACGCGACGGAAATTTCAACGGCCGGTAATTTTCACTGGGCCTTTAATCCGCTTTTATACCCTGACGATGCGGTCCAAGACTGGGCCAAAACAAAGATCTCTCCTTTCGTTTCTGCCAATGAGAACACCACTCCTTTTGGTGCGCTGTATAATAATCTGAATCATAATCACGGCCATATCGCCGGTATGCGCTATGGCCTTCTGGCTTGTAAAGATGCCGGCTGCACATCCGTCGTTCCGTGGAATCAAAGTGATGCGAACCAAAACCCGATATTGCCTTGGGGAGACACAACTTCCCTTAATATTTACTTATCGGGTTATGGACTTGATGGCGCCCATGGGGTCAACTGGTGGACCGACCAGGACAATCCAAAACAATATGTCTATCTTGAGCAGAACTATAATTGTAACCCGGACGTGAACTGCGCGATGACCGATCCCGTGGCTAATAATGCAAATTACTACCAAGACAATGTCTATATCCAAAAAGCCGGTGAGGCCAGCGGTTATTATATTCCTTCGATTTTGCCGGATGCCGATACTTATCCGGTAAACGCTTATTTTAACCGCTCAGACCAGATCAATGTTCTTTTTGCCGACTCACAACAGAATGCATGGCAAAGCTTCCTGGAAAGCGTAGGATTGGATGATGTCCTTCTTGACCAATCCTCTGAAGTCAGCCAAGTCACCTTGCCTACGGTTCCTGTTGAACAAATGATGTCCGAGGCTCAGGTTTCCGGAGGAAGCATGATTTTTTATCCTGACAAGGATACAGATGATGTACATTTTTCCATAAATGCTCAAAACGAACCTACCATTATTCTTCTGAATTCTGAAAACAATTATACATGGGATGATGAAGGTTGCACCAGCGAGCCCTTGGTTCAACTCAAAAGATTTATGAATCATAAGACCGGACTCATTAATCGAGCAATTGTTGTAAATATTCAAGGGTTGGAAGAATGTCAGATCCAAAACCCGGAAAAAAATTACCTCCCCTTGGACGGCACGATTGTTATGAGCAATAAAGGGTACGAGTGGAATGCAGCCTGGGATTATCAGGCTGACGGACCTCAACTGTATCCTGTTGGCCTGGCTGTTATAAATGCGGAGAGTCTGCCGGAGAACGGACTTACGTATTATGTGCAAGGCGATTTCTCGATGATAGGCAAGTACAACACGGCCCCGGATAACAAACAGCCTTCTGCTGCTTTTGTATCTAACCGCATTAACCTTCTCTCGGAAAATTATGATTTCCCCGAACATCTCCCGATGCCGCAATTTCATTATTCGTACCCTTATGGAGAAGATGAATTTACATCGGTTTGGAACCCGGAATGGGACGGCTTGCCGGAAGGACGCGGGCTCGACAAGAATTACGATATAGTCAACGGTAAGAATTGGTACTGGTATTACAAGTGGGATGGCCCTCAAGAACCAGAATTGAAAATGGCCCATCCGGTTACAGGCGGATCAGATACCGATGGAGACGGCAAAAATGAGATTCAGTATAATATATCTTTAGTCGGGAACTATGTTTCCGTCGATGAGCTGGATCATTTGGAGCTATGGAAATACTTTGCGAATCCCGGAGATCAATCCAGCCCGCCCGCTCAGAATAGTTGGGTAGAATATGAAGCGGTCGTCACCGGCTCCCTTATCCAATTATCCAATGAGTTTCCTTCCGTGGGTCCGGTTGCAAAAACCATGAATACCCGTGCCTGCGATCAAGCGCAGTATAACGAAGATGTGAAAATACGTTTTGTTGATACTACGGATGACCCGAGTCCTTGGCTAAACGATCCCATGGGTTGCCGAGAAACTGGATTTTCTTACGCCAACCCCGGCACGCCAAAAGAATTGCTGGCTTTGTATGACCAGCCTGTTCATGTCTATGATGCGGATTACCTGAATAATCCTAATTTACAGCCGCCCGGACATTTTTACGGACTTTCTGATGGCTTTACGAAAGAATACGCGCTTGTACGCAATAACTGGGTTCATCATCCTGAGCAGTTCTGCGGTGACAATATCTGCCAGGAGTCTTTTGAGTCCTGCGGCACATGTGAAATTGATTGCGGTCAATGCCCTATTGTGTGCGGTGACGGCCAATGCGATGAATCAGAAACCTATACATGCACTTTGGATTGTCCCCCTGTGTGCGGCGACGGTACTTGTAATGGTTTGGATACCTGCAGTAATTGTTCTGCGGATTGCGGTGTGTGTCCTTATTGCGGAGATGGACAGTGTAACGGATCTGAAAACTGCAGCACGTGTTCGGGTGATTGCGGATTGTGCTGCGGTAATCACGTTTGTGATTACGGCGAAACATGCAGTACTTGTCCGGGCGATTGCGGTTCTTGCCCGACATGTCCCAATCCGAACGGAATCTGCGAACCTAAATGGGGAGAAAATTATACGAATTGTCCTGAAGATTGCCCTTTAATATAAGAAATTCGCTAATGCCTGCTTAAAGAAGATAAGTGATTCTATTTATAAAAAAACGGGGAAATGATTCCCCGTTTTTTGCTTCTTGAAATATGTGCAACTGTCCCTCAGGCACACCCCATTTCTCCTAAGAAAGACATATCATCCCGCCATTTTTTCTTGGCCTTGACATGAAGGTCCAGATAGATCTTACTTTGCAGTAACCGTTCAAGCTCTTTGCGCGCGAGACTTCCCGCTTTTTTAAGGACCTGCCCATTTTGGCCGATCACGATTTCTTTCTGAGAGTCACGCTCCACTAATATTTGGATACGGATGTACAAAAGTTTCTTTTTTCTTTGGATCATCTCCTCAACCACAACAGCCACGGAATGCGGAACTTCTTCGCGCAAAAGAAAAAATAACTTTTCGCGCACGATATCGGCTATGGCCAGCTTCTGGGGTACATCCGATACCGTGTCGGTCGGATAAAGAGCCGGCCCTGCGGGCAAAAATCCGAAGAGGATATCGATTAATTTATCAATATTCATTCCTTCTTTCGCGCTCAAAGGCAAAAGCACAAAATCGCCCTTTTCGCTTAAGGTCTCTCCTTTAATCTTTTGCCACAGGGAAATATACTCATGGGCGTACTTACCTTTCAAATCCGATTTGTTTAAGCCAAGAATAACGGGGACCTTGGCGTTTTCAAGATTCCGGAGGACCATCTCTTCTTCCTGTCCGACGCAGCGCATAATATCCGCCAAATGAATAATACAATCGGCGCCCTCTAAGGTTTCCAAGGACGTGGTGTTCATAAAGCGATCGAGGTTATCTTTTTCAAGATGAATGCCTGGCGTATCCAGAAAGATGATTTGACCGCGGTCGCTATTATAAATTCCGCGGATCTGATGGCGCGTGGTCTGCGGAACTTTCGAGACGATAGCGACTTTTTGTCCTACGATATTATTGAGTAGCGTTGATTTGCCCACATTGGGCCGCCCGACAATCGCGACAAAACCGCAGCGGAAATCTTGTTTTTCTTTTTGATTCATGGTTGAAAATGATTAAAGTAGAGTTTATTAAATTTCTCGAATAAACGCAGATGGTCGCAAATAAACATCAATGCAGGTCATTAGGTAATTTGGAGATTCGGGACTAGGGAATTTGGGTATTTGGATATTGGGGACCTTAGAATGGACATGTTCCTGATCTCCTTGTTTCCCAATAACCAAGTCCCTGATCACCCGATTCCCTGATATCCTTAGCAAATATCTGCTTATTGACTTTCTCTTTATTAAAGGAACGGTGGAAGTCAATATTAGGTCTTCTTTCTCGTATAGAGAGAATATTATTGACTGTTCCATTAATAAGGAAAAGACCAATAAATCCACGTTAAAATCATTTCTCTTAATTACAGTTTGATCTTCCGTAAATTTTTGATTATCAACCGGCTCAAAAAGATAATAAGATTAAATTTTAGGAAATTTTTGGATAAATTTACGACAAGGTTAAAATTTTCTGTCTCTTACGGTCAATCAGCAGACACGCCTGCTCAATAAACTTCTCGATGGTCCGTTTATTATTGTGAATGCGGCACCCGGCCACATCGTGATGCCCACCGCCGCCGTAGATGCTGGCTAAGTACCCGATATCAATCTTACCTTTGGAACGCAAGCTCACGCGCAGCATATTGTCCTCGATTTCCCGAAAAAGCAAGGTCACCTTGACGCCGTCAATCGCCATCATTTCATCCGGCACGGCATCGACATCCTCTTTGCTTCCGTTGAATTTATCATAATCTTTCTGGTAGAGAATGGACCAAGCCAGCTTCCCGTTGGCCCTCATCTTGATGCGCACAAAACACAGACCGCACAGATGTAGGACCGAAAGTTTTTTGAGCCAGTAGAATCGGTCCGAAATCTTATTGAAGTTAATACCGGTTTTCATGAGTTCCGAACAGATATCAAAGGTGGAGTTTCTCACTTCCGGCCGGCTAAAAGACGATGTCTCAACGAGCATGGACGTCAGAAAACATTCAGCCATTCTCTTATCCAGGCGTATTCTCATCATTTTCAAAAGCTGATAGACAATCTCTCCCACCGAGCAGGATCCCCGGTCAATCAACTGAATATCACCAAAGCGCGTACGGTAAGTGTGGTGATCGATCTCCACGATGCGTTTGGATTTTCTAAAGGCCTCCTGCAGACGCGCCAGCTGAACCATCGCTCCGCAATCCACGCTGATGGCACAATCGGCTTCTTTTGTGTATCTTTGCTTAATACGCCGCGCGCCCGAGAGATCAATATAACGATAGGGCACTTTATCAGGACAAAGCATCACAACATCCTTGCCCATCTTCATCAGGCCATAATACAATCCGATCATGGAGCCCAGTGCATCTCCATCGGGATTCATATGGCAGGCGATGATGATCTTTTTGCTTTTTTTGATCAGCCGCGCTGTGGCCTTCATGTTATTTTTGAAATCGCTATGATTCATAGAGATTTACTTATAATTTAATAATATTTGTTAAAATTAATTAGAAGCAAATAAATAATAGAATGTTTATTATAACAGAATTATGGAATAAACGCAGATTGACGCAGATAAAACGCCCGGCCTCGATGAGGCCAACGGCCGAGGCGGGCGGATTCACGCAGATTAGATTTCTCAGATTGATCATAATATCTGCGACCATCTGCATGTCCGCCTCGGCGAGCCTTCAGCGAGACGGGCAATTTGCGAGTATCTGCGTTTACTCAGGAAAATAGGTAAATTCCATTTATAGTTCATTCTTGATTCCTTAAACAGAAATAAACTGAATAAGCTTTTTCATTCTTTGATTGACCCTGGGCAAGGTCAATTGCGCTGTTTTGGTCAGACCGAAGCCTTGCACATTAAAAGAGGCCATGGTTGTGGCGTACAACAGGGCTTTTTTGAGGTCTTGGGGTGTTGTGCGCCCGATTTTGCTTAAATAGCCCATTAGCCCGCCGGCAAAGGTATCTCCGGCTCCCGTCGGATCAACCACATGCTCGAGAGGATAAGCCGGAAAAGAAAACAGAAACCGATCGCAGAAAAAAAGAAGCCCATGCTCGCCCTTTTTGATGACAATCCATTGAGGGCCCATTGTGCGAAGGCGCTTGGTGGCTTTAATCAAATTATGCTCGCCTGTTAATTGTCTGGCTTCTGCGTCGTTGGCGACAAATAAATCAACTCTCTTCATCAGCTTGACCAATGATTTCTTTTTGATCTTGATCCATAGATTCATGCTGTCCAAACCCACCAGCTGGGGTTTGCGCATTTTTTCAAGTAATTCCATCTGCATGTCCGGATCGATATTAGCGAGAAAGATATACGGAATATCGTGTTGACCTTTCGATACATGAGGTTTAAAATTAGCCAGGACACCTAATTCGGTCGCCAGGGTCAACGCTACGTTCAAATCATGTTTTTTATATTCGCCCTTCCAGTGAAAGGTCTTGCCGCAAGTCTGGCAAACGCTTGTCAGATCAATCTTCTTTTTTCTAAGGAAATGAATGTGTTTTTTGGGAAAATCCTCACCGACCACGCCCACCAGATGCACCTTGGTAAATAAACGGGCCGCCATGGCAAAATGCGCGGCTGATCCGCCAAGCATATCCCGCTTAATTCCGCTGGGCGTTTTAATATCGTCTAAGGCTATGGTTCCTAAGGCAACTAAACTCATATGGTTATATAATCTTATCTGTCTTCGGGTTTTCTTTCAATGAAAATAATTGATTCTCCATGAGCCCCGCTTCTTGCCCCGCAAAATGCGGGGCAGCGGGGCGAATTGACCCTGCGAAGTCCGCCATTAAATTAGTGGCGGACGAAGCAGGGCAGAACTATTCTCCGATTATTTTTACCAAAACTCTTTTCTTCCTCCTGCCATCAAATTCTCCATAGAAAATCTGTCAATGAGTACATGATTTACGGAACGAAGTGACGTAAATCATTTGTACGAATTGATGCAGATTCCTCTATTCTCCGATAATCTTAACCAATACTCGTTTCTTTCTCCTTCCATCAAATTCTCCATAGAAAATCTGCTCCCACGGTCCGAAATCCAATCGACCATTTGTCACGGCCACAACGACCTCCCGGCCCATCACCTGGCGTTTCAAATGCGCATCGCCGTTATCTTCGCCCACATTATGACGATAATGACTGACCGGTTCATGCGGAGCAAGCTTTTCCAGCCAGTCGTCAAAATCCTGAATCAGACCGCTTTCATCGTCATTGATAAAGACGCTCGCGGTAATATGCATAGCGTTGACCAAACACAAACCCTCTTTAATGCCGCTTTTCGTGACCATTTTCTGAATTTGGTCGGTGATGTTGATGTAGTCTCGCCGGGTTTTTGTGTTAAACCAAATTTCTTCGCGAAAGGCCTTCATCTTTCAAATCCCCAATCTAGTTGACGAGTTGTTGAGTTCAACGAGTTGGCAAGTTCTGAGAACTCGTTAAACTCGCCAACTGGCTAGCTCGTCAACTCGATAAACTTGTTTCAAAATGAATGATTAATCCCAAACCAAACTTTTGTATCTTCTTTCGAATCATTGATCGCCTGCGCCACGTCCATACGCACAAGGACTTTTTCTAAGAATGAGCCGATGCTGACCTCACATCTCAAGCCGCCGCCAGCATCTTTTTTCAGACTCACATCATCGATATCCTCAAACCAGCTTTGCCCGATATCCGCAAAAACAACGCCGCTGATCGCATCCAAGCGAATGATATGATCCAGAAAAGATATATTCAAATCTTTCATCAGAGGAAAACGATATTCCAGGCTTCCCAGCCCCATACGGGAACCACGCACGGTTTTACGGTCATAACCACGCAGGCCAAACGGGCCGCCGGCTTCATAAAGATTTTTATCATCCGGATATCCCCAGCCGTATTTGACGCGCAAGGCAATCTTGCTTTTGGCCGTCACAGGATGATAGACTCCGACATCCCATGATCCCCGATAGAAATATTGCGTGGCACCCAGGAAATGCCCGGAACTTTCAAGAAGTAAATCGGATTTAAAACCTTGCCGCGGATCCGGATGAGGACCATTGCGCTCTAAATGAAGAACACCGCCGACGAGCGCTTCATCTTTCTTTAAATACGATGCATTGCGGGAATCTTCCCATCCGCTTAACGACAAGCCCTTATTCAGGCTGCGGTCGCGCATCACGTATAAGGTGAAATGATCGTTGATGACGCTTAAACTGTAGGCGACGGGCCTGAGTTCTTTTCTTAGATAGACTTTCCCGCCAATAAGATCGCGCTCACCATCATCCCAGTCATTGATATTGAATAATTCAAACCCGAGGCTCGCTTGCGTGTTCAAAACGTTCTTGAGCTGATAGCCTACGCGCGTATGCTGCAGACTTTCGCCAAATTCAAAATCCGTGGCCGCATAGACGATTTGATCATATGGTTTTTGAGCAACCGCTTTAATGCCTAAGCCGGAATTAGCCGCTTCGGGCCCAAAGACAATATTGTAGCTATCTTCCGGTAGCGCCAAAGGAATCTCGTGCAAGGGCGTATACATCGCAACCGGTTGGATATGAACTTTTCGGGGCCACGTATTATTGGTTTGATCGATATCAAGTAATCGTTTTTGAGGATCGATGGTGACTCGCTTAACTAATCGGCCCGCCTCTGCAAGAATCTTCTCTGTGTGTCCTTTTCCGTTCCAGCGAATAATTTCTTTCTTCCCATCACGGTAGTCAATCTCAACATCAACGGGCATATGGATTCCACCCCGGTTTTCCAGGATAATTTCCTTGCCCCTTACGCTACCGACGGCATAATCGCAGCTTTCGGTGGTTTCAAGCCACTCGCTGAAAAACCAGCGCAAGTCCCGGCCGCCTTCCTCTTCACATAACTTAATGAGCTGTTCAACAGAAAAGTTGCGATGCCGATAGTCTTTGAAGATTCTTTGAAATACTCTTGCAAAGGCCTCGTCGCTGATGACATAACGCAACATGGACACAATGGACGCGCCCTTACCATAGGTAAGTGAGAATATACTGCTGGGCTCTTTGTAGCTGGAGAGCTTGCTGGTTAAAGGATAATTTAAATCGATGCGGGCAAGAATTTTATATCGGTAGTCCCTCGCGCGGCGAAAAGAAAAGTTCGGCAAAAGCCAATCTAAATCTTTGGGCCATTCGATGACGTCGGCATCGAATCCATATTTGTTTTCAAGATACGCGAGGATAAAATAAGAGTTCACGCCTTCTTCAAGCCACATTTCGGAAAATTCATTGACGCCCACCAGATTATAAAACCATTGATGGCCGATTTCATGCGCGATCAAAAACTCAAAATGGCGGTTGAGAATTTTGGGCAGTTGATAAACGCGGGTATCGATAAAAATCATATTGGACATCTGCTCGCCGCCATAACCCAGATACACCGGCGCAATGCTGAATGTCTTATAGGGATACGCTCCAAAACGATCTGTATAAAATTCGATCGTATCACGCGCAATTTCAAGAGCCTTTTCGCCGCGGACTTTGTCTCCGGTGAGATAAAACGATTTGACGGTAACGCCGTTCAATGCCTCTTGAGCGATTTTGTAATCCGGGCTTAAAGCCAGGGTAAATTCCCGAATCGGCAAAGGCGTTTTAATCCATAATCGACGCCTGCCATTAACATCCTGCTCGCTTTCAAGGTCGCCGGAATAGATAGCGACAAAATCCTTAGGAAGTGTAAGCTTAACTTCATAGATAGATGCATCGCTAAAAAAGGGCCGATGAAACGGATAAAAGGGATTCTTATTCCAGCCTTTTTCATCCAGAACTGAGAGAATCGGATAAAAGCGCGATAAGGCGAAAATGTTTTTGTGCCAGCCGAACCGACCGTACGCATGCGGAATACTAACGGTATAGGCAAGTTCTATTTTTATGCTCTGTCCGGTTTTGAGTTCTTTTTGCAATTGAACTCTAAGAAGCGTCTTGTCCTTTCCTTCAAATGCGAACATCAGACTTTTTCCCTCGCAGGAAATTTCGCGGAATTCCATATTGCCGGACTGAAAGCCGTCCGGGAAAGGATCCATCTTAAAATACCCCGCGTAAAGCATCATGAAGTCTTTTTCTTTTTTCGTATACTCGCGGTTAGGGTATGCGTGAAAATAGACTTCCTTGACAGGGTTTTGGGTATTGTTGGTGAATGTTACAACCTGCGTCGATGAAATACGTTTCGCCTGGACGTCAATGGTGGCCTCGATTTCATAGCGGGGAAATTCAAAGCCTAGGGCGTCCTTTGTGAAGAAAATTCCGCACATCATCCCTACAAGAGCAATAATCAAAAAACAGCTTTTGCGTTTTACGTTTTTCATCTTTTTCCCTATCCGATTTTTAGTTTCTGAATATCCGCGATTCTCTTGGCGAGCGGCGGATGGTCATAAAAAAAGAGTTCAACCCATTTGCCGGGTGCAAATTCCGCCAGGTTCATCTGGCCTAGTTTTTCAAACGCGCTAATCAAGGCGCTTGGTTTCTTTGTCAACGACACGCTAAAATGATCGGCCCGCACTTCGCAGCGCCGGCTAAAGGTATTTAAAAAAGGCGTCACGCAGAATCCCAAAACCATCAAGGCCAAAGCGATCATGGGGAAAAAAGCAATATCATCAATGGTTTTAAGCTCGAACCAAGCCAAGGAATTCTTTAAGAAAAGGTGAATCAAGAAAAAGCTGCCGAACATAACCGCCGAATGAACCATGGTTAATTTCAAAATATCGTGGTGTTGGTAGTGACCGATTTCGTGGGCCACAACGGTTTCGATTTCATCGATCGTGAAGTTGTCCAGAAGGTTGTCGGTCAAAACGACTCTTCTGTTATTACCCAGACCGCAAATGAACGCATTGGCTTTCTTTGTCTTCGTCGAAAAATTGATAGAATAGACATTTTTGATCTTTAAATGACAATGTTCGAAAAGTTCCAAGACGCGTCTCTTTAAGTCCTCATTGTCAATGTCCAGATATTTGTAAAATAACGGAATGATCACTTGCGGCATCAGGCGGGCCAAAACAAGACTTAAGAACAACCAAAAAAGGCTCGCCCCGATCCACCAGGTCTGAGGATAATGCCTTAAGAGCACATAGACAACTTCAATCGCTAAAAGAGATACAAAGCCGCTCAAAATAGCCTTTTTAAAATCATCTTTGAGCCAATCAAGAAATTTCTGATTCGATAAAGAAAAACGATGTTCCCAGATATAGCCTTCCAACATGCTTAGAGGAAAATACAGGAGGTACATCGCAATTCCAAAAATCATGATGTACAGACCATTGGCTAGAAGAAAATGATTAAAAATTCGTCCGGAGAAATTGCGCAAACCCAACGATAAACCACTTGCAAGAAGAACAACCAGAATAAGGACGTTGAGACCCAGCTGAACAAAGAACATTCTGTTTTTTAAGCGATGATAATGTTTGGCTTTGGGTGTATCGGTCATGGTTTCTTTGGCGTACGCTCGATTTTGTCAAGAAGCCCCTGAAAGCGCGGATCTCGCCGGAGATTCTCCAGATCTTGGTCTTTCTTCAAATGACTAAAATCATCATAGCCGTGATGAATGGCTTTTTTGATTGCGTCAAAAGCCAGGTCGTTATTCCCAAGGAGCGAATAACTGCAGGCCAGATTATAAAGAATCAGAGGGTCATCGGGTTTTAATTTCGACAACCTCTCATCGACTTTCAGGCCTTCATTGATGAGGCCTTTCTTTGTATAGAGATCACCCAGGGCGATCAGCGCTTCGACAAAATTTGGCCTTTCGATAACAACCTTTTGATAAAATTCGATTTCAAAGTCGATATGATTATCTTTCTTTTTCTCTTTAGGGGGCATGGTCTTTGGTCTTTCTTCTAAGAATGACGCTTTGCCGGATATCCTTGGACAGCTGCTCCAGAGCTGATTTATAACCTGCGTAATCCTCTATCTCAATACGAACTGTTTTATCAAGCGTCTTTTCGCTATAGCGAACAACATTATTTTCAAACGTATAGGTCCCTTCAAAGCGAAACCAGGGCGTTTCTCGGATGACGGCTTCAGGTAAAGACAAAAGGCTATAGGTGGGCGGCAAGCGCAGTTCCATGGTGGATTCTTCGTCAGTCAGCATCGTTAAATCAATCGGATAAACCCGCGCATCTTTAGCCGCAAGATTTAAGTTGATGCCGCCCCAGAAGGGAACAACGCGCATATCATTCCCGGCTTTAATCAAATAATCACTGCCCCGAAAATGATACGAAAGCACGATTTCTTTATTCATATCCTCGACGTTTTCGATGGTATAATCGATCAGGGTTGAGGCCGGGATAATATTTTGAATGGCTGTTTTGAGGCTCTCTTCAATTAAGATCGGCATGGTATAACGGAATCGCCTGCGCTGGGACTGGTCAAAAACCCCCTTGGTCCAAACGGTTCTTTCGGCTGTAATATTCTCGTCGTTATCAAATTGTAAGACCGTCTTTCTTCGTGTCTGATTGTGCTCGGCGGGGAACCGGGGTATTGTGGCGAGTTCCCAACCGTCTTCGCGAAAGATCATCACGCGTCGGCCCTGATCTCCTTGCGGCAGATCGCCGAAAGAGACTGTCTCCCCCGTGGGATCAAGAAAGACCCATACGTGATCCCATTTGATCGCGACAATCGCATGATTAAATAAAACCATGGGAAAATCATCCATGAGCGCCGTTGTCCCGCGCGTCGGAATCAAGACGGGATACGCCGGGACGCCGATACCTTTAAGCATAGAAATCAAGAGAATCGATTGATCTTTACAGTCCCCGTATTTATTTTCAAAAATCTCGCTTGCTTGATGAGGCTCAAAACCGGCCTGGCCGTATTCCACGGCGACATAACGGATTTCTTTGGCGCAAAAATGATAAATCGCCTTGATCTGATCCAAAAGCGTTTCTTTTCCATTGATCAATTCGCGAATCTTATCTTTCATCTCCCGGTTTGTTTCCATCTTATCCTTGGCGAGCGCCCACCACCAGTTATAGATTTCGTCCCAGCTTTCAAAAGTCGATAATAGAATATTAGGAGTGATTTCCACCCTGGGAGGCATGCTGGGTTCGGGGATCATCAAAGGAATATTTTCGAATTCCCACGTGTAGGTTGTTTGATTCCCGTCGTCTGCAACGTTTGGCTCAAGCGTAATCCCCGAGGGATTGTATTCTCTGTTCAGAATTTTTTGCTTGAGCTTCTTTTCAACGGGAAGGCTGACAACAAACTTGGCTCTCAGGACAGGATCTCCGGGCTGAAGCAAATATTGCGCGCGAAAATGCTCATCGGCGATCATGCGGCTTGTTGAGATCCTGACTTTGTATTCGATAAAAGTCCCGACGGATACCTCGGGCATCGAAACGATGCGCACGCGCGCATTGCTGTAGAGCGGAAAGTTAAGATAGCGCGAAACATCGCGCGTATGTTTGGAGCCTACGGAAATGACCGTGCCGTCGGGTCGAATGGTGCGCGCGATCTCAACTGTGACTTTGTCGTAGGTGGAATCATAGCCGGTTTGGATTTCTCCGTATTTTTTGCCTCGTTCATTGAGTATTTTCAGCAGATAATGATGGACGTATTCGACGGTGTTGTTCTTTTGGACGGTCACACCTTCATGATCAAAAAGGATCACGGCTGCGGCTTGAGGATTATCCTCTTGGGAAGGGGCGTTACGGATCAAGTCTTGGACAAAAGGATCTAGATCTTCAAGGCCTTTGTTTTGTCTTTCTGCGCTAATCAACTGAATACGTGCTTGGGCCATGTCTTTGAATTCGGCTTGTTGGACGGCCGCGTAAATATCCAGCGCTTGATCAAAAAGATTCTGCTCTTCGCAGGTGCGTCCGTAATCATATAAGTACTCGTCGTCTGCAAGCGGCCCCAGTTGATTGAACAGACTCAAGGCATCGGTAAATTCGCCTAATTTGTAGTAGGCCATGGCGCATAATTTCTTTGCTATGGGTTGATCGACAAGCGAAAATTGTTCGATGGTTTTGCGATAATCCGCGTGACGGAAGAAAAGTTCACCCAATTGGATATGAATCTCGTCGGAATTTTGGGCCGTCTTTAAAGCTCCTTTGAGCTCCTGGACAGCTTTTTGATAGAGGAGATCGGACTGGCGCGCATATTCTTCGGCTTTCTTCAGCGATCCGCGGGAATCTGGAATAGAGGCGACAGGCGTAAGGCAGGAAGAGTACGCCAGGCAACCAACAAGCAGGCAAAAGATTCTGAATTTTGTTTGCATCCGTTTAATGAGCCCGCCACTGAATCAATGGCGGGCGAATTAACCCCCCACCACTTTTTTAAAAAGTGGTGGGGGGCAAAAGCAAAAACAATAATATTCTTCCTACCTAACGAATATTCAGAAAACGAAGAGCTATATTTTTCCCAAATATTGGCGTAAACGAGAAACCGCCTCTTTGAGATTATCGTAACTGGAGGCATAAGAAATCCGGACATGTCCTTCACCAGATGGACCGAAGGCCACGCCGGGAACGAGGGCTACTCTTTTCTTGTTCAATAAGTCTGTCGCAAAATCCATGGATTTCATCTTCGTCTTCTTGATCGAAGGAAAAACGTAAAACGTTCCCTGCGGCATAGGACAGTCTAGCCCAAGCTCATTAAGACTGGTTGTGATGTAGCGCCGACGGCGCACATATTCTTTTTTCATGTCCTGCACATCACGAAAACCGCTTTTGAGCGCTTCGATGCCGGCGAGTTGACTGGTGATGGGAACGCACATCATGGTGTACTGATGAATCTTGGTCATCGCCGCGATGATTTCCTCAGGCCCGCACGCCCAGCCGATACGGAAACCCGTCATCGCAAAAGCCTTGGAAAATCCATTGAGATAAATGACATTCTTTTTCATGCCCTTCAAGGTCGATAAGGGAACATGGTCAAAATCATAGGTGAGCTCATCATAGATCTCATCGCTGATGACCAGAAGATTGTGCTTGAGGATAATCCGGGATAATTCTTTGAGTTCCTCTTTTGTGTACGATGTGCCTGTTGGATTACAAGGATAATTCAGAATAATGGCCTTCACGCCTCGGTGATAAGCCTTTTCAATCTGCTTTGGTTTTAATTTAAATCCGTCCTGAAGGTGCGTCTGGATAAATATGGGTTGTCCACCAGCCATCTCGACAATGGGCCCGTAAGACACGTAATGCGGTTCGGGAATCAGCACCTTGTCGCCGGGATTAAGAAGGGCCCGTACGACCAAATCCATTCCTTCGCTGACGCCGACGGTAATCAAAATTTCCTTTTTGTCGTCGTAGTCCAGGCCATGGCGATGCCGTAAATAAACAGCCAGTTGTTTTCTTAACTCCGGCATGCCCTGATTAGAGGTATACGAGGTATAGCCTTTTTCGAGCGAATAGATGGCCTTCTCGCGAATACGCCAGGGTGTAACAAAGTCCGGCTCCCCCACGCCCAAAGAAATAACATCTTTCATGGTCAGCACAAGATCAAAAAATGCGCGGATGCCCGAAGGCGCCATTTTCTCAACTGTTTGTGATATTTTCATCGGTTCTTTAAATCTTGGTTAGCGATGTTAAAAAGAAATATTTAATCGCTTGCGTCGGTCTTTTTTCTTAAAAATCTGTCCGTCTTCTTTATATTTTTTTAATAAGAAATGGGTCGTTGTCGCGCGGACATTTTCCATGGGAGAAAGCTTTGAGGCAATAAAACTGGCAACCGTTTGAATATTATCTCCCTCGACAATCACCAAAAGATCGTAGGTTCCCGAAACAAGATGACAGCTTACAACCTCAGGAAAGCTATAAATTCTTTCGGCGACGTAATCAAAGCCCACATTTTTCTGCGGTGTGATACTTACCTCGATAAGCGCCCGCACGGTGGAAGCGGAATCCTGCACCAAATCTTGATTGATCACGGTCTTATATTTGACAATGGTGCCGTTTTTCTCGTATTTCTTGATTTGGTTCTTGATGTGGCTTTCAGGCTTTCCGGTCAGCTTAGCGATTTCTTTCGGGCTGATGCGCGCATCATTGTTCAAAATCTGTAAAATTTCGTCCATGGGTCCCCCTCTCCATTCTGAAGCTATTCATTCTCTCGCAATTTGTAATATTAAGATTAATATTAATGAATTATGTTAGTCATTCTATAACAGGATAGCACCAGAAGTCAATATATTCGGTAAGTACTGTTTAATGAGGCCGCAACTTACGGAAATCCATTCAAAGGTGGTGTGACGTAAGTCGCTGGCCGAATTAACCCGCCCACCAAAATTGTCTTAAATTTTGGTGGGCGGGAACCAACTAAATACAATTATTATATTTCAATATTTTAGCAATGCAAAGGCTTGGATGGGAAGTATTAAAAAGGGGGGGATAATTATTTTGAGGAATCGCGAAGTTCTTCGCGCAAAAGCTCCAAATTATATTTGGCTTCCTTATCTTCGGGGTCGACAGCCAAGACCTTTTTGTAATAATGAACGGCCCGCTTAAGATCGTCCATCTGATAGTAGATATACCCTAAATTGAAATAAACATTTCTTGGGCTTGCGCCTTCCTTCAGGGCCTTAAAATAATATTCAATTGCCGTATCGTAATACCCTTGTTTGGCATACGCATAACCCATAGCCTCGCTGATATTGTCAAATTGAGGAGCCAGCTCACGTAACATCTCAATCGAAATAACAGGTTCGCCGACAAGTTCTTTTTGGACTCCAAGCAAATCTTCAATCATGGCATTTTCTCTTTTCAAAACGTCTATCGCATTATTCAGATCCGCGATTTCTTGCTGGAGGGTCGTATTTTCCGTTTCGGCATTTTCGATTTGTCCGGCCAATTGGGTTTTCTGCTTAGACAATCCTTCGAGCGCATCGGCGTCCATTGATTGTTCGATTTCATTGATTTCGGATTGCAGCGCGTCCACGGCCTTTTGCCATTTTTCTCGGCGCAGTGACTGACGATCCAATTCGCGCTGAATGGATCTTTCTAACTTTTCGTTATCCGTTCTCAGTTGTCTGAGTTCGCGTTCACCGGTGCGTACCGTTCTTTGATTTTCCGAAATCTGCAAAGAGGTCTCTTTGTTTTCTTTGATCAGTTGATCGATCCCTTCGAGAGTCTTGGCGTATTGAGTTGAATTTTCTTTAATCAAAATCTCGACGGATTTTAAGGCTTCCTGATTCGCGAGAACTTCTTTATTGATTTGCTCTGAGCGCAACTGAATGCCTTGAATGCGTTCCTCTTTGAAGGCGTCTTGCGTTTTGAGTTCTTCTCTTAAAAGAGTCTCTTCTTTGGTCAATTGAACGATCTGCTCTTCCCATGGCCTTTGGGATTCCTTGATGGCGGAAAGTTCCTTATCCAGCAATAATTTTTTCTTTCTGAGATTACTGGCTTGGGTTTCAAGTGCATCTAATTCCCGCTCGACTTGCTTGAGTCTTTCCTCTTGGCTGCCGATGAGTTTCTTCAGACGGGGAGGTTCTCCGATGAGCTTTTCGCTGTCTCTCTTGATGTCTTCGATTGCTTTTTGCGTGGCCAGGATTTCCTGGCTTAATAATTCGTTTTCTTTAAAAAGCATATCGGTGATTTCAACCAATCGATCCGTGCTGCCCTGTAGGGCACCAATGTTTTCTTTCCAGACGCCCACCACAGGTCTATCCTCAAAGATAGAGGTATAGCTTTGTGTCGGTTCATCGGCACAGATAGACCCCGGCATGAGCGCTGCAAACATGCAGCTAATCACAATGAAAATGAAAACGTGCATTTGATTTTATTATATCGATAGAGCAATATAAGAGCAAATATAAACTCATAAATTTTAAAAGGATACGTAAAAAATGAGGTCCCCTCAAAAGGAAAGCTTTAAGGACTTTATTCTTGTGTCAAGGCGTGATATTTTGAGGATAATAGTTTTGTTAGAGGCCCGGCCTGACCTTGGCCGATACGTTTGTTTCCCACAAAGGTCAAGGGCATAATTTCAAGAAGCGAGTTTGTCAAAAAAGCCTCGTCGGCCCCTAAGAGCTGGTTTAAAAGGATTTGCATTTCTTTGCAGGGCAAATGAGTTTCTTTCGCTATTTTCAAAACAAATTGTCGGGTAATTCCCTTTAAACAACCGCACGCTAGCGAAGGTGTATATAATATTTTATCTTTAATCAAGAAAATATTTGTGTAGCTCCCTTCGCAGATATATCCTTTGCGGTTCAAAAGAATTGCTTCATCCTTGCCTTTGGTTTTAGCCTTTCGGCGTTCGATAAAAAGCGGAAGGTATTCAATGGATTTGACATCGCAAGACAAATGGCGTTCATCTCTTCTTAAGCTGGACACAACAGTTTTAAAGCCTTCACGGTATTTTGTCTTGGAAAAAGGATGGTATTCAGTCGCGATAACGGACATGCGCGGGCCCTGCTTGGATTGCCAAATCGTGAGGCGTAAACGTCCGTTTTTAAGTTTGTTGGACCGCAGGGCACAATAAAGATAGCCCTGCATTTTTTCTTGAGAACAAGGCGCTTCAATATTTAATTTTCGCAGACCCTCAAAAAGTCTTCGGCAATGTTCATGAAAAGCAAATATTGACCCGTTATACGCGCGCATGGTTTCAAAAACACCGCGTCCGGTCAAAAGACCCGGAGAAAGCGTTTTGGTCATTGTCTCGCTTGCGGGAATAAACATTCCATCCAGAAACATGATTCTTCGCCGCATACTATTCTCCTTTGCTTTATCATAAATCAACAATGGTATAGGCTTCGGAGAATTATTCCTAATAAGAATATTCTACGAAGCATTTACCATTATTTTCATTTGTTATGCGAAGTAGAATAAACGCTCACCTTCTTTGCGCAAAGACGTCCGAGGCACCGATGTATGGCTTCGGCCTTAATCAGGGTCTCCTCGTATTCTTTCTGAGCGAGGGAATCCGCCACAATCCCTCCACCCACCTGGAAATACAATTTTTCTCTGGTGGATAAAAGCGTGCGAATCAAAATATTGAAATCCATCCGGCCCGAAAAGCTCATATACCCCAGGGCTCCCGTATAAATACCCCGCCTGGTCGGCTCGAGTTCCTCGATGACTTCCATGGCGCGGATCTTGGGACAACCGGTAATGGACCCGCCCGGAAAACACGCCGCGAGAATGTCAAAGATATCCTTGTCGTCTTTCAATCGGCCTTCGATTTCGCTTGTTGTCTGAAAAACCGTTGAATAGGTTTCCAGGGCACGCCTTTTTCGAACGCGAATGGTCCCGTATTGACAAACGCGACCTAAATCATTGCGCAAAAGATCCGTGATCATCAATAATTCAGCCTTGTCTTTGCCACTTGAAAGCAATTCTTTCTTGAGTTGTTCGTCTTCTTTAAATGTTTGCCCGCGCGGTCGCGTTCCCTTCATGGGACGCGTCGAGACCTTACGGTTGTCTGCACACAAAAACCTCTCGGGCGAACTGCTGATAATTTGAAAATCACCGCAGTCTAAATAACCTCCAAAACAAGACGGTGAAATAGCTCTGAGGCATCGATAAATATCCAAGGGCTTGACGTTATCGAGAAGATCATTCTTATTTAGAGAAAACCTTTGGGATAAATTGACCTGATAGATTTCTCCTTGCGCGATATAATCCAAGGCCTTGTCAACCGCCTGAAGATAAGCCGAGTGACTAAAGTTGGAGGTCCAGGGACCGCCCTGAGCGGAAATCTTCCTGGATGCCGGATCATCGTACGACGGAACAAATGGTTGAGGCGAATATTTCTTGAGTTTATTAGACAGCGCCTCTATGCGCGCCTCTGCTTTCTTTTGCCTAAGAAATATTTTCTTTTCCGGAAGACCTGTGGATGTGATATGCAGTTTTCGCGCTAGATGATCAATGGTGATGATCGTGTCATAAAAACCAAAAAAACAATCCGGCAGCCCCAAGTCATCGCAGGCCCTGATCTTGATATCTTCAAGCTGGAAGCCAAAATCATAACCAAGAAAACCCACACAACCCGCTTCCAGGGGCAGAGATTTTTCTTTTGATGAAAAGGCGTACTGTTGAAAGTATCTTCTTAAATCCGGTAAAGAGTTACGATTTTTATCGAGAAATTTAAAGAAGGGATCAAACCCGATAAACGAATAGCGTCCTCTCTCATTATGCACAAGGCTGCTGTCCAAGAAAAAAAGATTTGGCTCGTCTTGAAAAAGAGCCGCAAGATCAAAGGCATCACCTTTGAAATCATAACTTTTGTAACTGCAATATGCGGTCAATGCGAAATTCCCTTTCTTGCTCGCGCAAATAACAATATCCAACCAATGTGGCCCTGGATCTTCCTTTAGTCAGTTTTTTAGGCGTGACTTTGCGCGATGTAATCGAAACGCGTCCGGCCGAAAAATATGATAACTGTAAATCTTTGTTTTCCTCAATGGCCTCTTCAATCAAAGCCATTTTTTCTTCGATTTCCGCTTGATGCGCGGCACCGGTTCGGCCGAACAACATTAAGAGGGTCTTGGGCGTAGCGAGTGATTTCTCTTTGGCGCAGCGCATCAAACGCTCAAAGACTTCAAAAGTCATATAAACATCTTCGAGGGCCCGATGGCGTTGTTTCTGCCCAACGCCGAGAGCTTGAGCCACCATCCAAAGCGAATAACTTCCTAAAGACGGCAGTAAGCTCCTGGCCATTTTTAACGTGTCAATTGCTGCATTCGAAACAACCGCCTTCTGTCCCAATAAAGACAATTCCTGATTCAAAAAACTTAAATCAAAACCAATGTTATGCCCCACCAAGCACCGTGAACCCGCAAATTCCAAAAAGCGCGGAAAAACATCCTTGGCAAGAGGAGCACCGTCGAGCATTTCTTGCATTATGCCGTTGACCAAGAAGGCCCCATATGATATTTCCCTCTGGGGATCAACGAGAGAGTGGAATTTTTCGATCGGACGGAAATTTTTAACCTTAAGTGCCGCTATTTCGATCACGCGGTCCCCTAAAGCCGGCGACAGACCCGTCGTCTCCACGTCAAAAATAATATACTCTTCGTTATGCATAGTATCCATCTTCATTTTCTTGAAACCACATACGCAGGAACCAGATGATGCGGACGAAACGACTGTTTCGCTGTTCTTATGTTTTCAAGACCGCAATCATCCATAGCATTGATATAGGCAAAGGCTTTGAGTTCCTGGTCATGGCAGAATTCCCGAAAAATAAATACGGATAATCCTTTTTTGTCCAAGTCGGTGATCTCAAAAAGAACGCAAAAAGTTTTACGATTTAACGGATAACCAAACGTGTAGCCGTGAATCTTTCCGTCAATCATGACAACCCGACCGATGAGGCCCAAATCTTGATAGGCCCCCAAAACGGTCTTTTGCACAGGATAATTTTCTTTAATCATCTGCCGATAGATATCGTCCTTATTCTCCTTTTTTCTGCGCTTGGCCCATTGCCCGTAGAGAGCTAAGCAGGCGCTGCGCATATTCTTCTGATAGGGCAAGAATGCCGCGTTGTAATGTTCTTTAAAATAATTGTAGCTATTTCTTTTGGATTTGAATTTATTTCCTTTTAAAGAGCTGATCTCGGCCCGCTGGTAGACAAATTCATCACATTTTTTATAAAAAGTGTATCGATCATTGGGAAACATCTTGAGCTGGCTTTCCTGAACATTTTCAATTCGGGAAAAACCGCGCGCATGATTATGCGTATCCATCACGGCAAAACATTTGTCGAGGGTCCTCTGCGTAACACGCGTTCCTAAAGGAGGCAAGGCTTGAAAACACCCTAAGGCATTGTAGGCAAACACGCAGAGATTTCCGTCAATGATTTGAAAAGAAATATTATAAAAATCTCTCCAGGCAAATAGACTGACAAAAGAAAAGGCCGATAAATCGAAACTGCGCTGAGCGGTAAACCGGTTGAATAAATTTCGCTCTTCGCGCAAATAGCCGGGGATAGTCATACTATTTAAAGAATCTTAAAAAGATGTCTGATTTCCGTTTTGTCTTCTTGGTAGTCTCCGGCAAGCGAAGGATTCCGCTCTAAGAATTCAATCGTTTCTTTGCGCAAGCAAAATTCTTTCAGATCGTCGACATAGGCTTGAAGCTCTTGGGTCTTTTCTTTTTCTTGAATAAACGGACAACGCGTATGGACGGCCATCACCATGTGCTTTTGATCTGAAATGAGCATAAACGGATACAACCGGCACTCCAAAGGTCTTTTTTCGTAGATGTGGCACGTGTTTGTCTTGGGCGCAAAGAACTGGCAGACTCTTGTGTCTTTATTCGGCACTGTTTTTACATAACCGTCGTCATCCATAATGAAACGAGCGGATGAGTCCTTGTTTTCTTGATCGCTTGATGCGGGTATTTCTTCTTTGGACATCTTGGGCCGCCAAACGCTTTTTTCATCACGAAAACGGCAGCATCCGTCACAGCGGAGACAGATCTCTGAAGGAACAAATTGCTTGAGATCTTCTCCCATGATCATTCCCCCAGAAATTGTAAAACAATCTTGCGTTGGCGCGATCGATTATCAAAATCAATAAATATTACTTGTCCCGACTTTCCTTGAATTTTTCTAAGTGGAAGTCGGGATTCCGATTTCCTCAATTTTCTCCAAAGAGAAATCGGAATGCCAAGTCCCATTTCACTCGCCCATGAACTGTAAAACAATTTTTCTTTGACGTGATCTATTATCAAAATCGATAAATATTATTTGTTGCCACGTTCCGAGGATAATTTGACCCTTGCTAAAAGGGATCGTCAACGACGGTCCCAGCAATGAGGCCCTCAGGTGAGAGTGACCATTTCCGTCATGCCAGGTTTGATCGTGATGATAGCTTTCTTTGGGAATCAAGCGGTTAAAAAGATCATTCAGATCTTGGACTAAACCGGGCTCATATTCACACGTGGTCAAGCCGCCTGTCGAACCGATGACGCTCGCTGTGACAATCCCGTTCTTTAGCCCGGAACCGGCTAACTTTTTATTCACTTGCGGCGTTATGTCGATCACTTCATTATTCCCGTGTGTTGAGAATTGAAGGAATTCCGTTTTGATAGCCATCCCCTTGCACCCCATCTTTGTACGATTGATCACTACCGGACAGGACTGCCGAGTTTCACTTCTTTATCCGGTGAAAGGACCGATATGGTTGTTTCATCCGAAGCGGCCAAGATCATTCCCTGGGATTCTTCTCCGCGGATAACAGCCGGCGCGAGATTACTGACAACGGCCACTTGCCGACCGATTAATTCCTTTTTAGTATAAAATGGACGAATCCCGGCTACAAGCTGTCTTTGTTCCCCTGCGATATCCACATACACGAGATAAAGTTTGTCGGCATTTGGATGTTCTTTGACTTCTTTGATTTGCGCAATGACAATCTGCAGCTTTTTGAAATCTTCAATGGTGATCATGAGGCGATCCTCCTTTGTTGTTTGTGTATTTAATCGTGCTATTCTATCATATTCTGAAGCACTCACAAAGGTTTTACCTTTGGTGAAAATCTGATGTTTTAGCCTATAAGGTTCCGACATTCCGCCAAAGGCGGAAGTCGGCCCTTCGACTTGCGCTCAGGATCCCTCGAAGGTGTCCCGAGCAAAGTCGAGGGAAATCCCGACTCAGCCCGCCATGATTTTTGGCGGACTGGTGTCGTGACAAAACAAAGAGTAATGATTGAAGGGACGTATTCTTCATGATACACTACAAAAGAAAATGCAGAAAAACATTTTTTTGAAAAAAACATTCGTTCTTCTTCTTTTAATCATGGTCGGCATCTGGATTTTGTGGCCCACCAATAACGCTGAGCTTTACTTCTCTCAAAGCGATAATGGACGAGATCTCTACGGATTTATGAAAACAGCGCAAGGAGGTATTCCGTATCGGGATTATCGCTGGGAATACGGCCCTCTGATGCCTTACTATTATGCTTTATTCTACCGTATTTTCTCAACCAGCATTCAGACAACACTCATTGCGCAGAATTTGTTGATTTTGTTGTCGGGGCTTGTTGTTTTTCTGACCTGCTCCGTCTTTTTTTCCGGTTTATTATCCTTTGTCTGCGCCACATGGTTTTGGGCCTTTCAAGGTGAATTTTTCTACACCTACAATCATAGCGGCGGCGTATTGGCCCTTTTGATTATTCTCTATTATCTGACCAAATACATCAAGGAAAGTAAGCTAAGCTTCGCCCACTGGGGGTTTTTGTGGACTTTTCTTTTGTGCCTGATTCGTCCCAATATGGGCCTCATGGCCCTCGGTTTGCTTGTGTTTTGTCTTTTTTTAACAGATATTTTGAATAAGGATCAAAACCGCAAATCAAATCTACGTCGTTATATCATTCTTTTTCCCTTCGTTCTAATTGCCGCAGGCTTCATCTATTGGCTCTTGCTTCGTCCTCTGCCGGCGTACTATGTCCGACAATGTTTCCATTATGTCCAGTCGCTCAAGACGGCGCGTAATCCTACGATCGAGAAATCTACCTCTCCTTGGATTTATATGGTTTGCGTTATTTTCTTCAATTTCACCGGAACTTGGATAAGAAAAGCCTTTTCCGTTCTTATTGTCTTGTGCGCCTTGCGCCTCTTTGTCCTGCTGACCCAGAAAAAATTCAAAGAAGAAGAAAAAATGAAGGTCGTCTTGGTTCTCTGTTCTTTTGCCTTATTTGCTTTTTTTAGTCTTCATGAAATGTTCACAAGTGGTTATATCTATCGTTTAAATTGGTCTCTTCCTTCCGCAATTGTGGGATTATTTTTTCTGCTTGGATTTTCGCTCGAAACATTGAAACCTTCGTGGATCAAGCTTGTGTGTTTTCTGACTCTGTTGTTTTTAAGCATTTCTTTTATTATGAATCATCATCGTTTGGTTGCTTCGGTTAAAAATCCTGAGCATCTGCTTTCGATCGGCCAAAATAAAATTTATGTCGCCAATCCAAGCGAATGGATTCAGACGGTAACGCAAGTTACGTCTTTTCTAAAGGAATATGTCCCGCCGGAGGAGAAAATTCTTGTACTTCGTTATGCTCCGCTTTATTATTTTTTAAGCGGTCATGACTGTGTTATTCCCGAAACAGCACTACATAAAAACATGCCGCGCGAACAAGAGGAAAGAATTTTAGAGGCACTCGACGATAACCGAGTCAATTATATTGTTGTGACCAATCAGGTTTCATTTGATCAACAAGGAATGCTTGATTTCGGTCGCAAGAAAGATCCCTCTTTAGCGCTCACGCTCCATCGTCAATTTCGAGAAATCGCTTCTTATGGAAATTGGGACAAAAAGGCCCAGTGGGCCGAAAATCACGCGGTTAAAATCTTTAAGCGGCTTCCTTCACTAAAATGATCCCCGTTAAAAAATTTCTTTTGATTCTCCTTGTGATTCTGGCAGGTATCGTCATTCTGTATCCTTATCATAATTTTCAAGCCTATTTCTCGCAAGGGGATAACGGGCGGGACTTTTACGCATTTAAGAAAACATTGGAAGGCGGACAACCTTATCGGGACTACTGGTGGGTGTATGGTCCTTTGATGCCATATTATTACGCTCTTTTTTACAAGATGTTTGGGATCAGCATTCAGACTGTTCTTTTAGGAAAAATTGTCTTATGGGTATTGTCTGGCCTCTTTGTTTATTTAGCGTTGGCCGCTATTTTACCTGCGTCATTTGCTTTTCTTGCCAGCGTCTGGTATTGGGCTTTTAATCCAACCTTTACTTATACGTATAATCATATCGGTGGGGTCTGCTGTACGCTTTTGATTATTTATCTGACTTTTCTTTATATTAAAAAACCAAGAACCATTCTTATTCTTTTAAACTTTGTTTTCCTGTTTGTGCTATGCCTGATTAAAATCAATATTGGATGCGCGGGCCTCCTGGCATTTGCGATCTCCCTTTATATTATCGATAAAATATCAAAAAATCCTCTAGCTGTTAAAAATAGAAAAACTGGCCTTTGTGTGCTTGTCGCTATCCCCTTATTGGCTGCTTTCATTCATTGGCTTTTTGTCCGGGGCCTAACTGTCGCCGAGATTAGACAGTGCATTATCTATTTACCCGAAGACCGACCCATCCATGCCTCTATCCTGACGACAGGACAAACTCTGTGGGGCATCATGATCCATCATGTCAGCTCAACCTTGCCGAATTTCCTTTTCAGCATGCTTGTTCTTCTTTGCATATTGAATTATATCCATATGCAGCGCACCAAGAAGATGAAAGGCCAAGAAGCCCGGCAAACAAGCTTGTCTCTTGCCGTCCTTCTGATCTTCTCCGGATTTTATTCCCATGAGTTTCTTTTGAGCGGAATTCCTTATCGGCTTTATTGGATCTCGTTTTTCCTGATGATGTTCAACATGATCCTTATCTGCAAAACCATTCGTTTCCTTCCGAAATTTTACAAATCACTTTTCCTCGTCATTTTCCTTTTCATGGCTTCGCTCTTTATTTATGATAAGCGCCAGTTAATTAAAACATATAAAATTCCCGCTCAACGACTCTTATTTAAAACCGCGGATGTCTACATGGCCAATCCTTGCGATTGGATCATGACCGTAAAGTTGACAACATCGTATTTGACAGAGCACCTTGATAAGAATGAGCTTTTTCTGGCTCTTCCTTATGATCCGATTTATTATTTTCTAACCAACAAAGAAAGCCCAACCAGACAGCTGATCTTTTTTGATCATATCAATATCCCCAAGGAGCAGGAACAAGAAATTATCAGAGAACTTGAAAAAAAGAACGTTCATTATATTGTTCTTTCGAGCCGGTTGCGCTCTCCCGCGCCAGGGATCGGAACCTTTGGGGAAACCTATTGCCCTGTGTTAGCTAAGTACATCGATGAGAATTTTAAAGTTGTTGCTCAATTTGGAAATTGGCAAGAGCCGCCGATAAAAGCGTGGGAGCATCATGGAACAAGGATTTTAAAGCGGGTTAATAATTAAATTTTCTACACGAATTAACATGAAACATTTCGCCTTTTGGCGGATTTTTATTTGAATGTTTTTGTTTTACTGATCTATCGATGTGCCGGATTCCTGCCTGCCCTGCCTACTGACAGGCAGACGCGGTAGGTGTGCCAATAAAAGTTGTTAAGTTGACTCCGCGACTGAGGATGCAATGTCCGAAGAAGTGCCTAGGCCATCTGGACTAGGCCGACCGACCCTGGGGAGGAAGCGCCGGTAGCTAGAGGACCACGGCGACCGACCATGGGGAGGAAGCGCCAATAGCTAGAAAGCTATGGCCCCCCCATTTGACAAATATTATTGTACGCGCTGGATTTGTTTGTTATAATACGAAACTTCTAGTCATTTAGGAGAATCGTTTCTTTAATTTAAAATTAATAGGGATGTCTTAGGAGGACACAACTTGCAGAACGCCTGCCGGCAGGCAGGAAGTGAATGCAAGTTGTTGTCCAACTTAGACCCCCACACCAATTTGACTGCATGGGAATATTTTGAATTGATGGTTTAAACACAATGAGACCGTTTTTTTCGAACTTAGCGTTTCATGTCAAATTGGTGTGGGGGTTCAATTCGCGCTTCTAATTTACGTCATTCCGCCGTTGGCGGAACTCCATAAATTAAGCGCTCATTGAAGGAGGTAGTTCATGGGACAAACAATTAATCAACCAACCCACCATAAGACAGCCCGCGAAGACCGCATTCCACTTTTTCAGAAAGCCATATACAGTATAGGATCGCTCGTGAACAGCATTCAGGCCGCCGCGATTGGAGCGATGGTCATTGTGTTAAACCTCGGGTTAGGCGTGAATCCCGCTGTCGTCGGTCTCATCGGAATGATTCCCCGTATTGTCGATGCCGTATTAGATCCCATCATCGGTTACAGTTCAGATAACGCCCGGACCCGCTACGGACGCCGCAGGCCTTTCATATTCTTTGGATCTATTGCTTCAGGTATTTTATATGCACTCATGTTCCAACTCCATAAGGGACAAAGCGAAAGTTACTATTTCTGGTATTTCTTAGGATTCCAGATTCTCTTTTTCGTTGCATTCACCTGTTATTCAATCCCCTGGATCGCGCTCGGATATGAAATGACACCTGATTATCATGAGCGAACACGACTGCAGGGGGTCAGCAACTTTGTCGCTCAATTTGCCTGGCTGATCGCTCCCTGGTTTTTCTGGTTTATGAACAGAAAGTTTTTTGCAGATATGGTTCATGGAGCACGTATCCTCGCACTCCTCATCGGTGGCTTTATTGTGATTGGCGGTATCCTTCCGGCTATTTTTAACAAAGAGCATTTCGGCAACTTACCAAGACCCAAAAAAGAAAAGGGTATTCCGGGTACTCTCAGAGACTTCTTTAAGGGTGTTGCCATTACTTTCACAAATCGTCCGTTTGTTAAGGTTTGTGCCGCAACATTCTTGATCTTCAACGGATTCATGCTGGCCTCCGCCTTCTCCGCCTATGTGATTTTCTTTTATGTTCATGGTGGCGAGAGCACAATGGACATGATGTATCAGAAAGGGGGAACACTGCTCGGTGTTTTTGGATCAGTGAGTTCCGCTTGTACTTTCGGAGTCATCTTCTTAGTCACTTGGATCTCCACAAAGATAGGAAAGCGAAGAACCTTTCTCATTGCTATTTCCCTTTCCATTATTGGTTACGCCTTGAAATGGATAGGATATAATCCTGATCAGCCTTATTTACTTTTGATCGCTGCTCCTTTCATAGCGTTTGGCTTAGGATCGCTATTCACGTTGGCCAATTCCATGGTCGCTGATGTTTGTGACCTTGACGAACTTCAAACCGGCACACGCCGGGAAGGTATGTTTGGTGCTGTTTACTGGTGGATGGTCAAACTTGGGCTTGCCGTTACATCGCTGATCTCCGGATTCCTCCTCAATGCGACCGGTTTTCACCAGGAATTAGGCCTTGGCCAGGTACCCGGAACTTTATTGTGGATGAGAATTTTTGATATCGGTATTCCGATCTTAACCTCTGCCGCTGCTATTTTTCTCATTATGACCTTTGACATCTCAGAAGATAAGGCCTATGACATTCGTAAGCAGCTGGAAGAGAGACGAGGAAAAGCTTAAATAAATATGGGCAGATTGCCCATATTTATTTAACCCTGAGCGAAGGAACCCGAAAGGGCGACTGAGTCGAAGGGGTATCATGGATCGAGATAACATATGGCTAAACAATCCAATCATAAAAGCATAAATTCCAAACCGGTGATTATCTTTCCCTACCTGGGGTATGAGAATAATAAACAGTGTGAATGGTACTTCTGGTGGACCGTTGAAAGGTGTAAGCAAATTGATCCCAAGCCGATTGTTGTCTTACCCAAATTTACGGTTTTAAGGCAGAATGCCGCTTCTTTTATAAAGGATGAGAGATACAAGACCCTTGAGGTTGTACAAACCTGGTCTGTGGATACATGCCAGACATGGCTTGCCGGTTGGGGTCATGTGCTTGACCATTATCCTGAAGCGGAAAGAATTGTCCTTTTGCCGGGTGATCTTGATTATGTGAATGAGGATGTCGAATTCTATGACAATCTCGGAGGCTTTATTGAAACAACAGGTTCAGATCTTGCCATAGGAGATTTTGGGACAGGGGACAAGTACAGCGCGAAAAGCCTGGTCGATACGTATGGCTCCTATCCGCTTCTCGCGAACTGGTTTCCTGAGATCTCAAAAAGCATAAGGTCCTTGCCTCTTCATCGATCGAGATCCGAATTTCTGAATATCAAAACATCTGTTTTGCGCGATCTTCTCATCAATAACAGAAATTTTGCTTATGAACAGACTCTCAATTTTCTCATCAAGTCCTGGAATTTTGATGAAGCAAAATGGAAATATCATATCTCCGTATCTCCTTTGGGAAGCTTGACTGACAATAAGTCATTCAGGGATTACAGATCATGTATTGACCAAATCGAGAGAATTGAAAGAATGCTTTCTTTGTTATGGAGGGAGATCAAGGAACCAAAAAAGAAGAACAGCGCAAGCGATAAAGATTTCGGAGAACAATATACCGTGTTCAGCAATGAATATGATAACCTCCGTAATAAATCAAAAGGCATTATGGAAACGGCCCGAACGACCCTCCGAGCCCTTTTGGGTGTGTAAATGGATCCCGTGGTAAATCCGCAGTTTGTTTTTTCATAATTTTGAGTGGATCCATTCTGCGAAGCTGCAACGTGAAAACTTTGCAGCGAAGCAGAATCAGAATCAAGAAATCTAATATAAAAGAAAAACGCCGTAAGTTGTTTACGGCGTTTATTTATAGCGGGCCGCCACATCAATCCGCCTTCGGCGGATTGATGGGCGAGCCTCGCCAAATAAAAAATCCTGCTTTTGCAGGATTTTTTATTTGGCGGGCCCGACGAGTCCGGCTTCGCTCAAAGGCTTTCGCGTTGAGCTTCGCCGGATCTCTAAATAATAAAGCCTGGCTCTTTTTTGGAGCCAGGCGTAGCCCCGCCGCATTCTTGCGAAATGCAAGAGGCGGGGCGAAGACTGGCGGGCCCGACGAGATTCGAACTCGCGATCTTCTGCGTGACAAGCAGATATGTTAACCAAGCTACACCACGGGCCCAAGAATAAATACGGAAATCAAAAAGTTAATAGACAACGCCGCTATTTATAATCTTTAAAATAAAATCTCTTCGTTTCCACTTCTTTATTTTACGTTCGAGAATTCTTGCTTGTTCCATATTCAAACATTTCTGCTTAAAGACAATTTTAAAAGGCCGATATGGCTTAGTTGCTTTCTCGTATCCCTGATTGTGCCTCTTCAGCCTATCTTCTAAACTATCCGTACTTCCAATATAAAACTGTTTAACTCTCTCACTTTCCAGAACATAAACGTAAGCCATAAAGCCTCTAAGTCAACTTTTACAACAGCTGTATCTTAATCCGACGAGATTCGAATGCCGACACTTCGTTTCACTCCGGTCGGCATCCCGACCGAGTTCCGCCTTCGGCGGGACGAGTGTCGGGACTCGCGATCTTCTGCGTGACAAGCAGATATGTTAACCAAGCTACACCACGGGCCCTATGTCAACTAATTTTGGACTCAAGTTTAATATGGAATACTCTTTTTGTAAAGAGAAATTTGTTTTCTCCTCGCCCGCCATTGATTCATAGGCGGGCTCGGAGTAAATTCCCCCGCCTCTCGCCCCGCTTTAGCGGGGCGGCGGGGTCATTTAATGGGCGATGAAGGACTTCCCGCTTTTTCTAAACTAAATTTTTGGTGGACGATGAAGGACTCTCCCGCCTTTTCTTAATTAAAATTTCTTGGTGGACGAAGAAGGATTTGAACCTTCGACCCCCTGAATGTAAGTCAGGTGCTCTAACCAGCTGAGCTATTCGTCCATCTAATATTTATCCAGTGATTTTCCCTACGCCCATCATGATAAAAACCATGACAAAAAGGGCCACGGTTTCAATCACGCCCAAAACAATCAGGTAATTACCAAATCCTTTTCCTGTTTCCCCCATGGCATCGGCCGCGGCCGCACCGGCCTTTCCCTGCATCCACGCGGATGTGCCCATGGCCAAACCGCTAAAAATCCCGGCTCCCCAGAAATAACTACCATTGGCTACACTGCTAATCAGCGTATTCATAACAATCATGCCATAAATAGTTTGGGTCAAGGGTGCACCCACGAACACAGTTAAAACAAAAGGCGCGGTCTTACTCTGAGCAAAAGCCTTTTTCCATGCTCCCACAGCAGCCATGCCAGCCACGCCTGTTCCTAAGGCCGATCCTATGGCTGAAAAAGCTAAGGCCCCAGCCATGCCCAAGTCTTTAAGCTGCATTAACAAAGCATTGTCCATCGCATGTTCTCCTGTCATTTTTCGTCATTTTTGTCTTGAAAAAATGACGAGGCTCGCCCTCGAACCTATGGTTTGAGGGCGGCCTTTTTAAAGGTTGATGTCGTCTGTTCTTCTGAGCGGATCATATTTAAAGCCAGTCCATTCCATTTTGAGATGGCTAGAAAATTCAAGGACATTCAAACGAACTCCATGGACTAAGACAGCCATGAGTCCTAAAACAATGTTCAGCAAATGGCCAAATACTAAAACAAGCGCAGCAACGAGACTCGTCCATAGAGTGTTCATCCCCATATCCATAGCTATTTGGTTAAAAGCATCCGCCACAGCCACAGAAGCCAGTCCAACCGCAAAAAGCCTGATATAGGACACAAGGTCGGTAAATGTATTTGTTAAATTCACAAGAAAATCACCCAATCCCAAGCTAATTGTTTTCATCATGTTTTTCTTGGGCTGGCTAAAAAAGATAACCAGAATCGGACCGGTGATAATCAATCCCAAACCAAATGAAGGAAAAGGATGACTTAAAATCAGAAATTTGGCTAGAAAAAACATGCCCCACAATAAGGATAGCCAACCTATCTCGGCCAAAGCCGCCAACGAAGGCATCTTCATCAGTCCGCGCCAAATATGGGCAATGCTTAAGTGGATCCCCCCGATCAAAAAACACAAAGCCTGGATATTTTCATTGTTTCGCAGTCCGGGAAAAAGCGGCTGTACGCTCGACGGTAACCAAATTTGCCCAAAAAATGTTCCTGTGAAAACTCCCCAAACAACCGTAAAGATACCAAGAACATACATCAAGACAAAAAGAGCTGGGTTCTGAATATGTTTAGACCATTTTTTCTGCCCTAGAAAAGTCATAATAAGAAAGATCGCGCCGTAACCCGCGTCGCCAATGAGCATGCCAAAAAATACCGAGAAAAACAGAAGGAATAGTAAGCTGATATCCACTTCCCGATAGCCAGGCAGGATATTCATGAGACTGAAGACCGGCTTGATCATTTCAACCCACCGGGGATTTTTTAAAAACGTGGGGACACTGTCATCGTCCAATGGATCTTGAATCAAAAGAGCCCATTTTTGCCGGTCGGCCAAGGCTTGAAGTTGATGGCATCGGCCTTGCGGGCAGAACCCTTTTAAACATGTCAGGCTCTCTTCTTTTTTCATCCCGGCTAAAGCTTCATGATAACGCAGCGCGAGAAGCTTGTCCTGATAAGTTCTGCGCAAGGCCTTTTCATGGCAAACTAACTTTCTTATCTGATCATTTATGTCCGAAAGTTCCGATTCCAATTTTTGTTTCTTAGCTTTCATTTGATGGAGGCTCATGGAAGGAAGCGACAAAACCTTGGCCATGAATTCATCCGGAATATCAAACATGTTCCTTGAAACAAGAACGCCGTAAATCAGCCCTGCTTTGACAAACAAAACTTCCAACGCAATATCTTCCGGTAATTTCTCTAATTCTTTAACGGGAACTTGGCAAAGTTGAAGACAGACTCCTTGGTTAACTAACCGCTGAATATCGTCGGGATCAAAGTTGCCCCATGGTTCCCATTCACTGATGGTCATTTGTCCATGAGCTATTTCGTCTTTTAACTGATGCGTTCGCTCGCAAAGATGAATAATTTCTTGAGCTACCTTTGCAGCTTGATTTTCATCTATTGATTGGGCTGGTACATGAGTGTTAAAGGTTCCGACATTTCGCCTTCGGCGAAAGTCGGAACCCCGACTCATTCCGACGGTATCGTCGGGATGGCGTCGGGGTAGGATCTCCAAAGCCTTTGTGAGACGCTCAATGTCTTGCGTCAATTGCTGGACCTCACCCGACGACGGAACTCCTTGATGTTCGATATGAACAATCCCGGCCTCTTGAAGTACTCCGATGGCTCCTTGAGCATCTTTTTTTTGCACAATCAAATGTATTTTCTTCATAGGAACTATCATGCAAGCGCTTCCTGCAGGGTGGACTGCTCAATTTTCTTTTTGGCCACCTTGCTGATGCCGACGGCATTCGCCATGCGGTCTCCCAGATAAATACGAATGATGCGGATATTTTCGATGCACTCAGGTATTCTGACTTTCTCAAAAAGATTCACACGCTGAGTGGTAATTTTAAGTTCATGCTGCAAGATAGAAATTTGTTTCTTGATGACTTCGATTTCACATAGCATTTGCATCAATTCTCTTAATTCTTCCACACCCCGGTCGACCCATAACGGCATTTCATAATAGTCGTAATCAATGTCTTTGAAAATGACTTCGCGATAAAGAGGAATACTCGCTCCGGCAATATTGACTTGGCCTAAGATCACTTGCTCCGGGATCACCCATTTCTTGATGTCAATACCCGGATCTGCCAAAAGACCGACCCAGTCGTTGAGACCATTTTCTAAAGAAGCCAGAAGATCCTCTTTTTCTTTAAGAGTCCTTCTCATTTCAAGAATTTTGATTTGTAGCTGCTGTTTTTTGAGTTGGAGCGTAGGCAGATAATGCTGAAATTGCTCAAGTGCGTCGCGTTGGCGTTTGAGCTCGCCTTTAGTTAGCTTAATTTTGCTCATAAGAATAGCTCATTTGATGATTTCTTTCGATGGCAGATGGCAGATTGGAGCTAAGCAGATATTTTTTTTAATTTAGGCAATTTATGATCCTTTTCCACAGAATTAATAAATGAATAAATCATTTTGCTCAGATCCGTGATCTCATCAGAGAAATCTTTATACATTTCTTCATTTTTAAGTGATTTTGTTTCAAACAGGAGATCAAGGTGCTCTTTTGTTTCTCGATTTGAAGCATATGCGCGATTGAGATAATGAATATACTCATTTTTGTAATTTCTCAGCGAATATCCCTCCACAATTTGAGAAGAAACGGATTTTGAAGATCTTCGAATCTGAGAACCTTCCTCGTACATTTCAAAAGAAGGTAACGTCAGCGACATTTTATGTATGTTGACAGCAAGCTTATGGGCTTTATCATATATTTTTAAATCCTCTAATTTCATTTTTCCAATCTCCCATCTCTCATCTCTCATCTCCAATCCAGTTGTTGTTTGGCTCTTACTTCTTTGGCCAAAATTGTTTGATGAGAGAATCTTTGAGACCTGTTTCCGCCGACTCAAAAATATCCGCCAATATTCTCCAACCCAAATCAAGGGCCTCTTCCAAGGGGATGTTGACGGACAAGTCCATTAATTCTTTCTCGAAACGTTCGCCGTATTTGAGGAGTTTTTCATCCCACGCGCTCATCTGAAAACCCATAGACTTTTTCTCCAGGGATTCCCGATAATCCGCGAAAAGCTGAATCATGCGATCCATGATCGCGCGATGATCGGCGCGCGTGTCTCCGTTGACTTGCTGTTTTAAGCGGCTTAACGAACCGAAGGGTTCAATGTGTCCACCGCGTAAATAAAATTGCCCTTCGGTAATATAACCCGTATTGTCGGGAACGGGGTGCGTGACATCATCCCCCGGCATGGTCGTAACGGCCAAAACGGTAATGGATCCTGCGGTATCAAAATCAACGGCCTTTTCATAGCGCGCGGCCAATTGACTATACAGGTCACCCGGATAGCCGCGGTTGGAGGGAATTTGTTCCATCGTAATGGCGATTTCTTTCAGGGAATCACAAAAGTTGGTCATGTCCGTCAGAAGAACAAGAACCCGTTGGCCTTGAAGCGCAAACTGTTCGGCCACAGCCAAACTCATATCGGGAACAAGAAGGCATTCAACGGTCGGATCACTCGCCGTATGGATAAAGAATATCGAGCGCGACAAAGCTCCGCGCTGTTCAAATGTATCGCGAAAGAAAAGAAAATCATCGTATTTAAGACCCATGCCGCCTAAAATAATCAAGTCCACTTCAGCCTGCATGGCAATTCGGGCTAACAATTCGTTGTAAGGTTCTCCAGCCACGGAAAAAATAGGTAACTTTTGCGATTCAACAAAAGAATTGAAAACGTCGATCATGGGGATGCCTGTGCGGATCATGTTTTTGGGCACAATCCTTTTAGCCGGATTTACCGACGGACCGCCGATATCGATCATGTGATCCGTAATGGCAGGACCGTGATCGCGCGGCAAACCGCTGCCTGTAAAAATACGGCCTAAAAGGTCTTTCGAAAAAGCAACCTGCATCGGATGACCCAGGAATCTCACTTTATCGTCGGTCGAAATTCCCCGGCTTCCGGCTAAGACTTGCAGGGAAACTCTTTTTCCGTCGAGCCGGATGACCTGCGCCAAGGAAATACTTGTTTTTGTATTAATCTGCGCCAATTCCCGGTAACCGACGCCTTCGGCTTCAACCGTAATCACGTCACCGGCAATTTGAACAATTTGACTATAAACCTTCTGCATAATGAACCCTTATGTTTCGATTCTTTGTCGTATGTCTTTTTCGATGGCCTGAAAATCCTCATCCTTAAAAGGCGCAGAATTCCACGTAATGAATTTCTGCCTGAGCTCCTGGAAAAACCGTCTGGCCTGATTTTTATCCTGAAAAACAAATTCCTTCTTGATCAATGTGAGGATCATATCAAAAATATATTTCTGACGCTTCGCATCGGTGGCTTCGTCCACCTCATCAAAGGCGTTCTGCTGCAAGTAGACGTCGTCAAAGAATTCGCCTTTTAAATACGCCACAAAATCACCGATGCTGGTTCCTTCTTCGCCGATGACTTGCATGGTCTGCTCGACCTGATGACTTTTCTGTAGAATCGAAGAGCCAATTTTCCTTTTGTCTCTATCGATCAAGCCCTCGTATTTGCTCCAGCTTTCCAAGGGGTCAATCGCAGGATACCGGCGGGCATTGGCGCGATCTCGCGAGAGGCCATGAAAAGCCCCGACCACTTTGAGCGTCGCTTGGGTGACGGGCTCTTCGAAATTTCCTCCCGCGGGACTGATTGCCCCGCCGATCGTGATGGACCCAAAGCTTCCATTGCGCAATTTCACTAAACCGGCCCGTTCATAAAAAGAAGCAATACGCGTTTCTAGGTAAGCCGGAAAGGCTTCTTCGCCGGGAATTTCCTCAAGACGGCCGGAGACCTCCCGCATGGCCTGGGCCCAGCGCGACGTCGAATCCGCAAGCAATAAAACATTCAAACCCATCTGTCGATAGTATTCGGCAATGGTTACAGCCGTGTAAACGCTGGATTCGCGTGCCGCCACCGGCATAGAGCTTGTATTGCAGATAATAATCGTGCGATCCATTAAAGAATTTCCCGTGCGGGGATCTTTCAATTCAGGAAAAGTCCTCAAGATTTCTACCACTTCGCCGGCGCGCTCACCGCAGGCCGCTACAACAACAAGATCCACATCGGCATGGCGACTGATCAGGTGTTGCAAAACGGTTTTTCCTGCGCCGAAAGGTCCGGGCGTGCAGAATGTCCCGCCGATCGCCACGGGAACAAGGGTATCGATAATGCGAATTTTCGTAACCAGGGGATCTTTGGGTTGATATTTTTGCGTGTACGCTTTAATAGGGATTTTGACCGGCCAAATCTGCTGCATCGTCACAAGATGAATTTTGCCTTGCTCGTCTTTGACTTTGGCTACAACATCAACAAGCGAATACGAACCTGTATTAACAATATCCGCGACTTCGCACTCTCCTTTGAGATGAAAAGGAACCATAATCCAGTGGTCAAAAATCTTCTCCGGAACGCTTCCTAATTTTGAACCCGAGCGCACCTTATTGCCTTTTTGAGCCGTCGGAGTAAATGACCATTTGGCGTCATCGGGGAGGGCTTCCAAATATTCGCCGCGTTTTAAGAAAAATCCGTGTTTTTTCGCAAGCTCAGGCAAAGGATTTTGAAGGCCGTCAAAAATCTGGCCGATCAGGCCGGGACCCAGTTCCACGCTCAAAAGTTCATTGGTGAATTCGACCTCGTTGCCGATCTTGATATTGAGCGTATCTTCAAAGACCTGAAGTTCCGCTTTCTGGCCTTTGACGCGAATAACCTCTGATTTCAGGCGTTCCTCGCCGCAAAGGACATAAGCGACTTCATTTTGCATGACGCGCGTATCGAAAGAAACCGCCACCATGTTGCCATTGACGGCAATGACGTTTCCGATTCTTTTATCTTCTGTTGTTCGTTGGGCCATAATAATTTAATGCGTTATGCTTTTTGGCTGATGGCTAAAGATTCCTTTTCGAATCCATTCAAAATATCTTTGCCGCGCTCAGACTCTATCTCCCGGTAGCGTTCGGCCATCTGCAATTTTAAACTATAGACAATGAGAAATTCCAAATCAAAATGATGCCCGCCTGCAAGCTCATCCAATTTCTGCCATTTCGCTTTGTCTAATAGTTTTTCGCCTGCCAGGGGATCGTGCATTTTCTCCGCTTGATGGATAAGATCCGCTACAAAAGGATCAAAGCTGATATCCCCCCGTACATAATCTATAGGGTCTTTACGCGCCTTGAGGGCACACGTACGGGCAATTTCATTGCAGCAATGATTCATGAATTGAATCCATTGATCCAGAACGGCATTTCTTCCTTGAAAAGCCGGCCTTGGTCTTAGGACCGCCGCCTCCATCAAGGCATAATCTTGTGCCGTCATAATTCTCTGGCAATCCGCAAGAAATTCATCATAGGAAACCGGGGGCCTTTGGCCAAAGAGAAGAAGAGGCAAACTTGAAACAAGATAATAATACGAATGGCTCATAACCCGTTAGGATGAGAATGCATTCTTGAATAGATTGGCGATCTCAGGGCTTAGCATGGCGCTTAAATATCCGGCCAGGCTTTCATCCGTGAAATCAAAGAATGATTTGCCACTGTCAAAACTAATCGTAAAACCCTTGTCGATCTGGTCCGTCGGTTTAAATTCAATACCGTCTTTGATTTTTTCTTTTAATTTTGCCAGATAATCTTTCTTAAGCTTTTCATGATCGCCCTTATTCAAAGCAATCATTATGCGATCGCCTTTGGATTGATCTTTAAGAAAATTATTCACGGCCTGCGTGATAATTTCGGCAAGCTCGTCCGTCGACAAGGCGGACTTAATGTCCTGAGCAATGAGATCATGAAGAATTTTCTGAATCTCTTTTTTGAGACTTAAAATCATGTCGCGCGCGGCCTGCTGGAGGGTCTTTTCTGTTTTTTCCTTTAAAAGCTCCTGGTCTTTTGCGGCCTGCGCGACAATCTGTTGGGCCTGCTTTCTCGCGTCCTGCACAATGCCTTCAGCTTTTTTCCTGGCTTCGGCTTCGATCTGCTTGGCCTTGTTCTGGGCTTCCTGAATCCCTTCGGATTTTATCTTATTAATAAGTTCTTGGACTTGCTCAGACATTGTTTTTCTCCTCAATGAGCCCGCCACTGACTCAATGGCGGGCGAATTGACCCCGCACCAACTTTTGATAAAAAGTTGGTGCGGGGGGATAAAACAAACATAATTTAATCTTTCTTCGTTAGGTATGCTTTTTCCATTTCTTCTAAGATCTGCTTGGCGCTTTCAAGCGGGGTTTTGGATTGAGTAATCGGCCGGCCCACGACAAGAAAGTTGCTTCCATTTTCGATGGCCTTGCGGGGTGTGGCTACTCGCTCTTGATCGTCTTTTGAGCTTCCCGCGGGACGAATCCCCGGTGTGACGATAATAAAATCCTGACCACAGGTCCGGCGAATCAAAGGAGCTTCCTGGACGGAAGCTACAACACCGTCCAAACCAGCGTCTTTGGCCAATTTGGCTCTTTCCAAAACAAGAGATTGTATGCTATCGTCTTTTTTCTGGCTTGTCAAGACCGTTATTCCGATCAGAAGCGGTCTTTGTACGTTCAAATCCTGAGCCTCCTTGGCTACGGCTTCTTTTGCGCCGATGAGCATTTCCTGGCCGCCCACGGTATGGAGAGTCATCATCTCAATACCGCTTGAGGAAGCAGAATTATTTTCAATATTTAGACCAACGGCCTCTTTAACGGCATTGGCCACGGTGTTTGGAATATCATGATATTTCAAATCCAGAAAGACCTTTTTGCCGCGCGTTTGCACAAAACGAACGGCCGTCGGCCCACAGGCCGTGAAAAGCTGACTGCCGACTTTAAAGATATCCACGACGGAAGACAAAGTATCGATGAGACCCTTGGCCTCCTCCAATGAGCCCACATCTAAAGCCACAATCAGTTGTGCTTTTTTATTTATCAACGTTCAGGCTCCCTGTGATTTGTCTGATATTGTTTATTTTCTTTCTTCTCATGTATTCTCTTATTCCCTCAAGAATTTCCAAAGGCGCGCGGGGATTAATGTAATTCATTGTCCCCACGGCAATCATGCTTGCGCCGGCCATAAGAAATTCAAGGGCATCATGGGCATTGGCAATCCCGCCCATAGCAATAATAGGGATCTTTACTTTCTGCGCGACCTGATAGACCATATAGAGAGCAATGGGTTTAATCGCAGGCCCGCTTAACCCGCCGGACACATTGCCAAGTACGGGTTTTTTTCTTTCCACGTCAATGGCCATAGCCATAAAAGTATTGACTAAGCTAACGGCATCAGCGCCGGCGTCCTGGGCCGCCTTAGCAATATTTGCAATGTTCGTCACATTCGGCGAAAGCTTGGCGATCACAGGAACGCGGGAAACTTTTTTCACAGCCTTGATGGCCTCATACGTGGCCTTCGCATCCTGAGCCACAAGAACCTTTTTCTTGAGATTGGGGCAAGAAAGATTGCATTCAATCGCGTTAACACCTTTTGCTTGGTTCAGTTTTTTGGCCAGCTGAACGAATTCTTTGTTTGAGTCGGCTGAAATGCTGATGATCAAAGGAATGCCGATTTTCCTTAAAAGGGGAAGTTTTTCTTTGATGAATATTCCAACGCCAGGATTTTCAATGCCGATGGCGTTAAGCATGCCCGAAGCCGTTTCAACGATTCTTGGCGGGGGGTTGCCTTCTCTAGTTCGAAGCGTGATAGTCTTTGGAACTAAAGCGCCAAGTTTCTTAACTTCTTCTAAATTATAGTATTCTTCGGCGTGACCGAATGTCCCGGAGGCCACAGTCACGGGATTCTTGAGTTTCAGTTTTCCGATGCGGACAGAAAGGTTCATTTGAAGAATACCATTTTAATGCCAACCATCATAAGAAAGATGCCGAACGCCCTTTTAAGGCTTGCATCTTCTATGCCTTGCACAAAATTGGCGCTTATGAAAGCGCCGAGCAAGAATCCAAGAGCTCCGAAAATAGCTATTTTCACATTGACGTGTCCCGCATAATAATACCGAAGAGCCGCAAAAAGCGTGACCGGCGGCAACATCAACGCAAGCGATGTTCCTTGCGCCTGATGCTGGGAGAGTCCGAAGAAAAAGACCAGGGCCGGTACCATCAAGGCGCCACCGCCGATGCCAAAAGCACCGCCGAGTAATCCTCCGGTTAAACCAAGTAGTGCATAAGATAATGCAGACATAATATTCTCCTTTAATGAATGAGTGACTCTAAAATTTTAAAAGCGATATTAAATTCGAATATCGAAATCCGAATCTCGAAACAAATTCAAATTTTCCAAAATTCAAATGATCAAAACTGTTTTGATCATTCAAAGATTTGAATTTCGGATATGTCCTTCGACTTCGCTCAGGATCATTCGAAGGATCATGAGCAACGTCGAATGAGAAGGATGGTGAGCTCGTCGAACCATTTCGAATTTCGTGCTTCGGACTTCGGATTTAATTTTCATTTAGAATTTCAACTCATGAATATTGAATACCGGGCCATCATGGCATACGGTTTTGTATCCTTGGGTCGTCTGAATCGAACATCCCAAACAGGCGCCCAGACCACAAGCCATCACCTCTTCGCAGGAGGCCTCGCAAGGCAAGCGGTGCAAGCGCGCAAAGGTCTGAACGGTCGCAAGCATCGGACGCGGTCCGCACGCATACACCATTGTCTTTTTCTCATTCAAATCAATATGGGGAAACAGTGTTGAGACATACCCTTTTTGACCGACGCTGCCGTCATTCGTGCTGATATAAATTCTGCAACCGTTTTTTGTAAATTCATTGAGTCGAAAAACATGTCCTTTGGAGCGAGCGCCATAGAGGAGAATGGGTTTGTATATTTTTCGAGCCAGTAAATCCGAAAGAATCAAAAAGGGAGCAATGCCCACGCCGCCGGCGATCATCACAACCTGCTTCGTGCCTTGAGGCGGCAGAGAGAATGAATTACCCAGCGGACCCATAACATCTAAAAGATCGCCTTTCTTCTTAAGAGAAATGTTTTTCGTTCCTTTCCCAACGACTTCGTAAAGGATTTCAATGGTTGTCTTTGCGCGAAATACGCTAAAAGGCCGACGGAAAAAAGGCACAAGCGCATCGGATGTGCGGATATGAAAAAATTGTCCCGGCCGTACGGCTTTCGCCAGGGGACGTGCCTCAAGGCAAAGATGATAGAATTTCGGACAGACCTTTTCATTGGAAATTATTCTTGCCGTATTTTGAATTTTATTCATGTTTATAAAGTACCCAGAGGCTCGCGGCGAATATCAAGGCGCTGAAAAGAAAAATAATAAGGGCATGACTTATATCCAGCAATCCATAAATAATTTTCTCTTGCAGAACCTCAAGGATAACGGCCAGAGCAAACCATCCGGCTAAACCCCATTTTTCCTTTGTATTCCAGCTTGATTCAAAAGGAAAGGTCTTTTGAAAATGTATTTTGCGCACATGACGCCATGAAGGAAATACTCTGGGAACCTTTTGGGCATACCTGTGATAATCCGGCCCGAATAGCGCCTCCAGATGCTTCTCTTCTTTCTTAATTTGTTTATTAAATCGAATGTAAAAAAGGACGGCAAACAAAATTAACGTCCACCACGGCCAGACAATGAGAATAAAACCCGCTCCCATGAGAAAGCTCCCGAGATACATAGGATTTCTCGTCAGCGCATAGGGTCCTGAAATCACCAGACCATGTCCTTTTTGGGAGTAAACTTTCTTATAGCCTCGCGCAGCCATGCGCAGAAACGTTCCCCAAAAAACGATGATAAGCCCAAGCAAATCAAAGGCATCATCTGTCCTCAGGCTATAGGTGTACAAGTGGGGAAATTGATACAAGAGCCCTGTCAAAATGATGATAAAGGACAAGATGGAGCTATCAATTTTAATACGTTTTTTCATAAGGCGGCATCTGTTTTTCGGTAAATCTGTAGCGACTGTTGATCGACTTTGATTACTCCTTCTTTAGAAAAATTATTTCTTTCTAAATTTTCTCCCAACAAGCTGATCACGGGAAGATTCTTATTTTCGTCACCCAAAAAATTAACGACAAAAATATGGCGATACTCCTTCCATGATTTTATATCAAATACTGTGGATTTCAATGTTTCGTTGGGAATAATCAAAACATCCAAGGGTGCTTTGAGCGCATAGATGAGAGGAAAAACATACCGCCGCTGGGAATCACAAAGAATCAGAAGTCCTTTTTTCCTATCCTCAAGTTTATATTCAATGTGGCTTTGAAATAGCGGCACATATCTTTCCTTGGTATAAATCCCAGGATTAATGTGATAGGAATAGACTGTATTAAGAAGGAGCGAGGTCGTGAAAAACGTTACGGCTATTGTTTTCAGGTAGATTTTATTTGAAATTCTGGATATTCCGATCGCAAAAATAATATAGACAAGCGGCATGATGAAAAAGAATAGTTTGGGAATCGCCAATGTGCATGTCCCTAAGCACCGATCAGCCAAAACAAGAGAACAAAAGTAGATTCCGATCGAAAGAAGAAATAATTGATGTGTTCTTTTCTTAAGAAAAAATGAAATCCCCGCAAGCAAGGTACCCCACCAGAGCGCCTTGAGGACAAAAAAGCTCGCCAAGGGCAACATCAATAATTTTCTTAATGCAAAAAAGCTAACATCAAAAGGATACTGTACAATAGCCAAGTTGTGACAGGATCCTTGGAAATAGGAAACATGATCCAGAAAATTCAGCTGACGAAAAACGGAAGGCACCCAAAGAAAGTACCCCAGCATGACCAAAGAGAGAGTAATCAGTATTTTTTTAAAGACCTCTTTTTGGCCCCAGAAGAACAGACAAAGCAACAAGACTTGAAAGATAATGACAAAAACAAAATGATAAACGGTATAAAGGCCAATGAGGGCCACAACTCCATAACCAAAGAAAATCTGTCCTTCTTTGATAGTCTGTTTTCTCAAAATGATTTCCAAAACAAGAGCCGTAGAAACCAGCGAAAGGAGCATGGCAAGCGGATAAGGTCGGACCATGACGCCAAGGTGAACCCCAAAGGTTGATACCGAAAGAAACAGGGCGCTCAGAAGACCTACCTCCCGGTTAACCAAAAGAGAGCCTACGCGATAGATCAGCGCTATGGACAATATAGAAAATCCAATGGACACCCCCCTTAAGATAAGAATATGAGAGCCGAATAATTTGAGGATAAGATGCAGGAAAAGGTAATAAAAAGGAGGATGGAGTCCGGTTTGTTGAAGCGAATCAATGACGTCTTGAAGGCCAAATCGGTCTGAATAATTAATATACGCCTTAAACTTTTCAAGGGGAGCAATGAGTCGAATAGGGTTTTTCTCGTATTGAACAGCCTGACCGCTGGCTTGAAGAAGCGTCACGCCAGCTTCATCTGCATTAAGCGTGAGATTATAACCCAGAAAAATCCTAAGTAAACAACCGATGACGGTAATAACGGCCAAGAGGGATAATGGAATATTTATGCCTTTGAAGAATTTCTTCAATTAACTTTCCTCTTGTATTTCCTTAATTAAACCAAGGAGAACACTCTTTAACTCCTTTATATTTTTTATTTTAATCATTCCATCAATGCCCCATTCTCCAAGATCTATGATAGGCTTCTCATAAACAAAGCCATAAGATATTTCCGACCTTGTTCCGTGACTACCGGGTAAGGCAATGATTATGTCAGCGCAGCATGCTACAATAGTATTTCTTGCATATCCTATAGATGTTGGTAAGGCTATATCAATAAATGGGTTAGCATCATTTTTATCCTTCCCTGGAAGGATGCCTATGGTCATTCCGCCTGCCTTCTTAGATCCTTTAGAAACAGCCTCCATCACTCCACCAAGACCACCACATACAAGTATTGCACCCACTTCTGATACTATCTCTCCTACTTCTATGGCAAATCTCTCCACTTCCTTATCAACATCGTGACCTCCAATAACAGAAATTAATATTTTCCGACCCTTCATTATTTCCCCCTGCCGTGTTAATATGTATTCTTTATATATCTCATGAGGAGATGATATTATATGCCACTATGGCAATCATTTTAGCAATATTTGTATCTTGCCTCTCCACTTAAGCTCTATTATTAACAATAATATGGGTTTCAAGGCCATATCAGAATATATTCATATTTGTTGAAAAACTGTTAATTTTTGTATATTTCTAAAACGAGCCTAGGCATTTAAGTTTCGAAGAACCATCCTGAACATTTTATTCGCCAGTTCCTCCATAGCGCCAACGCGAAAGCATTGGCGCGAAGGAGAACGCGCCTGGCGGGAATCGAACCCACACAAGTAGCGCCGGAGGCTACTGCCCTATCCATTAGACTACAGGCGCAAACTTCCTTTATTTCTTTATGAGATTAGTTTGCGCCTTGTCCCGAGGCTCTCTCTTTTGGAACGCTGAGCCGAGGGGCAGGCGCAAACTTCCTTTATTTCTTTATGAGATTAGTTTGCGCCTTGTCCCGAGGCTCTCTCTTTTGGAACGCTGAGCCGAGGGGCAGGCGCAA
>JBDRMG010000065.1:0-75284 GCA_043812495.1 Candidatus Omnitrophota bacterium | reverse complement strand
CAGCGCCGTTTTCTCTTAAGACAGGCTTGCCTGTTTTGGGATCGACCTTCCAGAACGGCCCGTGTTCTTCGCCTTCGTTGACGGGAAGCCGTGTTTCGTGTTCATCCACCATGCCGCCCTGACCTGTGCCGTTGAATAATCCGAGATGAATCTCGCAGAATGTGTTATCCGCATTGGTTTCTTTGTGATTATGCATGCCGCAGTTGACGCCTAGACCGGCGCTCCAGAGCTGAATAAAGGCAATGCGTTCGCCTCGGCTGTTATTAAGCTCAAAAGCCGGCACATTATAGAAGGCTTCATCTTTAAAGGCTTCCTTGCCCCAAGCGTATTCGTCAACTCTATGCCAAGTCAGAAACTCTTGCATGGGACCGGTCACTTTGGCTTGACTCATATCGGTTATGGACGCGGGCGCATTTCTTGTTTTGGTAACTATCGCAACCACAGCGCCCCCTATTCCGGCTTGAATATATTCTTCTTTGACCAATGTTGTTCTTAGGGCTTTCAGCTCTGCAAAGGCACCACGGTTAATATTGGAAAGTCTTCCAGTGATCACCTTGACGTAGATTGTTCCTTGAGATTGATCTAAGGCTAATTTTGCGTTTGGCGCAAGCTGGGCAAATTGCATGGTAAAACCGGCCATAGACCATTTGGGTGAAACGCTGATAAGAGTTCTTTCAGCAGATTCAAATTGAATGAATATACCCCCGCGCTCGCATTTGCTTAACCGAATATCATATCCTCGAAGTTGTTGCCGAATCTTCTTTTCATCAAAACTTTGAGCATTGATTAAAACTTGCTGCGTAAACCATGGCTCCATCGCATCATCCCCGATAACAATTTCTCCTTCAGAATAAGCTTCTGAACCAACCGTAATAAGGGGATTGTTTACTTCTTTAATCCTTCCTGTATAATAACCGCCTTGATTCATAATTAGTTCCGCCGCAATGATTGTGTGCACATTAATATTGTGTTCTTTGAACTGTTGGGCAACATCTTTTCTGTCGAAAAAGGCTTCAATAACCTGAGTCAAAGTGCCCGTAGCTATTTTGATGTTAATACCGTCAAGGGCCATGACTTCTTTCATGATGCCAACTGTCTTGATAAAGTTGGGATTCAGTCGAAAGTCTTTCACCAGTGCCTCAAAATGTCTTCGATGCAATTTGCCTACAAAAGGTTTGAGCCAAGTTTCCATTCGTTCATGGTACGGAATAGCCAAATCACGACGAATTTTCATAAATTCGGCATAAGCTCGATCAACTGATTGAAGGAATTCCGTTCTTTGCTGTTCATCTATGATTTCTTCAGCCACTAACCGGCCTAATTCTATTTCGAATGGCGGGAACTGCTCCCCTTCCTCAGCTGGTAAGGCTACGGTCATGCTAAAGTCAGCGATGAAAGCCTTTGTTGCGACCATTGATTTTTTATAGCCTGTCTCAAGGTTTTGATTTTCTGTTTTTTCTGTCTCAGCCAATGCGTCCTGATAATCATCCGCCCATATAATTTCGATATCACCGGCTAATTTCCTGTCCAATTCATCCCAACCTGTTTGAACGAATAAGCCCGCTTGATGCATTCTATCGATTAGGCTTCTTGTCAACTTTTGCGGCTGAAAAGCGATTACCGCGGCATTAGACTTTTCTGCCTGTTCGATATAGCTGCCTAAGACTTCTGACGGATTTTCCGATACGTGCATGCATTGACCCGCCAAGACCTCGGGAACCTTTTTCTTCAGTAAAACCGGATAATCGTTAAAGGCCGAAGCAAGAATAAATCCTTGCAAATTATGCGCTCTGATCATGCCGGCAAGTTTCTTAATATATTCATCTGTATATCCGGGAACATCGCGGGCCCAGTCTTTTGTATCCAGCATGAGCGCCGCACCCTTTTCGGAAACTAATTTGAATAAATCTTTCAGATCAAGAACTTCCCGTTCTAAGGCCGTGTTGATTTCTTCTTTTGTAAGTTCGTAGACTAATTTCTCGCCGGAAGTTGTTTTGACCTTACCCCAGATGGCGACAAACCGGCCATCTTTGGTCAATTGAACATCAACTTCAAGCATTTTGGCTCCTCTGGCGATCGCTTCCCTGGCTTGTTCAATACTTTCCATCCCGTGTGCCGCAATCACAGGTGTTGACCAAAGGATCTTTTCACCGTCTGTAAATTTCGGCAAGCCACACAAAATTATTTTTGCCATAACAATGAATATCCAAACGATCAATAGCGGAATTTGAGCCAAGTACGCCAGCGGCTCCTGCAGGAATTTTGTTTTTATATTCATCTTTTCGAGGAACAAGTGGGTAAGCTCATGCATATAATAGAAAACCTGCACCGCTTTCGGTCTTCGGGCCATGGACGCTTTATGGACGTATAATGTTTGATCTTGAACATAGGCGAGTTGATTGCTGGCGGGATTCGCATCAAGGGCTCTTCGGAAGGGAGCAATGAGATTGTGCGACGGCCCGGCGCGAGCTTCTCTCGTTATGAATAAATCGATGGACTGTAAGAAAAATATAGCGGCCACAAAGTAAAAGACCAAAGACAGCAAGCCGCTTGCGACAAGACCGATAGCTAGCGCGACAAACATAAGCGCCATGGAGCCTTTGGCGCTAATTTCCCAAGACTTTGCGACATGCTGTAGGTCTTTGTCCTTAAGGCCTAATTTTTTCATTAAGGCAACACTGATCCCTTCAAGATAAAACATGCTCATAAGCTCAAAGGATCTTTTCAGCAATCTCTGGTAAATGCTATAATCATTATTTCCCATAATATCCGCTGTATGAGAGGATGTGGTCTCTTCGGAAATATGGAGAACCAAATCGGCTTTCTGAGCCAATTGTGAATTTTGATCTGCCGTAACAACGATGGTAAAACATCCCTCTTCTATGGCCGTTTCAATCTTCTGGAATGTTTGTCCTCGGCTGCCTGAGTTGGATAAGAATATAGCCACATCACCAACCCTTGATCTTGAGACGATGTCTCTTGGACCCGGCACAAATACATCAAGACCAATATTTTGAAGTCTTCTGGCGAATAATCTTGCTACATAGTTATTCTGGCCTAAACCAAACAAATAAATTCTTTTGTCTTGATGTCGATACGCCTCTAATAATATTTGCAGAAATTCCTCTGTCTGAAATTCTATGTCTTTTAACTTATGAATGAGATTCATTTTTATTCGTTGGGAGAGTTTTAAGACATCTTTCAGTATTTCAAATCGCTCATCTTTTAAGGTAGAGCCGCGTGACAGGATCTCGATGACGCCTTCTAAGTAGAGGGCCACGCTGTATTCAAATGTCGAAGATAGAGGCAGCCAGCCCGAATTGCCTTCTTCTTCTTTGTGCGCAAAATCATCTTTGGAGCGGCCAGGGATCTTGATCACCATATGATAAGGATCACCCTTGGCCCATGTATCGACTCCTCGACGTGCTGTAATGGAAAAGATAGGCCTATGCAACTTACCTGTCTTATGCATATGCACAATATTGTTAATGTTGTCAACGACCGAACCTGTTTTCCCTGAGCCGGACAAGGTAATAATCAAATCATTTGGATCGATTAAAAACTCCGGAGTGATTTCCTTCAAATCATCAACGTTATAACCCAAGGCCCTTAGTTTCTGAACGAAGAATACCGCCACCTCGCCAACCCGTCCGGCGGCATTCAGGATAATTCGTCCTCTTTTTTCTTTTGTTTCGATTAACGCATCGACGAGTTGCGAAAGCTGTGCGCTTTCTAAGCTTGGAATCACTTCACTTGTAATATGCTCATCAAGCAGTCGCGCTGAATTACTCACATATTGAGACGTCGGATAATCATATTCGACAAGGCTATCTGTCCTGTCTCCAAAGAGCTCATCATATAAAATTTCTGCTTTTTCTCTTGCGGGCGGATATTTGTCAAAATAAGTATACTTATCAGCTCTGATATGGACATGCGTTAAAGCGTCCACCAAGATGTCTCTGCTCACATTGATGGCATGCGGGCTAACCGGTAAACCTAAGTCCTTGATTAATTTTCTAGTATTATCGTAGACTTCCGGTTCATATTCATTTCTATAGAGATAACACATAATAATAGTAGCGACCGAAACAATCTCACCATGCAGTCTCGGCGTGCCGACGGGGAGTCGTCTTTCCATTTCATCGCCCACAAGATGCTCACTTCCGTCTTTGGGTCTTGAGGTGCCATAGCGCATATTCAGCAATGAGGCTTCGAGCATCAGCTCGGTGAGAATAATCATACCCAATGTCGTATTGTCGCGAACTTGCCTCGCGGTTTGTCTTAAGATTTCTAAAATGCTCTGTGCCCTTTCGAATATCACCTCATCGATTTCCTCTTTTCCTTGGGTTTTGGCCAGCTGCCAATCGAGGAGTGCGGGGAATATGCTCACAATATCTCCCGCGCCCGCACGGTTGGCGCGTTTGCCTCCGATTCCGGTGCTTGAGGTGAATCCGAGGAAATCCCTTAACAGACCAATATCCATGAGCACCTTAGAAGGCGGCCTTGCATATTCTGATACTCTCCGTCTCACCTTCCCTTTCCCTGAATAAAAGATGGCCTTTTCGGTAAACATACCATTAGCCGATAACGTGCTGGGGATGCATATCATTCTTAAATCAAGTTGCTGAGCAATGTATTTGGCCCAGTCAATCACTGTGCCCGCCCCGATGACAACCAGAGTGGAATAGCCAGCGTCTTGTATGTGTTGCTGCAACGGCTCGATTTCGGCATTATCAATCGTCACGACCTTTTCCTCGTCAAGCCAGATATACCCCATACGCTCTAAATATGCGCGCACTTCATTGGTCAGTATAAAACAGTACCGGTTGTCTTTAAGCTCGCCGAGTGTTGACGCAATAAGATCGGTGCCGATTATTGTTGCGGGCAGGTCGTATTCTTCATTCCACTTTGGTCGATTTGAGATTTCTTGTGTTTGCAAAAATGCTTGGGCGTACTGCGCGGCTCCCTTGGCGCCTGACCAGTTTAAGTCTAAGGCGCTTAAGTTTATGGCTACTTTATGCTCTAGCCAAGGGTACCTTGTTCTTAGGGCTTGATTCGCCTCATCAATAAGCACGGCTCCTGTTTTATCCTGCGTCACTCCGCCTGCCAAGATAATTTCTGTCGCCCCGGTTATTATATGCAATTTCGCCGCCTCAATAGCAATGTGATTGGCGATATCTTCCAGTAGCAGAAGCATATGATTAAGATCGGTGGGGATAAGATTGTCTCTTCCCGAAATGTCTATTCCGACTTTCTTTGCCCGCAAATCAGCTACGCTCGCAGGTACATAGCCACCATAACATCCTGCTGTGCCGCAACCCGGGTCTATCTCTGCATCAGAAGCCATATCAATCACCATGTGTCCGCCTTGTTGAGAAATTTCCTCAACGATGCCGTCTTTAATTTTGACATAACCCGGGCCCGTTCCGATAGGCAAGATGACTTTGACTCCTTCGCCATAGGCTTGTCCGTTGGCATAATAGTCCTCAAGGGCTTGAGCAAACCCAAACGCGTTCGCATCATTCATAACAGCGACCGTCTCAATTCCAAAGCGATCTTTAACGGCCTGCGCAATGCCGTTGATGTGTTCATAATCCTGGCTAAAATCAGTATTTCCTGAGCGCGCCTCGGCCCAATAGCGTTCAAAATTAGTCAGCCTGACGACCCTTGCCGTTCCATCCGCTCTTTTTTCTATCGGCGACGGGAAAGTGATTCCTACGGCCGTGATCGGCCCATTGCTTTCTATCATTCGTTTTTCATCAATCTTTGTTGCGATCAATTCCAGCACTTTTTCCTTGAGCCACTTTCCTCCTTCGCCTCTTTGGATAGGCTCAGAGAATGACGCCATGACTGCGCGTCCCTTCAGAAGAACTGTTTTTATATTGCTGCCTCCGATATCTATGCCGATGCTCCAGCCGGTCATGTCAGACAATGCAGGCTTGGGTGTTAGTTTTTTCTCAAGCGGAAATTCAAAATCCGTATTGCCGGACACCGTGACAGGGCGTCCGAAGTTTGCGTAGACGGAAAATCGCTTATAGCTGTGTTTTATCTCTCCTTGAATATCCGCAATAAGTTTTTCTTCTAAACCATTTTCTTCTGTAGAGATAATGATATTCTCTGCGCCTTCGCATACGGCAAAATTATAAATGGTGGCTGTAACATATCTGATGAGAAGTGGCCAATTATTTTTGTTGGCCAATAAGCGTGGAATAGCAAGCGGCAAGAACTTAAGTTCGTTTTGCCCGCGGTGAAATAGTATGTTAACGGAGAAGCTTTGTTGAGGGTCTTTTTCTGCCGCCTTGCTTATTTCATTGTCCCAATAATTGATATCTCCGTTGGCCTGTAATCGCTCGGTGAGAGAATGAAGGAATACGGATCTAGCCCCTCCTCTTGGAATAGACGCAAGCTCGCTGAGCAATTGAGCATCAATCGAATGTCTAAAGTCTCTATCTTTCAAGTGCAACACTTCGTCTTGGTCAAGGATCTTGGTGCGCAAGGACTCATTGGCTAGGATCGTGCTTAAGAGATGTTCCCCGATATAAATGGCAACATCGCTATAGCTCGCATGGGCAATATTGGAATGGTTGATATCTTTTTGCCAGTTCAAGAAAAGACTATTTTGCACAACCCTCAATCGGATGAAAGAACCTCTAATCTTATTTTCTTTTAACCAATCGATAAGCGCCTTTTGCTGCTCATGGTTCAAAAGATCATTGATGTTTTCATCTTGACCTCTATAGGCTGAGACCGGAGTCATGCCGGGCTTATAACCTTTCACATAACGCACCTGGTAGGCAAAAAGCTTTCCTTCTCTGTCGTTATAAGCAATTTCAATGATTCTTCCATCGCGGATAAGGCTTCGGATCACGCCATCGCTATCCAAGGCGTACTCACCCTTGAGGTCCCGCTCAACGTCTTTGATGGAATCAGCATCTTCCAGGGGATCATGCCACTTGATCATTGGGGAAGGCCGGGAAAATGGAACATTCTTTTGTTCTTCAATTTGTCTTGCCAATACGCCTTCCCCACCTTCGAGTTTCAGGTAATGGCCTAAGGCATTCAGGGCGTTGCTTCTTGCGTCTTGGTTATCTTCCCAGCAGGGGTGCGTTAATATGATCCCGATAGCTAAAAGTTTAGAATAATTATTCTCCTCTTGCGAAAGTAAAAAGTTTACGGCAGAAATAGCATAACTATAAATGGATCCTTTTTTGTCGCCGTATTCAAAGGCAAGTTTTCTGTCATCGACCGGTAATTTGCCTAAGACAACGATGGCTGCTTTGGCCATGGGAACATTGTCATGCTCCTTGTTGTGTCGAGAATTTGGATCCAACAGGTGTGCAAGCTTTTCGACGGCTAAGATTCTCGATCTAACGTTATACTTTTCAGGCGAATCGAGAACTGTATATATAGCAGCGATTTTCTTTTCTAAATATTCCAACGATTTATATGCGGGAAATACCCACATATCGTCGAAAGATTCTCTATCTTGTTCTCTTAAAGATTCGATGGCTAGTTCCTCTATTTCGTCTTTGCTTAAACCTTTCAAATCTGAAAGCAATACCTTTCTTACGAGAAACGCCTTTAACTCACTTGGAATATTGAAATATTTATTTTCTGAAGCTGTACGATATCTGGCTTCTAAAGCATTGATATTAGTATTAAGATATGCGGGCACTCCAAGCAGAAGTCCAAAGGCAATCATCACCCAGCACAAGAGGGCCAAAGCCAAACCCCCCATGGAAATTGCTTCAAGCCAATTCTCGATCTTGTGCCAGAAAGAATATTCCGGCCTTATAACAAGTCTTACAAGTCCTTGGATTACAGCATAAAGGATAACGAATAAACCAGCGAAGGGCTGTGCCAGATAGCCAACAAATTCTTGCATTATCCTTGCAAGGCTGGTTATGGGCTTTCCGTCATCTGAAAGTTCAATATGAATCAACTCATGTGCATAATAAAAATACTGTAAGGCCTGTGGCCTTTGAGCCATTTTGGTTTTGTTGACATATAATTTTTGACCTTTGACATAGGTTATGGCCTTCTCATGGGCCTCTGAATGCAAGGCGTCTTTGAAAGGAGCGATTAATTTGTGGTTAATTTTTAAAGCTTTTATTTTATAGGACAGGCCAGACAAATCCAAAGCCTGAAGAAAATATATTCCTGCTGCTATTAAAGAGATCCACATTGCCAATGAATCCATTAAAAGGACGGGCTCCAGCGTAAAAAGGTATAGCGCTATTCCTATGGCTAATGAAATCAACCCGGCAATCAATGAACCTCTAGCGCTGATTTCCTGTGGCAGAGAGAAATTGTCTGAAGGTTTAGCTACCTCTTGCTTAATCTTTCCTGCAAGCTCACCCTCTTTTCCTTCTTTGCCAAGATAAAGCTCTAATGCCTCCGATGCCTTTTGCTTGATGACATTATCTTCTTCCCATGTCGGATGAGTTAACACAATTCCAAGAGCTATTAATTTGGCATAATTATTTTCTTTTTGATTCATCAAGTCATTAACAGAAGCGACTGCAGATTTATAAATAGATTCCTTGCCTTCTCCGCAATCAAATGCCAATTTCCCATCCTCAGCTGATAACCTGCCTAAAACAATAATAGCAGCCTTGGCCATAGGGATATTTTCATGCCCCCTATTATGGATGGAAGTCCTGTCTAATAAATGACTCAATGATCCTAATGCTGCTTCCTTAGCCCGGGAGGAATAATTATTTTTAGAATCTAATACTATGCATATGGCTTTGAGTTTCGCATCCAGATATGCTAATGATTCCTCAGGACCGATATACCAATCTTCGCCAGGAATAGAGTAAATCTCTTCATGTAATAAGGCTGTTGCGAAGGCTTTCACTCTTTTCTTAAATGGCTTAAATATCGTCATAAGCCCCATGATGATAAGTATTACAGCAACTGGGACGAACACCCACATCATCCACTTAGTTCCATTTTCAAAAGAAGGTGCCCATATCAAGCAGGCAATGAAAGCAATTCCAAGAAATAACTCTCCCCAACCTATCATTTGTTTCTTCAATAATTCATTTTTGAAATCAGATGAACTCATATCAAGACATTCATTAATCGCAGGAGAAAAGACAGCTGAAGGACCTATGGGCGCATACCACTTGACAATCTTGGAAGGCTTAGAGGATTTATTGATGAAGATATGTTTTTCTAAATAGGCGGGGATAAGAACGCAGTCATTTTTCTTTAACGTCGCAACTAATGTATTGTCCGGAGCGCGGATTTCAAGGGAACCTTCGAGAATAAAGATCGGATAGCCGTTGCCGTTGGTGTCTTGATCCAAAGCAGCAGTGACGGTTATCTCATCCACAACAACCTCTGTCGTCGTGAAGAGCCTGTCAATTTTGTTACCGCTATTGTCGGAATATTTTGTTTTTCTTTGGCTGTAGACCTTGCTCAAATCTATCTTCTGATAGGCCGGAATACCCGCTCTGTCGGTCGCGTCATCCAGGACTTCGATGGTGCCTTCTAAATCTTCCTTGCCCTGTCGCGGCTTTTTGCCGTCTGTTCGGTCCCAAGGCGCCACGGTGGCTTTCTTGATATCGCCTTTGGCGATTTCTTCTCCGGTTGGCGCATGTGACCATTCCCAGATGGTTGTGCCGGCTCTTATGGCATGGGTTAAGGCGCCGCTGACCACAACAAGGTCTCCCGGGTTCGGGCTCATTTGATAAAGCAAATCTTCGAGAGTACCGTTTTCATAAGCCTCCCTTAAGATTTCGGAAGAGACATCTTGGTTAAATCCAAGGAATAATTTTGCGCCGGCCGGACCGACCATCCACATCTCCGGCTTGGCCGGACGCGTGGGATGCCCCATGGCCGGGTGAACCTGAACGGATAAGGATTGACCGGCGTCGATGAGCTTCATGATGGTGGCCATGTAGGGACCATGGATGGCGTAGTGCTTGTCTCCTAAGATACGCTTCCCTTCTTTTTCAAGGAGCTCGGGAAGTGTTGTAGTCGTACCATCGGGTAATTGCACCTGGGAAGGATATGTCCGGTCATCAGAAGCCAGCCAAAGCTCACCGACCGGTTCATCATCGGATATACCGATGTCTTGAGGCGTAATACCTAACATCCGAAGAATTTCGGATTCCTTGGCCAATCTTCCCCATGTGTAACCGTCTTGGCCGGTGCGGATGTTGGCGCTCACAATCAGCGGGATATTGCAAGGAAGAGCCGTCGGGTTGTCTTTTTTAGAAAGGGCGCTTCTTGCATGACTATCGAATTTACCAAAGGCTAATTTAAACTGTTCATCAATGAATTTAATATAATCGGCGTCTGCCCGTTCTGACAAATAACCGGGGGAATAGGCAAGTACAACTCTGGTGACATTGAGATGTTCGCAGAGTTTAATTATCTTCTCAATTTCAGCCTTAATACTTTTCTTTTCTAAATGTCGTAAGACCTGTCCCATTGGGAAGCCGTGTTCATCATGCATTTGATAAGAGAAGAAGTCGTAGCATACGGTTATCCAAACGGGTGTTTGAATTTTTTGTCCTAATATTTGTTTGAATAAATCTGGATTAAAAACAACTCTGGGAGAACAATGCACAACAACTTTAGCCAGCTTTCTTGCTTCGGCGACGCTAGCCCAGCATCCATCAAATCTCGTCCAGTGATCAAATACTTCGGGGACAACGCCGCGGTCATCATGTTCATCAAAATTGAAAATCGTGACGCCTTCCAGTGGGAATCCGCTTTCTTGACTTGCCTCCGTTAAAATCCTGACAATTTCGCCATGGTCTGAAATGATATCTATCGCAACACCCTCCGACGCAGAGGACCCAACAAAGGAGCCTGAAGAACGGCTCGAACTCGTTATAACAGCCTTCACCTCTTCTATTCTTCTTGCTCTGCGTTCCTGCAATTCTTCATAACTTAATTGCCCCATATCCTCATGGGCTTGAACAAAGGTAACGGCATTACCATGAATGGGCTCTAGATCTGTGCCTTCTTTCGTTTTGCCGTAAATCTCATCTTTGCGCAAGTCATCGTCTTCGTGCACCTGCATAAGCTTGATGCCATAGGAGGGCATAAACAAAGTGGTGAGACGCATTTTTTCGCGGGCATAAACAGGCTCATCCGAAACAACTTTATATGTGCCGGCTCTGCTTTCTAATGTTATCGCCGGAACTATGCTCTGGAAATCAAAGGCATTAACAGCTTCTATATTCATGGTTTCGGTGCCGATCAACACGCTATTTTTGACATGCCCTTGACCGGTCAATCGGACGTCAATGAGAATGGAATTGGTCACTTGCACATCAGGGCTGATCTGGCAGTTGCCGATGAGGATATTGCCGCTATCATCGCGTTGTGCCTCGATGCCGGCCAGCGAGCGGCTGATTTCAGCTTCAGCGCCGTCTTGATTAATTAAGGTAAAGAAGTCAAACATCTTCGCGTGCTGACCGATATCCGCCCAGTATTGATCCAAGAAATCCATGGCCACCATCTTAATCGGACGGCTATGGGCTTGCTCAAGGTTATCTAAGGCATGGCGGATTCTGGCTAAGACCCCCGGCATCTTGTCATTGAATTCTTTCATGGCCTTGACAGTCGTGATGGCTTCCTGCCATGCTGTTTCCCGGGCTTCGGCATCAGCGATGGCTGCAATACAGACGGCTGTAAAGAACTGCGGATCTAAATCAGGGCGGTCGCCTCTTTTTACATTGGGGTCTAAAACATCATTCTTGAATTCATCTAATAAGACTTCTAATAAATCATAAGATATGGCGACGCTTCCCAAGTTGATGCCGCCGTAGAGGCCGTCTTCACGGCGCTGCAATAAACCTTGATCCGCTAAAAGCTCCATCTCTTTTAATGACCTTCTGGGGATAAAGGCCGTCACTTTGCCTTCGCTGTCGACTCCGACCCAATCTTTATTCTTGGATTCATCATCATTCATTTTTCGCAAAGAAACAAAACGCACGATATCAGCATTTTGGAATAACGGATTATCCTGAGATAAATCCAGGGTGGGTATTTGGATCTCATCACCCCATTTGATAACGATTCCTCTGAATCCGGAGCGCCAAAGATGCTTCTGCACACCGATGAAATACATCATGGCAAGCTCGACGGCTGAGACATGGCGCTCTCCTAATTTAACGGGACCTTGAATGGCCGGTTTTTGGGCGCAGTCGGTTTCGGTAAAAGGCGTGGAGCGTGAACCTGAGCCAAACACAAAAGCAAACAACGCGCTTAAGGGATTGCCTTCCTTCTTAATGATATCCCGCAAATTATGCCACATGTACAAAATACCGAATGCTTGATTGGTCGGAAGATCTTCTTTTAAGGCGATGCCGCGCTTGGCTCCGATGGTTCTTGCAAATATATCCATAATCGTCTGCCAGAATCCTTGAGAGGCCGCGTTGCCGACCGTGCCGATCACATCCGGAACCTGTCCGTCTTCAATAAGCCGAGTCGTGAAGTCAATGTTGCGCTTAACAAGTTCGATTTTGTCGAGAGATTTTGAAGGAGAGTTGCCTTCAGAACCTTTTTGATTAATTATTGCGTTTAGTTTCTCTATCAGTTTCTTGTTTTCACCATCTTCAGCCGCACGAGGCGGGGATAATATTCCAAGCAGATTCCTGATTTCCAAAAGAAGGATTCTAAGAAATTCTTCTTTAATTAATCTTTCTGAATCACTTAGCTGAGAACCTGTAACGATCTTTCTTAACACCGCAAATATTTCGTGCTCATCAGTAAGAATGCGAATAGGAGAAATAACATTTGTGACCACGAGCTCGCTAAGTAAAACAACTAAAACATCTTTGCCTTTCTCTATTCCTTCAAAAGAAGCACATATCGCTTGATAATCATCTTCGCGTATCATCTTATCCCATGTGCCGTGCAAATGATGATCATGCCAATCTGATGCGCTTCTTGCCACCTCGCAATTATTCATAAAATCTCTTAAATACTCTAACGTCTCTTGTCTTTCCATCGAAAGTCTGTTATCTAAAGAAGCAACCACCTCTCCCGGCATCGCAATGCCTTCGGTATTCTTCATGGCCTCTAAGATATCCGGCCATAAGAGGTACTGCAGGCCGTCGTAGATCATCTGCTCGATAATGATGCTGCGGGTACGCTTCAACAAGCCTTCAAATACTATTCCGTCTTCCATAGCGGCATAATATTCTATGTGATCATTCGTCATCATTGTCACGATAGAAGGATCTAATTCTTCAGAGGCATTCCATGTAATCTTTTCTTTATAGCGGCCGTTCTGCCAGACAGGGTCGGATTCTAAAACAGGAATTTCTTTGACAATGACACCTTCATCAGTCATGCGATAGCGAGACAGCCCAAATTGTTCACAGAACTCCTGAGCCATTTCAAGAAGTTCTCTCTCGTTATCGCCGGTCATATTAATATTCGGGTTCTGAAGAAGCGCAAAGAGTTCATTGGCCCATTTTAAGATCAGTCTCTGCTCTTTTCTTAAGCGGTCAATCTGATCAGCGGGGATCTGATAGGTTCTTGCCAGTTCAAGATAGGCCTGGCCTAAGGCCTGGATTCTTTCAGCTGAGTTGCCCTGAGGAATACTTTCATGTAATGCTTCTAGGATCGGATGCAGGTCTACATAGGAGATTAACGTAACAAATTCCCAGAGAGCCTGCTTACCAATGGCTGGACGGCGCAAGCCGGGAACGCGTTCATGGGCTCCGCCTGTGGCCCAGACGCTACAGGCGTCAAATAAGAATCTCATCAACTGTACCAGGTATGGCTCTTCTCTTCTCTGCCAGCCTGAAGCGGTGGGAATAGCGAAAGACATACCGTTTTCATCCATGCCACGCTGGTCTATGGCGTGAACATTGCAGCAGAATTCATTGCCTAGGTCCATAGAGAATCTGGTTAATAACCCTATCTTCCCAGCATAGGCTAAACGCACCATTCTCCTAAAGTCATGAGAATCGACTCTGCTGACTCTCTTCCAGCGCTGGATGGCTTCGATAAAGTGTGTCCTGCCGCTGCCGTCACGAGCTCCGATAAAGTGGCCCGAGACACCGCGTATAGGTTTACCATAAGGAATGTTAGCCGGATCAGCCGGGATCCCGGCAATGCCGCGCAGATCCCTGGACATCAGCGAGCCTGATTCAGCCGTTACGCCTGTTTCCATAAGATGGTTGGCAACACCGAAGAAGTCGACCGGCACAAGGATAAAGTCCGTATCTTCAATGTCCGGTAACGTGTCCCCGGTATCTTCGACTACGACTAACTTTTGATCTAAACCCTGCTGAAGTTCATCATTAAACCTGAGGCGGTTTTCATATTTACCATCTTGATTATCGGCAATCTGGCCGGCGGCAGCAAGAATAAGGCCGTCAGGATAGGCATAATAACGCTCAAAGATTTCGTTGGCCGCAAGCTGTTTCTCCGAAGGAAGGCCGGGAATTAAACGTAATGCTCCAAGAAAATCTTCTTGATTTTCTATGGTTATTTCACAAAGGTCAGCCAATTCACCATAAAGTAATATTTCGAGCGCGTAAACTTTTTCTTCCCGTCCGGCTGTGATTCTCTCCCAGGTTGCTCTTGTATGGGCTCTGATCTGGAATAAGGCGTCATCGTCTATCGAGGCGAATGTATCGCCCTGGCTTCGGGCATTATTGAATGTGCGCACCCCCGCGATATTGGTGGCAAAGGCAGCCGCAACTGCGTTTTCTATCAGGGCCCGGTCGATCGAGCCATCTCGGATGACTTGGGCTTGGATACAGGAATCTAATTGTCCTTGGGTCAATAACAGATTAAATTTATCGAAGAGATAGTCTACCATGTTCTTTATTTTAGTCGTTTTATCCTCAACGCCGATGTAGATAATATCTAACCCGGCGGTACGCATTTCACGGATGATGGCCTGGTTCTCCTGATAAAAATTGCGGCCCTCGGCATTGGACTTATCCCGAGAGTCATCATGAATAACAGCAGCGACATTATGGCCATAAAGCTTATTGTGTGTCTTCAAGGATATTAATACTCTGTGCAAGGTGTCCGGCCGGTCAAAGGTGGGAACATAACACTCTTTAAGCGTGCCTTCTCTAGAAGAAGCTTCCTGCTTAACTTCCATCACATTTCTGACAAATGAAATGTTCGATAAATCTTGCTCATTTAATGCTTGGACAGCTAAGTCATAGAAGATATGGCCGGGACCTCTGGCAAAATCTCGCAGGATAAGTAGTTTTAGTCCGGCCTGGGTAAAGCCAAGACGTAAGTCAGAAGGATTATTCCTATAGAGTTCGGCTGTTAATTGGTAGCCTTCATAGATGTAGAGGCCTTGAGGAAGAATAATGAAATCAGTGGAAGCCAGCACCATGATGTTCAGCATCCTTAAGATATGACGTAAGTCTTTTTCCTGCTCAGGCGTAAGAGTTAAGCCTTCAATGAAGGCGGCTTTGCGTACACCCGCGATCACGGCAAACAGGTCAGGATGATCTAAAATGACTTTCTTGATATCCGTTGTGATGTCCTGGTTTGCAGGGAATACCGTGTGCGGGATAACAGGAAGATCTTTGTATTCCGGTAAATTCGGCAGTAATTCAATAGGTTCGCCGAAGATCAATGAAAGCGCTTTGGCGCGGGCGGTTACCTGGCCTATTGGCTGATAATCTTCGCCTTCAACCCCGCCGACCAACAGCAACGGCATGGCCGTTAAGATTATTCCCAGCGCTTTAATGCAAAATAAAGGAATGAGGACAATAAGCAGGGCCGCTGCAAAATATCCGATCACCAGCCCCGACCTTTCTAGATAAAATCTCGCTGGGAAGTACTGATTCTTCTCCGCCAGCCACGGATAGCGAGAAGTAGTTTTAGGTAGAATTCTTTCCAGCGAGATTTTGATCTTTTGAAGTCGGGATGTCGACTTCCGTGAAATTTTCTTGATAGAAAAGTCGACGCACGGTTGGAACGGAATATTTTTTGTTTGCAGCGGCCCTTTGGTTTGGACACCACTAAGAATTGTTCTGAAAATTTGATGGGGTGCGATGTCATTGCGGTAGGCTTTATAGGCTAAAAACAATAGCAAAATAGCAACGGCCAGGGTGATGCCAAAACAAGCCAACGGCATTCCAAGAATGCCGTTTGCGGTATCGTTGGAGCCGGTTTCGCTTGGCAAAGAGTCACGCTGAATTTTCTCATCGATTAATTCTTTGATTTCATCATGAAGAATATATCTAAACTCTGCCTGGGTGTTTTCTGAGTGGCTTTTGCCGTGGTTTTCATGGGCGAGGACTGCGGCGGGATTTGGATTATCATTGGTGGCGATGAGGATGTAGCCATTGAGATTGGCGCCAAAGGCCGTGGTCATGGGGCCTTCGCGCACCATGCGGCCGGAGAGCCTGGCGCGCAGTCTTTCGGCCTTTTCCGTTTGATGCGTGATCTCATAATAATCTAAGACCGCCTTGATCCAATCAACATCTTCCGTCAAGATAGCCCAAGCGGCTTGGTTATTGATTCTGCCAGAGGTGATGATTTCGGTGGCTTCTTTAACGACATCTTCTTCTGTATAGCCAGGACGGGGTTTGGCGTGGTCCTCTTTCGCCTTTTCTATGAGTAGGCGATAGTGGGCCTTGATTCTTTCTTCGCTTTTGATAAGGTCATCCATGATTCTGGCCCCTTCTCCCACAAACGCAGCAACAGCTCTGACCTTGTGAATAGTCTGGGGCGTAAGCCAATCCCGGGCAAGAATCTTTTCGATTTCAGCTATGGTTGTCTCAACAAGCTCACTCGGTTGAGAACCGGCCACAAGTTCCTGGATAGCTTTGATCTGCGTGTTCAGTTCAATCCCGACCGATCGGGTCACATCTTCAGTGATAAGATCGGCCTCTTCAATTCTCTGCTCATTGGTGTCTTGCCAATTGTTAAGTCTTTTGGCGATATCTGCCCACAACATAATCAACTCACCGTCAGAAACAATTTGATCAGAAGCTTTTTTCGCGATCGCTTCGAGATATTCATTCGTGAAGGTGCTCACAATAGCCGGCACGATGGCTTCTTGACCTTTTTCGAATTGGCTGCCTAGGATAATGGATCGACCCGGCTCTGCCTCAAACGTTTGATGTTTAGCCTGCCAGCTGTCAAGAACCATGCGACCTTGCTTTCCTTCAAGCGGCACCCAACGACTGTCTAGAGATACGATAATACCGCGTCGATTGCCCACTTTGATTTGAGGAACAACGGCCTGCCAGGTTAGATAATCGCCCTCGCGTTTAATATGATAGAAATAATCTTGGGTTTCATTGACACAAGAAGTGTCATCATCCGCTCGGCCGCGAATACTCTTGGCATGATAAAGATGGAAAAAGTGAGCGAATTGAACCAAGATTAAGCTCATGGCGTTGATCTGATCCTGAAGCGAGTCAATTATCGTTCGATCCAGATCTTCCGATTGGCCTTTTGCTTTTAAATCCGCTAACTGGGCTTCTTTTTGTTTCAGCTGGGTCCCGAGCTGAGCTGCCAAATAAGCCCTTATTTTCCTAATTTCAAGGGCCTCTTCTCTCCTTTCTCCAACCAAGGTGAACTTTCGACCGTGTTCGATATATTTCTCTGCTAATATTTGATAAAGTTCTTCTGTTGATTTTCTGGGCTCAAGCGCCACATAATCCGCATCCATTACCGTCGAATAGAAATCACGCACGGCCTCTTCGTAAAAGGCTCTTGCGAATCCGCCCACCTGCTCGTCAAAATCCTGTTTAGCGATAATGTACATGCGTTCGCCGATTTCTCTCTGCTGACCGCCGGCCACCGTCGAGAAAGCCATGACCAGGGATCCGTAAGCGGCCGGGCTTCTCACCCACTTAATAAACGGAGGTTCTTCGAATCTCAGGTCGCGTCCGATGGACGGGGACGGAATTGTGTTATCCAAGACGGCTCGGTTAAAGATGATGTAGGTATCGGAAGCAAAACCGCCGACGCCTTCTAAGATCAACGCTGACTGATCGGCATGCTGAAGATTGACGCTGCTCTTGACGTCTTGCTCCAGGTATCGCAAGAACTGCGCAATCCCCGATGTGTCCTGATCTTCGATGAAGGGATAGGCGAGATAGGTAATCCTTTTGTTTGTTATGTCAACCGAGCCGAGGGAGTGGTGTTGTGATTTATCCGGATTGGCCATGGTTCCTCTTAGGTCTCCGTACATAATCGGTAAATTCGTGTCTTCGACGACTTGCCCGATCAGCTTTGTCGCGGCAAAAATATTGACCGGCATGACCATAAAGATATCGTCCTTCTTTTCCGTTCTTGGCCGGGGATAAACGAAGTCGCTCATGGTTAAGAGATATTCGGGAAGAGGAAGCTGTATGGATTGGTAGCGTTGATGCGTTATCTTGAGATCTTTGGGCTCGATATAGCGGTCAGATAGTTTTGATATCTGGCCCATAGCCAGAGGAATCATCCCCGTGGACCCATCCGCAGAATAGGTAAAGTATTTTTCAAGAATCGGTTTCGCTTGTTTGTAGAGGGTATCATCGGCCAACGCCCGATAAAGTTCTTGCTCATCCTTGATGTTGGTTTGACAAAGGACGTTCACTTCATCGATCATGGCCCGGACGGCTTCGGCTCTTTGGCTAAGGCGTTCCTGTCTCATGGCATCGCGGCTGTATTCCTTGATGTGCTCGAACCCTTCTACATCGACTTTTCTTTTCAAGACATATGTTTCGGCCGGGGCGTCGTCATCCATGCTCATGATCACGTCGGCCCGGTCTAAGAGGCCTGCCTTCACTAAGCCATGAACAATCAAGACGGTATAATTACGCACGCCCGAGATGTGGAAGAATATATTTCTTGTCGCATAGGCAACCATTTTTTCAACAAGAATCGTGTCGTTTTCGACAAGGCCGCGTGCGCGCAGAATATCTTTTAGCGCCGGTGGCAATTCGTTTCGATCGAGCAAGCTTTGGTAAGTTTCGACAAGATGCAGGGCAAATTGCCTTTGGTCCATTTCCCTGTTTAAAGCCGACAAATGAATAATCTTAACGCCGTATTTTTCTGACAAGCGGGCCAACGTCTGGGCGTTCTGGGCGAAGATTTCCGGTAGGGAATCATCGATAATAACCTGAGGAATGCGGTTATTAACTATTGTCTCGGCCTCGAGCTCCGCGCTCACTTGTTCGTCTAAGGCCTTGGCCCTGTTAATGGTGGCCGTTGTGTTGACATCCACCTTTGATGCTTCTAAGCTGAATGCTCTTGACGCAAGCGCCCCTGCCCTGTGAATACGGGATGCTTCATCCCAAAGCGAGAATCTCTGACCCGGCCCAACAAGAAGAATGGCTTGACTTAGTTTATCAACAACAGTCGCCTCAAGAACAGACGCTCTTCTGGTTTCCCGCGGCAGGTCATAATACGTTCCGTTTTCTCTTGCCAGATCTAGTTGGATCCTTGATTCCAGCCCTTCCTTGGTCACGGTGCATCGTCTCACGTTATGGGGCGCCATGCGTTTCAGGGCATTTTCATCGTACACGTAGTACGTGTTATTGCCCAAAGCAAGCACGTTGACAACAACGCCTTCCACCTGGTGCAAGGCCCAGAGGACTTCTCTGAGAAGTTCAATCCGTTTTCCAGAGACCATGGTTTCGATAATGGCTACCGGCGCAATGCCATAGAGGACATCCAGAATCCCTTTGTTGTTGAACAAAAGGTCTAAAATTCCCTGATATCCTTCGTCGCCCTGATGGTCGATTAATGTTTCGGTAGCCACTTTTAAAGACCGGCTACGGCTCATGACAATATCTCTTAAGGCAATGAGATCTTTTAAAACTTTGCGTCCTTCGGAGGATTGATCCGGATAGCTTGCCTTGATGGCTTCCATGGCCTCGTTGATTCTAGCATTGTGATTTAGGGCTAACCAGTCTGCCAAATCCGCATAGCCTAAAGTTCTTATTTGTCCCAACACATCGTCCCGTTTGGCCGGAGATAGCTGTCTTAAATAAGCAAGGCCGTAAGTGACATGCAAACCGTATCGCAGGCTATGGCTGAAAAGCTGATCGACGAAGGAGGGTATGGTCAATAAAATTTTTGTTTCACTGAGCAAATCGTTCTCCTGAGATGAATATTCCCGAAACGCCGGCCATGAAGGAATAACGATTTCTTTGATATGGGATAAAGAGATCTGTCTGAAATCTAACGGAAGATGCTCTTTGATGGAATTAAGAAACTGATGCCATTTGGCTTGCTGCCATGCCTTGATGAAAGTGTCTCTTTGGGCTGAAAATGCTTTGTAAACATCACGCACATAATCTTCGGCCGTCAGACCCCCGGCCGCGATCTTTGCGACAGACAGCGCGGAAAACAGCTGAAAGACGATATTGGTCGCGTCCAGTAATCGGTCGCGGTTGATTTCGCTACGCAAATGATAGGCCAAAATGATGCCGTAGATCGTTTGCGCCCAGATTGCGGGAGTTATTTCCAGATCACCTTGATCTTCGACTGCTGCCTTCTCTAATAAGTCATTGGTTTCGGGAGTCAGAACGGCACAATAGATGTCTTTAAAATCTGTAAAGTGACTTCTGAAATTTTCCATCCATTGGCTTTGTTTTGTTTTCAATGCGTCATCCATGGCACAATACGCCAAGGTAAGGGCGCTGAGATCGACATCGGCTTTTCTTCCAAGCCAAATGGCCGCGTCGTTATTGACCTGTTCAAGAAATCCTCTTAAGGCAACCGTGAATCTTTCTTCGGGGATAATCGGATTGTGCTCTTTGGTGCCCAAGGGGAGGCTTGCGGAAATTTTCAGATTGTGTTCAGCCGCTAAGGAAAGCATTCCGGTGAGAATGAGATATTCACCCAAAGATCCAGCCGCTCTTCCGGTTAAGCCGTATGTCTTTCTTGACAATACAGCGTCTAAGATTCTTTGGTCTCGTCTGGCATGGCGGATATATGTCTTTGAGAAGGCGAATTCACCGCCGACCGGTTGTTCGCTCGGAACGGACAGTAAACTTGTCAGGACAGGCCCGATGATATATTTTGTTATTCCGCCGTCATCCGTGATTTCGTTTCTGGCATAATTGGAATCCACATAATCAAATCCTTCAGTCGCCACTTTTTGGGTATAGGCCTTCACCCAGTCGCTTAAGTTGCGATTTGTGATATCGGCATCAATCATGATGGCGGTTTCGGCATCCAACAAGTGGGCCAAATCAAACAGACTCAGGATTCCCCAAACCTTTCCTCGGTGCGGGCTTTTCATTGTGATGATTTTAATGTTGTCTTCCTCGGGAATCGCCTTCACAACGCTAATGAGCTCATCCGCCAGAGGGCTTCCCAGAATAATGAGGACGGCCGTCTTGCCGGGATAGTCTCTGCTTAGGCCTTGTTTTAAAGAATCAACGACATGGGTGATGTTATCGACTTCGTTATGCGCATTGATGCCGATAACGATGTCAACCCTCCGGTCGAGTTGTTCTTTTGCTCTCTCAAGAACAGGTTTTAAGACATCCATGGTTTGCTCATGGAGGGCTAAACGTCCGGCGTCTGATTTTAGGAATTCTTTTTCGGTTTCTCGGGCAAAATCATGGACTTTTTGTTCGATATTTTTAAAGTCTGTCGCTTTAGTCTGTGCGGTTAATTCAACGGCTTCATGAAGAAGCTTTTGGGCAAGAATAACAGGGGAAATATTTTGAAGGTCACTAAAGAAGTAAATGGTTCCGTCGATCACAACGGCAGGGGTTATCTTGGCCACCGGATTGGGCGCGTTGGCTCTGGGTAGAATCAAGACGATATTGGACGCTCTTAACGATTCGTAAATATCAACTTCACCCGTTTGAAATCTTCCCAAGTCGACGGTGAATCCTTTCAGAAGGTCATGGGCGGCGGCGAACGATTGGATCTGTTGGGCGCTTGCCTTAGCGAGACCCTCAATCTTTCCATGAACAACAGTCGCTCTTTGTTCTTTGTGAGCCTGCTCAATCTCGGAATGAACTATTTTGAGTTCTTCTGCGCTCAGAGGACCCTTGTAAGAACCGCTTTGACCCGATGGCCCCTCTTGAGATCGGACGATCGCTTCTTTGATTCTTTCGGTAATGGCCTTGTAGCCCAAAATAATGCGCATGGTGCTGTTGTATGTATCCGGCCTTCTTCGGACATCTTCAATCAATTTATTGATTTCTTCGTGTTTAATTGCTGCAATCTTTGTAAGATTGACTAAATTCTGGCTTGCCATCTGCCTTTGTATATCCAGGGCTGACTTCTCTATCCTGACGACGCGAACATCCAGAATTTCAGGATTCCCCGCGGGATCGTCATATCTGTACTTATAGATATCTCCTTCAAAGCCTTCTTCGCCCGCATAGTTATAAATCCCCATCTTTTTAACGGATATGACTGGCGTCGCTCCTTCGACACCCAAAAGCTTGGCCATCATCACAGGGGTCAGCTCCTCCGCTCTTCCTTCCACGCTGAACAACGCGTCTCTATTCTTAGATGCTTTAATCTCAGAACCCCTCGTATAATAGATAATTTCGTCATCTTGAGAAACAATGACCCAGACAACCCTGTTTTTCCATTGAACGGCCTCTTCTTCGGCAGCCATTTCCTTGGGAGCCGCTTTGGATATTTCTTTCCGAACGGCTTTTGAAACTTCTTCAAGGCGCGAACTCAAAAGGCCAACGCTTGGTTTTTGATACAAATCATCCAAGGAGAACAGGCGTCCGGTCCTTAAGGCACTGTACCAGGATTCGGGCATAACGCCTTGGTGGGTTTGAAGGACCATCCAAATCAAAGGAAGATCGTTGATCAGCTGGGCATCTAATTGGTCAACTGGCCTATTCTGGTTGATACCGCTTGAGCTGACTCCGGGAAATAGCTTGGCAAAAAGAAGCGTGTGCTTGGCATTACCGAAGACCTGTTCACTCTTTATGTTATGCTCAGCCAGCCAGCGCTCAATCTCATAACCAAAATGTGAGGTGCTGTCTTTGGGCAAATCATTCATGTGCCAGAGGCCATGCACGACCCAGGCGTTGCCCTTGTCGTCATGCACAGCGCCTTCATTCATAACGGCTTTTTTGATCAGCCGAATATTATAAGGCCAACTGACTAAATGGGTTTGACTTTCGGCTTCAAGAACGATTTGATGGCCGGTTAGGCGCGAGCGTATTTGAATCGAGGTTGGATGAACTTCTTCGGTTTCCTGGCCTTCGACGATACTTTCAAAGGCATGGGCCCCGCCGACAGAGGCAATCGAAGGCTCAATACTAAAGACTTTTGCTATATCTCGGGCGCCGGGATTATTGCCGAGAATAATATCGGCTTCTTCGTCCGTCCGGCCCGTATCCAGCCATTGACCTTCGATCTGGGCGCCCCATAACACGCTTCCCGGGCCTTCGGCTCTAAGGGTTTCCCACATCATGGCAAATATACTTGCCCGGCCAAGAGCGATAAGTTTATTGGTGTAATCTTTTTTAACTGAGAGGATTGTTTCTGCGTTGATGGCGTCAATATAATAAGCGATCCGGTATTCGATCTGACCTCTGAGAATGGCTAAGTCCAGAGGACCGTCTGTGTCTTCGCCTAAACTTATCAGAGCATTGATTTCTCTAATAAAGTCTTCATCTTCGTTAAATTTCTTCAAAAGCTCGCCAAAGATGCATTTTTGGGCATTGGCCTTAGGCGCCATGATAGAAATCAAATGCCCGAACGTATCCAATTCGCCGCCATACGTGAGCAGTCTTTTATACACGCTGTCATCTTCATAAACAAGCTGGCCTTCGCTGTCGATGATGACATTGCCTTCTTTCGTAATCTTAACACCGGCCATTTTAAGCCAGCGGACCATAGCCTCACCGCCTAGGATGGCAAAAACGGTATTCATCAGCACATATTGGTCGTCGACTAGCAGACCTTCTCTGGTTAAGAGTTCTTTTCTTTCGGACTCGGAGACTTTCATGCCCTTGGTCGGCTTCTCCTTAAACTCAATAATGTGGCCAAAGTCATCAACCGCAGCTACGCCCCAGGTCGGAGCTTCCGAGGCATCGACTTTTCTTAAGAGAATTACAGTGCCCTCCGCAATTTCGCTGTCGCTGCGGAGGAAAGATTTTAATTCTTCGGCGTTAAATGTAATAATGGCATCACCGTTGACATTGAGGTACGCCGGCCTTCCTTCGGGATATGCATCGCTAAAGACAGCAATCGGAGCAAGGAGTTCTTCTTGCAATGTTACGGGCATGTCGGGCTCGCTTGGGTCAGCCTTGGCTCTCTTAATGGGAAGGGTGCCGTTGAATTTTCCGATTTGCGTAAATTTGGGATTACGGCTGGAGGACCCGCCGCCGTGTAAACCGACGAAGAATCTTTCGCCGATAATAGAGCGTAGCTCATATTCCCCTTCTTGAAGGTTAAGATAGGCTACGTGATCATTCAAGGACATCCGTAAGGCGCCGAGGTTGGCAAGGCCGTTACCGAAGGCCCTCCCATAGGTTTTCATGTCTTTCCCGGCCTTAGGATCAGCCAAGGCCCTGACGAAGGTACCTCGGGGATAGAGGCTGGAATCAATCTGGGAAGTAAACATATCGGCCTGGGAACCGGTAAAAGCCGTTAAAATTAAATTGGTAACTTTCCAGCCTTTGCGAAGGGCATTGCGCAAGTATTGCCGGATGGTATTGCGGTCTGTGTATTGAATAAAGAGTGCTTCTTCTTTGCTGTTGTCGGCATGGGTTCCGTTGTTATTTTCATGAATCGTTACAGAGGAGGGATTGGGGTTGTCGTTGGTGGCGATAAGGGTATAGCCGCCGAGGTTGGCGCCGAAGGCTGTGGTCATGGGACCTTCGCGGACCATGTGGCCGGAGAGCCTGGCGCGCAGTCTGTTGGCTTTTTCCTGCTGGTTGGTTCTTTCATAATAATCGAGGACCGCTTTGACATAAGGTGTCTCTTTGGTCAGGATCGCAAATGTGTTGATCTTTTCTGAATCGATAATGCCTCTGGCTTCGGTGACAACATCGTCTTGCGTAAATCCTAAGCGGGGTTTGGCTTTGTCTTGAGCTTGTCGAAGGGCGGAATCGGTCTTTTTCTTAGGAGTCAGTCTTGCTAATAGTGTATTTCTAATAATGATATCGGGTTCACTGATATCCATAGCAAATGCTGAGCCAAATAGGTCAACAATGAAGTGAAGTAGAAATGGAAAAAGTCCAAGAATATGATATATAATCCAGGGTGCTGTTTTAATGGATTTTAACGGTGATAATATACGTATTAATTGGTTGCTCAAACGGCTCACGGGCGAATTCGTAATATAAACTTTGATATCAGGCTCATCATCGAGATCTCCTATTGTCGCCGTACTGATTATCGCTACTTTATCTTTTTCTGCTGCATACTGAACTAACCTTGTGTATTCTATTCTTTCATCATCAGCGCACTGATCTTGATCAATAAAGGTGACTTTCTCATTATTAAGGCGTTCAGCAAAAAGCCGGTAAATCATGCGGCCGATATGTGTCTTCCCGGAAGAAACCATATTCCCTCCGACAGCTATCATGAATCCTTGGTCTTTTTCTTTAGCTAATTCTTGATATCTCTGCCATATAGCCTCCGGGCCATCCTTATACGAAACACTTTTTGAACGCAAAGAGCCGACAAGAAATCCTGTCAGGCTGATGAAATAAAGAGATACGATGTTTTGCTTAACATAGAAATTGACTTTTTGTTCTCTCAGTATTGACGCTGCTTCGACATTTCTAAGTCTTGCCAGGACTTTCAAGGCATCAATAACAACAGTTTTTGTTTCCTTAGAGTAATAATCATTATTTAATATACTTCTGAAATCAGGGATAAGATAACGCAAATATTTTCTATCGCAATAGCAGAATGACCTTTCGACATGCCAGGCTAAAAAGAGAATGTGTTCTCTCAGCATTTTATCGTCTTTCATTTCTTTGATGATCTTAACTAATTCGTTCGGCTTCATTCCGCGTAAATTATCTTGAATCTCTCCGAAGTGAGTCAGAGTAGGATCATTTTCACGTAATTTATAATAATGTCTTATTACGATCGGTTGAGTTCCCAAATCCCCTGTGCCAAGCGCAATAGAGATCATCGGGAAGACTATAAATAATAAAACCAGAATCATGGCAAGAACAACAATCAAACCTCCTATAGGTGCTGTAGATATGCTATAGAGTTCCAATGCCTGACTGTTGTTATTTGATCTGTTTGCATTCTTTCTCATCAACGCCTCTGTAAATAGACCATTGTATCGTACGCCGGGGACTCCCCAGGAGAAGTCTATGTTCATGTTGTGCGTAATAATTTGATGCCAGATGTCCGGCTGTTCTTTCTTGAGGGTAACGGCTTGCTGGACTTTTTCGACGAATGCGTCCACCGTGTATTCGTCAAAAACAAATCCGGTGCTTGTCGTAATTTCAGGATTTTCAGAATAATCATGGACTGTATCGGCCAAACCGCCTGTCTTAAAGACAACCAGTACGGTCCCGTAGCGATAGCTAATGAGCTGTGTCAGGCCGCAGGGCTCATAGGTGGAAGGCATGAAGAAGATATCGGAAGCGGCGTAGATATTTCTTGCAAGGTTTTCGCTGATATATTTCGGCATGAGGATCAGCCTGTCAGGATACTGTTTTTGCACCTCATTAATAGCTTCAACATATTCTTTCACATCAAGATCCGGTTTACCGGCCAAGACAATCTGCACAGACGGATTATTTTCTAAAATCTGCCCAAGCGACCCGGCAAGAAGCGCAAGACCTTTTTGGACAGTGATGCGTCCGACCATGCTGATGAGAATGCCCTCGGGATCTATGTTGATCTGAGGGATATTGTCTTCTTTCGATTGCTCACGAGCATCATTGTCTTCTTTCATTTCTTCCATCATACGCTCAGCAAGATTTGACTTATTGGCTTTCTTGCCTTTCTTGACAGTACGAACAGTGTATTTTTTCGCCAATGCTTCATCTGTTTGTGGATCGAATTCCTGATAATCGAGACCGTTGAGGATGCCGTATAATTTATCCTTGTTGTTGACTAAGACGCCTTCGAGTTCTTCGCCGAATTCTTTTGTGAGGATTTGATTTCTGTAGTTCGGGCTAACCGTCGTGACCACATCCGTATAGACAATGCCCGCTTTCATCAGGTTGATGTCATCGTGAAATTCCAGCTTGTCGACCGTGAATTCTACCCAGTCAATTCCGGATAACGGCAAGAGATGCTTGTTGAACCGGCCCTGAAAACGTAAATTATGGATTGTATAAACAGTTAACGCGCGCGTGAAGCGGGGATCTCTTCGATAGTTGAGATGGGCTTGGACAAATATCGGCAGCAGAGATGTCTGCCAATCGTGGGTATGTAGAATATCAGGCTCAATCTTGAGAGCTTTGATCGCCTCAAGAGCACCCATGGATAAAAAGTGAGCTTGTTCATAGCAAATCTGGTGGATGAACACAGGAAGTTCGTGGACCGGAACATGACGACCTAATCGATGATGAACCACGTCTTTGATGAGTTCATATTGTTCTTCGTATTTACCCAGCTGTGTTCCCAGATAAAGTTTTTTGCTGTAAAGAGGATGATAAATGAAGTAATACTGAACACCGTCGATTTGGGTTGTAAGGAGATCTCCTCTTTCTAGACGTCCTCCAATCGGAACGTCAATCGTTAATCCGGTCTCTTGAATATTAAATTTTTCGCGATCAATGGAATCGTACAAGAGAGTCACAACAGTAACTTGATTCTTGATGCGGGCCAGTGATTTAGGGAGACCCTGGATCACATCACCTAATCCGCCGGACTTAGAAAATGGAGCAACTTCCGGTGAGACAGCAACAATATTTAATTTCTTTTGGTAGATTCGCTCAGCCTGGAGCTTGTCGGCATGGGTTCCGTTGTTGTTTTCATGAATCGTTACGGAGGCGGGATTGGGATTGTCGTTGGTGGCGATGAGGATATAGCCATCGAGATTGGCGCCAAAGGCCGTGGTCATGGGACCTTCGCGCACCATATGGCCGGAGAGCCTGTCGCGCAGTCTTTTGGCTTTTTCAAGTTGGTTGTTTTGTTCATAATAATCGAGGACCGCTTTGACATAAGGCGTCTCTTCGGTCAGGATCGCGAAGGTATGGATCTTTTCTGAATGAATAATGTCTTTGGCCTCCGCGACAACGTCGTCTTCCGTGAATCCTAAGCGGGGTTTGGCGTGATCTTCCACTAATTCCCCATTAAGTTCCATCCTCATATCTTCTTTGATGATTTTCTTACTATGTGACAGCTGCCAAACCCGCATGGTCATCATGAATGACGGCATGCCTTCGATTCTGCCTTGAGTATATCCTCTCAAGGCATAATGGAAACCTGTGGATGGAGAAACATCTTCAAGCCCGGCAAAGGCCGTTAACATATCATTTTCATAGCTGCCGACCTTATATTTTCGTGCTAGATGTTGTACTTTATAGGCCCTTTCATAGACCTTTTTATTCATCAGTTTTCTTAACTGTCTTATACCAGGTACTAAGGAAATGACATTCGCGGTAAAGTCAATAAGGCCGAACATAAATCCAAAAAAGATATTGGCAATATTTTGCAATATATACGGAATTTTCTTGATCGATCCAACAGGGTCGAGGATAAAGATAAACGTTAACCACCCCACCGTGACTGTCAAGATCTGCGGAAGCCATATGGTGGCCTTGATCGGATCAAACGAAGAAAATGTCACGAGCGCTGTTAATACGGAAGCCGGGATGATGCCTTTGAATGCGAAGACATAAAGGTCTATGCCTAGAGTTCTAGCCAGAACACCAGCCTTGCCGCCGGTTCTGATGAATTTCGTAAAACCATTGAAACCTCTTTTAACAACATCGGCATAAAGAGGAATAATGCCAGTTGCAAAGGGGAAGTGTTTTGTTACCATATCGTAAACCCACAAAACAAAACCTTTTATGTAGCCATATCTTCTCATGTACACACCCAAACCGCCGTATCCAATAGCTTGTCCCGCATTCACACCTACATACCACAAGGCTAAAGCCAAGCCAGACCATGGGTTAAGATTAAAGACATAGTAAATAATCAAAACTTGGATCGTGACTCTTTTCACAGAGGGTTTTTTTCCATAGAAAATCCAACTGATGAGACTGCCTAATTTTTTAGTCCAATGAATATTGGGATTTAGGTAGAACTTAATAATCTCAATGAGCCGAACGCCTTCCGAAGAGTCGCTGCTCCACTTTCGCAACGGAACAAGAGCGCCTAAGATCATATTTGCTAATCCTTTGAAAATTTTTATCCCATGAAAGACCTTAGTGCGTGCGCCACGTGCAATAGACTTTATCATACCCATAGCGTCTTCCTGGACACTATCATCTTCAACGAGTATCTCGTGATTTCTCAAAGCTCCGGTACGTTTAAATCCTTTACCATAAAAAAGAATAACATCAATCTCGCCTTTAACGGGCTGCTCGCCGTCTAACCACCCTTCTTCCATATAACCCATGGTATTAGCAGAAGAGGAAATAGGCCGGGTAAAGATGTCGCTATTGTAAGTCCCACCGGCTAAACGCTCATCTAAAGCAAAATCCATACCCACATTGGGAAAGAACCACAATTCGCTTAAGGGATTGTAGTGGTCCCAGTCCAAGGCCATGACGATTTCGCCTCTAACATTACTCATATAGCTCATCCAGCTTGTGTATTTTGCATCATGGGTATCGGTTTTCTCCAAGATATTGCCTGTCTTGAATACACCGCCTTTAGAAATTTCAATATTATTATCAGCCAAGAATCTGAGGAACTTCTTAGTGCTATAGGACAAATCTTCAGGTAAAGCTATTCTTCCTTCTCTTAATAATCTAGGATAATCAGCTATGTCTAAATCCCTAATGCCTGTTTTGTCTCTTAAATCTTTCTGAGTATTTTGTGCGAAAAGATCATAGATATAAGCAAATTGTAAATAGCTATCGACTAATTTTGCAACTTCTGCCTCCGGAAGACCAGGTAAGAATTTTTCGATATAGTATCTGTAAACTATTCTAAGCTTGACTAAGCTCTTCATATTGGCATAACCGGATTGAAGATTGAGGTTGACCCATTCTTCTATTTCAAGACGGGCTTGCGCGTCTTCCTGCGGCAAAAGCAGTTCAAGGGAATGGTCAGGATGGCTGATCAACCATAGGAGTTCTTCCTCCTGGGCGTCATTGATTAAGCCTTCCTCTTTTAATCTTTCAACAACTATCTTATACTCATTAGGATAGGAGGTCGCCAGCATCCCTATTTGAGTCTGCAAGGTCCCCTTCTTGAGTTTGTTTGCGTCATCAAAAGCAAAATAAGGCGTTTCGCCAAAACCGCTGACTTGCTTGGTAAAGGAGCGTAGATCAAAGAGGCTTTGCGGATCGACCGCAATATCTTTACGGTAGTATTTATTAACAAAATTCTCTAACCATTCTTCAATTCTCTTTGACCTTAACCCCTTAGGAAGATCGATCTTAACCTCCCCTACCTCTATCGCCTTAATAGCCTTTGTAAATTGTTCATATTCGGCTGTGGATATTTGACGTTCGTCATCCCAATCTTTTATAATTGTCCTAAGTTTAAATACCCTATCCTGACCAAATTTTTCATCCGTCAAGACCTCCGGTAAAAGCTTCATGGCCTGGGTAAATGTCTTGGCCTTATAGAATCGATACTTATATCCCATGTAGAATCTTACGAACGCCTTAGCGATATTAGAGATAGCCACGAACGTTAAGAAAAACATATCCAAGAAAGGAACGACCGATAAGGCAATCAACAAATATTTTGTCCAGATAGGCAGGAGTATGGACAAGCCAAAACCTTCAATGGCATACGGTAAAGGCATAAAGATATAGTGTATGGCGACAAAACCGACAATATAAATTACAAAACCTAGCGTTAACAGGCTTACCGCACCCCAGAAGAGACTGGCCCTCTTCTTTTTTAAAGTTTGATTGCTGGTAAAAAGCTTAAATAACCCATAGATCATAACCGGAAATATCGCTTTTATCCATAACGGCAGGGCGATAGTCACTCCCAAAATTGTCACCTTGAACGTAATGGTGGCCACAAGGATGCCAAAGGCCGCGAAGCTCAGGATTTTTAATAAAGGCGGAATCGAAGATAGTTTGTCCTTGGCATTATTTATGCTGTCAAGACTCCAGAAATTCTTATTCAATAAAATTTTTCTAATAAGAAATGAGAAGACGCCAAATTCGCCTCTTTCCGTTCCAAAATGTCTCCGGGCCAACGGGATTTTGCGCAGCACGTTTTGGAACCAATACCACGCTTTCAGATGGTTACGATCCGTGTCCTCGGGTCTTAGAATATTATCATAGTTTGGTAATCTTAAGATTTCGTGCCGCGTATAAAGGATAAGCGGCCTAAAGATGTTTTCGACAATCGTTTCGATTTCTTCCGCCGTCATCTTGTCATTATTAAAAGCTGCGGGATTTTGAACCGTAATGTCATAAATCCTTTTCATTTCTTTTTCAACCTGGGCCTTACGGGCCTTAAACTCTGGAGTAACGGAAAGAGGATTATCCAAATCATCTTCTTCTAATAGATAGCGCAAGAGGTCCGTAAATTCTGAACGGCGTAAAATGAACTTCCAGAGACGGGCCTTTTTATTTTCATAGGCAGGGCCATTTCTGCGGTCATCACGTTGATTTTCCAAGCGGTTATCAAGTTCATTCTTAAGCACTTGATACCAGTAAAGGCGATGGGCATTAATGAAAGGAATCACTTCCTTCTCTCGGCCCTTGGCCATTAATGTTTTGATTTGCCGGACAAACCATCGTATGGCCGGCGTATGGCCTGAGATAAACGGCATCAAGCGGTACATCGCCTTGTAGCTGAGAACAAAATCTTCAAGAGAAACAACGCGGAAACCATTGTCCCAGTCCAAGAGCCACAGGTGCGTGTCTAGGGATGTGCCGCCTTCATGGTTGCCTCTCTTAGAAAGATGCACATATTCAACGGGCCGTAAGATAGATATTTCGGAGATAATACTGTTAACAAAATCTTCTGAAACATGAAAGTCTATACGGCCAAACAAATTTTTTATACTTTTGCGGAATTTATCTTCAGTTGATTTCTTGAATAAACCATTTTTATCCCAATAAGCGTTCTTAAAGATTTTATTGAGTATTTTGCCTAAAACCAACTTTTCCGGTAACACTCCTTCAAAGAGATCGTCCGCAAAACGACGAATGATAGCCTCGACGTCACTGCTCGTTAAGAACCCTTCATTTACGAAATCGGTAATCTGTTCTTTCGCATCTCGTAGAATGCCATTGGTTGATAAGGCACTAAAGGTGAAATTTCGTAATTCATTGATTTGAGCTTGATTGATTCCACCGGCTTTCTCGGTCAAAGTAATCTTGCGGGCTAAGCGTCTAAATTTAGTATCACGTAAAAGATCTTCTATCTCATGAATATCTTTAATGACTTCCTTCCTAGCCCTATAGCGCAATACACTGGTCGTATCGCGCTCGGACATCACTTGTTCAAGATGTTCTTTATCGCTAGAATTAAGATTGACGCCTCTAGTCTGCAGGCGCAAAATCTTCCAAATGAGCATAAGGAATCCGAGTATGGAAATGAGGATCACCGCAACCGCCCCATTAGATAGGATAAGGCGCTTGATGCGAGATTCCTTTGCGTAATTCAGCTGATCTTTGGAAACCTCTTCTCCTTCGTAAACGAAGAGGCCTTTTTCCTCTGTTCGCTGAAGCATTCCCCTTGCTTCCTTAATCGCTTGTTTATGAAGTTTGAGCAATCTCGACGGCCAGCTGTTGGCCACATCGTCGCTGAAGTTTCGGGTTCCCTTATATTCCTCTATAGAAAATTCCCATTTTTCTGAGCGCGCGAAGAACACAGCGTCTTGATAAATAGACCAACTCAATTCAGGATAAATAAATCGAGGCTCTTTAAGGGAGCCGACCACATCGATTTCATCAATAATCCTATAATTATGCTCATTGCACTCAAAGAGAGCCACATGATAATAGCGCCAATATTCTTTTGTTCCATCTTCATTAAAGCCCCATGAGTTACAAGGAATTTCGATCGGGCTGTAGAAAAGCCTAATGACATCCGGCTCTTCCGGTCTGCCTTTATACTGATCATAATAAAGTCTCCCATCCATTAAGAACGCTTTGCTCTCTAGTGATAGTCCATACCGACGGTCGTTCATATCGTAGGTCGCTAGAGTCTTTCCTTCTTCTGATTTGATCAGTCTTCGATGATCGCTTTGCGCAAGACGGATGTCTTGAAAGTCTTTAAGAATATATTCCGCGTGTTTGTTGAGATAGCCATCGTCTCTGAAAGGATATGTCTCACTGGATTCGCCATAACCCAACACATAAAATACCCTGTCTTCGATGTTGGTGCTTCTTGGATTTTCGATCAGGGGATGTTTGAGGGTCGTGATATCCGCCGGCTCTAATGAGGGTCTTTGCGGATCGCCGGTATCAAAAGCTTTCTGGTAATTATTTCTTGTCATCATGAGTTGGCCGGTACCTGTTTTGACTTCATCCCATACGTTAAGAAGATGGTAGAAGCGAATAGAATTCTTCTCGAAAATGGCATGGTGATCGCTGAAAACCGTTTCGGGGTCACCCGGCAGGCTGAGGTGTATGCGGCCGTCTTCGGAAGCCACATTCCCTCCTCTTAAGGCCTTTAAGATATTCTCTTCATCCTTAATCGGGAAAATCTCCTCAAAATTTTCAACTCCCTCTTCGACTATGCAACCAAAGCCTCTTTGGGCATACAGAAGAATGCTGGCTTCTTTTCCCAGAACTTCAATCGATTTCATTTGTTCTCGTTGGGCATCCCATTTGGAGGTGGTTAATGTTCTTGTCGTTATCTCAATACTATCGGTCTTGGCTTTGCCCGTAATGACCTCGAAATAAGCAGGGAGGGAAACATTTTGCTTTCTGGCATCCTTGGAAGTTTCAAAAACGGTTGTGATGTACGAGCGCATGGGCACTTTATTAAATCGAATGCGATCCTCAAATGTTTTTGCATAGATGCTGTATATCTTTATCGCCTCTTCCGGCATAACATAACGTCCATCCGCGTTAAGCTCTCCAAACCATTTTTCCATTTTTGTTCCGTTAAAACCGTTGATCACTTCGAGAATATCCCAATCATGGGAGACGCCGCTCTGAGTGATATATTCACCTGTTTTATCCGTGGTTAGCTCATAATGGGACACGGCGACGGCTCTCAAATCTCCTTCACGATAGCGAAGTTCGGAGAGTTTTGAATAGCTGAGTGCGCCTGTTCCGCCATTGGCCAAATCACCCTCACGCCACATCGGGATTACGACCCAGCTATCATGAAGGACATATGTGTGGCTTTCGGCCCACACTTGAGCCACCAACAGAAATGTCCGCTTAAATGGATTGAGTGGATCGCTCGGCGATGTAAAGTCTGCATACGTGTGAACCGTTGATTCATAAGGAGCGAATTGAATAAAATGTTGGTCGACCGCATCTTTTCTTTGTCCAAGTCCCTGTTGCCTTAATCGGTACACTTCTTTCTCATCCAAAGTCAAGCCGTAGCGATAATCACACATCCCCTTAGTGACTTCCATGACCGCGTCCAAAGCATACCTGTCTCTTCGCTCAATGAGATAAATATCGGGCTGATTAAGGTCATGGACCAGGAAAAATCTTTCTTCATGACTGTTATCTTCATTATTTTTCTTACCGATATAAAGCGATATGCTTTGCGGTTTAGCGCCCGGCCACTGGCGCTTGCCATCGTCATTGAAAACCGGCTCCGCGCCGATGCCGCAGCAGCGGTCCCACGCATAGTCAAAGCTTCCCACCAGTTGATACCGGTCGTCATAGAAAATAAAGCGGGCCAGACCCTCTTTTTCGTCTATTTGGAAAATTTCTTTACCGGAGACAACATCGATGAAGGTGGTCCAGCCCTTGAGCATATGGATTTCTTTCTCGCCGGTTTCCGGGTTGATGACTTCGCGCACACCTTCAATATCCACAGCAATGGACGTGTTCATTTGCTTTCTTAAGAAGTCCCAGGCGCCGGTAGGATCGTTCTGGGCCTCATAGCGGATAAATTCCTTAAGACAATCCAAGCAGAGCTGTTCGAGCGTGGCTTCCTTGGCTACAACGCCTAAGTACAGTTTTTTTGTTTCCGGGTCGACCAAGTACTGAACAGTTTTCTCCTTTTTTCCGATTTTGTCGAAAAATATTTTCTGGACAGTTGGAACAAGCACCGATCCGAAATTCTTAAAATCTCTGAGGGTAAAATCATATAAACCATATCCAGCCTTGAGCGGGTCAAATTCTTCGACCAATTCCGGCATGGGCAGCTTGGGCGTTCTTTGGACTTTCTCTCCCGGAATCACTGTTCCGTCCTTCAAAGCTTGCGTATAAGGCGCAATGGGCCGCTTTCCGCCCGTTTTAATCTCTTCCGGCATCTGTTCTTCAATATCTTTCACCTGGGCTGCTATCCCTCCTTCTTCTGTGTCCTGATTTTCATGTTTGCGAATCTGGTTGAGCACAAAATCAGCATTGAATCCTTTTTCTTGAAGTCTTGCACTGATTTCTTCTGGCTGCATGTTCCATCTTCTTTCACCGTCTTTTGTCCGATAGGCCACAGGCTGGCCGTTTGTGTACTGCTGCTCTAAGAACTTCAAGGCGAAGGCACCATATTCTAACTTTCGTCCGGTATACAGGCTGCTTTCGGTTGGTCGATTAAGATATTCCTGGGCGGCTTTATGAACGTTATCCGCTTCAATGGGATGAGCGATGAGAGCCGGCGCCGGCATGACGGGAGTCAACATGGGCATTAATTCCGGGGAGTTGACCGGAGCCTGGGCTAAAAATTCTTTTGAAAATATGTCTTCAGGGGCGTCGGGAATCAAACTGCCTATCGGTTCCGAGGACGGTGTTTGGCCGGAGCCGCTTTTCTGCGGCTGATTCTGTTGGCCCTGATTGAGTTTCTGTTGATTCTTCCTGATGATTCCTTGATAGATGCTGTCTCTTTTGGCTTCTTCCTGCTCTTCATAAATCTGTCTTTGCGTTTTCTGTTTTGCCTCCTGCTGTTTTTCGAGGCTCTCTTTGATGTCCAGAGCGGTCTTTAGACTATCGTAGACTTGAGATGGATAATAAGAATGAGGCTGCTTGGATGTCTGACTTGTCTGCGTTGTGCCCGGTACCGCCGGCGTTAAGACCGTTACGTTTAACAGTTCCCCTCGTTCGGAATAAACAGATAATCTAACACCTAAACCGGCCAGCGTTTGAGGATCAGCGCTTGCGGTATGCCATGTGGAGAAGAATCCGGCTAAAAGTTTCTTCTCGAACGGCATATTTAGAGGGAAGACCTCATCGGCTCTTTCTTTAGTCAACGCGCCAGGGCTATAAATATCTTCTAAGTTCATGGCGCTTTGATAATAGTATCCGATGCCGGGCGATCCTGGGGCATAGCCTCGGCAAACCGTTATTTCGATAATATGATCCCGGCCTGTTTCCTTGTTGAAATATCCTTCGCGGCCCGTCAAGTCCTGGACCATTTGCGGGAAATTGGCGATAAAGGACTGTCCATTAGGTAATTTTTCCAGAGACAAACCGTAATAGGTTTTTTGTTGAAGCGGTACATTAATCCTGTATTCGAGGAAATCTGTGTAACGATAATAAACATCTATTCTTCTGAGATCTTCCGGTGTCACTTCCCATTCTTGGGCATTGATCTTCTTGATTTCCTGCCAGGCCGGTTTACCCAAGACGCCGTACTTATCCATATTTTCATACTGGTCATAGCAGGCGCCTTCCATGCCTTCGCTCATCGACGCCTTTCCTGGAACATCTTTGGCCTGAAAGTTAATGTAGCCTCCGATACCCCGGATGCGGTCGCCCTGACCGCGCTTCATGATTTCCTCCTGGGTGTATGGTGATTGCAGAGTTCTATAACCATAAACATTCTGGAGCTCCGCTGCGCGCATCGTAATCATTCTGACGGCCCGCGCCTGCAAATCCTGCCGTTCTTTTCCTTCCAGCTCATCACGGGAATCAGCGCCGATTTCACCAAAGGCAAAAGCAGGTGCTGATACAATTCTTTTCGCGTTCCTTAAATCCAGCGCAATGTGGTTATAATCATAGGCCGCTAATTGAGGATCTTCCCAGCGATAGGTATTAAAGAATATGACGGGCAACCGATAATCCGCGCGGTTGTTTACGCCTTTGGGGGAATTTTCCGCCTGACCGTTATCGCCATAATCTAGAATGAATTGCCTTAAGAAAACAACGTCATCTTCATCCGCCAGGTGCACGGTCGGCAAGCGCATGGGATCGTGTTTCTTAACAAAATCAACAAAACGGTCATAATACAGTTTGAATGTCGCGTAATCTCCCCACTCGTGCCAATCACCATTCAGCACAGGTTCGTTGGGTCCGACGAACTTGATATTCGGGTACTTGGAATACGGAAGATCTTCAAGAAGAACCTTTTCGTAAAAATATCTGCCATCGGGAAGTTTTGTCATTAATTCCGTTGGCTCAAATCCAAGGTCAACATCCAGGCCTGTTGTTTTTGCCATGTTGACAATATCATCTCTGCCGTCAATTTGATAGGAGCGCACAAGGTTGCAGTCGCCGGCTTTCGCTTCATCCATCACGGCCTGAGACACATTCGAGGGATCGATGGCCAGACCTTGGACAAAATAATCAACCCAAATGATGTTGCCGCTAGCGTCAATGGCGGGAACCTTCATTTCATCAAAGGCAATCGGCATATTCTGGGCGAACGGGTTGACGCGATAAATCTGAACGGTTGTTCGTTTGCCCGCATGATCAATTTCAACCGCATGGCGCTCAAGGATTGTTCCGTATTCATCCACCAAGAAAAGTTCATTAGGCATATCGGTACGGCCCATCCATTTGACTGCCTTGAGAGTATACGGACCTGTGTAGGGCTCCTCAAAGATAAAGACCGTGGAGCGATAGGATCTCGGATAATACCCGGCATTCCCGTCTTCCAGATCAAGCCGGTCAATACGTTTGACGTCTCCGAAGACTTTATCCTTCACGATGGGTAATATGTCATCGGCGATGGGCTGCGTCAGACTGGAATAGTCTAAAAGACCATTATAGTAAGTCTTGCCGTAATCCGAGAGAGCGGAGGCCCCCTGATAAACAACATCTGTTTCGGAATTTAAGGACGGGATTTCGCCTTCGATATTATCGGCAACATCAAATTTGACTTTGACGGGCTGCCCGATGGGATTGTAGAGGACTTCATTTAAGTTAAGTTGTTTTAACGCGTCTTGCTCCCGGGTTGAAACGATATTATCGGGCAGCCAATCCAAAACATTGGTCCTTCTTTCCACGGCTTGACTTTCTAATCCTTTAACTTCTGAGCCAATCTGCACGCCGCCGATATACTCCGGATAAACGATCTCTTTTGTATCTTTAAACCAGGCATACAGACCGTAAGGCTCAATGGCTTTTGATCTTCTGGATATGACCGTGGAAGGATTATTGGGATCGAGCATACGCTCATTAAAGACCCAGTTCGTTCCGTCAAAATACGCATCTTCCGTGCCCGCCAACGCACCGGTCATGATATCTGTTATGCTCACCGATTTTGTCAGATCATTGTAATCGGTCGCGGTAACAACCAGCACAACTTCATGATGCTCTTGGCCGTCTTTCGTGATATAGCTCCAGTCGAGCCGCGAAGCGAGCTCTTCGCCGTCGTGAACACTGCTGTAGACTGTTCTGTACTGCTGATTGGTAAACGGATCGGCTGTCGCAATAATATCCGCCGGCAGCGTCTTAATACCATTGATGATTTCTGTTTCAAACACACCGGCGGATTCGCCTGTTCCCAAACGATAAAATCCTTGTTCTGTCAAGGGACCGTGGGTCATGATCCAGCGGGATGGTGTCTGACCGACCCAATACCCATAGCGGGATTCCGAGCCGTTGCCCCGCTTCAAATAAATCAGCTGTCCATAAAGACCGCGATATAATTCTTGCGTAATGACATTTTTGGACTTCCCTAAGTCGGTCGCGATGGATTCTTTGAATGACCTGTGGGTCTGGTTGGTCATATCCGCGGCATCCATCAACAACGGCACACCTTCATCATTGTCGCGTATGGAAAATTCTTGTTTCAGCCCTATGGTTTTAATCGCGTAGATGGGATACGGGCCGTAGAAATTAGAAGCGGTCTTTTTGGCTTTGGTGACAATTTGTTCCGGATGATCGGTCCTTAAGCCGATGGCAGGATCATAGTGATTCATCACAGCGCCGTTATTAAAATCTAACGTGGCCGAGACAACCTTGAGGCCGTCATCTATTCGAACACCCGTGCGATTCATTGAATCCGCGATGACTTCGCCGTTTTCTTGTGTGTCGACATAGGTCCACGCGACATGACCGGTCGAAGGCTGTAATTCGCTTGAGACCGTGGCAATGTCATCCCAGAACGCGTGATTGGTGATGACATTGTCGTTGCCCAAAATGCGTCCGGCCCGGCGGCCCAGGACGCTTGGATCCAGATAATCGGTCCATGTCTGGCCGACTTCCTGGCCCAAAAATTCTTCTGTCTTGGTCACCAGAAGGCCGTTTGTGAGGACCGGCACCCGCCACGGTGAGGAGTCGACAACAAGACGGCCTTCTGTGCGATAAGGCGTATCCACGCCTTTGATTGTTTTATCTTCCTCATAATGGAAACGGCGAGCAATATTTCCGAAGAAATCTTCATAAATCGTTTTGCTGTGGGTGAGCATGTTGGTCTCTTCCAGGACGGCGCCCAGGCGTCTGGGTGAGAGTATCTGCCGATAGGTACCGGCCGGCTTGGTCAGGGTGGCCATCTGGTTGAGGTTTTCATCATACATAGGCGCGTAAATATTTTCGGCGATCTTTTTAGCGTCCAATCGCGTTGTCCGCAAGGCACCTTTGGGATCGGTGAATCTGGATTCAATCGCCGTGCCGGCAAAGAAGTTGGGTACGTCTTTCCCGTCGATTTCGGTCGTGAGCGGAAATTTTGCTTTCCAGCCGGCTTGCTTATTTTCTTTTTCGATCACGCGGCCAAAGGCGCTTGTCACATCAATGGTTTGGACTTCTTTCGCGATGACTTGACGGCCGGCATAATAGGTCACTTCCTGTTTGAGCTCTCCGTTTCCTTTTTCATAGTCTTTAAGACTGACGGCTTCGGCAAAGCGAAGGGCTTTATCGGAGCCTTTCTTGGCCAGGTAAATAATGGTTTTGCTGGGAACTTTGTTATGCTTTGAGGTAATATCCAATCCGCTCCAGCTGGGTTTTACGTCATCGAAGTATTCATCGTATTCATTCACGATATACCAGAAGTATTCATCATCAATAGGGATCATGCCTTTGATATAGGCGCCTGTCAGCTGATCTAAAATACGCGGATTTTCAAAGACCACCCGCCCTTTGACTTCCTTCATATCTTCGAGCCTGCCCTCATCATAAACCCTCATGGTCACATGCACGCGTTTCCCGTCTTTGCTGATGCCTGTTGGTTCATACGTGGCCTGGATGATATCTTCGTTATTTAAGGAAGTCAGCCAGGCAAAATCCGTCACATTGAGCCCTTCCTGGAAATCCCGGCCAAAGCGGCCTGTGGAGAAGGCATGGGCCTTGGCGTCGGAAAACTTTTCGCCCTCAAGGTATTCGGTGTTTCTTAACATAAAGCCCCAGTCATCCATATCCGCATCCGGATAAAGCGGATGAGGCGCGATCTCCGCCAGGATCGGAGACATTTCTTCTTCCTTCTTGAGATGCTCGATGAGGGACATAACGGTCCTGAATGGCTTTTTGCTTGGCCCTTTCAGGGGATCAAAACCATCGTCCACGCCAATTAAAGAAAGCAGGTCAAACCAGAACTGCACGATGCGCGTGCGGTTGCCGCGCCAATTTTCAATACCGGCTTTGGCCAAAGGCACCTTGGCGTCAAGACCCTTGGTGTTTCTTAACAGGAAGAAGAGTTCTTGAATCTGCTTTAGTTTTTCAAACAGCTCAGCTTCGTTATCGAATGTCTGAATAACATGAAATTGATTATCCAGGCCAAGTTGCTCAACCAATTGCGGTTTAATGGTGTTAATCAATAGATTGCCAATAGTCCCAAGAAGGGCAAATTCGTCACGCTCCGTTGCCGCGGCCAGCGTTTTATGCTTGCCGTCTAAAGACTCGACCCGGGCCCCGCGCACCTGAGCCATTTCGCCAAGGGTTTGGATAAGATCCTCGTGTTCAAGCAGTTTTTCGTATAGGTCATTCAAGTCTTGCGCTTCTTCTATAGTCAGCGCGTCGGTTAAGCGTTTAGTCCATACCGCATCGAGATTATAGACATGAAGGTCTGAGGGAAACAGATAATCCAGCAATCTTTGGTAAAACGGACCGCCATCGACAGGCAGGGTGTAGCTATGAATATTGAGGATAGTCTTTTCATACTTGTCTCTGATATCCTTTAGGTCTTCGGCAATTTCCAATTTTTTCTTGAGATCTTCTGTGGCCGGAATAAATTTTGGTTGGCTGAGAACACTTTCCTTATAGCGTCCAATGGAAGGAAGTTTCAGTCTGTATTGGATGATCACTTCGCGGCCTTCGACTTTGATATCACGAATCCAGCCGTTGACAACCGACCGATGAACGTCATTTCTGCGATTAAAACCATTTTCCTTTGTATTGTTTGTTTCATAATCATCGAATGTTTTTCCGGCAAAATCCCTTCCTTTAACCCAAAAGAGATTATCATATAATTCGGCCGCAGGCTGATGGGGCCCGCACATCTCTTCCCAGAACTTTTTGTAATTGATCAAATCCTGCTTGATGCCTGTAATGCCGTAACGGTGATTAAGAAGATCGGCTTTTTCATCGCTGATAAACGTATTGAGGAACGTATCCCAGCCTTCGCGAACATAAAAGGTCCGTTCGCCTGTTTCGAGGTAAATCGCCTGTTCTTCCACCTGGGTGGCAAACTGCAGCCAGGGATTGTTTTCATAAATATTCCGTTTGGGCGCAAGCTCGGATTGGCTCGGCACATCGTCGCTTAAGTTATCGTCATCCGGATCGATCAATGTGCAATCCGTAATTTCAGGGAATTTGAACTTTAAGAGATCAAGGATCTCATTGTCCGAGAGAAGGTCATAATAGTTCTTAAGAATCAGGACCAGACTCCAGACCTGCGTGATCTGAACTTCAAATCTTTCAAGCACATCAGGCACGCTCGGATCTTTAATGCGCAGGCCGTATTTTCTTGTGTCGTGTTTGAGGACTTGCTCCAATTCGATGGCCCAATCATGAAAATCTTCATCCGCGTCAATGCCTATGACGGGCTGAATTCGATTGGGATCGCGCATTTTCTTAAAGAACGCCAGTTTGGAGGGGAACAAGCGGCCGATGATTTTTTCTAAAAGTTTATAGTCCATGGCTACGAGAAATTCATGGATATTTTTGGCCGATTTATACATAGGCCCCATTTCTCTGAATTCCCGGCCATACTTGAATTTCTTTCCGTCATATTCCGGTACGGGTGACAACGGATCGCGATAACCGGGCGTGTAATTCGCGGCAAATTCGGCATTGTAATCTTTATTTTTCGGATCCCAGAATTTAAGTTTGGGTTCAAAATAAGACCAAACAACGGCCCAGGAGCGGTTGAGACCAAAGAGAAAATCCGTTTCAATGCGTCCGGCCCGCTGATCCAAGTGGAAATAAGTTAAGTTATGCAAATTGCGTACAGCACTGTAATTGTAGTCACGCTGATCTATTGTCACCAGTTCAAAAACCTTCACGATATCTTCTAAGTAGCGCCCAACCGTTGGCCAGGCCCGGGGATTGCCGTTTTCGTCTTTTCCGATATATTTTACTTTTGTGTTAAATCCAAAGTCCCAGACCTTAGAGATGTACTCCCCTGTCCAAGGATTGCGCACCCAATCACCTTGGTCGTCTTTGTTGTTTTGATCGCTGTTGCCCAGATCGCGCAAGGCCTTATGGCCCGCTGACAATTGATCGGCAGGGAGAGATGGATAGGTGTATTCGACCGGATCGGTATTAGGGATTTCGACGGCCACCGCGCCCAGAAGGTCTAAGACAGCCTTGAGAATGGGATCAATGTCTGCCAAGGAAAGATTGTATTTGCGCAATAGCCCTTTGATGGCGGTATTGAAATCTTCTTTAGACTGTATTTGCAGCTCCGTTACAAGCTGCGGCTCGCTCAAGCCAGCCAATCCCGCGAGATTTGCCTGCCAGGCTTGAACATCTTTATAGATTTTTCCGGGGCCGACCTGAAGGACCATGGCGTTCAAGAGCATGTCGCGCGCCTTGGGATTGTCAGCGGTCATCTCTCCAAGGGCCGGAATCTTCTCAATAGCCAGATTGTATTCTCTGAGGTCAGCCTCTGTCACATTTGACGCGGAAGAGCCGCCCGTCTTCTTAATGCCTGGATTATTTTTAATGGTCAGAACATTTTCTTGTAAGCCAGTCTCTGGCGCGTTTGTCGCAGGCGTGTCTGACGATGAGAGGGAGATGCCGGCCTGCAATTTATCTGGAGATGGAGCGTTCTGAACCATCAGCTCAAACACTCTTTTTATTGGCATTGGCTCGCGGCTCGCGCTCGATACGCTTTGAACAGAGTTCAGGCTGGACATACGCGAGTCACTGTAATCCTGATCTGGCGTGCTATGATTTCCGCCTCTGCCATAAAGGCTTCTCGCATCAAAGTTAAAGCCCACGTGAAAATAAGGTTTATCTGTTTCATCGACAAGCGCACCCCCGTTGATGTCGCCCACAACTCCAATGATAGGGAATTTGACGTCTTCAACCGTCGCGATCACATCGACTTCTGTTCTTCCTTGATAGCGCATCCCTTGTCCTGTGATGCTAAAGCGTCCAAAATCCACGCTGCCCGTCGGATAGAAGGCCCCGGATTGGCCTTCGGAAACACCAAAGCGCACGCGATCGTTGTAGGAAAAACTAAATCCTCTACGGGTAAATCTTTCTTCTTTTTGGCCGTTGATATAGAACGCCAGGCTGCTCTTTTGGCCAAGCGGAGGAGCCAATTCAAACCGGCTGTGATATTGTCCTTGATCATTATAATCACCATAAAAATGCGGCTTGAAAGACCAATCACCGACAAAGACGTCAGAAACATATCTTGTTTGATTGGTGAATAGTTTATCGGCGCGCAGGCTTAAGCGGGATTCCCAGGTGGGATTGAACGCGAATTGAGCGTCCATAAAATAAGCGGCGGACCCGTCCGTATTATAAGGCGAGTTATAGACGCGCGAGCCCGCGACGCTGATCGAGGTCACATCGCGGTTTTTATCTTTATCTCTTACGAGCGGGAATTTCGCTTGAGCGTTATAATTAAATTTCTCTGAGTTTGTGGGCTTGACAACATCCCAATTGAAGTTGAATCTTTCCTTTTGAATGGCACCGGAAATGAAACCACTGGATGTTCTGCTTTCCGGATCATCGCCCAGACCATAGATATTACCGCTCACTTCACCGATACCGTAGGGCAGCTTCGCTTCGACGCTCACGTCACCAAGGACTTCCTCGTCTTCACCCTCGGCCTGAGGATTAACGAAAACATTTGTTCCCACGTGAAGGTAGTTATCCGTATATTCAGCGCCAAGATTATAAGTCTGCCAGAAGGTGTCGTCATGGTATCTTATTTCAACCCCGTCTTCATCCTCTTTGGGGACCAAGCTCTTGATCCAGGTGCCGTCAAAGAGAAGGGCCCACCGGCCTGTTTGGACCTTGCTGTTAATGCCAAGGCTGGCGATATCTTCGCTATAGAGTCCTCTTGCGGCGGAATTCATCCAGGAATTCTGCCAATAGAGCGTTCCGTGGATGGCTTTTTCTGTTTTGCTTCCGCTCAATATGAATCTGAGATTTTTACTCGTGAAATAACCCGTGGGCAAAACGCTCTTAGCGCCGACAGCGCCGAATCCGACCTGGCCTTCGCGGCCGGTATCGACTTCTTCATAAAGCTCTTGAGCGACATCTTGATAGACGCGCGTGGAGTCGCCTTCCGGTCCATAAACAACAGAGGCCTGCATTGCTTCAGGGACAACAGGCGTAAACTGCGGAACGGCCGTGGCCGGATTCGTTTCTTTTGAACGCTTTTCTAAATATTCCTTCTTATCGGGCGAGTCTTCGTCTGAAGCCTCAATGCCTGTCATATGCTCCTCTGGATCAACATTTTTACCATTTTTCAAGATCTCAACATGAATATGTTCGAGCATTTTGGAACCCGGAAGCATGGACTGATGAGCCCATCCTGTGATCACATCTGTGAGCGCCAAGACCTGTCCGGTTTTAACAATGTCTCCGAGATCAGGCCATACGGTACCCACATGAGCTATACGTAATGTGTATGTGTCCCCATTGATCACCTTGGTAATGTCAATGACATTGCCGTAATGATCCGTACTCTCAAATTGATCTTTATCAGCTCTTGTGACTTTCGCGCCGTCAAATTCCTTTGGAACATAAATAAACATATTGGTTTCCACAACAAGGTCAATCCCTTTATGTTCCCACTCTTTTCCTGTTTCTTCTCTTTCGCGGCCGGCGCGATAATGACCGTCGCCCTCTTCATCCTTGCGGATCTTAAGAGGTTTATCCGGGTCAAAAAGGACAAAGCTGTCCAGGGAATCGGTTTGGGAATCGGTTTGCGCGCTTTCTTGCTGGTCAAATGCGGCGGTTAATTCTTGCGTGTCAATGTCTTCGCCCTGGGCCTGTACTATGGCGTTATATATCTTTTGATCATATTCCGCGATTGCCTTTGTCAGCAGCTCTTGTTCGTCGTCAAGTTTCTTTAACTGATCCGGATCTTCTGTTCCATGGCGCTCCAAGCGATTGAACGAGAGTTGTTCCTCGCGATTTACTACGTCTTCCAAATCTTTTTCCAGGGCCTGGCGCGTTTCAGGACCAAAAACAGGATAGCCGAATTTGCGCTCATCAATCTCATGGATGGTCTGCAAAACAGCCACGGCCTCAAGGGCCGCTTCATTTAAGTTTTGCCTTGTAGCATGGGCTAACCATACTGTCCATTGGTCTAAATATCCCGCATCGACAAGATCCTGGATATCTTCGTTTGTGGCTTGCCAGCCTTTTCGCTTTGTCGGCGGGTTCTTTTTGAATTCATCTTGTCTTTCATGGGCTTTGATGTATTGATAAGATGCCCGGATGGCATCATAATCTTTTTTCTCTTCATCGCTCAATTCCTGGTCCGAATCATTGTCTTTGATACTGAGCTCAACCCATTTTCTCTCAAGATCAATTCTTCTTGAGCCAAAACGTTCGGCAATAAAAGGCGGCAGATCAAGGACTTCTGAATGGCGCTCTTCCACCGACGGGAGCCTGAGCCAAATCTGTTGGGCTTCCAGGCTTTTCGCTACTTTAGCGCGGGGATCCTGCGATTCGCCTGTTTCGTTCTCTTTATCAATCAACGCGATTTGCTCTTCCACTAATACCCTTGCTTCATCCGCTGTGAAAATATCGCCGGTTTCCTGGCTTCCTGTCATGGTCCGGACAACCTGAAGCATTTCTCTGGCGGTCCTATCGCCGGAAAAATCGTATCCAGGCTGGCTGGTCAATTTTAAGAATTCCTGGCTTTCTGTTTTGATGCCAACATCATAATCCTTAATGGCGTTTGTCAGCTGATCTTTTCGAATATCGGTTTGAACGCTTTTTAGCTCTTCTTGTTTCTCTTTCCATTGTTCGCTTTTCTCTGTAATAGCTTGTTCGACTTTGGCAAGTTCAACCTTTGCTTTCTCTATCAATGGATCTTTTTGGGTTGCTTCTTTAACTTTTTCTATCTGTTCTTGTCGATCTGTCTGATTTGTATTTTTCTTAATTTCTTCTTCTGTTGTTTTATTAAGATCGGCCTGCATGTGTTCTAACGCGGAGGCCTCGTCTATTTTCACATGAACCTCCGCGGCCGACTCCATAGACCCATTCTGCGAAGCTCCGATAACACCTTGGGACGAATCAGAATCAATCGCATTTTCTTCATCCGCGGCTGCGGATACATCTTGCGAAGTCCCGGCATATCTTTGGGACAAAGCAGAATCAGAATCAATCGCGTTTTCTTCATCCGCGGCTGCCGCGCCTTCCTCATGAGAGTCAGCTTGATTCTCTGTATATATGGCTGCGATCTTCACGGTATCATCGGCGCTTGAATGCTTTGAATCCGGCGCATTCTCAACGTCATTGGCAAAGAAAAGGTCAATAGCATCATGGACGCTATCGGCAGAAGGAGAGCTAACGCTGGCCAAGCTCATATCAGCCAGCCCTTCGACGCGCCCCGCCATAAATGGCGAGGCTTGCTCAGGGTTGTTATTCTGAGCCAGCGGCTCAGAATCCGGGCTGACCGATGAATCAGGGACGATCCCGGCTAGCATAGTTGTGTCTGCTGGGGCAAAGAGTTTATCCGCTCCGGCTGACGGGCCAGAAGTTAATGTCGCGGCAGTGAATAGCGGCAGGTCTCCCTTAATCACATGACCAAGCAAATTCCTTAGCGCGCCTAAATCCCTTGCTTCTTGTTCTAATTCAGGGATTTCCTCTGAAAGACGATTATAGCGTTTGGCATTCTCAACTGTCGTACCTATCTGGTGGGCCATATAATGATCTGCTAAACTATCCTTGCCGCCCAATAAGGTATCGCCTAGAGGCAGCCAAATATCATGCATCGGATCAACGATATCCACTATGGGGGTAAGGATGGTATGGCCGATGCCGATATAACTATGGTCTGGTCCTTCCGCGGCATGGCCGATAACTTCAAACGGACCGCCTAACAGTTCTGTGCCCCCAATAAATAATCCGATTTCAACGCCAATCAATGACATCATGACAGAGCTTGAGGCGAATCCCCATCGCTGATTAGCCAGGCCTGAGATCAGGTAATTGGCCCTTACTATGTTTTGGGGATCTTGAATGAACTTGTTTTCCATGATGAATTTGGATATCCATCGTGAAGGAAGCGCAAAGAATGGATTAAGGATATAAGCGATAACAGCCAAAGGAATCATCCATATCGCGTCTTCATTGGCGCCTTTGGTAACACCCAAGGCTTGTTCAAAGAAAAGATCAAGACTTCTGTTGCCAAAAACATTGTAGGTCCAGCCTTTTGTGAAGGCCTCTCGGATGATGTCGCGCTTTTGACTATCCAAAAGATCGCCTTGGGCAATGATTCTTGCCGTATCCAGTGTCATGATTCGGCCTTTTGCGTCAAAGAGTTTTGACCTCACGGCCGTTTTCAACAAATGGATAACTTGCGTCGGGCCTCGTTTGGGAGATAAGGCCAAAACAGTTAAGCCGATGCGGATCGCAAAGGCTGTCAACCCAAGACCGTTTAATCCGATTAAGTTCAAAAGAAAAACAAGCGGCGCGAATATGAACAATCCCGCCAGAAGAGGCGCAAACGTCGCGCTCACAAGCCAGGTAACACCAGCTAAAAGCACCCGTCCAAAAATCCATGTTCCCTGGCCGCTGGCGATGGGCGCGACCATGGTTGAGGCAAAACCAGCCAGGGAGGCTTTTTCAAGCGCTGTGTAGCCTTTTTGCGCTTTGCGCAATTCAACGGCCAGATAGTATTCAGGATCTTCATAGGCTGCCGGCAGGAACACGCCTCTTTCACAATCGTATCTTTGTTTTAAGAGCTTGATATTTTGCGTGGAACGGGACGTAATAAAATGATAGGTCACGCGGGCTAAGAAGTAGGGAACGAAGAGGACCCAAGAGGTCCATTTTCTTAGGCCTTTTCGTGTTAATGGGTTGAATATTTTCTTGGCCTCAAGATAACTTTCCGCTAATTCCACAGCCAGGCTCAGGCGGCTGGCTTTGATCTTCTCAATCGTCGTCTTTGGCATTTGACCGGCTTTAAATGGGCGATATGCCTTTTCCTGTTTAGAAAGGGCAAGATAACAATAGCGCAGATCTCCATCGGATAAGTTTTCTAACATCTTTGGAATATCCGCGATCATTCCTTCCGTGCCCGCGGGACACGGCCGTGACGTGTCTTTTGCCTTATATCTTTCCATAAGCTCGGTTATGATCTCTTCTCTTGTCAAGGTGAAAGGATTAACTCTTTGGTATTCGGATTTCCATTTCTCAAAAGTAAGAACTAAGAACATGGCCACATTAGCCGCCACCACATAGTTGAAGGCTTTGATCATCCAATTGGAAGCGCCAAAAGCAGCCAATAGCTCTACCCATGGCTTGAATTGCCAGGCCAAAATCCCGATGGTCACAACCGCCGCCATCCCAAGAATGCTTTTGTAGTGGGTGCGAATAAACTTCCATGCCTTTGATTCGGCAACATGGGATTTGATTGGCATTCTCACGGAAATCACTACTCCCATAACACCAACAGCAAGAACGGCCAAAATAATCAATCCGATTGTTGTGATGTCCGATAGACCTGCTGCAGCTTGCGCAACTGTGTCTGCCGCGGTTGTCCCGACGTTTCCTAAATCAATATTAAGGAAGTCGGGATTCCCCATGACAGTTTCGCCAGAGGCGAAACTATGGGGGATCGCGGAACCTTCCAAGGGGAAGGGTCCTTGTTGGGCCCCGAAGAGGCTGGATGACCCGAAAGCTACGATACCGGCCATGATAAACATCATGGCCTTGAGTTTAGAAAAGATGTCTGACTTTGCGGGTGATTCAACCTGTCTTTTGATATCCGCTTTAGCTTCTTTCAAAACCCTAAAGGCAATTTCTCTCTTTTCCTCTTCAGAAAGAGGGGAGGCAATTTTGGAAACTATATTGTAAATCGCGGTTATTTCATCTTGGGGGGAGGATGTTGGTAAGAGAGGCTGCTGTGGCAAAACCTGTTTCAAAATCGTCCGAATGATACGGTCGTAAAGTGCGGCAAAACCTCTTCGGTAGGGAGTGTGGACCGCGGAAAATCTTTCATTGAGCATTTCCGCCATTTGTTTCCCTGACATGTCGGTCCTAATATCTATTACTACACCGTCAGGATGATTCAAGAAGCGCTCAAGGTCTTCAACGCCGATTCGTTTATCTTTGCGGCTTAATCGTTTCCATTCAACATGATCCGGAATTTTAGATCGTGCCGATTTTATCGGCCATAATAGCCAAGCTGGAGAGGTAAGAAACAATAAAAGAAGAATACTGACGATAATGATATAAGGCGTCAATGGGATCCCGTCGAAGATCGGACTAAACCACCATGAGTTTGTTTCGAGGCCCGTCGCGGGTGTTGCCACGCTCATGACGACCGAAGCAGCCAAAGGACTACGGACAGAGCCCGAAGTGCGGAGGGGGGCACCTCGGACCCTGTCCTTTTGCGCAACTTGAACAACCTTCTCACCAGTCCCGATTTTTCCTGATAAAATCTTGGCAGAAGGACCCCAATTTTCCTCACCAGCCACGGAAAATGAAGATTGGTTATTACGATTCTGCCTTCTGCCGAGATTTTGATTCGTGGAAGTCGGGATGCCGGCTTCCTCAGGCTTAATATCAAAGGAAGGCCGGCGCACGGTAGATGGGGCTGCATCAGTTGAGCTGCTGAAAATCTTTTCTAATGGTTGATTAGTTTTTGAAGCCACGCTTGTCCTTCGAAGCTGAACGCGCAAGCCTTTCAGCGAAGAAGGAGATGAGAGGGTCGTTTGGGCTGAGCCGCTGAAAATTTTACGAAGGACGCGAGACGTAGGATGTGAGACGTTAGACGCGAGACGTGAGACGCCCTTTGTCCATCGTCGATAAAGATCTTTTTGTGAATCACGACTCATTACCGATAGAATACTCTTGACAATATTTTTGTGCTGGATTAAAATAAGCGCCATCATGAAGATCAAAGGCAATAAGACAACAAAGCCATTGAAGGAATTCTCCAAAGACAGGGAATTTGCAGTCGTGCTTGAGAAGATCCATACGGACATGAGAGCGATTGCAGAAGGCCAGAGCATTTTACGGGATAAATTGGACGCCACAATGGGAATGGTGGCTAGAAACGCGGAAGATATCACAACGATAAGCCTTCGTTCCTCATTCATGAAAGAGGAGCTGACAAAAATAAACGGCAAGCTTGCTAAAATGGAAGAGGATATTAGAACCATCAAGGAAGATTTCGGCAAGCGGCTGACCCACCTCGAAGCTGTTAAGTAAATTCCGTTTATTCTATTTCGCATAACAAATAAAGAAGAGGCCGTTGGCGTAACAGTCGAAATTCCTGCCACGGAAGGAACGACTGGCACCAACGGCCTATTCTGGTTTCTGTAAACTGTTATCTGGTCTCCAGTCGACGAATGATTTCTTTGTGACAGCTCCGACGTTTCCCCATATGAAATTGTGGAAGTCGGAGTCCCGACCTCCGACCTATGGTCGGAGCGTCGGGACCACGGATGATCCTTTCCTTGCGCCAACGGCCCTAGGACCACACTAAGAATTCTATTAGAAATTCGGCTATAAACATTTTTCAGAGCAAACCAGTTTCGATAAATCCATATAATCCCAAGTCCAGCGATAGCCAATAACGCAAGCACCTCAATCAAGGTCCCCGTCACGCCAGGGAGGATGAGGCCTAAGCAAGGGGATGGCTTTCTCGTCATGAGCTGCATCTCGTTAACGCCCTTTAGGAAATTACGCTTTGTCTTTTCCGGCAGCTGCGCCACAAGGTTCTTATATCCAAGCAATCTTTGTTGTCTGCCAAGATCTCTATATATTTCGCTCTGGTCTTCAAGAGAAATTACCTGTTCGCCCAATTGATATATTCTTGAGGAATCCGCGGCAAGAGATGTGTCAACGTGGATTAAATTGTTATAGATGAGATCCCATGGTTCTCTAAAGAAACCCGCCACTTCTCTGGCCATAAGATTTGGATTTTGATCATTATAAATAAAGAGTGCGGTCACAACGTCTACGGCAAATTGGCGGTCTTCTTCAGAAAACGCCAGATAAAGACTATCAGCCGCTTGCCTATATTGTTCATCGATAAAATAAACCATATGATCAAATTCCTGCTTAAGCGCTTGCTCTTCTCCTAACAAATCAGTGCTCATAATAGCCGCTTCCATAGCTGGTTGGTATCCATTTTCTGTTCGAAGGATCAAACCTGCATTTATAAACTCCGCGAGCAATCTGAACTCCATGATATTCAATGGGCAATTTTTGTTCTTGGTTTCATTATAGAATGCGACTACATCGTTTAAGTGAAAATCACGTCCTCCCTCGCCAAATGTTTTCATATCTTGTTCTTTCGCTCTTAGTTCACGATCAAATAAAAGAACGCCTGGCTCTACTTCGACATAATAAACCATCCGGTCAAAAGCCAATCCTTGTATGAAATTATCAATAAATTTAATGTAATAAATAGGCCATTCTTTGAACTGCAAGACAGCATAGGGCCAGCCTTCTGGAATATCATAGTCTTTCGCTTCTTCAAGATTCTGGAATGTTACAATACTATCTGGCATAAGAAGAGGAGGTTTTTGCATTTGGTTATTAATAGAAAGAGCTCTGTTTTGTTTTATTACACAATAGCGATCGCTTGGATTCAATGAACTCGTTTCTGTTCTTAAGCTTTGATCTGCGCTCCCGTGGTGATTATTTAGCGCCACCTGATAAGGTTTTGGTTTTTCATAAGCCGAACTGCCAATTCTTCTTAAAGTATTAAGTAGATTTGTTTTAAAATTTCGATTATCGTTCTTAGTCGAATCTGAATCAGTATCTGTTTTTTCTCCAGAGACTGGCATAATATCCTGCGCCTGGGCAGGGGCAGAAGTTGCCTCCGCACCAACTACCACTCCTGGCATAAACCAGTCACAGATAGTTAAAGAAGCTTCTGGCTCTATTGAGCTATTCGCCCCTAATTGGGTACCGTTTGTCTGCAATAAGTTATTAACCAAATTCTCATCGTAACCTAAATCTCTATAGTAACGAGCAAGATATTCTCTTGCTTCGTTCTCTTCTTCGCTTTCCAATAAAATTTCAGTCAGTCTGGCCACTCCGTATTCATCAAGATGGCAGGTCGCCAGATTCGATTCGCTTGGCTGGCAAGCTCCCACAAACATGCCAAAGAGAAGAGCAAACGTCTCATCAGCTCCATTGGATTTCAATATCGTCTTCTTTTCTTCATCGGTAAGAAGGTTTTGGCTGTTTACCCACTCTATTAGAAGTTTATTGTAGGTCGTTAAATAAGCATCCATTAATTTACTTAGAATGTCTTTAGCCTCTTGGTTTCTGATAACTCCCGCTAATCCGTCATAGGCTTCCAGAAGCTCTTCCTGAGTTAAGGATGATTGAAGAACATGCGTTGTCTCATGAGACAAATGCCCTGTGGATGCGATGGTACCGGCATAATACATTGTTTGAGTCGCAGGAACACCAACAGCGCCTCCATAATGATATTCACAACCCTTTAAATCTTCATTATTATTCCATTGATCTTCTGTAAATATTTTAACTCCCCATTCAGCATTTTGAATCAAATCTAATAAATAATCTTGTGTTATAAATGTCGCTGGAAGACTGCTGGTCTCGTCATCCCCATAAAGACCATTATTTCCGTCATCATCCGGCTCATCGGGAGAGAATGTGTTGAACGGATTTGTCTGCGCCTGGGCCTGGGCGGGGACAAAAATTGAAGCAGACATAAGTCCAACAAGGCCCACAAATATTCCGACAAAAGAGACTTTTTCTAAGCGCGCAGCCCATTTGTCATATCCAAGCAAGCGCAACAAGGAAGGCAAGAGTATAAAGGCTGTGGTGGCTATGAGAATATGGATCATTGTTAAGGCTGAAGATTTAACATCATCAGATGCATAAACATCAGCGCGCATATCCATAAACATTACCACCAAAGCACCGGCTATGAGAATAACAATGAGTGGGAAGGCTTTGCTGAATTTCTTTTTGGCGGAGGAGTAGGGTGAGGTTTTCTTTTCTTTGGTTTCTGTGCTTTGGTTTCTGTTCTCTGAATTAGTCAGCCTGCGGAATCCCGACGTTCTCTTAAATGAAATTGTTGAAGTCGGGATCCCGACTACCTTAATTGTTTTATTCAGAAAGCGTCGGGACCATCCTCTCTTCTGGGCCAACACCCCCAGCCCGGCCAGAAGCAGGGCGACTACGAGTACCTCGATGATGGTTCCTGTGAGACCAGGGAGAATGAGACCGCCGAAAGTAAGGTTTGGTCGACCGCTATCGCCTTTCTTTTCTTCGATTTCCGGTTCGCCGGGAATGCGGCGATAAAACCCTGTGAAATCATTCGAAGAATATGCCTTTTCTAGAAGCCTCATCATTTCTTTCTCTGTCGCTGGATCCAAAACGCGGTGGACTGTCGCTAAAATGCTTAAGAAATATTCGACATACCGGTTAAAAAGCATGTTTTTCTCATATGCCTCGAGGCCTTTGTCCTGAATCTCGGCTTTATAGCCTCCGGTGGCACGGTTAATCTCAAACCCATAACTCCAGGCATGCTCGCTCTGGTCTTCAAGCGGCGCGTCCCCATAAGCGTAACGGACAATAACGCGTTTCTGGTCATACGTAATGCTTAGGCGCGCATAAAGATCGCCCATAAAATCAGCGGATCCTTTGGCTATTTTCTGTTTTTGCTGATACAGCCAGAAGAAATAATTAAACGCAAGGAGATTGTGCATGGTGAGTCTGACGTTCGCGTCTTGTATCTGTTTTCCGTTCTGAGTAATAGCCGCAAATTCCTGTTTTATTAAATTCTTTTGTATTCTGAAAGATTGTTCTCCGATAGCAAGAACGAAGTCCTCATCTTGCTGAGAAAGGATCATCGAGACGTGCGTCGTCTGGGATTCCCGGTCCGGATCAGAATCCTCCGAGCGTATGGATGCCAAAAACGGCATGATCGCAAAACTCAAGCCAAAAGCGGTCGAGCCGCCTAAAACAACGGCCGCTATGAGAAGAGTAGCGTAGAGCGCATAGCGTGGAGCGGATAGGAGATAGCAGACAGCGGATAGCGGATAGCGGATAGCGGATAGGAGATAGGAGATAGGAGATAGCGTATAGCGTTTAGTATTTCTAACTATACGCTCTACGCTAAACGCTAAACGCTCATTGCTAATCCTATCCCCTAGTTTCGAAAACCATTTTCTTTGAACCGCCAAAACCCCAAGCCCGGCCAGGAGCAGGGCGACTACGAGTACATCGATAATGGTGCCTGTCACGCCGGGGAGGATGAGACCGAGGGATGATTCCATTTGTGGAGTTTGGCCAAGCGTTTTTATGTTATCGGCTGCGGCATCTTTATTTGCAGCGATGGTATCTTGTAGGCTCTCTAGGTTTTGAATAATGCTTGGATTGGAAATGCCCGGGGTCCGCAGAGTTTTCTTAATTTCTCTCTCAAGAGAAATATATTGGCTTAAAGCCGCTTGGAAATTACTCCCGGCCTTTGGATCTGGAAATACGTCTTCTCCTTGTTGGAATCTCGCGTTTGCTTTTTTAAATCTAGAGAAATAACAGCTTATCAAAGCATGTTCTTGGGCATCTTTCTTAAGATCTTCAAGGACGTCAATGATTCCCTGACCACCGACTTTTCGCTCGCGCTTATTTCCGTATGCGTCGACTGCTATTAATCTGAAATTGACATCATTTGCGGTGGCTCCTATAAACCTTGAGTCGGCTGAAAGCGAAGCGATTGTGTCTTTTATATCTTGCGCTAGTTTTGTGTAGGATTTTTCAGCAAGCTCATGGTTCCCATTGGATACTCGATGAATTCGGTTTAAAGTGTCTGTGTGTCGCTTCAGGGCTTCGTACGCATTCCTCATTCGATCAGATCTATTGAGACTTTGTATGTTAGCCTGAGCAGTGGCTTTGAGATTCTTCAGATTTTCACTTAATATCGGATCTCGACGAACGACCGGAAGATTACTTAAAGCATCTGCTTCCTTAAAAATTTTCTGTGACTGCAGCAAAATGCTGCCTTTGTCAGACGCGTGAAAATCAATTGCATTGTTCCTATTAGTCAAATCATGGTATTTGGCCCAAACTCTTTCGTCTTCGAGAAGATCTTTAAAGGTCTCACCTTGAATGGGCTCTAAATCTTTTTTGCTGCCATAGCGAACGAATCGCTCTTGACCGTTAGCTTGCTTGATTTTGAGAACTTCATGATTGATGTCTATGTTCGCCAGGCAAGAGCGCCCATCATGATCTACCAGTCCCTGCGTCAGATCAAAAATACCGGCGTCATTAACGGTTTTCCATAAAACAGCCACATGGCCGCCCTGGCTCATGTCTATTCCTTTAAAGTTTTTGTGGATGCCGATTTTAGAGGGTTTTTTATCCGGCGTTGCTCCTAAGCCTATTTCTTCCAGGGCCATTATGGCCAAAGCGCATGCTGTTTCGCAGATATAGGTACGCGGCCTACCTTCAATGTACGGATTGCCTTCGATGGCATGGGAAAGTATTGATTTCCATTGGCCGTCTGCGCCCTGATGGTCGTATTGGATATTGTCGCTGAATAATCTAAAGACATACCGAAGAATATTTTTCTCCTGCTCACCCAGATCCATAATTGCAGCGCGGTCCATTTTGCCTCTGCTATAAAGATCATATTTCTTTCTTAAATAACCAGAAAAGGCTTGGGCCACGTTCTTAAAGGTTAGCTGATCTTCAGGGATTCCGCGGACCAATTCTCGTAATTCAGGAGCATTAATTTCCGGAGGTATAATTTCCCCATACTGCTTGTAAAGATTTTGCACCATGTCATCTAAGCCGGCTTCCAGTAAGCGTTTCGCCTCAGAAATGGTGAATGCCGGGCTAAAATCTTTAATCTTGTCAGCGCCGTAGAGTCGATAGAACTGAGCGGCTACGAACTCTTCTCCGTCAAGTTCTGTTTCCTTGTTTCCATTCTCCGAATCAATCAGCCTACTAGACCTTCTTCTTTGGGCCGCCCAAACCCCAAGCCCAGCTAGAAGGACCACCGCGGCCATCTCGATGATGGTGCCTGTGAGACAGGGGAAAACAAGGCCGTGATATAATCGGTCCCTATCAGCTGTTGATTGTCTTTTCCGTCTTCTTGACCGGCTTTCAATAGCAGAAAGACCGCCATGGCCAAATAAGTAATAGGCTGCCAATCCGGCGCTTATATAAAGATAAAGCATATACCAAGCCCCGTCCCTTTCTTCAATAATCCGTCCGGTGTGAGGATCTATGACTAATACTTTATTGGGAACATTGTCTTCTTGCCCAACGGATGTTACTTCTATTCCCTCTTCTTCATTGGAGACGGCAACATAAATTTCTCTTTGATTGTCAAAAGGCGAAATCACCTTGCGGATCCGGCCCGGGAAAGATTCTTTGAGCATTTCCTCAAGCAAAGTAATATCCGTGTTGTGATTAGCCACAAGATAGATGACAAGATTCTTCTGAATAATACCTTCGGACTCCATAACATCTTTTAAGTTATCGATTAAAGCTTGATATTCCTGCGGCGTTTTCTCCAGGCCGTTATCGCCAATCCAAGGCGTCAGATGACCAAACACAACCGTTTGGTTTGTCGTGTCAATGGCAACAATGACCTTGCACATGTTGTACCAAACATTGCTTGTCTCGGCGTGTCTTCCTTGGGTGAGAATAGCCGCCTGGTCCTCATGAACCAAGGTGGGGTCAATTTCTTCCGGCTTTTGGCCGACTTTGAGATTATAATAGCGTTCTGTTCTTTCTTCCGAATCCGGTATGAATTGCCGGATCCCTAGGATGCCCAGAACGAAGGTCAGGCCTGCCAGAAGGAGGTAAACAGAAAGCGCTGTTCCTTTGCCCAATTTACCTTCATTTACCCTCTTGATGGAGGCGCGAATGACGATGAGTGTCAAAATGGCAAAAACCAAAACTCCCAGTGATAAAGAGACCCCCGTCACAAAGCCGTAGGCGGTCTGTCCTGATCCAGAGCGCACAGATTTATGGGCTTGCTCTCGTGACTCCTCATCATAGTCAAAGACCTTTTCACGGGCTTGATGCATTTTTTCAAGTTCTTTGGAGCCAAAGGTAGCGGATTTAAGGTCACGTGACATGAGGAAAGTCATAACAGCGAATAAAGCAATGAGGATCGGAAGCAATGCTGGATCTGGTGCGATCAGGCTGCGCACCGAGTCATGGGCTTGCTCTCGTGAGCGTTGGTTGCGGGCATGCATGGCTTCGATATCTTGTTGGATTTTTGCGGCAACAGAAGAACCGAAGGTGGCGGATTCGCGGTCATGGCGTGTTGTGTCAGGCTCAGGATGATGCTGTCTGGATGAGGGAATCATTTCCAGAATCATCATGGCCAGAATCACAAGAGGTATCATGGCAAGAATCAAGAGCATACTCTCTCCGGGCAATACAACCAAGGCATGCGCGGAGTCTTCATCTGAGTCTTCGCCCTGGGCAGACCACTCCTTATATTCATCGAGTTTTCTGATTCTGAAAAGTTCCACAAGCACGCTTATTTGCTGCAACTCCGGACGCATTGATGGTCTCAAGATTTCAAGCACCGCCTCCGGCGATATATCCACAAGGTCCGAGACCTCTTCAGCTCTAGCATGGATGAAGGTTCCGTTTTCAGACCCAAGGTCTGTTAATTGCGCCAACCCCTCTGGCGTAATCGTTACGGCCAAATGTCTACTTGAGACAGTCTTATCCGAAACGGGCGTTACCATGTTAGTGGGATATTCCTCTTGGATTCTACCGCCCACATGGATGGTCTCTCCTATGGGGATCAACGGAACCCAGACTTGCCAACCTCCCTCCTGAGGACGATGAAGCATGGAGCTATATTGAATGGTCCTCTCGATGGTATACTGAATAAAAGTAAAGAGAAAACCGCCTGCCTGAACAAATAATTGTTTTTTGTTCATGTTGAACTTTACGGGACAGCCGGGTCTAAGAGGAATGATCCATACGCTTTCTTTTCTGTCATTTGAAACAATCTGCCCGAGAGCCATCACCGGCATAAGCGCAAAAATATGTTCGGGTGGGGAGGCGAAAATGATGAAGACGGGAATCAGGATGGCGATAGCGGCCAGAGAAAGAAGAACAGGGACAGGTCCCGAGGCTATCTTCATAGCGGCTTCGGGACCTGTCCCGCTAATTTTGCCAAAGGCAAAACTACCAGAGGGACCTGTCCCTAATAATTTATACCCATAAGTAATCCCGGCAATCATAAGGAGCAGCCCGATGGCCGCGACAGACTCAGGCGTGAGGATGATAGTATAGATTTTAGAGGTTAAAGTGCCAGTTGGCGCTGTAGCGCAGGATGTCGGCCCGCGGATGAGGCCGGCGGCTTTTTGACTTGTTTTCTTGATAATGGTTTTGATGATTTCCGCAACAAGGTTGGCTTTGGTGGAGTATTTAAGTCCGCCCGCGTAATCTCTCTTCGCCAATGCAAAGGCCCGCCTTAAGGATATTTGGTGATTCACAAACATGCCGGCAATCTTTGACAATCCTAACCCGCCGCCTTGGGGAGGCGTCGTCGTCTTATTATCATTTTCTGCAGGGTGGGTTTTTAATAAGGCTTGATACCGGATATCCAGAACTTTTGTATCTTGGTTGGCTAAAGCAAAATCTACCATTATTCTTCGACCTTCTTCGCTCAGCCTGCTGAGATCATACGTCTTCGTGGTTACAAAACGGATGTTTCTTATTTTGGACCAAAGTTCGTGCAACATGCTTCTTGTATCCTGTATATCATATTCATTTCTGCCGATTAGATGGGCAATGCCCAAGACCACATCGATATTGATTAACCCTTTGATAATCAGCCAATAAGATAAATATGCAAAATCTATAAGCATATGTACGGCGGCGGATTGATAAAAATTAAGGATGGGAAGAACGGTGTGGATTTTCAGGGCGGGGGAAATTCTCGCTTTCGCCGGCGGGCGTGCCTCGCCGATAGGCGGGCCCTGGCGCGGGATGGATGCATCAAGCACTTTACGGTTTTTGAAGAATCGATGGGCCAGATATAATACAGCCGCGGCAAGGGCGAGGATGAGGGCGAAAAGGGTAATTTCTAGTGGCGATAAGGCATTCGCGTGCAGTGAGCTATTTTCGTTTCTTGAATCCGGCAAATAGGTTCTGCTGCGGCCCCTGTATTTATTGACCTGGGCGATTAATCCATTAACGCGTGAGATTTCTTTTTCCAGCGCGTTCACTTTTTCCTCGTTTCCTTGTCCTCTTTCCTGCCGCTTGGCCTTTCCGAGAAGATTGCGCGTTGTGATGAGTTTTTGAAATTCTGCTTCCGCCGTTTCTTTGTCCAATAGTTTCTCTTCGATTAAACCGTCTACGCGCTTTCTCAACTTCTCGCTTTTTGATAATGCCTGTTCTGGGTCAACGTGAAATCTTTGAGGATACCCCGCAAAGCCGACTATGGCTATCAGGGCCTGCGGATTGCCGAAGGTTCCGTTTAATATAAGCTCGACCATTTCTTTAGCGATAAGAACAAGGGCAACGGCGGGAACGAGGAGTCTGGCGGCGAGGGTGAGGACGGTTAGGGCGGGGGAGATCTTTATTCCCGCCGGCGGATTTACCTCGCCTTTAGGCGGGCCCTGGCGCTGAACCGATGTCTCAAGTATTTCCTTCGCCGCCGCGCGGTTTTTGAAGAAGCGATAGGCATAAGCCGCAAGGACCAGGACAACGATAACAGCCAGCGCTTGATTCATGCCGCCAAGGTCATGGCCGAATAAAGCCAAGGCGTTGTCGTCCTCTGATAAAGTCAGGATTTCCTGTTGCGCATCCTGGCGGTCGGTATAAAGCAGGATCGGGGGATAAGCTTCGCCCTGGGAGATGATCCTGGTCCGGGTCCTAAATTCGTGAAAACAAGGAATAAACGCCGGATATTGCCGTATCTGTTCCACAGTTATGGATACGATTTTATCTCTTTCCGGGCCCGGATAGTAAACCGTTTGTCCAAGGCGGAATGTTTTCTTTTCTCCGGTTCTGTCTTCCGTTTCCACTTCTTGTAACAATTTCACTTTCTCCAAGCTTTTCCTGGCATCTTCAAAACAGGTAAATAGTTCTTTCGAGAAATAAGATTTTCCTATTCCATCGAATCGAACGACGACGTTGCCGTCCTCTTTTATGGTAATCCGCGTGGCCATGTCCGAGAGGACGGTTTCCATATCGTAATAGGCCATGTAGTATGTTTGGCCGGAGGCGAATGTGACTATTTTTCCGGTTGCGTCCGGTGCTTCGACCGTGTAATCAGATATTTCTTCTGGGAATTCGAAGCCATCCTCTACTGCGCCGAGAGGATCCTCATCCATCATCCACAAAGGAATATAGTCCTGTTCTCCGGTTTCAGGATTATCACTAGACGCCGGTTCCCGAACCGGTTCCTGACCAGGCCCCTGGACTCCGGCTTCTGTATTCTTTTCGTCCCGAACTTCAACGGATACCGGAAAATCTCCGGCGTTTTGTTCATCTGAAGCGATTCCAGAAGTTTCCTCTCCTTGGGTGTCGGAGGCATCGCCAGGTTCATCATCTTGCTTTCCTTTTTGATCCTTAAGGGGATCGCTAATGTCATGATTCAGTACCTGCTCAACGAAATCTTCAGCTTCAGCAGAAGACCCGTTGTCTGATCCTTCGGAGTTTACTTCGGTTCCTTCAGAAACAACGGCTTGCGTGTCCGCAGGCTCAACTGTTTGGGAAGCTTCTTGTGATCCAGCAACAACTGCAGCTTCAGCAGAAGACCCGTTGTCTGATCCTTCGGATTTTTCTTCGGTTCCTTCAGAAACAACGGCTTGTGGTTTTTCTTCTTGAGTATTGTCCGAAGGCTCAACTGTTTGGGAATCTTCTTGTGGTCCAGCGACAACTTCAGCTTCAGCAGAAGACCCATTGCCTGGCTCTTCGGGTTTTACTTCGGTTCCTTCAGCAGCAACGGCTTGCGTGTCCGCAGGCTCAACTGTTTGGGAAGCTTCTTGTGATCCAGCGACAACTGCAGCTTCAACTATTGGCGTACCTTCTTCTGTATCTCCAGGAACGTCTTCGGCCTTTTCTCCTCCGGCATTAGGCGTAGCTGCAGATTCTTTCTTTGTTTGTTTTGGCGTTGCCTTGCTTCTGCCTCGAAGAAGAATAAAGGCGATTCCAGCGACCATCATCGCGAGAAGAGCAGCTCCGATAGGGCCGAATAATTTCCAGACAAATTGTCCGTCGCCGATCTTGCCGCTTGAGGACCCTTTATTCTGAGATGATTTGTCCTTTGTGCTGTCTTTTGATAGATTGGCATTTTTGTTTTGAGTCGAATCAACGGCCTTCGCGCTGTCTTGAGATTGGATTTTCGAATTGTCTTTCAAGCTATCCGGAGAAATTCCGGCCGAAGAATTCTTCACTGGTTTTGTCGTTGAATCTGGTTCTGGTTGAGCGGATTTGACAGGTGATTTAGCTGGATTTGACTGATTTTGTTTGTTTGGTTCGGTCTTCTTGACTCTTGCGGATTTCTGTATACTCTTGGATTTTGTTGGAGATTTAGCTGCCCCTGCCTCTTGACTCTGTCCTGTCAGATCAATGGTTTCGCCGGTTCTTATGTGATCCATATCTGTATAATCTGAACCTGGCCCATAAACCTCACTCCAAAGCGTATACGCCTTTCCGTCCGGTCCCCAGAGCTGTCCAACGCCTTGGCCTTGGGTTTTGTAATAATCAAGCGTGATATGACCCCAGGTGTCTCCGGATTCCACGTTAACAGCGGTGATCTTGCCATCTTGATCTTCGACAAAATCCGAAGCCTTGGCAGCCGAAGGTTTAAAGAAGAAGATAAACCCGATGAGCAATGCGGCAAAAGCGAAAACTTCCCATCTAGATCCGCTCGAAATGACCGGTCGTCTCGGCTGTCGCCATCGGCGTCCGCCTCTGGATGAAGCTGGGAGAACCCCGGCTCGCGCTGGAACGGCGGATGCGGGCGGGCCCTGGCGCTGCAGGGATGTTTCAAGCATGTCCTTAACCGCCGCGCGGTTTTTTAAGAGTTGATAAACACATATAATTCCGGCAACTATAAGAGCAAAGGCGATGATCGCTAGGGTCCCGGGCGTGAAAATGTCTCCAAGGAATGATCTCATCTGGATGGTGTCTTGCGGATAGATGAGATTGGGATCTGTGATGCCATTGTTTTCGGCAATGATTTCATAGGGCATCTGGCCATTGACAACCGGGCGATAGGCCGAGACGCCGAGTTCCCGTTCGATGATTTCCGTGAGGGTGTCGCCGGATTTAATGACATAAGACACAATGGCCTCTTGGGGAGTTTCGGTAGCTCCGTTGACAACAGGGGAATCGGATGCGCGTTGCCCTGCCTGCGGGATGCCTGAATGATCCGGAATTTGCTGTATCAATCCTGCCGGGATTCTTGAGGTCTTATCAGAGGAGTCATAGGACGGCGTGAGCGCATACACCGAGAATAGGAGTAAAGCGCCAAGTCCGATGGTCAGGAGTCTCTCGCGCACTCTGTTAAAGCTTAGAACGGCAACCGCAACGATGAGCAATAACACGACAAGAGGATGACTTAAAAGATCTAACGGAAGAATAAATCCTTTCATCTGGATGGTGTCTTGCGGATAGATGAGATTGGGATCTGTGATGCCATTGTTTTCGGCAATGATTTCATTTTTATTAGCGGAGGTAATTCGTATTACTCCCATCAATCCCGGCAAAGCAATATCAGACAACGCGACCGGCATAAACGCAAGGCTGTGTTCGGAGAAGACGGCGAAAAGAATGATGAAGGCAGGAACAGCGGAAAGAGCGAGGATGGCTAGGGCGGGGGAAATTCTCGTTTTCGCCGGCGGGCGTGCCTCGCCTTTAGGCGGGCCCTGGCACTGGATGGAAGAGGCGCGCATTTGATTCTTAAATAAGCCAGCTATTACCATCATACCGTACATGATCAATACGACCGCCGCGACGGCCATTATGGCCGGCATGATGAAATTAGCCTGGAGTTCGCGGGAATCGCGGTTAGAAACCGGGGAGTAATTATTGACAGGCCAAGAGAAAGCGACTATACTTAATTTATCGGAGGAGAAGAAACCGTGATTAAATATTCTATGAATATATCGGAAAAAGAGGTCGAGAAAATCGTTGACCGCATGCCTAAGAGATTTAAGCTGAAATTGGCGCGCAAGCTTAACAACGAAACCTTTCGCGAAAGATGGCAGGGTATCTTTAAGGATATTCGCAAGCGTCTTAGGAGACATCTTGTTTCTCAAAAAGAAATTAACGATGAAATAAAAGCCTACCGTCAAGACCAATATGCTCAAGGCCGTTGTTGACACAAACATTGTTGTTTCCGGCCTGCTGAAGCCGTATTCCCATTGCGGCAAAATTCTCGATAAACTCTCCCAGGAAACATTTACGCTGGTCCTATCGGACAGAATTTTTGATGAGTTCGTCGAAGTGATCAACCGTCCCAAGTTCGAGAAAATTATCCCAAAAGCCACTGTGCTGAAGATCGCGGAAACAATCAAAGACCAGGCGTTCTTTGTCGAACCGCTCCGGAGGGATCCCATTGTCAAAGCTGACCCCTCGGATGATAAATTCCTCCATGCCGCCAGGGAAGGCGGGGTTGATTGTATCGTATCCGGCGACCGCCATCTGTTGTCCCTTGGAAATTTCGGTAAAATTCCCATCCTTCCTGCCGCTGAATTCTTGAAAGTCCTCGGCAAGTCGCGATGATTGTTGTTCGCTAAAATCCCCGTCCCCGCCAAAGTTATCCCCGTCACAATCAGAAAAGCAGGGACAGGTCCCGAGGCTATCTTCATAGCGGCTTCGGGACCTGTCCCACTGGTAGTTTTGCCTTTGGCAAAACCAGCGGGACAGGTCCCTGACAGTCGCAGCGCATACATAATTCCGGCAATCATAAGGATCAGCCCGATGACCGCAATAATCTCTGGCGTGATGAAGTTGGCGTGGAGAGTTTGGTCGGCATCGGATTGGGCGCCTTCTCCCGCTCCGTTTCTTTCAAGAGATGCAAGTAAATTTTTGCTTTCCGCAATAATGCCTTTATATTCCCGGACAATCCTTTCGCGACTACGCAAAATTCTATAATTCCTGATTTGCCGTGCAACACCCACGGCCGTCATGATAAGTCCCGCCAGGGAAGCCAAAATTAAAATATATCTCGTCGGGAAGAAATAATATGCGTCCGCGTTTGTCAGACCTGCGCGTAATACCTGAAGCAAAAATAGGAAAGGAATCGACATGCCAAGCGCCCATTTTATTATTTGTTTCTTAGCTTGAATGATGATTTCCTCAGCCGAAAGAATAGCTCTTTCGATTTCTGCCAATGAAGTCAAAGCCTCACCTGAGGAATGAGCTGTTTCTGTTTCAGCAGCGACAGAGCGAGGAGACCGCAATTCCTTTAACCTTTCAGCTATTTTGTTATACACGAAAGCGCCTTTGCTGACGGCCTTGGAAGCCAGCCTGCGCAGCGCGGCTCTTCGTTTATGGAAGAATCTGGCCTGGATAATTTCTGCTAAGGCGTTTACAAACCCAATGCCTTTGGCATAGCCAAGGCCGGCTAACATAACAGCAGTCTTTAAAATGCCTGTCTTTCTTCTTCTGGTAACAATCGCAGGAGTCAGAAGTAATCCAGCTAAAAGAGGTAGGGTTGGAGAAGTTTCTTCCTGTCCGTATACCGGCGCATTATCATCTTCTGCTGCGCCAATCAACATTGCCTTCTTTGACTCTATTATGCGGCCGTCAACCTTTAACCTGTAAAAGTAAATACCGCTGGCTGAGCCTTCTCCATTGCCGTCCTTGCCATCCCATCTAATCTCGTGAATTCCTTTCCCGTTTTCCAAGTCTCTGAATTCTATAACCTTCTGGCCCAGGATATTGAAGATTTCTATATCTACTGTTTTGACAGGCTCCTTTAATTCATACTCAATGGTAGTGCCTTCCCCTCCAAACGGATTGGCATAATTTTGATGAAGTATAAACGGCTGTTCAGGAGTAATTATTGAATCCTCAACCTCAAAAGGATTAAAGCCGTTTACGCCAAAGGCAGAATATACATACCAGATGCCGGATACGACATAAGAATAATGATAGTCGGAAGGAAACGGCAGGTTGCCGGCATTGCTTGCGCTAAATATTATTCCTCCCTCATCAGTAATTAACTTGCTAACTTCATTGCTGTAAAATGAGGCCTCTGCGCTATCGCCTAATAAATCCAGCGTCCCTGCTGCCATAAGAGTGCTGTGCGAAGCGACGCTCTCCTGGGAAGGGTCGCCAAATGTATTTCTTGAAAACCCTTTAATATTATTAGCGTTAAACTCTATCTCTTTCTCGTATATGGCGATAAGCCAATCTACGCCCCCCTTGTAGGAAGTCAAATCAACTCCCAGCCAGCTTATATAATCCCATACATAGAGAGGCAGGACCTGAGACTCTAACAATAAATCCGGAAATCCAGCGAAAGGCAGGTTCTTTCCGTAGAGGTCACAGCCTACATTAAAGAAGGCATACATCCCATAGTCCTGATACTGTGTCAATAGCCAATTATTAGCCAGCTTGATAGCCTCTTGGATTTCTAAGGCTAACTCTGTATCCGTATATTGAATGATACCGTAATAATTCTCCATGTAGCCCATAGCGCGTGAGGTAGCCACAACAGTATAATGAAGAGAATCTATGACCGCGGGCGGAATATACCCATCTTCAGGGTCATATTGATTATCAGGATTATAAAAGACATCTCCCCGGCTAAACGCTCCTAAGCTTGCCTGATAAGCTGTATCTGTATCTGTCTGCTGTTGGTCAAGAAGCCAAAGGGTAAAACTTTGCATAGGCTCTAAAAGCTTTTCTCTGGGATTAAGCCTGTAATTGTTGACAATTGCAGACCATAAGCTAGAATTAAAGCCTGTTCTAAAATCATAAGGCTGGGAAGCCGAAGCCGGCATAAACAGCCGTCTCGTAAAATTAGCCCCTCTTTCATCTTGTGTAGCTATGGCGAAATTGATAACTCCGCTGGCCAAGGAGTCATAAAGGGCTTTTTCCTCCACGTCTTCTGTTTTTTGAGACATCCATGTGCAGAAATTTATAAACTCTGCCCAGGCATCTATGTTGGAAGCGATATTGTCTAAATCGTCAAATTCCCTGACTGTCCCCATGGAATCATTATTTGGAAAAGGAAAATAACTGTCTCTTATATTCTTAATCACATCTTTGACTGTATCGCTGTAAGCTGATTGGTTTGCTGAATTATCTGAATATGCGGGGGTGGAAAAAACTGGCGAGATATATAAAGCTGCGGCAAAAAGGATGCTCAAAATCAAACCCTTAACCGGCCCGGCGCGTAAGTAACCTTCTCTTCTGACTCCTGTAGTTGCCCTGGTTGCGGCAAAGTTCCTGCGGTGTCTTCTCGTTGGCCTTACTGAGATAAGGCTGAGTAAGAATAAAGGTAGTAGTGAGCTCTGCTTGAAGGGCTGCTGAGATTGATTCTCGCTCAGTTGCAGACTGCTGTCTGGATTGATAAAGCCGGATTCTTTATTATTTGCCTTATGCAAGGGCCCTGAATCGAGAGAATCTATCTCAATTAATCCTTCCTTAAACAATTCCCGCAGTTTTGACTCATGCCCTCTCCCTCGCACAATCAATATATTAGTAGAATCAGCCTGTATCTTTGAAAAAACAAACTCATCGCGTTCATTTGCTATGTCTATAAAACCTTCTATACACCCTTTTACGTCTCGAACTAACCATAACTGTGAATTTGCTATAAGCGTAGAGTCTTTACGCGCCGCAGAAATTGCACTATCAATTTCGCTTTGCATAGGGATTTTCGTTTTATCGCCCAACATATTCTCGATCAAATTTAGCAATGGCTGCATTGCTCCTGAACGCGGCAGGTCCTGATTGTAATGCCTAACCAATGAGCTAAAAACTACCGAATGACTAAACATTAAATCGTTAGATTCTACCCCTATTATCTCTATAGTATCTGATGCGATAGGCTCATATCCTGTAACGTATAAATAAAAGACAGGGCCATAAATAACGAGTAAAAGGTCTTTGGCTTTTTGTTTATAATCTTCAAAGCCCACCCACTGCATCATACTTTCCAGATTGTGTAATTTAAATTGAGCGCCTTCCAGAAAATCATAAACATATGCTTGATCAGCCTCTACCCCGATGCGTCTTATTTTGTTAACAGGATTATTGACAACTTGTTTAATAGCTTCTGCCTCGCGGCTATATTGAGCAAGTATCTCGCGGCTGCTGGCAAATATATTTTCAATGTCTGCTTTAAACATTAAGATAGAGTCTGATGCAGGGGTAGAAAATTGTTCCATTGCTCTCTCTAATTGCTCTAATTTGTCCAATACATCTCGCTTCTGGGAAGGCGCTAAATGTAGGTGGGGCAATAAGTATACGTGGGGTTGACTAATCTCCGCAGCTACGCTGGTGCCTTCTGTTTCTTTCTTCTCGGCTGGGGAGGTGGTGTTGGTGGTGACCTGAGTGATTGGCTGTGATTGCTGCGTAGCGCTCTGTTCTGACTCATAAACAGATAGATATTCAAGAATATAAATTTTCGAATAGCCAGGGATAACAACAACTTGCCTTACAACATATCCACAAATTTTATCTCCGACATCAAGGTCTGTTCCTGGTATTGGCCCAACAACTACTGGAATAAGTTTGCCTGAGGCCTGCTTTAAAACATCCATGGGATTATCAGCATACCAGGGAGAGGCTTCATCTACCCTCTTGCCAAATTCAGCCCTTAGTTGCCAGACATTTCCGCCATTATTCGTCGTACACCAAATACGCCAATTACAATAAGCTGGTATATCTAAATCATGCACGCTGCTAACAACCGGTCTCCAATCCGGCCAGGCTTGGTCTTTATTAACGACTGTTTTCGCCTGGATAAGTAAGACTGATAAGAGCAGGCCTATAATTATGTATTTCGCCCTCTTCAAATTGCTGATGAAATAATTTAAGCCTAACCCGGCTAAGATAGAACCAAACATAACAGTCATTGTTAAGTTCCTATTCAAGGTAAAATCATTGCCAGCACAGATATGATAAGCGGCTATAACTACAGCTGCGCTAACCAGGAACGCAATATTTGTTATCTGCCTTATAGATCTATCTCTGATTGCCTTGTTTAAATATACTGCCAGGCCAATACCGGCCAACACTATAACTGGAGCAATCCTGACAAGAATATTGGCCAATATATAGCTGATTGTCTGTGCCTTAGCTAATGATAATCCTAAATTGCGGGCATGGTTTAAGGCTGCAAACACATGTTCATGATTTAGATATACGTAACCTCCGGCTAAAATACTTAAAGGTAATAAGAAATAGGCTAATGTGGTTAATTTATTTTTGTTGAAGACGCTAGAATAAATAGCGTAGATAACTGCAACGGGTAAAAAGCCAATTAACATATACCTCGTATCAGCAGAAATGGCCAATGCCGCCGCTGCAATTAAAAGTGATTTTTTGCTGCTTGTTTCCAGTCCTTTAGTCAATTGCCAGAAGCCAAAGGCATAGAGCATAAAGGCCATGGCATCATAACCTGCTACAGTGCTAGTTAGCAATGCAGGTGCAGACAATGCAAAGATTAAACCAGCTAAGCAACCAACGTACTTATTATCCTTAGCATTAAATTTAACTGCAAAAATTTCTGCGGCCTTATAGACAAACCCTGCTGTCAAAGTGCCAAATAAAGCCGTTACAAAGCGCGCCCCTACCACCCCGCCTATTGTATGAGCGAAATTGGAAACAACCGGCCACAGATAAGCCTCGCCGGTAATATAAAAGACGTTGCCTATATCTTTGGCTACAGAATAGAAAGATTCATCAATAAATGGGCCGTTGTAATTAAGATTAATGACTCTGGTTATAAATGCCAAGGCACAAACAGTTAAAAGCGGAAGTTCTATATTTTTAATCCAATCAACCGGCCCGGCGCGTAAGTAACCAAGAAGCTTAACGCAAATACCGGCTAAGGCTAAAATACCCAGTGCTATAAACGCAGTTAACATATCTGCCTGGGCTGCTACCCCGGTATTAAGATTAGTCAGCGAAGGAACAAATTGGTTTAATAAAAATACTCCCAAGCCTAAACCGGCTAAGGTTACTACTTTTAAGTCAACCAATTTATCCCAATCTCTTTTCGAATAAATGCGTAATTCACCTTCCGGAAAACCAGCGTTTACGAAAACAACTTGCTCTTGAAATTTTATCCCGGATTCTCTAAATAATTCTCTCGGCATTATTAATTTCTTTCTGTAATCAATATGAGCATGGAACCTATCCTCAGGCACTGTGTCTAATTCGTCAGCTCGTTGCGCAGTTATCATCCTAATAAATTTAAATGATGATTTTGTAGCTTTGTATTCGCCTAACACAAGAATAAAAAGCATCTCACCAAACCCGTCAATTCTCATGCCCTTCATTATCTTTGCCATAGATATTTCAGGGCTATACTGTGCTCCGCCCGTTACTCTTGCTTCACCTATGTATTCAAACCCTTTGCCATCATCAGCTTTAGCCGAGCCTGCCTTTGCCGCTGCCAGGCCAAACCCAAGAAACATCAGGTTCAAGATTACACTGGCTGGAGCCTTGCCTTGATTAACCGGTTGATGATTTAGGTTAAATTCCTTTCTGAATTCCTGCAATTCATTATTCCTGTTAAACTCAAGCGTATAATCATATTCGATTGTCTTGCCCTCTTCCTGATAATATACGTTTGCCTTAATGCCGATTATATTGGCAGCCAATGGCCATGAACAAGCATGTTCTTCAATAAAGTCTTCTAATGGATTACCCACCCATTTAACATCCCTTGCCGCCTGACGTAAGAGGGGTGAAGTAAATAGCTCTCCGAATGACTCTGCGTCTTCTAAAAACATATTCCTGAATATCATATCCAGGCTATCAGGCTCATTAACCAAAGAAGCTGCATATCTGTCTTCGGCAGAAAGTATTACTATGCTCTGCTTATGAGAAACTGCCTTTCCGTCAATCTCTCTGGTTAGAAGCAAACCGTCTAAATCTTCTATTGAAACCTGTAAGCTCCTTGCGGCATTCTCTATATTACCTAAATCAGCCTCAGGATGAATGTGCCAAATGAATTCATTATCAACTTCCGGCAAAGGAGTGCTGACTGAATGCTCTGCCTTGTCCGTAACATAAATTGAAAGGCTGTTTTCTTCTCTTTTCACGACTCCGCCTAGTTCTCCCTCGTAGCCTGCCTCATGCATCCTGACAGCATAAGCACAGAGGCTGTCGATTGCTTCATCTGTGTTTTTCACTTCAAATTGAGGCGTTGTAATATTCTCTCCTTCTGGTATGGCATATAAAATGCCAAAAGCTGCTAATGAAGATAACACAGTTATCAAAACTGTGGATAGCGTAATTTTTCTTAAAAGTTCTTTCACAAAATTCCTTACCTTTGGAAGAGCTGTTAATAGGCCTAAGCCGGTAAGCCCGGCTGACAAACCAATTACAACCCAAGGATTATATTCAAGAGCGGCCCCACCCTGGCCGGCAAAGACGCTTGAGGCCAGGCTTAACCCCAGCCAGGTGAGAGCAGTAAGGCTAATAACCTTCAATGCTTTATTAGTAAGCTCATTTTCTGAAACAACAGTTTTTCTGGCTAAATATAACCTTGGATTACTAATAATAGCTTCAGCCTTTGTTAAATCTTCTTCTATCATTGGCAGGGCGCTTTTTATAGAAGCAATCTGCTTGCCTGTTTCTTTCCTTAAGAAGACATCAAAATAGCCGGCCAAATTCAAAGCATTGCTTAAATCGTGCCTTAATACACTATCAAGATTATCATTCCCATTTGTTTCGTTAACAATTGCGCTGATTGCCTTGGCTGCCTTTTCCTTAAGCTCTTCTAAAACCGAACTTAAATCATTGGCCTGGCCTTTGTCAGCTAACTCCCTTAAGCTCTCTACTGAGGCATTAATCTCGGCTAGTAAGCCTAATAATTTCTCTTTCAATTCTTCAGGACTACTTTTGGATACCACGCCTGCGGTAAACAAAGTAGCCGGCAGGAATAATTCTGAACCAAATCCGGCTCCGGAGATAAGCTGAAAGCCGCTATTTATTGCAACCAAGGCAAGTCCGGCAACCACTGCCGAGCTCAATAACTGCCGGAAGTCAATATTAAATAAATTGTTATTTTGTGCCTTATTCAATCTGAGCGCAGCGTCATTAGCAACATCGCGGTTGTTCCAGGCACTGGCATAATCAGGTTCGTAGGTAAGGGCGCTGTCATATGAGGCAATAGCCTCTGGGTAGCGGCCTAAGTTATGAAGGGCAATGCCGCGATTGGTCCAGGCCATGGCATAATCAGGCTTGTAGGTAATGGCGCTGTCATAGGAGGCAAGGGACTCTAGGTAGCGGCCTAAGTAATTAAGGGCAATGCCGCGATTACTCCAGGCCATGGCATAATCAGGCTTGTGGGTAACGGCACTGTCATATGAGGCAATAGCCTCTGGGTAGCGGCCTAAGTTATGAAGGGCAATGCCGCGGTTACTCCAGGCCATGGCATCATCAGGCTTGTGGGTAACGGCACTGTCATATGAGGCAATGGCCTCTGCGTAGCGGCCTAAATAATAAAGGGCAACGCCGCGGTTATTCCAGGCCTCGACATCATCAGGCTTGTAGGTAATGGCCCTGTCATAGGAGGCAAGGGCCTCTGCGTCGCGGCCTAAGTCAGTAAGGGCATTACCGCGGTTGTACAAGGCACCGGCATCATCAGGCTTGTAGATAAGGGCGCTGTCATAGGAGGCAATGGCTTCTGCGTAGCGGCCTAATTCAGTAAGGGCATTACCGCGGTTGTACCAAGCGCTAGCATAAATCACATCATCATAAGGAGATGTATCTATAAGAACATCACCGGAAGTAATTCTATCATCAGTAAAATCAACGGGGTTATTCGGGCCTATTACTTTAATTTGCCGATTTTTGAAATCAATAGCTATGATGCTGTCATTATCTAACGGAAGGACATTAAAGGTGTGTCCTGGAATTTTACCCCCTAGCGCAGGAAGGCCAATGGCTTTAAGGATAATGTCTGTTGCTCTGGCAGAAGGAACACAGAAATGCAATAAACCTGCAATTTGTTCGTCTTTTTCTTTTTGTGATAGACTTGATGCTTCTACGTCCGCTATTAATTCAGCTGTTCCAGGGATGAAAGAATTGCCTATTTTTTCACGCAGGGGCCTTTTATTTCCTAGATCAATTTCAACGCCCAACCGAAAAAGCGCTTCAATAGTTTTTTCTAGATCTTCTCTCCAATCAAAAGACGAGAATACGTCTCTGTAATTTATAAAAACAGGTATCAAGGGTTGATAATCTCTTTTTATGTCAGCCGCTGCTGAATCAGGAAAATGTCTTGATAGGTTGCTTGTGATAATACTGTCGATCAGGGCGGAATCACCCTCCAAGCGTTGAGGATTAGTATCTACAGGCGCCTTAGTTAAAGCAAGCATAGGCGCCGCAGCATCCTTTCCGGCAATAGCCGTTGCCAGGAATTGGTCATCAGTTGGCTGCCGGGTGGAGTCAGGCGCCTCAGTTAGATCAAGCATAGGTGCAGCACCACCAACTGTGAGAAGTGGAGTGAAGAATTTTATTATACGGATGGCCTCGCAGATGGCTTGTTTTGTTGCAGGGAGACTAAAGAAAATGTCACTGGCAAAATAAAGTAAATCGACAGAGGTAATGGCCTCTTCTTCGCGGCCTAAAGCAGCAAGGACAATGGCGCGGTTGTACCAGGCACCGGCAAAATCAGGCTTGTAGGTAAGAGCACTGTCATAGGAGGCAATGGCCTCTGCGTAGCGGCCTAATTCAGTAAGGGTAACGCCGCGGTTGTACAAGGCCTTGGCATAATCAGGCTTGTAGGTAATGGCGCTGTCATAGGAGGCAAGGGCCTCTGCGTCGCGGCCTAAAGCAGCAAGGGCAACGCCGCGGTTATACAAGGCACCGGCATCATCAGGCTTGTAGATAAGGCAGCTGTCATAGGAGGCAAGGGCCTCTGCGTCGCGGCCTAAAGCAGCAAGGGCAACGCCGCGGTTGTTCCAGGCTTCGACATAATCAGGCTTGTAGGTAAGAGCACTGTCATAGGAATCAAGAGCCTTTGCGTAGAGGCCTGAAGCAGCAAGGGCAACGCCGCGGTTGCTGTATATAGAGGCTGTAATAACATCCTCAGAGCCATTACTTATCTGAATAGAAGCATAATCTAGATTCAATATTTCTACTATTGTTAGAGTAAACGCGTCTTTTTCTTTTAGTCTTAATACTTCTTGTCTAGGAAGTATATATTCTGGCCTTAAATTTAGGACGCTGCCTGACTCCTGATAGTATTTTCCAAGGTCTATCTCTCTAACTAGGCCTAAGCTAAAATCTGTAAACAGGACAATATTTTCTTTGTCAAGAGGAAGATAAGCAAATGTATGATCCTCGTCAAAAAAGGATACATAGCTATAAGCCCCTTTAACCTCAAACCCTAGCATGTCTAGTATGATTCGTGCTCGTTGGGAGATAGCTGCGCATTGAACTTCAATAGGCTCAGGCTGCCAATCTCCCTTATATGCAGGATCAAAGCTGGTAATTATAGAGTTTAAAACAGGATCATCTAAACTGAAGGTTCTTAATTTGCCTTCTAACGAATGAACAAGATCAATTATACCCTGTTTATCTCCAGGATGTTGCTGATTTAAAGAATGAGATATTTCTTCTAAAGAAGCAAAGTTCATTTCAGCAAAGTAGGGTTCAAACACTCTCCTTAAAGCAGGGACGCTTGCTTCTGGATAACCTGCCTTTTCTAAGCTGTGTGTTAACTCACCCTCCAAGCTTTGAGGATTAATATCTATAGGCGCCTTAGTTAAAGCAAGCATAGGCGCCGCAGCATCCTTTCCGGCAATAGCCGTTGCCAGGAATTGGTCAGTTGATTGCAGGAGAATACTTTGTTCCGGCTCCGGTGCTGGAAGTTTTGAATCATCACCAAATAACCCTTTGAGTTTAGACAGAAAGTATTCTGGCATTACTATGAGGCGACCAATCTTGTACTTGAGATTATAGGGATCAAGCAATAAGGCGATGTTATAGGAGGCAACGGCTTCTTCGTAGCGGCCTAATTTAGCAAGGGCATTACCGCGCTTGTACAAGGCATCGGCATAATCGTCATGAGAGGCAATGGCCTCTGGGTAGCGGCCTAAAGCGGCAATGGCAATATCGCGGTTGTTAAAGGCATAGGCAACATCGCGGTTGTTCCAGGCACTGGCATAATCAGGTTCGTAGGTAAGGGCGCTGTCATATGAGGCAATAGCCTCTGGGTAGCGGCCTAAGTTATGAAGGGCAATGCCGCGATTGGTCCAGGCCATG
>JBDRMG010000064.1:0-69539 GCA_043812495.1 Candidatus Omnitrophota bacterium | reverse complement strand
TCTCCCAAGGATTGGAAACCCTTACCGCAATCGAGAAGATTTCATACGAAAAGATTGATCTCACCCTATTCCCTAACCATGACTTAACTGGTATTAAGGCATGGAATAGTCTACTGGAGAAGAAGGCATTAAAGGAAGAGATTCCTAATACAGAAGAGATAGAAGAATTTAGAGATACAGTCATAATGCCAGATATTCCGAAAACTGAGGAGGAGAGAAAACAAAAAGAAGAGGAATACAAAATACATTGGCAGCAGAAGAAACAAAAGTTCCTGCCGGAAGAGCAGGAAAAGAAAGAACAATGGCTGCAGAAACGGGGAGTTATCGAAGAAAGTTATTTACTGCCTTCAGGTGAGCGCCTAGATCCAGCAGGCGATGACAATTATTTAAAAGGCGGGGATTCAGATACATACGGAACAGCTTATGGCGCCGGATTCTATGACACCAGTCTCTTTATGGCGGGTGATATTGTTGTGGGCGTATTCTTTGAAGAAGGACCATTGGAAGAAGAATGGACCCCTGAGGATATGGATACTGCTTTTAATTCAACAGTGGATGCCTTGAATCAGTTTATTAATGATCAACCTAATGCTCAAATAAGCTTCACATTTATCAAAGAAGTGGATGGTCAAGGATATCCTATTCTTCCCCCTTCTGACTATCGCACTTATATCAATGATCTACGGAACACATATCAAACTCACTGGTCCTATATGATTAGAATATTTACAGGAGATTATAGGGGAAGTGCAGCCTATTTTGGGCCGAGTGCTAAGATATATAATGATAACCTAAGAGAAGGCTATACCATTCTTCACGAAACAATGCATATTTTTGGCGCTATGGATCAATACTATACTGCATATAGGAGCCCAATAGACAGATGGGGATATCTTAACATTGTCAACGCAAACTCAAAATACAATGACGGAAATGGATTTTTCGAAGGGGCAGGAGAAGGGCTTCCCGATATTATGATTAGTGGATGGGGAATTCATAATCCAATAGGTGTTTACAGCCGAGGCCAAATTGGATGGCAAGATTCTGATGGCGATGGTATATTAGATCCTCTCGATACAGCCCCGCATACTTTAATTCTTGATAAAACAGGTGCTAATCCTTTGACTTATACCGGCCGAGCCACTGATATCGCTTTACCTAATACGTATGAGGAGGACTATCCTATCTATAGCGATGTGACCTTAAATACAATATCTAATGTGGAATATAGGATAAACGGCAATGCTTGGATTTCTGCAATTCCACAGGATGGCAGCTTTGATAGCGCTGAGGAGGATTTTATTCTAACAACGCCGTCTTTAAAGAACGGAGAATATAAGATTGAGATAAGGGCAACTAATTCTGTAGGTAATAAAGAGACCCGTTACGCGACGGATAAAATGATAATCGAAGACAGCGTTGAAACTAATATTCATCCTTTTTCTGCATTCTCGATAAATCCACCCATGGGCAGCCTCGAAACTGAATTTATTTTTGATGCTTCTGAAAGTAACGACATCGAAGATGATCCATCTCATCTGGAGGTGAGGTGGGATTTTGAGGATGATGGCACATGGGATACGGAATTTTCTGTAACAAAGACTGCAACGTTTATTTATCCCGATGAAGGTATTAAGACCGTTAGGCTGGAAGTTAAGGATACCCAAGGATTGATACAGGCAATTACAAAAGAAGTTGAGGTCAAATCCTTTAACTTGAGCCCAGTTGCTCAATTTACTTCAACTCCAGCCAATCAACACGGAGATTCAAGTCCGTTTGCCGTTGCATTAGATGCAACTGAGTCTTGGGACGGGGAAGATGAGGCTGAAGATTTACAGGTACGATGGGATTTTGAAGACGATGGTATATGGGATACAGGATATTCAAATAGTAAGGTGATAGAACATGCGTATGAATTATCCCCAACGTCTATGACTGAACGCTGGCAAGTGAGATTAGAGGTAATGGACTCTAACGGTAACACCAACCAGACTATTAGGGATGTGTGGGCCGTCACATATAATAATCCGCCATTATTTGGAAATTTCAGTGGCGAGCTTGTTGATTCACTTTTGTTTTATGTGGGAAGTGCGTCTGGATTAGAAAGAGCCTATGGGGTCTACGTGTTAGGTGATTATGCGTATGTTGCAGATCATGTTTTAGGTTTAAAAGTTATAGATATTCACGATCCTGCAAATCCTATCATTGTAGGTAGCTACGATGCTCCCAATTCTAACAGTGTTTATGCCCTTGGTAATTATGTCTACCTGACCGTTGGGACTTCATTAAAAATTATCGATGTCAGCAATCCTTATGAGCCGAATTTGACCGGAAGTTTCACTGCAAGCGCTTCCGGAGTTTATGTCTCGGGCGATTATGCTTATGTTGCCGCAGGTTACGATGGCTTGAAAATCATTAATATCAGCAATCCTGCTAATCCAGTTTTTATCGGAAGCTATGATCCCTATGAATCGGATCCACCCTTTGCTGAGAGTGTTTATGTTGTTGACAATTATGCCTATTTAGCATATGGAACGATAGGCCTTGTGATTGTTGATATCGGCAATCCTGCTGTGCCCATTTTAGCCGGTAGCTATAATCTTGAAAGCTATGCTCGCGATGTCTATGTGCTCAATAATTATGCGTATGTGGCCTATGATTCGTTAGGTCTCCAAATTGTCGATATAAGCAATCCTGCTGCGCCGGCTTATGTTGGAAGCTTTGATACGCCCGGACTTGCTTATGGGGTCAAAGTTTCGGGGCAGTACGCCTATATAGCGGACTATATGGGAGGCCTCCAAATTCTTGACATCAGTAATCCTTCTGCGCCCAATTTTGTCGATTCCTATTGGGCCCCAGGTTTCTCCCGTGATGTATCCGTCCAAGATGGCTATGCGTATCTTGTGGATTACAATATGTACATCCTCGAGAAAAGTTCCGGCTTAATCATATCTATGGACGTGAGTGATTTAGATAGTGACACAACATGGGATGGCTTGCTGGAATATAGATGCGATTTCAATAATGATGCGATCTGGGACACGGATTTTTCTTCGGATAACTACATTCACATACCGTTGACCCAATATTCTCTTGTCTGTGAAGCAAGAGATAGATTCGGAGCTAATGATATTAGCGACGTTATTAACATTACGAATATCTGCGGTGACGCTAATGGAGATGGTTTTGTCGATATTGATGACGCTGTTTATTTAATTGATTATATATTTACTGGTGGGCCTGCTCCTGTTCCGCTAGAGGTGGGCGATGTTGATGGCAACGGATCTGTCGATATCGATGATGTCATGTATTTGGTCAATTATATCTTTTCCTCCGGACAGGGACCAGTGTGCGGTGATAGCGGTTCAGCGATGAATAAATCAGGAGATCCGACAGGTGGGATGACTTTAGACGAATTCTTAAATGAATATCCGATGGTACGGGACTACGTCTATCAGCCAAAGACCATAGGCATGCAATCAAGCAAGATAATGAGATAAAACAGTAAAAAATACGGGGCCAGCTACGATAAAATTATATCTTTTTTGATGGGCCGGAGGCCCGTGTGTGTTCAATAAAGTTATGTCAGCAATCCAAAGGTATGTTATACTTTTAAAAAGTATTTAGTACGTATATACATATTATATAAAAGGGAATAAGAGGAGGCCAAGGGTGAGAAAAATATTAATTATACTGGTTTTTCTATTTATCGGACTAAACGTCGCAAGTTTATCTTGGGCAGATATTTTATATGTTTACCGCGATGGCGGTACACCCAATGTATGGAAACTGTGGACTTGGGACGGCGGAGGAGGATTTTCTGAGCAAAGATTTAGCCAGGAAACACCGGAAGGAGTTTCGTATTTTGCGACTGTCAGCAATAATTGGGCTGGTTGGGGAATATTCTTCAATGATGACCAAAATTATACTTTAGATTTGTCTCGTTACAACGGGGGTCATTTAAAGTTTTTTGTTAAAACGCCTGTTGATCTTAAAGTGGAAATCGAGGCTCCTCAGGGTGTTAATCGCACAAAGTACATATCCGATTACGGATGGGATCTTGTAAACCAATGGCAAGAGATCGTTATACCGCTTAGTGATTTCAGCGCAGATTTAAGCCATACCTATTGTCCTTTCAAGATAACAGTAGAAAGCAGCCAAGTCTTTTTTGTTGATCATGTCCGCTGGGAAGTTCCTATTAACGGAAACCCAACCGCAGTTTCCGTTAACGGAAGGAAACTTTTTGTTGACGGAAAGGTTTTTGCCATCCAGGGCGTTAATGCTGAATTTACTCCGATAGGAGAGTACGGTTCAAGTTATGACTGGTCATTGTCTCAGGATGATTACATTAACGATATCTCTTTAATGAAAGAAATGGGTGTTAATACGATTCGTACTTATTCTATACGTCCATCCCAAAAAGCCGCATTAGATAGTTTATACCAAAATGATATATATGTCGTTATGGGATTTCCGGTTGTGGCAAAATATAGCGGACAGGCAGTTGATTTTGGAAATCCAGTTGTCCGCGAAAACATTAAGGCACGCTTTCGGGAAATGGTTAGGCACTGGAAAAATCATCCTGCCATTTTAATGTGGAGCTTGGGCAATGAAGTCAATCGGGAGCTTGAAGGAGCGGGCGTTAATCCAAGCGATTGGTATAGCCTTGTGAATGAGTGCGCTCAGGCAGCGCATTTAGAGGAAGGCGCCAATTATCATCCTGTGACAACCGCAAATGCGGATCAGGCAGATTGGGATATCGGGGACCCTTTAAAAAATGCTGACGATGCCTCATTATCTTATTTAGATGTATGGTCTATGCAGTTTTATCGAGGCGAGTCATTCGGAAGTGTATTTGATGATTTCGCGGCTTTGACAAATAAACCATTATTAATCAGCGAATTCGGCTGTGATGCCTATGATGGCCGGTTCGGTCATGAAGATCAAACCATTCAGGCTGAATATTTGGAATCGCTGTGGCCCGAGATTTGGAGTAATATCGCTAATTTAGGTAATTCAAAAGTAGGTATCGGAGGAATAGCTTTTTCCTGGAAGGACGGATGGTACAAAAGTAGTCACGGGACTCCATCGAGTCATGATACCGTGGTAGATTGGTATAACCCAGGCTATCTGGATCCCAATATGAATGAAGAATGGTGGGGGCTTGTATCAACAGACACATCAACAACTAGACAGGGTTATAATGTGTTAAAAGACAAATTTTCCTATATATTGGGTGATGCTAATAGAATGGAAAACATTGATTTAGATGATGTTGTTTATCTTATTGCCTATATCTTTGTCGGAGGACCCCAGCCACTACCTTATAAAATAGGTGATGTCGAGTGTAGTGGTAGTATTGATTTAGATGACGTTGTTTATCTCATTGCTTATATCTTTACCGGTGGACCGGCGCCGATGGTGTGCGAAAAGAATACAAAATTAAATAGGTCAGGGGACGATTTAAATCCCAAGGGTGATTATGACAATCTTGAGGAATTTCTTAGCGCTTATCCTGAATTGAGGCGAGAATTTCCTAAGGCCGTTGGGCCGGTTAATAAATCAGCTGATTTAATGATGAAGTAGTAAAGGAAGTATCCTCAAAACGACGAGGGAATGGGCGGGCCGCCAATGATTCATTGGCGGCCCGCCCAAAAGTATCTTAGGGATAAGAAAACGCTTTTTAAATGGGCACTTTAACCCCTTGTTTTTTTTAAAAGAGAGGATATACTTTCAGCATGATTCACATCATCGTTGGTTTAGTTTCCGCCTTGGTAGGCTTAGGCGCGACGTCCTTTTTAGCTGAAAGGCATGAGGAAGTAAGTCGAGATCGATAAAGGCATCCATTCTTGAAGAATAATCAGTAAGCTGGGCCAAGAGAAAGAGCGCCTTATTTTTCTGATTGGATAGTTAGATTACCTAACTAAAAAGATAAGAATAACTTGACAGATAAATGAGGTTATGCTATATTCCAATTGGATAAAAAGGAGGGATTGAGATGGACCGTAAAGAATTCGATGATTTTGACATCGAAATTGAACCGGAAGATCCTCTTTTTATCATAAGCATTGTGAGTGAAATGGTCGGGATTCCTATTTGGACGCTCCGGAAGCTCGACGAGATGGGTATTGTTTGCCCCAAGCGTTTAGGCAAGAAAACACGGTGTTATTCAAAAGTGCAAATTAAGAAACTAAATTACGTTTGCTATTTAATGGAAAAGAAACATGTGAATATTAGTGGGATTAAATTTATATTGGAAATAGAAGGAGGTGAGAGCGAGGAAGAAGAACAATAAAAATTTTTTAAATTTAAATTAGCACTCTTTAAGCGTGAGTGCCAGGTTAAGAAAAGTAAAAGATAAATCAATAAACAAGGAGGTGCGTTATGGCATTAATCAAATGGAATCAAAAGAACTACGATCCGTTTCGCGAACTGTCGGACTTGGAAAATCGTGCTTTTGAACTAACTCTGTTTCCCGGTTTAGACAAAAACCTGAGCCCCTTTCGCGGTTTTCCTGCTGTTGATGTCGATGAGGATAAAGACAATGTCATCGTGAAGGCTGATTTGCCTGGCTTAAAGGAGAATGAAATTGAGCTCAATATAGATGACGACATCCTTACTGTCAGAGGAGAGCGAAAAATCGAAACGGAAAAGAAGGAAAGGAGCTATCATCGCGTGGAGCGATCCTACGGTGTTTTTGAACGAAGTTTACAGCTCGGCGTTGGAATAGACAAAGACAAAGTCAAGGCGTCGTACAAAAATGGGGTTCTTGAGATCGTTCTGCCTAAGATCGAGAAGGAAAAACCAAAGCAAATCAAGATAGACATTAATTAGGAAGTAAAGATGCGCCCCGCCCGCCATTGGTTCAATGGCGGGCGGGGGGAATGATCGATGAGGTGCCTTATCCAAAATTTGTTGACATCAAATCATTATTTGCTAAAATACCCCCTTAGCATTCTTGTTGCTAGAGTGCTAATTTTTAGAAAGCATTTGATAGGTATTAATATTAATAATTAAAATTAAGATGATGACGCCAAGAAAAACTGATTATCAAGCCAGAAAAGACAAGATTCTTTCGATCGTTGTGGATGAATATGCAAAAAACGTCACACCGGTCAGCTCGGGTTTTATTGTGAAACGGCATTTTTATGACTTAAGTCCGGCCACAATCCGCAATATCTTAGCTGAACTCGAAGAAGATGGCTACTTAACGCATCCCCACACATCGGCTGGCCGGATTCCGACACAAAAAGGTTATCGTTATTTTGTTGATCACCTCATGAATGAGATCCAGCTTCTTGGAAAGGAGAAAAAGCGCATCGAACAGGAATATCTGGCTCATGTGAAAGAATTAGAACGATTGCTTGAAATTACATCTCAGGCCATTTCTGAGTTGACGCAATATACAAGTCTTGTTTCTTTAGATGGGGATTCCGAGCATCTCTATTGCAGCGGTATGAATTTTGTTGCTGGCTTTCCGGAATTTCACGATTTTCAGAAAATTCAAGGAATTCTTCGCTTAATTGAACAAAAAGAACACCTCTTGGATATCATTAACCGGAATCTCGAGAAGCGAATTGAATTTTTTATCGGAAACGAAATTGCGTGCGAGGACATGGGAAGCTGTTCTCTGGCGGTATCCAAATATCAACGAAAATCAGGAGAAACAGGACGTATTGCGCTTCTCGGGCCGACGCGCATGGATTATGAGCGGGTTGTGTCGGCCCTTGAATATTTGTCGGAACTGATGAGTCAGTTTTAATCGGGAAATATCCAAATGACAAAAGAGAATCAACACGATAAAGAAACCAAGCCGCAAAAAGAGAAGATGGTTTCCGTCAAGGAATCGGAACTCGAAGAGCTTAAACAAGAGGCCGGTGAGTATAAAGACAAATTTATCCGTCTTTACGCCGAATTCGAAAACGCGCGCAAGCGCATGGAGCGCGAAAAGTTCGAATTCATCAAATACGCCAATGAAGGACTCGTCACTGAATTTTTGAACATCCTTGACGATTTAGAAAGATCCGTCGAGGCGGCCAAGGCCAATCATCAGGACTATACGGCTTTCCTCAAAGGAATCGAAATGGTCATGGCGCATGTCTATGACATGCTTAAGAAAAATAATGTGAAGCCCATCGAGGCCAAAGGCAAACCATTTGATCCGCATTTGCACGAAGCCTTGATGCAAGAGGGGACAGACCAGCACCCCGAGGGTACGATTGTGGAAGAATTTCAGAAGGGGTATCTGTTGGGTGATCGCGTGGTGCGCACGAGTAAAGTGAAAGTGGCAACCACAAAGCTTGCAACCGCAGATGACGCAGATAAAGTAAACGCCGATGACGCAGATAATGCAACCGCAGATGACGCAGATAATGCAACCGCAGATGACGCAGATAAAGTAAACGCCGATGACGCAGATAATGCAACCGCAGATGACGCAGATAAAGTAAACGCCGATGACGCAGATAAAGTAAACGCCGATGACGCAGATAAAGTAAACGCCGATGACGCAGATGAACAGAAATGAACTTGATAAATTAACCGAGAAAATAATTGGAATAGGCATTGAGATACACAATAATTTAGGCCCAGGTTTTGTTGAAAAAATTTATGAGAAAGCAATGGCCTATGAATTTCAGAAAAATAAGATTAGATTTGAGGAACAAGCAGAAATCAAGGTTAATTATAAAACAGTAGAATTAGGTTACCAGCGAGTAGATTTTTTAGTTGAAGATGAAGTAATAATTGAGCTAAAGAGTGTTTCAGAGTTAGGCAATATTCATTACGCTCAGATGCTATCATATCTGAAAACAACGGGTAAGAAAGTTGGCTTAATTTTAAATTTTGCAGAGAATAGATTAAAAATAAAGAGAATGGTAAATAATTACTAGAACATCTGCGATATCTGCGGATCTATCTAAGATCTGCGATATCTGCGGTTGCAAGGGAGGGTAAAATTATGGCACGAGTCATCGGTATTGATTTAGGAACTTCCAATTCAGCGGCCGCTATCATGGAAGGCGGTCGCCCGACGATTATCCCATCCGCCGAAGGCGCGGGTGTCGCAAGCGGTAAAGCATTTCCGTCCTTTGTGGCCTTTACCAAAGACGGTCAGCGTCTTGTCGGTGAACCCGCCAGGCGCCAGGCGGCGATCAATTCGGAAAAATACGATTTATGCCGCCAAACGCAAAATGGGGACCGATTTTAAATTCAAGGCCGGCGGCAAGGAATTTACGCCGCAGCAAATCAGCGCGTTTATTTTACAAAAGATCAAAGCGGATGCCGAGAAATTCTTAGGCGACAAAGTCGAAGAAGCCGTTGTCACGGTCCCCGCGTATTACAATGACAATCAACGGCAGGCCACGAAAGATGCAGGGGAGATCGCGGGCTTAAAGGTTTTGCGCATTATCAATGAACCCACAGCAGCCTGCCTGGCCTATGGCTTGGACAAAGCCGGTAAAGAGCAAAAGATCATGGTTTTTGACTTTGGCGGCGGAACCCTTGATGTGACCGTCCTTGAAATGGGATGGGATGACTCGCATAAGGCCGCGACATTCGAAGTTTTATCCACCAACGGCGATACGCAGCTAGGCGGCACCGACATGGATAATGTGCTCATCGATCACATTGTGAATGAATTTAAGAAAGAAAACGGCATCGATCTTTCCAAAGATAAAATGGCCTTTCAACGATTAAGAGAAGGAGCCGAGAAAGCAAAGATTGAACTTTCAAGTACCGTATCGACGGACATCAATCTGCCTTTTATCACAGCTGATGCCTCCGGTCCAAAGCATTTGACCATGAACATTGATCGAGCCAAGCTGGAAAGTTTAATCGCATCGATCGTCGACCGCTGCCGCGGTCCCATTAAGCAAGCCATCAAAGATGCCTCAGCCAAGCTCGGTAGCGATATCAAGATTGATCGGATTATCCTTGTCGGCGGTCCGACGCGCATGCCCATTGTTCAGGCCTTTGTGGAAAAGGAAATCGGCCAGAAAATTGAGCGCGGCATCGATCCTATGGAATGCGTGGCTTTAGGCGCGGCGATTCAGGCGTCGATCATCAAAGGAGACGCTAAGGAAGTCTTGCTTTTGGATGTTACGCCGCTTTCTTTAGGAATCGAAACGCTTGGGGGAGTCTTTACGAAATTGATTGAACGAAATACGACGATTCCCACCAAAAAGAGCCAGATCTTTTCAACCGCCGAGGATAATCAACCGGCGGTTACGATTCGCGTTCTTCAGGGCGAGAGACAAATGGCCAATGACAACATCGAGCTCGGTCGTTTTGATTTAGTGGGACTGCCTCCTGCTCAGCGCGGGATTCCGCAAATCGAAGTCGGCTTTGATATCGACGCGGATGGTATCGTTCATGTGTCCGCCAAGGATAAGGGAACAGGTAAAGAGCAGTCGATTAAAATTACCGCGCCCAAAAAGCTGTCCGAAGAAGAAATTCAGAAGATGGTCAAGCAGGCCGAACAATACGCCGAAGAAGACAAAAAGAAAAAAGAAGAGGTTGAGGTCGTCAATCAGGCCAATGCCCTTGCCTATGCAACGGAAAAATCCTTGAAAGAATACGGCGACAAGGTTTCCAACCAGGACAGGGGAGCGATTGAAGTGGAATTAAACGCTTTGAAAGAGGCGATTAAATCCAAAGACGTCCAAAAGATAAAATCAACGTCGGAATCTTTGACCAAGGCTAGTCATAAATTGGCGGAAGAAATTTATAAGGCCTCCGCACAGCAGCAACAGGCCGGTCAGCAATCTCAACAGCAAACAGGCGACCAGGAGGGCCCAAGCGGGACCTCTTCGCAAGAACAGCCAAAAGACAAAGGAAAAGACGACGTCATTGACGCGGATTTTAAGGCGGAGAATGAGAAGAGCTAAAAGGCATTTGAACGCAGATTAACGCAGATCAAACGCAGATTCTCGCAGATGTTAATCTGCGATCATCTGCGTGCAATCTGCGAAGATCTGCGTTTAAATCTTAATTAAAACAATGAAACGCGATTACTACGAAATCCTGGGTGTTCAGAAAAGCGCCACCTTAGAAGAAATCAAGAAGGCGTACCGGTCTCAGGCTTTATCTCATCATCCGGATCGCGTTCCTGCCGAAAAGAAAAAAGAGGCGGAAGAAAAATTTAAGGAAATTTCCGAAGCTTATGGCGTTTTGTCTGATTCGCAAAAACGCGCCATGTATGACCAATACGGTCATGCGGGCATTGACCAGCGCTATACAACAGAGGATATCTTTCGCGGGGCTGATTTCAACAGTATTTTTGAGGGTTTATCTGATTCTGGTTTTGGCGGAGGAATTTTTGAAGATCTCTTTGGAAGCGCCTTTGGCGGCGGCTCTTCGCGTTCACGCGGCCGACGAAGCCAAAAAGGTCGCAATATTCAATATGAAGTTGACCTGACCCTGGAAGAAGCTTTTTCTGGCGTTAAAAAGAAAATCAGAGTTCCGCGCTATGAGTATTGCTCGACTTGCAGCGGAAGCGGTGCTAAGCCCGGAACAAAGACGAAAACCTGCCAATCCTGCGGCGGACGTGGACAAATCGTCACATCAGCAGGATTTTTTCAAATGGCTCAAACCTGTCCTCATTGCCGGGGAGAAGGGCAGATCATTACGCAGTTTTGCACTGAATGCCAGGGGCAGGGACGCCTCCGCGTGACGCGCAACATTGAGGTTAATTTCCCCGCGGGCGTGGATAATAATTCTCAACTGAGAGTCCGAGGCGAAGGAGAAGTCGGCAAAGGCGGCCGAGGAGACCTCTATCTCTATATTCATATTAAAGAGAACAAAACTTTTAAACGCGACGGTGTTGATCTCTACATGGAACTTCCCGTGAGCTTTGTCAAAGCGGCTTTGGGGGCTGAGGTCCGAGTTCCGACGCTCAATGGCCATGTCTCCATGAGAATTCCCGCCGGCACGCAAAGCGATAAGATGTTTCGCCTAAAGGCTAAAGGAATGCCAAGTCTTCACGGTGGTTCCGGCGGTGACCAATACGTCCGCGTCATGATTCAGGTTCCTACGGCTTTGTCGGCCAAACAACGGGAACTTTTAGAAGAGTATGCACAAATAAGCGGCGAAGATATTAGCGAAAGCGAGTCTTTGACCGAAAAGATTAAAAAAGTTTTTAAATGAGGAAATGAAATATGCCAACTTATGAATATGAATGTTCATCCTGCGGTCATCAGTTTGAAATCCTGCAATCGATTACGGAGTCGGCGCTAAAGAAATGCCCTCAGTGCGCAAAGTCTAAGCTCCAAAGACTCATCGGCACAGGGTCCGGTATTATTTTTAAAGGAAGCGGCTTTTACGAAACAGATTATAAGAGGAAATCTTCTTCTCGCCCGCAAGAGACTAAAGATAAAGACAAAAAAGACAAGACCCAAAAAGGCGAGCCGGCACAATGCTCCACGTCCGCCGGCTGTCCTCATTCTTCCTCTTGCCCGCATTCTTCGTAAGCGAGAAATCTTTGACGAGGAAGGTCGAAAAGGCCTTTTCTTAGACTATGAAATTTCTTAAATTTTGGTTTCCTGTGCTCCTTTATTCTGGTATTATTTTCTATGTATCAGGTTTGCCGAATGTGAAGACACCCGCGCCATGGCCCCTGTTTGATAAATTTTTGCACATCTTAGAGTATGCGGTTTTGGGATTCTTATTTGCCCGGGCTCTTTTTCATTCAGCTCCCGGCGCCTATTCTCAGCACAAAATTATTCTAACAACCTTGATATTTTGTCTTTTCTATGGGGTGAGCGATGAAGTCCATCAACTTTTTGTCATCGGTCGAGACGCAAGCCTGTTCGATGTTTTGGCCGATGGTCTCGGAGGATTACTGGGAGGGGTATTATTTAAGTCATGACACAGATTAAAGCATTCAAAGCCACTTGTTATAACAAAGAAAAGATCCATGATCTTTCGCAGGTCGTTTGCCCGCCGTATGACGTGATTTCACCTGCCGAACAAACCCAATATCATAATGCTCATCCGATGAATTTTATCCGGGTGCTCTTGGGCCAGGAGAAGGCTAAAGATGACCGTTATGATAACAAATACACCCGGGCCAGAAAGATTTTCGAGGAATGGATTAAGAAAGGAATCCTCAAAGAAGACGCCAAGCCCTGCCTTTATTTTTATAAACAGGAATACATGATTCGCGGAGAAAAATATCGACGTATCGGTTTTATCGGGCTGATGCGTTTGCAGGACAAAGAGGAATCAAGAATTTTACCACATGAGAATACTCACGCGAAGGCCAAAGAGGATCGCTTAAGACTTTGGCGCAACACCAAAGCTCAGCTCAGCCCGATTTTTGTGGGATTCTCCGATCGAGAAAGAAAAGTGGAGAATGTCTTCCATGAGCACGTGGCCATGACAGAACCGTTTATGGATCTTGTGGATGTCGAAGGCATTCACCATACCCTCTGGCGACTCGAAGACGCGCGCCTGATCAACCAGATCAAAGACGCCCTTATGGACAAGCATTTTTTCATTGCCGACGGCCATCATCGCTATGAGGTCGCCATGGAGTTACGGCGCTCCCTCTTGGGCAAGAAAACCAGAGTGAACGACCAGGAGCCGTGCAATTTTATCCTGACGTATTTTACGAACCTTGATTCCAGGGATTTGGCTATTTTGCCGATTCATCGGGTCATCAAACGGTTGCGGAATAAACTGGATTTCCTGGAAGACTATTTCCGAATTGATAAAATTAAGAATAAAGAGGATCTAAAAATTCTTCTGGCCAAGGCAGGTCAGAATGAGCGTGCCATTGGATTTTATTCGAAAGACGGAATCAAATTGCTGCGCCTCAAGAACCGTCTTTTGATTGATGAACACATTAAAGAAGGTTCGTCAGATTTTCGCCAATTGGATGCAACAATTTTGCGATGTTTCATCTTGGATCCTTTGCGCATCAGCAGCGACGATATCATCTATGTCAAAGATGTCAATGAAGCCATAGGGCTGGTGGATGCCCAAAAGGCCGACGCGTGTTTTATCATGAATCCTGTCAAGGTTGCCGAGCTTAAGGCCATTGCCCTCAATGGCGAACGCATGCCGCCCAAAACAACCTATTTTTACCCGAAGGTTTTATCCGGGCTGACGATTTATCGGTTGAATACAAAATAACCTTTCCCTTTTCCCATGGTTCTTTTTGGTAAACAAAAATATACTTTAGTCAAAATACGCAAGAAAGATATCCCCGAGGGATTATGGACGAAATGCCCGGAGTGCCAAACCCCTATCTACAACAAAACCCTCATAGATAATTTCAATATTTGCCCCAAATGTCAGTTTCACATGACCCTGTTCTCTTCAGACCGGATCCGACTTTTGATTGACGAGGGAACATTTGAGGAAAGAGACAGAAATCTGACCACGGCGGATCCACTTGATTTTAAAGGCCCCAAAACCTATAAACAGAAAATCCAGCATGATCAGAAGCTGACCGGGCTCAAAGATGCGGTGATTACGGGAACGGGAGAACTCGATGGGAAAAAAATTGCCGTTGCGGTCACCGATTCGCGTTTTATCATGGGTTCTATGGGATCGGTGGTTGGTGAGAAAATAACGCGCGTTATTGAGCATGCGACAGAAAAGAAAATACCTTTATTGATCGTTTCGGGTTCCGGAGGCGGGGCCCGTATGTATGAAGGCATTTTTTCTCTAATGCAAATGGCCAAAACATGCGCGGCCTTAGCCCGTCATCACGAAGAAAAACTTTTGTATATCTCTCTTTTGACAAATCCGACCATGGCCGGCGTTATGGCTTCTTTTGCGGGGGTTGGAGATGTCATTATCGCCGAACCAAAAGCTTTGATTGGTTTTACGGGTCCGCGTGTGATCGAACAAACCATTCGCCAGAAATTACCCGAAGGATTCCAGCGGTCGGAATTTCTGTTGGCTCACGGATTAATCGACATGATTACTCACCGCAAGGATCTAAAACCAACGATCAGCCATATTATGGATTATGCCCTGAGCGGATCAGCCAAAACAGCCACGCAATAATAATCGCGCTGTTGATTTATTTTGTTATAATGAACCTCTCTGGAGTATGCTCTAGAGTATCTTGTGAATTGATTGTATGTTCATTCTTCGAAGCCGAATACCCTACTTCGCCAAAGTGTTCTTCTTCGCATGAAGCTTCGAAGAATTCTGCGAAGCAAAATATGACAAATATTTTGCGAAGCAGAACTTTCGCCTTTGGCTTCGTAGGGTTCTCCTTCGACTTTGTTCCTTCAGTCACGACAGGATGTTGGGATAGAGGGTATTCGGCGAAGGAGAATAAAAGCTCATTCGAAACTATGAAGGATTTATCTTAGTTATGGCTCAAATAAGTTTAAAAAACGTTAGCAAGGTCTATAAACCCGGTTTCAAGGCCGTTGATGGCATCAATCTCAATATAGAGAACAAGGAGTTTCTTGTCCTGGTTGGTCCGTCGGGTTGCGGGAAGTCAACAACTTTGCGTATGATTGCGGGATTGGAGGAAGTCACCGAAGGGACTATCTGGATTGCGGAGAGGATTGTCAACGATATCCCGGCCAAAGATCGCAACATCGCTATGGTGTTTCAGAATTTCGCTTTGTATCCGCATATGACCGTTTTTGAAAATATGGCTTTTGGCCTTAAATTAAGACGTTACCCAAAAGCAGAGATTATTCGCCGGGTCGATGAAGCGGCTTCCATCTTAGGCATTCACGGAATGCTTGATCGCCGGCCCAAAGAGCTTTCCGGCGGTGAGCGCCAGCGCGTTGCCGTGGGGCGAGCGATTGTCCGTAAACCGTTGGTGTTCTTGTTCGATGAACCACTCAGCAATTTGGATGCCAAAAGACGCGTACAGATGCGTACCGAAATTCATCAATTGAGACTGCGACTGCAGACGACCTTTATCTACGTGACTCATGATCAGATTGAAGCGATGACGTTGGGCGATCGCATTGCGGTGATGCAGGGCGGAAAGATTCAACAATGCGATGACCCGATTACCGTGTATGATTCACCCGCCAACAAATTCGTAGCCGGGTTTATCGGCTCACCGCCCATTAATCTTATGGACGGACGCATTATTAAGAAAGAACGCAAATACTATTTTGACGAAGGAACAATCCAAGTCAAATTGGTTGAGGAAATGTTTGAAACGATGGCGCCCTACGAAGGCAAAGACGTGTCCTTTGGCATCAGAGCCGAAGATATTTATGATAAATTATTTGTCAGTGAAGCCTCTCCCGAATGCACCGTGACAGCCACATGCGAAGTGGTTGAGCCAATGGGATCCGAAGTCTATTTGTATCTAAATACTGGTCGACATAAATTTATGGCCCGGGTCGGAGCGCACGACCGGCCAGAAATCAATAGAGATATGGACTTAGTGTTTGATATGGGCAAGGTGCATTTCTTTGATAAAGATACAGAAAAAACAATTATTTGAGCAGTCGGAGAGCTTTTTAAGCTCTACGACTGCTCATCCTGACGAGCGAAGCGAGGAAGGATCTCAAATGGATATAGGCAATTAGGTTATTTTTACATTTTGACAAATAAAAGAAATAATGTTTTATACACAGGTTCAACAAAAGATCTTAAAAAGCGAGTTAAGGAACACCAAAAAGGGCATCAAAAAGGATTTGCACAGAAGTATTGTGTTAATCGACTAATTTATTATGAAATATTAGAACCTATTGATAAAGCAAAGGATAGAGAAAGACAAGTTAAAGGTTGGAAACGGGAAAGAAAAATAACATTAATAGAATCAAAGAACAAAGATTGGAAAGATCTCTATGATGATTTGCTTAGAGATCCTTCGCTTCGCTCAGGATGAGGGGTCGAAAGCATGAAAAACTCCCCGACCCCTCAATTATTTAATCCCGCCTTTTCGATTCTTCTATTTTACGCTGCTTTTTTAATAGCGGCGTTCCGTTATTCCATCCGAACCGATCCAGATTTTTTTCTGATTATTATTTTCATGCAACTCATCACTTTGGTTTATTTTTTTGCTTTGCGTTATTCCATGATCGAAAAGGAAACCGAAGTGGACTTGAGGCGTCAGGATTTTGTCGAGCGCTCCAATCTTCTTCAGGCGGATATTGCCAATGAACGATTTGTCGTCGAAGCCTGGCAGGAAAAAATCCAGAATTATCTTCAGCTGAAAGATTTAACGGAGAAATTAAGTTTGTGCCTTTCGCTTTCGGATACTTCCAGTACGATCACATCCCAAATTAATCCATTCTTCGGCAGAGGAGACAACACGGCGATTTTATATCTCTTTGATGTTTATGCGAAGGAGCTAGCGCTATCTTCTTCACACAAAGGCCAGATGCAGATCAACATAAAACAAAAAAAGGGCGATGCCTATGATCAGTGGGTGTTTAAAACTTTGCAGCCTTTATTAATCGAGGATATTAGAAGCGATTTCCGTTTTGACGGAGAGAAATTCATTGATGAGGAACAAAGAAGAATCCAATCGCTTATCAGCGCACCGCTCATGATCGAGAACAAACCCATAGGGATTTTGCGTATCGATAATCCCGAGCACAATTATTTTCATACGGAAGATTTACGACTGCTCAATACCATCGGTCATCTCGGGGCCGTGGCTTTAGAAAATGCTCAACTCTATGAAAGAGTTGAGGAGCTCGCGATCAAAGATAGCTTGACGGGGCTTTATTTGCGACGGTATTTTCTACAACGATTAGGAGAAGAGACCTCGCGTCAATTGCGTCGCAAAAAACCTTTATCCTTTCTTATGATCGATCTCGATGAATTTAAACTCTACAACGACAAATACGGGCACATGGCCGGTGATATTGTTCTTAAAACCATTGGTTTAATTCTTCAAGAAAATTTCCAAAATCCCGGCCACTTGGTTTGCCGTTATGGAGGCGAAGAGTTTGCCGTTCTCCTGCCGGATTGCTCCAAGCCTGAGGCGATGGCTATGGCCGAGGATTTGAGAAAGAAAATCAGCAAACAGGAAATCATTTTACGTAAGCAAAAAACGCATATTACAGTTTCGATTGGCGTAGCGTCTTTTCCGGATGATGCCCAGATTAAAGAAGAAGTCATTCATAAGGCCGACCAGGCCATGTATAGCGCCAAGAGTCAAGGAAGAAATAAAGTATGCACCCTATAGCAGGACTCCTCATTCTTTTATTTGTGCTGATTAATGTTTGGCTGGGACGACTCTATGCGAAGGGGCGGGAGCAGACAGCCGTAAAAAGAGTGACGCAGGCCAAAAAAGATTTTGATCATATTCAGAGGCAGAAAGAGAGGATCATTGAGGAGAAAAAGTCTCTCGAGAAACAAGCCGGCGAGATTTTTACTCTTTATGAAATGACACAAGAAATCACAACACAGCACAGTGAGCTCCAAGCCTTCAAAGTATTTCAGGAACAATTGAAAGCAAGCGTCGATGTCCAGGAATGCCAATTTGTTCACATCCATTCCCCGGAGTACGAAGCGGTCAAAACCAATGAGGATTATTTTCTTTTTGAAGTCAAAGAGAAAAACAAAAGACTCGGTTATCTTGCGTTTAAGGGATTATTGGCTAAGGATCAGGAAAAAGCCCTGATCCTCAGCCATCAATTTGCCATGGCCTTGCGCCGGGTGAAGCTTTACGAAGAAGTTGAAGCGTTGGCGATTACCGATAGCTTGACCCAAACACATACCCGCCGTTATTTTATGGATCGCTTTGAGGAGGAAATTAAACGTGCCAACAATCGCAAAACAGAATTATCGTTTTTCATCATTGATGTTGACCGCTTCAAAGGATTTAATGATAAGTACGGACATCTGGTGGGTGATCAAATTTTGAAAGAAATTGCCGCACTTATTAAAGAGAATGTTCGCGAAATTGATATTCTAGGCCGCTATGGCGGGGAAGAATTCTGCGTTGTGTTACCCGATACGGATCATAAAGGGGCCCACTTTGCCGCCGAACGTATTCGTCAAGCGGTCGGAGAATCAACTATAAAATCGTATGATGCGATCGTGAAGGCGACCGTCAGCATCGGAACGGCCACGACACCTGCCGACGGTCGATTGCCCAGCGAACTCATCGATAAGGCCGATTGGGCGCTCTATCGAGCCAAAAAAAGAGGCCGCAACTGCGTTTGTTCCTTTGGTATTTATAATTAGTATTAATATTTAGATAAATATAGCCAAAAAGTTGATTTTCCTGCCTCCTTCCAAAACATTACAAAATCTTGAATCCCTAACCGTTTTCGTGTAGAATACACTCAATCCTGCGTTTGAGTTTTTTGTTTTTTAATGCTTTCTCACTTTTCTTTAAAAATCATTGACTGGATCCTTTGAATGCAAAAATATGTCCTAGGAATTGATGTTGGGGGAACGAACATTAAATTGGGTTTAGTGAACCCGCGCGGACGGGTTATTTCCAGAACTAATTTGGCGACAAAGAGTTTTATCCGGAATAAAAAAAAGTTAGTCAGAGCCCTCTTATCGGAAATTAAATTCATTATCCAAGCCAAGAAATTAAGTAAGAAAAACTTAGTTGGAATCGGAATCGGCCTTCCGGGGGCCGTAAATAATCAAAAAGGCATTGTCCATTATTTGACAAATATCTCAGGCTGGAGAAATGTTCCTCTCAAAAAAATCATTGAAAAGGAAATCCATATTCCTACCTTTCTGGATAATGATGTGAATTGCGTGACGCTGGGTGAATGGAAATACGGAAGCGGACGCGGAATAAGCAATTTGATTTGCCTGACCCTGGGAACCGGAGTAGGCGGCGGTCTTATTCTCAATGGCGCCATTTATCGCGGAGAAGGATTTGCGGCCGGCGAAGCGGGGCATATGCCTCTTAATGAAGAGGGTGAAAAGTGTAATTGCGGAGGTTATGCCTGCCTTGAAACAGCCATAGGAAATCAATATCTTTTAAAGAAAGCTCAGAAAATATTTAAGCAAAAGAATCCGACTCTTGAGAACATCACATTCTTGGCTGCCCAAGGAAATCCGAAGGCCATTCGTTTTTGGAAAGAAACTGCCGGACATCTCGGTCGTGGATTGATCGGCGTGGTCAATCTTCTGAATCCGCGCTTGATTGTTATCGGCGGAGGAACAGCCAATGCGCATCGATTTATGTTTCGGGAAATCACAAGGATTATCAAATGCCACGCCATGAAGCAACAGAGCAAGATGGCCGTACTCAAGAAGGCAACTCTTGGGAATGATGCCGGTATTATCGGGGCTCAGGTGCTCGTCAAAGATGCTCTTGGAATTAAGTCATAAAATAAGTCTATTTCTTAGATTCATGCAAAAAAACTTGAATAATAAACTCTCTTATCTTTTCTTGACCGCGAGCCTTCTTATGGTTGGTTTTCCGGTTCACTCTTTAGCTCAACAAACCGTGAAACCCATAGAAACAAGAGGGGACCAGATCGAATATAGCGTCGAAGAGAATAAAATGATTGCCCAAGGAAACGTCATCGTTTCGCGAGGAGATACGCAGCTTTCCTGCGATAAGATGGTCCTCCATCGCGATACGAATATCGTTGAGGCCGAAGGCAACGTTGTTTTGAAATACAAGAATAGCACGATTTACGGCGACAAATTGATTTACAATTTTGAGGAAATGAGAGGAGACTTCGTGGGAGGGCGTATTTTGGCCTATCCCTATTTTGGAACGGGTCAAAAAATGTCAAAGGTCGGAGAAAACCATATCTCTATTGAGAGGGGAGGATTCACGACCTGTGATTTGGATAAGCCGCATTTTCAGTTTAGGGCTAAGAAAGTTGATATGTATCCCGGCGTCAAGGCCGTAGCCCGGAATGTTAGCTTGGTTGTCGGGAAAGTTCCCGTTATCTTTATTCCTCGATATACCAAGGACCTCAGAGACACACGGCAGCGTGTAATTTTAACACCCGGTTTTGATAAAAAATGGGGAGCCTATCTTTTGCAGGGATGGCGGTATTACTTCAATGAAGATTTTAAAGGAACGATTCATCTCGATTATCGGGAAAAAAAGGACTTCGCTTGGGGCATCGATGTGGATTATAAAATGCTTAATTATGGCAAAGGTCTCATCAGGACGTACTACATGAACGAGCGTAATATTACGTCCAAGCGATTTTGGCAGGAAAGGCCGTCTCCCACTATTGAAAAGGAAAGATTCAAAGTCGAATGGCGACACATATGGGATATCGACAAGAAAACAAAAGCGATTCTACAATATTACAAAACCAGTGGTGCGACCTTTTTGAAGGATTATTTCCGCCGGGAATACGAAACCGACGAAACACCGCCTTCCTTCTTTCAGCTGACCCGGGGCCTGCCGGCGGGCACATTAAGTTTTCGCACAGATGTACGCGTCAACCGCTATCAATCGATGCTCGAAAAACTTCCCGAAATCAAATATTCCCTGGGCAGTCTGGAAATCGGGAAAACCGGCCTGTATCTTAGAAACGAAACCACCTATTCTAATTTCACGAAAAAAACAGCTTCGCCTTCTGAAGTCAGACAAGAGACGATGCGCGTGGATACTGATAGTGATATCTCTTATCCTTTTAAAATTGCTTTCATCGAAATGAGACCCTATGTGGGCGGCCGCGAGACGTATTACAGTAAAGCAAAGCAAAAAGAAAATTATGGGATTATCAGAGGTTTGTTTCGGACAGGTGTTGATTTAAGTACGAAAATTTTCAAAGTGATGGACATCGAAAGCAACAGATGGGGCATAGAAATCAATCGGCTTCGACATGTGATAACGCCTTCGGCGGCCTATTTATTCACGACAAAACCAACAGTACCGTCGGATAGACTTGACTCTTTTGACAGCATTGATAGCATCAGTCAATCGCATTCTATCCATCTAGCACTTGAGAATAAACTACAAACCAAGCGCAAAGACACTTCAGTTGATTTATTAAGAACTAGCGTTGGGACAGATTTCCTCCTGAAAGAAGATACGGGCAAGGGGGGTTTTGGAAATATTACCCTTGATTTCGAGTTGAAGCCGTCAGATAAGCTTAATTTTTATTGGGACGGACTCTACGATACCCAGAATGACTACCTGCAATCATCTAATTTCGATGTTTATTTTGAGCCCAATGAAAAGACAACCTTAGGCTTTGGCAAACGCTGGACCCGCGATATCGATGATCAGATAACGACAGAATTAAGTTATACAATTAATCCAAAATGGAAGTTTAGGACTTATTATCGAATTGATACAGATGCAGGCTTGGTTAAAGAACAAGAATACACTTTAATAAGAGATCTGCATTGCTGGGATATTGAGCTTAGCTTTAATGAAACGAAAGGCGAAGGAAGCGAGATTTGGATGATTTTCAAAATGAAGGCGTTTCCGGATATGGGTTTTGATTTTAGTACAAGCTTTCACCGACGCAAGCTGGGTTCACAATTCGGTGAATAAAGAAATTTGAATTTCGCTTAAGAAACATTGAACTTGTTGCTTCAAGGGAGGAAAGTCAAGTGAATATTGCCATCATTGGTTCAGGATACGTTGGCTTAGTAACAGGAGTTTGCCTGGCTCATATTGGGCATAAGGTGATCTGCGTCGATAATGATCGTGAAAAGGTCGAGAAACTAAAAAATCTTCAAAGCCCTATTTATGAACCCGGCCTGGAGCCTATCTTAAAGCGCTGCGTTAGACAGAAGAGACTTTCTTTTACAACATCCATCAGAGAGGCCACTAAAAAGTCAACCGTCATCTTTATTGCGGTAGGCACGCCGTCCAAAGAAAACGGGGATGCCGATTTGACCTATGTAGAAAATGTCTCCCGCGAAATCGCTCGCAGTATGGATTCTTATAAGTTGATCGTTGAGAAATCAACCGTTCCCGCAGAAACCGGAAAAAAAATCACGAGGACAATTCAGCTCAACCTTTCCAAGGGCAATAAAATCAATTTTGATGTCGCGTCCAACCCTGAATTTTTAAAGGAAGGTTCCGGCATCGAGGATTTTCTCAATCCTGACCGCATTGTTCTTGGGGTAGAATCCAAGAAGGCCGAAGAGATATTACGTCAAATCTATAAGCCTTTAAAAGCCAGGATTGTTGTCACGGATATCAATTCGGCGGAAATGATTAAGCATGCTTCGAATTCTTTTCTGGCTATGAAGATTTCGTTTATCAATGCGGTGGCGCAAGTTTGTGACCGCGTGGGCGCCGATGTCTTGAAAGTAGCCGAAGGCATGGGGTATGATGAGAGGATAGGAAAAAAATTCTTGAGCGCAGGAATCGGTTTCGGCGGCAGTTGTTTTCCCAAGGATGTTGATGCATTTATCCGCTTAAGCGAAAAGAGCGGTTATGATTTTGCTCTTTTAAAAGAAGTCAGGAATGTCAATGCCTATCAGTGGGAGGCTTTTGTGAAATTGATCGAAGATAAGGTCTGGATTATTAAAGGAAAGACTATTGGAGTTTGCGGCTTGGCCTTTAAACCAGAGACCGATGATATGCGTAATGCCCCTTCGACGTATATCATTAAGACCCTGCAAGCTGAAGGTGCTAAGATCAAGGCCTATGACCCTCGGGCCATGATGAAAGCCAAACAGGAGCTCCAAAAGGTTACTTTCTGCAAAGATGCGTATCAAGTGGCATCCGGTTGCGATTGCCTTTTGTTCTTAACCGAATGGGAGGAATTCAAGACGTTAGACTTTAAGAAAATCAAGAAGTTATTGCATCAATCTCTTGTTTTTGACGGCCGCAACATATTTGACCCTCTTGAAATGGAAAGGTGCGGAATTGAATATTACGGCGTTGGAAGGGGAAAGATATGATTGACGGGTTAAAAGTAAAGCCTTTAAAAATCATCCCAGATGACCGGGGCAACTTAATGGAGATTTTTCGTGCGGACGATTGTATGTTCAGTCAATTCGGTCAGGTCTATTTCACCACAGCCTATCCGGGCGTTGTGAAGGCGTGGCATTATCATAAACTTCAGGACGATAATTTTACCTGTGTGGTCGGGCGCATCAAGCTTGGCCTCTATGATGCAAGAGAAAACTCACCCACTAAAGGACAGACGGATATTTTTTATTTAAGCCTAAAGGAACCAAAGCTTGTTCATATCCCCAAGGGCGTTTATCACGGATTCAAATGCGTCAGCCAAGAGGAGGCCATGGTGATCAATACGGTGACAAGGCCGTATGATCATAAGAATCCGGATGAGTATCGGGTTGACGCATCTGATCCAACAATCAATTTTAATTGGAAAGAGGATTAATCCATGAAAGGTGTCATCTTAGCCGGTGGTTTAGGGACAAGGCTTGAGCCCTTAACGCGTGTCACCAACAAACACTTATTGCCTGTTTACAACCAACCCATGATTTATTATCCCATTCGAACTTTGGTGGATGCGGGGATTAAAGAAATTCTTATTGTGACAGGCGGTAATAACGCGGGGGATTTTTTAAAATTACTTGGGAACGGCGAGGATTTTGGTATTAACGATATTCATTACGCTTATCAAGAAGGTGAAGGGGGCATTGCCGATGCGCTTCGGCTGGTCGAGCATTTTGTCGAAAGACAGAAATTCGTGGTTATCTTAGGAGACAATGTTTTTGATGAGTCGCTTCAACCTTATGTGAAGGAGTTTAAGAAACAAAAAGAAGGTGCGCGGATTTTAATTAAAGAAGTAGCTCAACCCAGCCGTTTCGGTGTTGTCAAATTCAAGGGCAAGAAAATCATTTCGATTGCTGAGAAACCCAAACATCCCTCCTCAAAATATATCGTTACGGGCATTTATATGTACGATGCTAAGGTCTTTGATTTTATCCGAAAGTGTAAATTGTCCAAAAGAGGAGAGCTGGAGATTACGGATGTCAATAATATGTACCTCAAGCGAAAACAGCTCGCCTTCAATATCCTTAAGGGAAACTGGACCGATTGCGGGACCTTCGAATCTCTTCACCGGGCCAATCTTCTGGTAGCCAGGAAATATTTAAAACAAAGAAAAAGATAGCTATGAAACAAGTTTTGATTACGGGTGGGGCAGGTTTTATCGGTTCAAATTTTGTCGAATATTTCATTCAAAAATATCCTTCCTGCAAAATCGTTAATGTCGACAAATTAACGTATGCCGGCAGCCTTGAGAATCTGAAAAATATCTTCAGGCACAGGAATCATCAATTTATCCAAGCCGATATCTGCGACGCAAAAAAAATGAATCAATACGTACGCGGCTGTGACGCTATTATTCATTTTGCGGCCGAAACTCATGTCGACCGCTCGATCACCGATGCGCACAATTTCATCAAAACAAATGTTTTTGGGACCTATGTCCTTTTGGAGGCCGCCGTAAGAAATAAGATCAAGCGTTTCATTCATATCAGCACCGATGAGGTGTATGGCAGCCGACACAAAGGTTTTTTTAAAGAAAATGACCCGTTGCATCCGAGCAGTCCTTATTCGACCAGCAAAGCGGCCGGCGATCTTCTCGTCCAATCTTATTATACAACATATCAATTGCCGATACTTATCACCCGAAGTTCAAATAATTTTGGGCCCCGTCAGTACCCCGAGAAGGTTATTCCTTTATTTGTGACGAACCTATTGAAAAATAAAAAAGTTCCGTTGTATGCCGATGGCGAGAACATTCGGGACTGGATTTATGTTTTGGATAATTGCCGCGCGATTGATTGTGTCGTGCAAAAAGGTAAGATTGGTGAGATTTATAATATCGCCGGAGGAAATTATTTAACGAATTTATCCTTGACCAAGAAGATGCTCATCAAAATGAAAAAATCAGAGTCCATGATCCAAAGGGTGAAGGACCGCCCCGGACACGATTTTCGTTATGCCATCGATTGTTCTAAGATAAAGTGTTTGGGCTTTAAGCCTCTTTATCGTTTTGATCAAGGACTCGATTTAACGATCGAGTGGTATAAAAACAATCCGCTATGGCTCAAGAGAATAAAAAAAGGATAATGGTGATTGGCGCAAGAGGCCTCTTGGGTGAGGCTCTTTGTCGGGAACTGAGCGGCACAGGTGAATTAATAGCTCCGAGAATGGACGAATTGGATATCACAGATCGGGATCAGACAAAGGCCTTTTGCCGGGCAAAAAAACCCGAAATCATTATTCTTAGCGCTGCCTACACGGATGTCGACGGTTGTGAAAAAAATCCGGATCAAGCGTATCGTGTCAATGTCGAAGGCACAAGACATGTTGTGGAAATCGCTAGAGAAATCAATGCGGTTTTAATTTTTATCAGCACGGATTATGTTTTTAACGGAGAAACGCACAGGCCTTACACAGAAGAAGATCAACCGGATCCGCTGAGCGTCTACGGCCGGTCCAAACTCCAGGCCGAAAGCATCATTCAATCGAACCTAAAAGAATTTGTGATTGCGCGCAGCTGTTGGCTCTTTGGCGAAGCGCAAAAGGGTTTTGTGCATTTTATCGTCAAGTCCCTAAACACAAAGAAATCCTTAGACATTGTAGCTGACAAAATAGGTTCCCCGACCTATGCGGTTGATTTGGCTAAGGCGCTGCATCAGCTGACTGATTTGATGGTGCAAAATAAATTTGATTTTTATAAAAACAATATCATCCACATCGTCAACAGCGGTGCATGCTCTTGGTATGACATGGCCAAATTTATTATTGAAAAGAGGAATGTCATGATCAATTTGAAAGAAACAAAACTCGAAGATTTTCCTTTCCAGGCCATAAGGCCGAAATATTCGGCTTTAGACAATTCAAGATATGCTCAAATCACGGGAAGAAAAATGCGCAGCTGGCAAGATGCGTTAGGAGAATTTATTCAATGTCAGAAAAACTAAGAAGAAAGATCGTCTCCAAAGAGGCTAGGCTGGCGGTGATCGGTTTAGGTTACGTAGGGCTGCCTTTGGCTGTCAGTTTTGCCAAGAAAGGCTTCAAGGTCCTTGGCTTGGACAAAGACGCAGATCGTGTTGAGAAAATTCGCAAAAAAGAAAGCTATATCCTTGATGTTTCTTCTCTGGAAATCGCACAAGTCGTTAAAAAAGGCCGTTTGAGCGTATCGACCAATTTCGACGGCTTGGCCTCAGCGGATGTCATTCTTATTTGTGTCCCCACCCCTTTAAAAAGAAAATACACTCCGGATATTTCCTATATTGTTAATGCCGTTCGAACAGCCGCCAAGTATATCAAGAAAGATACTCTCATTGTCCTTGAGAGCACGACCTATCCGGGAACAACGCAGGAACTCATCAAGCCGATTTTAGAAAAAGGCGGACTTCAGGCGGAAAAAGACTTTTTTCTTTCATTCTCGCCGGAACGCATTGATCCCGGCAATAAGAAATATGACGTCACCTTAATTCCCAAAGTTGTCGGAGGAGTGGGAGAGAAATCAGGAGAGCTGACAAAAACATTATACGAAAAGATCATTAAGAAAGTGCATCTGGTATCTTCGGCCCGTTGCGCGGAGATGACAAAACTTCTGGAAAATTCCTTTCGTATCATTAATATCGGCTGGATCAATGAAGTCGCCATGATGTGTCATAAAATGAATATTGACGTCTGGGAAGTTATTGAAGCCGCCAAAACAAAACCCTTTGGTTTTATGCCGTTTTATCCCGGTTTAGGCGTGGGCGGACATTGCATACCGGATGATCCCTTGTATCTTTATTGGAAGGCCAGGCATCACGGTTTTAACGCACGGTTCATCCGATTATCCGCGGATGTCAATAGCTATATGCCCATTTACGTGGCCTCGCGTATCCAGGAAGTTTTAAAGAGTCGAGGAGTCTGGATCCGGGATGCCAAAATTCTGGTCATGGGTGTCACCTACAAAAAAGATGTCAAAGACTTGAGAAAATCACCGTCGATCAAGTTGATTGAAATTCTGCAAGCTCTGCATTGCAAGGTTGATTACTATGATCCGATTATTCCTTACCTGAAGGTGGATACCATTGATATGGAATCGATCAAGTTTCAAAAACAGCAATTTTCTAAATATGATTGTGTGGTCATTGCTACAGACCATTCCCGTGTCAATTATGAAGAGCTTTTAAAAAATGCCCGCGTCATCTTTGATATCCGCAATGTCTATGCAAAAGTGAAGAGTCCGAAGATAGTTAAGCTTTAAACAATCAATAGGGTGATTATGCGCAAAAAAACAGTACTGATCACGGGCGGCGCAGGCTTTCTGGGAAGCCATCTGTGCGATGCATTTATCCGGCGGGATTTTAAAGTCATTTGCATGGATAATTTGATCACCGGCGCCTTAAAGAACATTCGCCATCTTAAGAAAAATAAAAACTTTCGTTTTATCAATCACAATGTCTCAAAGACAATCAACGTCAAAGATCCTCTCGATTTTGTTCTTCATTTTGCTTCACCTGCTAGTCCGATTGATTATTTGAATTTTCCTATCCAAACACTCAAAGTCGGTGCTTTAGGGACGCATAATACACTGGGTGTCGCTAAGGCCAAGAAAGCCCGTTATCTTTTGGCTTCCACATCTGAGGTATACGGTGATCCGAAAGTTCATCCTCAAAAAGAAAGTTACTGGGGGCATGTCAATCCCATCGGACCCCGGGGCGTTTATGATGAGGCCAAACGTTTTGCCGAAGCCATGACCATGGCCTATCATCGCGTACATAAAATCGACACGCGCATTGTCCGGATTTTTAATACCTATGGCCCGCGGATGCGCCTCCACGACGGCCGGGTCGTACCGGCTTTCATCGATCAGATTCTACATCATAAACCCCTAACGGTTTTCGGAAACGGTCTGCAGACAAGATCATTCTGCTATGTTTCTGATCTTATCAACGGAATCATCAAATTGCTTTTTTCAAATTATACGCAGCCGGTGAATATCGGAAATCCCAGGGAATTCACCATTTTGCAATTTGCAAAATTGATTTCCAAGATCACGTGCGCTCAAAACAAAATTGTCTACAAGCCTTTGCCTGTCGATGACCCAAAAGTCAGAAGACCGGATATTACCCTTGCAAAGAAAAAACTCGACTGGTCACCCAAAGTATCACTCAAAGAAGGCCTACAAATAACGGTTGACTGGTTTAAAAATAAAACGACAACAAACTGACAAAGGAGAGCGGCATGACTGAATTACAAAAGAAAACATTAGGTTTAGCAATAGCAAGTTTGGTATGCGGATTGTTCTTTCTTATTCCCCTTCTTGGAATGCTGCTTGGTATTATAGCTATTATTTTGGGAATCATTGCGTTAGTGCAAATATCAAAAAATAAAGAAACGCTTAAAGGAAACGGTCTGGCGATTACAGGAATTGTTTTAGGCGCGATCTCCATATTTATTGTACCTATCTTTGCCCTCATGGCCGCCATTGCTATTCCCAATTTGTTACGGGCCCGCTTAAGCGCCAATGAAGCCCTTGCACAGAGCACAGTCCGCGCCATCGCCATCGCCGCCAACACTTTTCAAACGGCGAATCAGCGCTTCCCCCAGGAACTATCTGAACTTACGCAAGCCAGTCCCGCGTATATAAACCAAGATTACGCAGATGGACCCATAAGCGGCTATGAATATCGATATTTTAATCCGTTGGGCGGAGAGACGTTTATGGTGACAGCAAAACCTGTTGAGCCCGGAGCTTCGGGAACATATTCCTATTGCATTATGTCAGACGGAATTGTCCGGGGAGATCCCGAAGGAAAGGATATTTACACAACGTATCAATGCGAAGCGTTTGAAGAAACGTCATCCCGCTATACACCCGTGAGTCCGTAACATCAGATTGGAGGTCATGCGTCATGGTTCAAGCTATTCTTCTTGTTTCTTGTCCCGATCAAAAAGGAATTACGGCGACCATCACCGATTTTGTTTATAGCCATAATGGAAATATTGTGCATGCCGATCAGCACATAGACGAGCAAAGCAACACCTTCTTTATGCGCATCGAATGGTCGCTGGAAGGGTTCCTGCTTGAGAAAGAAAAGATCCTTGAATCTTTCGCTCCCATTGCGGAAAAATTCAAGATGACATCAGGCCTCAGCTTTACGGACGATATTCCGAGCGTGGCGATTTTTGTCTCTAAACAGCTACATTGTCTCTATGATTTGCTCTATCGCAAAAAATCCGGACAACTGCGATGCGAGATCCCTTTGGTGATTAGCAATCATCCGGACGCCAAAGAATTGGCGCATGAATTTGGATTTCATTTTTTTGAATTTCCGATGACCAAAGCCAATAAATCCCAACAGGAGAAAAGGCAAATCGAACTCTTAAAAGAAGTGAAGATCGATTGTGTGGTCTTGGCGCGCTATCATCAAATTCTGAGCGCTGAATTCGTCGACCAATTTAAAAATAAGATCATCAATATCCACCATTCCTTTTTACCTGCGTTTGCGGGAAAAAATCCCTACTCTCAGGCCTATCAAAAAGGCGTAAAGATTATTGGCGCGACAAGTCATTATGTGACCGAACAATTGGATCAAGGCCCGATCATTGAACAAGACACGGTGCGGATCAGCCATCGGGATTCTCTTGAAGATTTGGTGTGCAAAGGAGAGGATCTTGAGCGTTTGGTTTTATCGCACGCCGTGCGCTGGCACTTAGAGAAAAAGATCCTTTGCTATAACAATAAGACCGTTGTTTTTGACTAAAAAAGGTTGCTATGCAGGATACATTTGCCATTACCATTATTTTTATTATTTGTTCGGCTTTTATTGCGGCTTTTATCAAGGGGCGCAGCAAAGACAAATGTCTGGTTGAGTTTTCAGGCGACAGGGTGACGCTGGAGCAAACCTCCGGAAAAACCATTTGGGGAAAATTGATTGTTGAAACAACCGGCCTGGAGATGATTTATCCAAAGGCGCACAAAGATCAAGACGGACACGACGAAACAAGTTATATCCTTTATAAAGGTGAATACCCAACGATTCAGGCGATTATCCGTTATCATGAAGATTTGGATGAAAAGAGGCGACTAAAGAGGGACAACGAGTTAAAGAAAACCTATCATCCGAATTTTTATCGACGCGCAAAAAGAAAAATGCTGAATCTCTTTAAGACTGTCCGCGATTCAATGATGGACGTGGTCAATATGGTGATTGATTTAGCCAAGAAAAGAACACCGGCCGGCGCTCTCATGACCTCTCAGGATAAATACGTTTCACAGGTTAAGCAGGAAATGATCGGCTTTGTAGGAACGTCCTATGAGCCGCTTTTAGAGCGCCATATTGGCGCCAAGGTGGTACTCGAAGTCAATAAAAACGGAAAAAAATATGAATTTGTCGGCATCCTTAAAGATTATACGGCTGACTATATCGAACTAATGGATGTGAACTATCGATTATCGCAAGAATCCCCTCCCAAGAAAGCGGATGTGGTCGTTCCGCGGCAATATACCTTTGTGCGGCATTTGGGAGAGTAAAAAGTTGAGATATTATGATAATATTTACTGAATACCCTGCACCTTTTTCTCATTTAAATATCTTAAGATCGACAACTTTAATTTGTTTAAATAGATAAAAGGTGCGAGGCCTCATTGAGAAGAAAGGAAAAATTCCATGGCAGAAAAAAAGAAAATCATTCCGGCCATTATTGATTTCTTAACAACGGATATCTGGCGGATTCGAACCAGCAAGCTTTCCCGGCCGAGATCATTTTTGATCCGGCAATTAAGAGTTGTTCTTGTGGCTATACGGGGATTCGACGAAGATAAATGCCAATTGCGCGCATCCGCTTTGACATTTTATTCACTTTTGTCGATCGTTCCTTTAGTCGCGATGGCTTTTGGTATAGCTAAGGGTTTTGGTTTTGAGAATATGCTTGAAAATCAGCTCGTCACAAGACTGCCCGGCCAGGAAGAAGTTGTTACTTACATTATCGGCTTTGCGAATAGTTTTCTGGAAAATACAAAAGGCGGTTTGATCGCCGGCATCGGCGTAGCTGTTTTATTCTGGACCGTGATCAAGGTGCTGGGAAATATTGAGAGTTCCTTTAACGACATTTGGGGGATCAAGAAAGGCAGAAGCATCGGCCGTAAATTCAGCGATTATCTGTCCATCATGCTGATTTGCCCTATTTTGTTGATTATGTCAAGCAGTGTAACGGTTATGATCGCAAGTCAAGTCACGCTGGTGATGCGGAAAATCGAGTTCTTGGGGGCTTTCAGTCCGGTTATCATGATTTTCTTAAAACTTCTACCGTACGCCGTGCTTTGGGTGCTTTTTTCATTCATTTATATTTTTATGCCGAATACGAAAGTTAATTTCAAATCGGGCTTGATCGGCGGCATCATCGGCGGCACAATCTACCAGATTGTCCAATGGGTTTATATATATTTCCAAGTCGGCGTAGCGAAATACGGTGCGATTTACGGAAGTTTCGCAGCCTTGCCGCTTTTTTTAATGTGGTTGCAGATCAGCTGGATTATCGTTCTTTTGGGCGCGGAGATTTCCTTTGCAGACCAGAATGTCGAAACCTATGAATTTGAGCCGGATTGCCTGAAGGTCAGCCATTCTTTTAAGAGGCTATTGTCCTTGCAAATCGCCCACTTATGTATTAAGAATTTTTCCCAGGCCCAAAAACCTTGGACCGCCCAGGAGATTTCTCATGTGTTGGAAATTCCGATCCGCCTGGTGCGTCAAATCCTTTTTGAATTAACCGAAGCCGGAATTCTATCGGAAGTCAAATTAGATAACAATAAGATCATCGGGTATCAACCGGCCAGAGATATCGGCCCTTTAACCATTCAAAGCGTCCTTAATATATTAGACTGGAAGGGAATTGACACGATTCCTATCGCTGAGTCTAAAGAAGTGGATAAGCTCATGGCTAGCCTCAAATCCTTTAACGAAACGATCGAAAAGTCTCCCTCGAATCTTGCCCTCAAGGATATTTGAGCTTGGATCAGGCGGCTGAGAAATTAGATGAAGAAAAGGTAAGGAAAGGCAACACGCGAAAAAGCGGTTGCCTTTTGTCATGCCCATGGCTCAAAAGATTTTTAAGGAAATTCTCGCAACGTTTATTGGTCTTTTCCTTATTAATGGAACAGTCATTAATATTCTCTCTATATGAGGAAAAAGACCTAATATTGGCTTCCACCGTTTCTTTAATAAAGAAAAAGCCAATAATCCCGGAGATATCGCCTTCATTATTGACCTCTTCTCAATAAAAGCATTAGTGGAAGTCAATATTTGGCCTTTTTTCTTAAATAAAAAGGTCAAAATTGGCCTACCGCTAAGTCTTTTTTAAGGAAAAGGCCAATAAATCGCTTTTTGAAGCGAATGATATTCGCTATTTTATCGAAGGAGAGAATTTCCTGCAGGTGAGGCCCCTGGTTGCGCCGGCCAGAATCAAGGTGGATGAAGAGCAATTTGAGACGGCCAGGGAATTGCTCAAAGATTTTATTCTACTTCGCATAAGCAATGTAAATAACGGTATATGCTTCGTAGAATATTCTCTTCAGAATAATTCTCCGAAGCCTGTACCATTATGTTGTAATGGTAAGGCGAAGGAGAATAAAAGCGGAAACTTTGGATATACGATCAAATGAGAAAGATAAAACCAGAATTAGTATCCCCGGCAGGCGATTGGCCTTCTTTGCGCGCAGCCGTCGAGAATGGCGCCGACAGCGTTTATTTCGGCATTAAGGGTTTAAATATGCGCCATCAGGCCGCGAATTTTGATCTTTACGAAATCAAGAAAGTGATGGCTTTCTTGCGCGTACAAAAACGAAAAGGGTATTTGGCCTTGAATGTGATTGTGATGAATCAAGAATTAGGAAAAGTTGAAAAAGCTCTTCAGGAGGCCAAGCGGGCAAAAGTCGATGCTGTGATTTTGTGGGACAAAGCGGTATTTTCTCTAGCCAAAAAACTGAAGCTTCGTATTCATCTTTCGACGCAGGAAAGCGTATCCAATACCGAATCTGTTCGGTTTTATGCTCACTTGGGTGTCAAAAGAATTGTTCTCGCTCGAGAATGCACACTTGCCGACATTCAACAAATAGTTCGGGAATTGAAGAAAGAGAAAATTCACTGTCAGATTGAGGCTTTTATTCACGGCGCCATGTGCGTAAGTATTTCCGGCCGGTGTTTTTTGTCGCAAGATGCTTTCGGACGGTCCGCCAACAAAGGCGATTGTCTGCAGCCGTGCCGAAGAGAATTCACAATCAAGGATATGGACCGTGAATCCGAATACATTCTTGGCCAAGATTATCTCTTAAGTCCAAAAGATTTGTGTACGATTGATTTTCTTGATGAACTGATCGACTCCGGCATCGATGCTTTCAAAATAGAAGGCCGAATGCGTTCCCCGGAATATGTCGGTGTGACGACATCTGTTTATCGCCAGGCGCTGGATGCTTTTAATCAAGGACAATTCACCTCTCAGCTTAAAAAGAAGCTCAAAGAGGAACTCAGGTCCGTTTACAACCGCGGTTTTTCAAACGGATTTTATTTTGGCGAACCCAAAAAAGTTTTGGCCAGAAATTTGGAACATACGCACGAGAAAGTCTTCTTAGGAGAAGTGAGAAAGTTCTATAAAAAGATCTTTGTTGCGGATATAATGATAAGAAATGCCTCTCTCAAAAGAGGAGATCAGATTTTGTTTATCGGCAAGAATACGCCGGCTTATCAGACGACCGCCGATGAATTGCAAGACAATCACCGAAGCATTGAGGAAGCGCTCAAAGGCTCACCGGTAGGCGTCAAACTTCCTTTTGTCGTTCGGCCCAAAGATAAAGTATTTCTTTGGAAAAAGAAGCAAGGGATATCATCACGATGAAGAAATTCCTTATCTCCTCGGTGAAAGCAACATACGCAACCCTTTCCCTATTGTACATCGTTATATTCCCTTATCTCATTGGCGTTATGAGCCAAGCATTTCCGAACAGCCTCATCGCGAAGCTCAGCTTTAAGATGACCGCCTATTTTTTTATCGTTGGGATTCTCTATCTCGTGAGCACGATCTACGCGTATCGATCAAAGAGAATAGGCTATATTCTGGGAATTATTGCAAGCTATATGGGCATTATCCCCTGGATCGGCTCCATCTTAGGAGCCGGTTACCTTGTGGCCAGAAAAAAATGGAATCAATAGAGTGCATCGAAGAATCTCAAAAAAGATTTTGAAGAAACATCTCTGGATCATTCTGATTCTCCTGTTATGCTTTACGCAAAGCGGTTGCGCTCTTTTGAATCTTCCGTTTCGCGTTCTTGACACCGCTTTACAGATCATCAAGAAAGTCCCCATGCCTCCCCCGTGGGTCTTTTTTTAGGACTCATCGATCGACTAAATTAAACCAATATTTCTTGTTTTACATTTTTTGCGGTTGTAAAATAACCTTGTGCGAACGACCATGTCGAATAAAAATAAGGACAATCCACTTTCCGCGGGTTGTCCTTGTTTGTTGAGTGCGATCTTTTCTCAAGAGTCAATATGCGCGATGAAAAGAATATTTGTTTTCTTCGCATTGTTTTTTTGCCTTGTATTCCCTTCGCATGCTTGGGCCGATGGATTTAAACTGCGCTGGGTCGAAACGGATGTTGTTTTGGACAAAGACGGCAAGGCGCAAATTTCCTATTCTGTTCGCTGGGTATGCCAGAATGCGAATCTTCACGGTTTTTATTTTGAAGGATTTGTAGAGCGACCGCGCTTTGACGATCAGAATGCCTATGCCCTCGACCAAAACGGTAACCGCTACGCTCTCGATATCAAGAAACTCTCAAATAAGAAATACGATATTATCCTCTCCCAAGGCCGCTCCTTTCAAGACGGTGAGCTGACCTATTTCTTTCGCTATCAAACGGATTTGCAGCAAAGCGGCCAGGTGACCCTGACCGACAGCCCTCACGGGCGGTTGGCGGTTTTTAACTGGGCGCCGGTTCAATGGAACAATTCCCTTGAGCACGAAACAGTCACGGTTCATTATCCGATTTCCCTCTCTTCGGAATCTGTTTCCAAGGAAGATTTGGAAAAGAGTAAATTCATGACGGAAAAGTATGTCAATGACCGCTACCTGATTGATTATCCTTCCGTGAAGAATGCTCAAGGAGAAAATATTCTGACGGTCAGATTCCATCGCAATAATCTTAATAGCCGCTATCATTTTCAGATCCAAACCTATGCGGATGCTTCTTATTTTCTGCTTTCCACCATTGCCGGAAAAGCGCCATGGCAAAAAAGCGATTTAAAAAAAGCGAAGGAATCCTACCTTTTGAACCGATTTTTTCCGGGCAGTGTTTTGGCCGAAATGCCGTTTGATTATGTCACGATCGCTATCATTGTTTTCTTTGGCGCACTATTCTTGGGGTTTTTCCCTCTTTTTGTGATGACGCGCAAGCATCAGTCAATGCTCATTGCCCAGGACGGGATTTCCAAGATTCAGTGGCAAGGGGATGAGTGGGTTCCTCCCAAGATTCAAGTGGGATCCTTCCGGCAGAAAGGGAAAATCTGCAAAACTCTTAACGCCATTGAAGCGGGCCTTCTTCTGGATATTCCTCTTTCGGTTCTCATGGGATTGATTGTTCAAAATATGGAACGCCGGGGGATTATTAAAATACTAAGCGAGGACCCTTTGCGCGTTGAACGCGTTGCCGGCGTTATGGGAAGCAATGACTCTTACGAGAGCATTCTTTATAGTGCCATTGAAGCCGACGGACGTATCCAAGAAAATCCAGTCAATTTGTTGTTTAAAACCATTGCTTCGGGTCTTGAGCAGAAGACTTGGGATTGCGACCTCGAGGCAACTAAGAAATATTACAAAAAACAGATGGGCGATCTTTACAAGAAAAACGATGAGGACGCGTTTTATTGGGGCGGATACCATCATCACTATTATGGGCGAACCCACGCCGATCGATATGATTACAGGAAAAGTCAGGATGTCGGAAAAACGGTTGAAGGAAACATCCCTAACCTCAAGGACAATTTCTCGACGTTTCGCAACACATCGGTATGTTATGAAGGTCCGTTTATGCAAAATGTGTGCCATGATGCCTGTCATTCAGCCTGTCATTCGGCGTGTCATTCCGCGTGTCATTCAGCCTGCCATGGGGCTTGTCATGGCGCCTGCGTTAGCAGCGGTCATTAACCATGGATTATTATCGACAATTACATTGGGTGGATGAATACATCAAAAATGTGAAACCCTACATTTATGTGAGAGAAGAGGATCATCTTTTAATCAAAATTCCCAATGAGGCCCATAAGCTAAACGAGCAAGCCGTGAAAATCCTCAAACATCTTCTTCAGGGTCAGAGCATTTACGCGATCGTTGACGGTTATCCCGACCGCGAAAGCGTGGCTCGCGATCTTCACCATTTTTTCTGCGACCTTCGTGCCATGCTCAAAGGGTGTTTTCATGAACAGGATGCGCGGCTAGCCGTTGAGAAAATACCTTTTCATCTTCCCTTTAATACCTTGCCCGTCTTAAGCGAAATAGCCATTACCTATCGATGCAATCTGGAATGCCAGTTTTGTTATGCGTCCTGCGGCTGCAGCAAAAAAGATTCCGCCGCGGAATTACCGACGAATACGTTAAAGAAAATTCTTTCGATGATCCGAAAAGAAATCGAGATTCCTTCCGTGAGCTTTACCGGAGGGGAGCCAACATTACGTCAAGACCTGCCTGAGTTGATCCGTTTTGCCAAAGAACTCGGTCTATGGACAAACCTGATTACCAACGCGACGCTGATTGACGCAAACACAGCCAAGGACTTTCAGGGGGCGGGGCTGGATTCGGCACAAGTCAGCCTGGAAGCAGGGACAGCGCTTGTGCATGATCAGATTGTTGGCTCAAAAGGTGCTTTTGAATTAACGCTTGAGGGATTAAAGAATCTTCGAGAAGCGGGAATCAGGGTGCATACCAATACCACGATTTCCGGGCTGAATAAAAATGATCTTTTGGGCCTGCTTGATCTGATCGCTCAGCTTGGCTTTAATAAATTTTCCATGAATATGCTGATGCCCGAAGGTTCGGCCTTGTCCCGCCTGGATCATGTTTTTGTTTCCTATTCAGAAATTGGTGATATTGTTTTAGAAATTTCTCATGCGGCACAAGAAAAAAATCTTGAGTTTATGTGGTATTCCCCGACGCCCCTATGTATTTTTAATCCGATTATTCATGGGCTTGGCAACAAAGGTTGCGCGGCTTGCGACGGACTTCTGAGTATAGCGCCCAACGGTGATATTCTTCCTTGTTCTAGCTTTCCGCAGCCGATGGGAAACATTCTCGAGATGGAAGGACGGTTTAAAGAGATTTGGAAAAGCCCCGCGTTCGCCTATTTCCAAGAAAAACGTTTTGCCCATGCCCTATGCCAAGAGTGCAATTATCTGGCTATATGTAATGGAGGATGCCCTTTGTATTTCCGTCAGGTCGGCTATCGAGAAATCATGGCTTCTGCCCACGGGGTCTGTCCATGAGCTTTTTTCCCGATCCCCAGCGCCAAGGCGACATCAAATTCATCTTTTTTAAAGATGTCCCGTATTTGACCCGCATGCAATGCATTATAGGATTGTTCATCGGCGGGTTTCTGATCCAGCTTTTCTTGAATTTTATTTTTGGATTAATCCTCATCGGCCTCGGAACGGCCTTTAGCCTGATTCAGGGATATAGCGCGAAGCCGAAAACCGTTACAACCGAAGAATGGAAACAAGTAACCCCCGATGAGTATAAAAAGGTCCGCTCAAAGCAAAAACAGCTTGAACGATGGGATCGGGATGCCTTTGATATCACCAATCCTTTGGGCATAGCAGTTGTTGTTTTGATCGGCGTCGTTTGTTTTATTATTTGGATGATTATTGAGGGCCTTGGCCAGCACAGACTGGCCAGTTATTGGACATGGGATGTCCTTTTGATCTTAGCACCTCATTGGATTACGGGGACAAGAAGCTTCTTGAGAAAAGACAGACTGATTATCAAAATCGAATTGCTCGAAAAGATCATGGACTATTTGCGCGAACCCAGCGATATTCAGGTGCTTCCGATGCTCTCGACATGCGAAGCGCAAAAAGGAGGCCGCATCCCGATGGACGCAAGGCTTTTGGTCCGCATTCTTGATGCACCGGATTTCTTTTTGGGATTACAGATTCAGATTTCGATCAACACGGTTGAAGGTCGCGATTATCCGTATCTTTATTGTGTGTTTATTGCCAAGCAGGGGGCAGACATCCTCCGGAAGAAAAAACAGTTGATTGAACGTTCACCATCGAAATTAACCCTTGAGAAAACAACATCCGTTGACGTCGACGTTTTAGTGATACGGCAGAAAACAACACGCAATTCCGAGTATCATACGAATCTTAGCGCATCCAAACATATCGTTCAAGCCGCCTTGGATTTAACTCGCCAACTCTTGAAAGACGAAGGAGTAAAACGATCATGAGTTTTGCACAAAAGATCGACAAATTCAATCAATCCTCCAAAGAAGTTTTTGAATCCGGTAAATTCTCCGAAACAAAGAAGCGCGCTTGGGCTGAATATCACCTCTTGCTTTTTAAGACGGGCGTAAGCGTTTTGCCTCAAACGATGAATTTCTTAAAAGAATATAATGTTGAGCTAAAGAAGGATTCGTCTCACTTGATCTGGTCCAAGATCATGGCTTTTGCCATTACTGAAATGAGATATACGATACGCGTTGATCTCAATGAGCACGAGTCCAAGGAGTTTATTCAGACCGTCACGCAGCTTTATTTCGGACTTTTTCCTGAGGATGCAGAGGTGCTCGAAGAATACACCAAAAGAAAACCGGAACTGGAAAACAGCAAGCCGTCCCTGATTTTCTGGCGGCAGTTATCAAGACTTTCGGGGCGCTCAAATCCCTTTACGCCTCAAAGCATTTCTTCTATAATACTTGCGATTAGTAGCCTGGAAATGGAAATCACAGACTATAGCTTGAAAGCTGTGTTAGATGATTTAAAAAATAATGTGGCCAAGGCGTTATCAGATTTACAGAGCGTATTAAAAAGTGAATAAATATTTTTAACAAGAGAAGGGGATTTATGAACAACAATTTTATGAAAACAATAGCTTTGGCGACTGCAGCGTTATTGTATGTCTTTATTTTGCCTCAAAACATTTTAGCCGGAGGCCTAAAAGACAAGATCCAGGGAAGATTGCAAAAAGGCAGCAACATCCAATTTAATCTTGATCAAAGCGGATACGAAGGAAATCAACAAACGCTCTATGGTGGTGATCAGGAAATGGCAATTCCTCGGGGTCCTCAAGTTTTAAATGAACGTGTTGGCGGTAAAACAGAAGAAGGAGAGGGTATTCCTACATCCGTGCTTTCGTCTTACGCGATTTACCAAACAGACTATAAAGCGGAGCTCGAAGAAAATGTCGTCACGGTTAACGGCAAAGTCATTTTTGAAGTTTTTAGCAAAGGCTGGACACAGCTTCCTTTGGTGCGCAGCAGCGTCGGCTTGATTGACGTGAGCATCAATCGCAGCACGGCTTTTGTGATTATGCAGGGAGGCAAATATTACTTAATGATTGACCGGCCAGGTCGCTATACTTTGAACATTGAATTTCTGATCAAAGCCACGCGTGAGCGCGAAGGCGGTCCCGGCAATTTTTCGTTTGAAGTAATGTCGGCGCCGATTTCTCAATATGAATTTATCATGCCCGAAACAGGTGTTGAAATTTTCATTGAACCGGCGATTAAAGTGGAAGTGAATAAAGAAAAAGAAAAAACATTAGCTTGGGCTGTGATGCCCAACACAAACAGCATCACTACACGCTGGACCAAAGAACTGCCCAAAGAAGAAATTAAACAAGTAAAACTGGAGCCGAAGGTTTATTTGGAAACAACAACCTACTCGACTATCGGAGAGGGGCTTGTCCGCAATCAAGCTCAGCTGAAGTATTCCATTTTGCAATCCGAGATATCGAATCTGCGCATCGCGATTCCTGAAGATGTCACCCTTCTGGACGTGAGTGGCCGGGATTTACGCGATTGGAAGGTCTCTGTCGACAAAGGTGTTCAATATTTGGATGTGTATTTGAATTATGGCATCAAAGGCAATTATATTCTGGATATTCTCTATGAGCGAAACATCGGGGAGGGGTCCGTCGTGGCCGATATCCCGTCCGTCAAAGCCCTTGGAGTCGAACGGGAAAATGGATATGTTGGTGTTGCGGCCAAGACCAATGTCGAGCTAGCCGTTAATAAACTCGAAAGAGTCACCGCCATTGACGTCAAAGAGCTTCCTTCGTCGATTTGGAGCCAATCCTCCAATCCCATTCTTTTGGCCTTCAAATATCTTAATCATCCCTTTGCGATCACCATCGATGTCACCAAGCACGAGGAATTACCGGTTCTCGTTGCGGCTATTGATTCGGCCAATTATGTTACTCTTTATACCGAAGAAGGGAAAGTTTTGACCAAGGCGACGTATCAAGTGCGCAATAATGTGAAGCAATTCTTGCATTTGGTTTTGCCCAAAGGAGCCTCTTTGTGGAGCACATTTGTCGCCGGCAAGCCTGTGAAACCGGCCAAAGATAAAAACGGTAGTATTCTGATTCCCCTAGAGAAATCCCAGCTTCAAGGGCAAAGCTTGACCCAATTTCCCGTTGAGATCGTCTATCTGGATCAGGGATCCAGAATGAAATATTTTGGCTCTCTTAAGATGGGGCTTCCTCAAACGGATATTCCCGCAAGCCAACTCTATTGGTCTGTCTATTTTCCTGTTGATTATAAGTATTTTAATTTTGGAGGGGACGTCAAGTTAACCAAGGATTCAACAGCTTGGAGGCCGTTAAGTCATGTGCAGGGTCGTTTAAGATCTGCGGCCGATGATATTGGAGAACAGTTTTCTATTAGCAATGTGCAGCAAATGACATATTCAGAAAAGCAATCCGGAGGGAAGGTCGTCGGTGTTTTACCCATCAAAATCGATATTCCTCAAAAGGGAAGCCAGTATCGTTTCTCCAAATTACTGGTGACAGAAAAAGAAAGCCCCTATCTAACGGCCAGTTATACGCGTATCTTTAAGCACATCGGGAAAATTCTACGAATTATCATTTTTATCGTAATTCTGGGATTTGTTCTCAAATTGGTTAAGAAGATTATTCACAAGAAATAAGAAGGGACAAAGCATAAGAAAGATATTACTTCTTGAATTGGGGGCCGAGCCTCTTCGGCCCCCAATTTCGTGAAACTGATTAAGAAAGTCATGCAAGACTATTCGACCTATATCGCATTTTTCGTCTCAAGAATTCTTTTTGCCCTCTTGATTGCCTTTGGGATCGGCTGGATTCTCACGGCAACACGAAAATCCTTGAAATCAGACTCAACAAAAATGCGATGGTGGAATGTGATTGCAGTGTCTTCGCCCTTGTATCTGTTAGTTCTTTTCTTAATGGGGCAGATACCGACGATATTCCAAAAGCCCTCAGGAGATCTTCTCTCGAACATGCCTTATCTGATGTTTGTTGCCCATATCGGAATGATGCTTTTTAGTTTGCCTTTATTGGCCTTTGCGCATGTGATGGGTGGCTTCATTGTGGAGAGAAAGAAACCGTTTTTTCTTTTGGCCGCCGTTTATTTATGCGTTTTTCTTATCTCCTTCTCGTTCGTTTATCGTGGATTTAAAGCCTCGAAAGAAGCCGCAACGCAACTTGAATAATTCTCATCATTGAATAAAAATTTAGTTCTTTCTTATTTAGGGTGCATGAAAGAACCTGATTTCACAGATTTAAAAAAGATTACACAGATTTTTTTATCTGTGTCATCGAATATAATCTGTGTAATCAGGGTCATTCCCTAAATTTCATTATTTTCTTCTTTTTCAATAAGTTAGGACAAATCTTTCACCATAATTAAGAATGAAACAAAAATTAAGATGCGTTTCGATAGAATAATTCCGCACTTATTTGCCCTTTCGCTTATGCCCGCAGTTTATGCTTTTGCAGCTAATTCAACCCATGATTTAACACTATCCATTGATTCTGCCATTCAAAGAATAGAAAATAAAACCTCTCTTAAGATTTACTATAAGGATTTGCCGGAGGCTATAGCAAAAACCGCTGTCTATCAATTGGCCTCAAAGAAAGATCATCCCGAACTTTCCCAATACCTTCAGCTGTTTGAGGAAGAAATCAGAAAATATCCCAAGAGCTTTTTCCGCAATAGCCGCTTGCAAGGGATTGTGATTGCGAAGAATCTTTTTCATCAAAAGAAACCCGCTGAAGGTCTTTATCAACACAAAGAGAAGCTGATGTTTTTTGATTTTTCGCGCGGGATGCGCAATCCCAAACGGCAGCGTCATAGCATTCATCATGAGCTTTACCATATGATTGAAATGCAGTCCATCGGTTATCCCGGATGGAAAGATTCCGAATGGGCTAATCTCAACGAAGAGGGATTTATGTATGGGCAAAATAGAACCTGGCAAGAGATCAAAAATGTCCGGAATTATTCAGCACCGCCCAGGCCCGGATTTATTACCGATTATGCTATGACGTCCATTGAGGAAGATAAAGCCGAGGTGTATGCGGCGCTATTGATCGAATCCCAGAACACATTGATGCATGCCTGGGCACAGGAAGATCCTATCCTGCGAAAGAAACTTGAGCTCATGAAGGAATTTATCCGTTATTTTTGTAAAGAGATGGATAAAAATTATTGGAAGAATTTGTTTGGATCAAATCAGGCCAGGCGGGAAGCAAAAGAATAATCTACAAACACGGGCGGGCTTCTTTGATCAAGAAGTGATGCTGATTTTTCACGATAATAGACTGAAATCTCGTATTTTCAATATTGGAGTAGTAGATGAAGGCCTCAAGCGAGGCATTAAGAAGATGGGTCGCCAGATTTTCCGTCGTGACGGAATCGAGCTCGCTTGTTTCGTCAAAAGCCCTGAATTTTAAGGCAACCCGTTGATTGGGATTCACCAATTCCACCATGGGAAATTTTAAGGTCAATGTTTTTGGAAAATCATACTTGAGCGTCACGTCGAAGTCCTCAATTTTTATATTTTTTGCCAGGCAATGACTTTCATTCTTTAGATAGAGAGTCATTTCGTCTTTGTCAATTTCAAAATTTAAGAGTGGAATTAATCTTTGATGAATCTCCCGGATTAGATTTCTTTTAAGTAGGCGGATCTTGAGTAGGCAAACGATGAGCGCAAGAACAAGCGATGCGATGATTACGTCTCTGAACAGGTCTGTTGAAAGGTTCATAAGAGGGCAGGTGGAAATGGGCATTCATTTTACCTCGCTGAACGCATTTTACCATAGATCATGGGGCTTATGAGTGTTTTTCCAGAAGAATATTTTTGGCAAATAATTTATTGACAAAGAGGGTAACTTTAGGCATACTTAAATCGTAACGAAGAAGGATTTGCATTATATGAGGGAGTAGAAATCTTGAACCGCAGGGAAAAAGAAGAAATGACCTTGCGGTTTTTCTATTTCTGCCTTGATGAAAGCGAGTCCTTGGTCAGAAAGGAGGAAAGATTCAGTGCAAAAAGGTAAAGTCAAATGGTTTAATAACCAAAAGGGTTATGGATTCATCTCACCCGAATCCGGCGAAGATGTCTTTGTGCATTTTTCTGCTGTTCAGGGCGATGGTTACAAATCTCTAGACGAAGGCCAGGAAGTTCAGTTCGAGATCGAACAAGGACCGAAAGGCAAGCAGGCGGTCAACGTAACGAAAGTCTAATCCAGAAAATTAACCCCGCACCTTAAAAGATAGCTTTTTAAAAAGGTGCGGGGTTTTTATATGCAGATTTTGGGATATCGTATAAGTTATTTTCAGGCTTGCGAGAATCTAAATTTAATTTTAAAATAATCTAGGTATGGATGCACTCAATTCCTTAAATGTTTTAGTAGGTAGTTCCTGGGCCTCAGGAGTCAATTTGTATCTGACTATTGCCGGCTTGGGGATTGCCCACAGGATGCAATGGATTACGCTTCCCGGGAACATGGATTCCTTGGCTCACCCTTTGGTCATTATTGTCGCCATTGTTTTGTACGTGATTGAATTTGTAGCGGACAAAGTTCCGTATGTGGATTCCGCTTGGGATTCGGTTCATACCTTTATTCGACCTGTTGGTGGAGCGGCCTTAGGGTATATGGCCATGGCGGATGCCGGACCAGCCCTTCAAATTCCTGTTGCTCTTTTAACCGGATCAATCTCCATGGACTCTCATCTCACGAAAGCGACTGCCCGGGCCGCCATCAACACGTCCCCTGAGCCTTTTAGCAATTCCGTGGCGAGTGTGACCGAGGATATTTCTGTAGCTGGAATCATTTATTTAATCATTAAACATCCTGTTATCGCGACCATTCTTGTTATTATTTTTATAATTTTCTCGATATGGTTTTTAAAAACGATGTTCAGATTTCTGAGGAGAGTATTGAGTTTTTCCTCTCAGAATAAAGGCGGGAAGGGAAATTAAACATGGAAAATGAAAATAATCCGGTCACCGAGCAAAAACCCAATTGCCGAAAAGCAAGACCGTCCAAAGGAGTTATCGCGTGTGGAATTCTTTCCATCCTGATGGGCTCAACGGGCTCTCTGCTTTCTATGGTTATGTTTATTTCCGTTGTTTCCATTTCGCCGATTGCTATGATCATGTTCCTACCGGCGGCCCTCTATATCATTGGCGGCGTAAGCCTTTTTTATTTACGAAACTGGGCGCGTATGATCATTGTATCCATGTCGACTATCTATCTTGCTTTATTCGGTCCTTACATGTTTGTTATGTACATCATTTATCCATTTGGGACATTCGTGAGATTTGGCAGGCAGCCAAGTCTTTCATTCTTCTTTAGCCTGATCACCCTTGGGCTGATGTTTCTTCTAAAGATGCTGCCCTTTGCGGTTTTGGTTTACTTTTTGACGCGTCCTATGGTTAAGCAGCAATTTTGCCCGCTGTTAAGCACAAAAGATCAGACAGGCCCAGCTGTTGCTCAAAGAAGCGAAGGTCTATGCTCTCTGAAAGACCAATTGTTGAATCAGCTTAAGGGGATCGGATTGGAAAAATCGAAAGACATATTAATTTTAATATTACTAATTATGATTTTGCTTTTTATCGGAAAATCTTTATTTTAGTCGGATTTAAGAATAGATTTTGTTGGTCTTTTCCTTACCAATAGTAAAGTAGCTAATACGTTCTCTATACGAGAAAAAAGACCTAATATCGACTTCCTTATTAACATTGATATAGAAAACGTCGATAAAGGGGCGCCCGCCTCAGCCAAATCACTCAAGTGATTTGGCGGGCGAGGCGCCCCTTTTTTCGCTCATTTCAAACTGGGCATAAGTCATTTTACCTTTCTTTGATAACGCCTTATAATTGTTGAAGTTAAAGGAGAATTCAGTTATACTGTTTTGGAAATTACATGCCCGTTCTGCTTCAAAGAAATTGACCCAAGAAATGGAAAAACAATCAAAAATACTCATTATTGGCCATAACGATATCATCGAAAAATCCCTTGTCCGGTATTTTGAAACCCATGGTTTTCTACATGTTTTTTCTTCCTCGGCTATCGCTCTGGATTGCGCAATTCAACCTTCCGTCTATGAATTTTTCTCACGCGAAAGACCGGAATATATTTTCCTCGCATCCACCCGCTCCGGCGGGATTGCCGCCAATATCAAGAATCCGGGCGAATTCATCTACCATAATCTTGAAAGCCAGAATAATGTTGTCCATGCGGCCTATAAGTTTAAGGCCAAAAAACTGCTTTTTTATGCCAGTTCCTGCATTTACCCAAAAGAATGTCGCCAACCCATGAAAGAGGAAGATTTATTGAACGGACCTGTTGAATCCACCAGCGAAGCCTATGCCGTGGCCAAGATTTCGGGAGTCAAGCTCTGCCAGGCTTATCGCGCGCAATACGGCCTCGATACTGTCGTGACCGTGCCGGCCACGGTCTTCGGACCCGGAGAAGATGTTGATTTGGAAGATGCGCATGTTCTGAACGCTTTGATCGGAAAATTTTATGAAGCTGTTCAAGACAATAAGAAAGACGTGACGGTTTGGGGAAGCGGAAGTCCGCGAAGAGAATTTCTTTTTTGCGATGATTTTGTTGAAGCAAGCCTTTTTCTGATGGACCGCGCCCGCTCTCCTGAACTAATGAATATGGGTTGCGGATCAGATGTGTCCATCCAAGAGTTAGCCCAAATGATCAAAGAGGTCTCTGGTTTTGCAGGGAAAATCGTTTTTGACCGCTCGAAACCCGATGGGGCCAATCAAAAACTTCTGGATTCAAGTCGTATTCATCGCCTGGGATGGAAAGCCAAGATATCTCTTCGGGACGGCATAGAAAAAACATATGCGTGGTACAAAAAGAAAAGGGAAACGGAGTCTCGCCAATGAATATTTTAGTGACCGGCGCAGCCGGATATCTCGGTTCTGTTTTAGTTCCCAGATTACTTCAGGAAGGTCATCATGTTTCGGTTCTTGATAGCTTCATGTACAATCAATCCTCTCTTTTGGATTGCTGCCACAATCCAAGCTTAACGATCACAAGAGGGGATGCCCGTCAATCGACCTTGATTAAAGACCTTTTAAAAGGCAAGGATGCGATTATCCCTTTAGCCTGCTTGACAGGCGCGCCTTTGTGCAATAAAGATCCCTGGGGCGCAAAAAGTATTAATCTCGATGCCATCCAATTGATTCTGGAATGCCGCAGCAAAAACCAAATGATTGTTTTTCCGACAACCAATAGCGGTTATGGGATCGGGCAGAAAGATAAGTTTTGCACCGAGGAAACACCCCTCAAACCTGTCTCAACCTACGGTCAATGGAAAGCGGAAGCAGAGAATGCCCTGCTTGAATCCGGGAACGCCATCACTTTAAGATTGGCGACCGCCTTTGGCATCAGCCCGCGCATGCGCTTGGATCTTCTGGTCAATGATTTTGTTTATCATGCGGTTTACGATCGCTATATTGTCTTGTTTGAAGCCCATTTTAAACGAAATTATATTCACGTGCGTGATGTGGCCAAGGCATTTATTCATGCTTTGAATAATTTTGAGAAAATGAAAAACGAACCTTATAATGTGGGCTTGAGCGATGCCAATTTGAGCAAGCTGGAACTTTGCGAAGAGATCAAAAAGTATGTTCCTGACTTTTATTTTGTCGAATCCAAGATCGGCGAGGATCCGGATAAACGAGACTATATCGTTAGCAACGAAAAAATTGAAAAAACAGGATACAAACCCGATTGTTCACTTTCCGACGGCATCAAGGAATTGGTTAAGGGTTATAAAATTATTAAACGAAATCAATATGCAAATGTTTAACAAGGGGGTCAAGCATGTCTGATGATATTGGCGAGCTAAAAAATAAAGCTTCGCAGATTCGTAAAATCGTATTGAATATGTGCATCAAGGCCGGCACGGGTCACGTGACATCCTCCATGTCCTGCGTGGATATTCTTGTGGCCTTGTATCACGGGGGACTTTTAAATCATGATCCGAAAAAACCGGAGTGGTCCGAACGGGACCGGTTTATTTTAAGCAAAGGTCAGGCCAGCCCCGTTCTTTATGCCGTCTTGGCGGATTGCGGTTATTTCAGCACAAGAGATTTGAACTTATTCGCCCAGAAAGACGGAAAATTCGGCGTGCATCTGCAAAATAGCGTCCCTGGTGTTGAAATCACAGCCGGCTCCCTGGGCCAAGGATTCGGAACAGCCGCCGGTATCGCGCTGGGTGCCAAAATGAACCGCGAACTTTATCTTGTCTGCACGCTTTTAGGAGACGGAGAATGTTATGAAGGCTCGATTTGGGAAACCGCTATGTTTGCGTCCCACAACCGATTGAATAATCTTGTCGCTATTGTGGATCGCAATTTTCTGTGCGTTACCGACTTCACGGAAAATTTGATTGCCTTGGAACCCATGGCCGACAAATGGAAATCATTCGGCTGGGACGTGATTTGTATTGACGGGCACAAGATGGAAGAGATCATCGAAGCTTTTAAGCGCGTTCGTTCCCGACGATCAGCAAAACCTTTGGTTGTCATCGCGGATACCGTCAAAGGCGAAGGAATCGAATCATTCTGTTATCGGCCGATTTGCCACGGTATCGCCCCCAAAGGCGATGAAGCCAAGCAAGCCATCTGCGAGCTGGAAAGAAGGTGTAGCAATGAATAATATTACGCAAAGAGATGCTTTTTGGAATCAAGTGTATGAAATGGCCAAGACCGATAAGGATATTGTTGTGGTTTCAGCGGATATGGGCGCGCCCTCGTTGGACCAATTCAGAGAAGATTTAGCTTCCCAGTTTGTTAATGTCGGTATCGCCGAGCAAAACGGTATTCTTGTTTCGGTCGGTTTGGCCCTCACGGGCAAGAAAGTTTTTGCGTACGCGATTGCGCCTTTTATCACGTTGCGTTGCCTGGAGCAGATTCGCGTCAATAACGCTGTAATGAAAATTCCCATTACGATTGTCGGCGTTGGCGCCGGATTCGGTTATGAAGATTCAGGCCCCACGCATCATATTACAGAAGATATAGCGATTATGCGCTCGATGCCCAATATCGCCATTCACAGCATTTCGGATAGCTTCATGTCCCGCGAGGTGGCCAAGATGTGCTGCGCGCTTTCGACGACGAATTATGTCCGGCTCGACCGCTTGGTTTTGCCGCCGCTGTATAATGAGCTAACGGATTTCTCCGAAGGTCTTGCTCAGCTCAAAACGGGACGCTCGTTTATCCTATCCACCGGAAGCATGACGCATGTGGCCCTGGAGGCAGCCGAGGGGCTTAAGAAAAAGGGAATGGACGTCGGCGTGATTGACGTTTATCGGATTCCCATTAACGAAGAGATCCTTCTTCATTTGATCAAAGACGCGCAAAAAATCATCACACTGGAAGAACATTTCTTACCGGGGGGATTCGGAAGCGCTGTGTGCGAAATCTTGGAAGATAACGGTATTTTGAAACCCGTTAAGCGTATCGGGCTTTCTCATGAAAAAGGATATTGCTATGAATACGGCGGCCGGGACATTATCCGGGAATATTACGGCATTGACGCAAAAAGCGTGATAAAGACCGCGGAAGATTTTCTTAAATAACCCCGTAAGGTGAAAACAAAACATGAATTCCGTCGACGTCATTGTTGTTAATCCCAGCAACAAAAAACACATGTACGGTAAGCTCGGCGAATCCCTGGCAGGAATCGAACCGCCTTTATGGGGTGGTCTTTTGGCCGGTTTTTTGCGCGAAAAAGGTTTTAGCGTGAAGATCATTGATGCGGATGCGCTCGGCTGGGGGCCGGAAGAAACCGTTAAGCAAATCCTTCACGATCACCCGCGTCTTGTCGCGATCGGCGCGGTCGGCGCGAATCCTTCGGCGTCTTCCACGCCTAAAATGATCGCCGTGAAAAATGTTTTAGCCCTTCTGAAACAAAAAGATTCCGCTATCCAAACCGTTTTGTACGGCATCCATCCTTCGGCCTTACCGGAAAGGACATTGAAAGAAGAGCAGGTGGATTATCTGGCGCGTGGGGAAGCCTTTTATCCTGTTTCAGAATTATTGAGCGCCATAAAGGCGGACAAAAATCCGAAAAGTCTTTCCATCAAAGGCCTGTGGTATTTATGCGACGGACAAGTTGTTGACGGAGGTTGGGCGGATGTTGTCTCTGACCTTGATCGCCTGCCTTTTGTGGCCTGGGATCTTTTACCGATGGACAAATACCGGGCCCATAACTGGCATTGTTTTGGGCATCTCAAGGAACGCTCTTCCTACGCGATCATTTATACGAGCCTCGGATGCCCGTACAATTGCCGTTACTGCAATATTCATGCCCTCTATAGCGGGCGGCCGGGCATTCGCTTCCGCAGCCCCGAGCGGGCCATCGAAGAAATCGACTATCTTGTCCGGACACATAAAATCAAACATATCAAATTTCTCGACGAAATTTTTGTCCTTAAAAAAGACCGGCTTTATGACATTTGCGATCGATTGATCGAGCGCAACTACAATTTGAATATTTGGGCTTATGCCAGAGTAGATACGATCAATGAAGAGATTCTCCGAAAATTGAAAAAAGCCGGAGTCAATTGGTTGTGTTATGGCATTGAGGCGGCAAGCACCAATGTGCGCAAAGGAGTCTCTAAAAGCCGTTTTAATATCGAACAGATCAAGAAAGCCATGCAGTTGACGCACGAGGCCGGCATTTATATTATCGGTAATTTTATGTTTGGCTTACCCGACGATGATTCGGAGACCATGCAGGAGACCCTCGACTTGGCTCAGGAACTGAATTGTGAGTATGTCAACTTTTATGCCACCATGGCGTACCCGGGGTCACAACTTTATGAGGATGCGCTCGAAGAAGGCATTCCTTTGCCGGAAGGATGGATCGGATTTTCTCAATTCAGTTCCGAGACCCTGCCTTTAGCGACCAAACATTGTTCGGCGGCCGAGGTGTTGCGTTTTCGCGACGAAGCTTTTGTCAAATATTACAGCGATCCGCGCTATCTGGCCATGATCAAAGAAAAGTTTGGAGAAGAAACCGTCGAGCATATCCGCGAAATGCTTAAACATAAGATTGAACGAAAAATTTTATCCACTCATCAATCAGGAGCGCTATCATGATTATCAGCCGAACGCCCTTTCGCATTTCTTTCTTTGGAGGAGGAACAGATTATCCGGCCTGGTTCAAAGACCATCCTGGGGCAGTTTTGGCCACCACCATCGATAAATACTGTTATATTACCTGCCGTTATTTACCGCCCTTTTTCGAACATAAATCAAGAATCGCTTACTCTCTGATTGAGCACGTCAAGAGCGTGGATGAAATCAAACATCCGGCTGTGCGAGAAGTCCTAAGATTCCTTAAAATTCGCCAGGGTGTCGAGATTCATCATGATGGCGATCTTCCGGCACGAACGGGTTTGGGGTCAAGTTCATCATTTACCGTCGGAATTCTGAACGCTCTTTATGCCTTAAAAGGCGAGATGCCCACCAAGGAACGCCTGGCGCAAGAAGCGATTTATGTGGAGCAGGACATGTGCCAAGAGGTCGTCGGTTGCCAGGATCAGGTCCTGGCGTCTTTCGGCGGGTTTAATTATATAGAATTCCGCGGCAAGGATGATTTTCAAATGCGAAAGATCACTGTTTCGGAGGGAAAATTAAAATCTTTACAAAAATCCCTGATGTTGTTTTTTACAGGATTTTCGCGGCATGCGTCGGAGATCGCCTTTCATCAAATCAAGAATATCCCAAAGAAAAGCAAAGAACTTAAAACCATGTATCAAATGACTCATCAGGCAATGAAAATCTTGACAAGCGACCGGTTGGACGACTTCGGCAAACTTCTTCACGAAAGTTGGATGATCAAACGGGAATTGTCCGATCGCGTCACCACGCCCCGCATCGATGAGATTTACCAGGCGGCCCGCAGGGCCGGCGCTATGGGCGGAAAGCTTCTGGGAGCGGGAGGCGGGGGATTTATTTTATTGTATTGTGATCCCAAGAAACAAAAGAAGGTCAGAGAGCGATTAAAAAAATTCTTAGAGATCCCTTTTCGATTCGAAGATGTTGGGACACAAATTCTTTTTTACCAGCCAAATATCGGGAAAGTCATTTAGGATTACCCTCTCTGGATGTCCCTACCTATTCTATCGAGCCAAATTCAGCTGAAGAAATTCGCTTGATTTCTTCTTGGTTCCTGTCTATCAAGATTTTCTTCTGAAAATCAACAAGGATGGCGTTGTCTGGAAGACTTCGTAGTGATCGTGGATAAAGCTTAAGATGCGGTCATAGCTTTCTTTATTTCGCGGGACCTTGAAATAGCATTGGGGAAATGATTCCCCCGGGTCGACTTGGATAACGGCAAAACGAGGCGGTGCATTTTGCAAATCATCGATAAGCTGTTGCTGCCAGTCTTCTCTGAGCCAGGAAAATGTCACCATGGGAAACCGCCCGATCGCAGGCCTGTTGACGATAAAATGATAACTGGCCAGCTCAGGAAAGAAGAAAACCGGCTCATTAGGATCTGTATTTTTTCGGATTGTTTTATAAACGGAGGTAATATCCTGGGCTTGAAAGGCCGGAACGACGATATTTTTCATGGTTGGAATGGTTAACCGAACGGAATTTTCCCCCCAGAGAGGAATGAGTTTGTTTCTTGATTGTCCGCCGGTCAGGAAGTCTTTCATATAGTGAAAAGTAATAAACCGATTATTGAAACGGGCCAAGGCGTAGCCCAGCGAAGATGCGCAGAAACCCAGAATCAAGAAGCTCAATCCCGTGATTTTTAAGTAAAGAATCCTGCGAGGGGCCGATGATGTTTTTAGGAATATGAAAAACTCATGCCATTTCTTCCAAACCCACAAGAAAATCTCTTCGAGCATAATAAAAAGAAGTATTTTCTCAGGCTGAAGGGCCATTTCAAATTGGCCCGATTCAAAATTGCGAAAAGCCAGCTGATACATGACCAGCCCAAAAGCGGATAAGCCAATAAAGCCAAGTTGGTTTTCTTTAATTGTGTTTTGTTTTAACCGATAAATAATATAACCCGACAAGAACAGAAAGCAAAATAGGGGCGTCATATACTTGTAATCTGCGCTCATCGGATGCAAGGCCCGAATCACTTCGAAGAAAGTTTGGGGGTTTTTTCTTATAAAATGAACCGGAATCGCCTTCGGCATATTCGATACAACGCTCAGAGCGTCATGGATATAAGGCATCAGAGCCTGATGAAAGTGAAGAAAAAGAAAATAGGGAAGAATAATGATGGCTCCCCCGGCGATACAGAGACCCAGATGACGCATCACGGTTTTGGGTTTTTGGATGCGAAAGATAAGGCTAAAAAGAAAAGTCGAGAGAAGGCTGAGAGCACAGGCAAATCCCATCTCCAGGCTAATCAGCAAGGCTATCGCGGTCGCCAGGCCGCAAAACAACAGCCAAAGCGGCTTTCTGAACTTATAGCAATAAATAATACCAAGAACAACCAAAAGAGCCGACGCAAAGCGCATTCCGCCCCAAAATGTGAATACAACCCTTAAGAATGTCCGACCGACCAAAACAGGAATAAGCAAATAAAGAGCAAGACGCGTGCGAAGTAATTCTTTGGCGATCAACACGCAGATCAAAAGACTCAACACGTTACAGACATAAAAGTACGTAGCTAAAACAGAAAGATTTTTCCCGAAGATCATCATCAACCAAGCGGGAGGGTAAAGCTCTAAGGGTCCGCGCAAATGGAATACATCAAGATAGGGAAGATGCCCTCTTAGAATTTCATTGATACCGCCAAGGTAGATGCCAAATTCAAAAATATTGAGTTGTCCGTGTAAATAAAAAGGTTGGAGGGTAATCAGGATAACAAATATGGAAAGAATAACGCTGTCGCTGAGTCGGGGTTGCTGATTGATCAAGGCATGAAAACCCAGGGAAAGCTGAGCGAATATTTTTTGCACAAAATTTCTCATCAAGGAACCCTTCCTACTTTGATTTATGCCCAGAAAACTTGCTGCACAGCGTTTGAATAACAGTTACAAAAGCATCCACAACCGGAACAAAAAGAGCTTTTAAACCGTGGCGTTTAATAATAGGCCACAGGCGCCACCAACGCGCATAGATTTTGATCAAACCGATTTTTTGAAGATAGACGATATCCTGAGGTTTCAGGCCGCCCACTTCCATGACCGCTTTGCCGTAGCGCTGATAATCCTCAAAGTCATCGGAGATTAGCTTCAAGCCATGCTCTTGATTCTTGGCCATCTGGTACATTTCTGTCCCCGGATAAGGAATGGCGATGCCGTACGTCGCGTGCTGAATGAATTTGGCCTTTGTCAAATAATTGACGGTCTTTTGAATACGTTCCAAATTTTCACCCGGAAGTCCCAGCATGACAGAATTAATCGTTTCGATATTTAATCTTTCATTGAGTCGATTGGCGTCCATATAACTGCGGATCGGAACATTTTTCTTGATGATTTTTCGTACATGCTGATCGACGGTTTCAAGCCCAAAGCTGATACGGATCAGACCACAGTCTTTCATCAGCCGGACCATTTCTTCGTCCCAGAGATTAGCCCGGGTGCTTCCTTCAAATGTAAAACGGAGGCGATTCTTCTTAATTTCCTCACAGAGACTCAGAATATAAGGCCTGTCCAGAGTTAATGTATCGTCAAGAAAATAAATATGGGGGATGCCCAGCTCATGCACGATGTAGCTAATCTCCCGGATGACTTCCTTGACGGCCCGGCTGCGGACGCGTTTTCCGTAAAGATCATTAGCGCAGAAAACACAATCAAAAGGACATCCCCGGCTCATGAAAAGCGATGTATAGTTTTTTGTCCCTTGAAGAGTCCCGATGGAATATTTCTTATAGGGAATTAAGTGACGCGCCGGCCAGGGGATCTCATCGAGGTTTTCTGTTTTTGGAGGATCGCTTGTATAATGAATTTTTCCATTTTCTCGGCGCATAATTCCCGCTATGCCGCGACCCTCCCGGCCTTGAGCAAAGCTTTTCAAAAAGTCCGGCAGGTTTTTTTCGGCCTCGCCGATAAATAAATAATCAAAGACATCAAGAAATGCTTTCTCGCGCAGCAAAGAGGGATGCGGTCCGCCGACAATAATGGGCGTGGGAAAATGAGACTTCAAATTTCTTGCGATATGGGCGACATTATAAAAAAATGGTGTCGTTGCGGTCAGGCCGATGAGATCAGGGTCAAAATTGGCGGTTTGCTTAATGATATCGGGAATCGATAGGCTGTCAATTTCCCCATCGATGATTTTCACTTCCCAGCCGCATTTTTCGGCAATCGCTGCAATATAGCAGAGACCCAAGGGAGGAAAAGAAGAGGCCTTCTTGGCGATATTCTTGAATACACCAAAAGATGTGCACCAGTTAGGAAAAATCAGGAGTAATTTCATGGAACCTCTTGTGACAGAAGGCTTTTTATTCTCCTTCGCCTTATAAATTGAACATAATGGTATAGGCTTCGGAGAATTATTCAAAGGAAAATATTCTACGAAGCACATACTATCTTTATTATTGATTATGCGAAGTAGAATATTTTTTGCTTCAAAATTGCAGCGGCTTCCTGTATACTTTAAACGATCTTTAATTTCAAGAAAGTCAGTCAGTTTCAGAAATTAAGCAAAAATATCATAACACAAATCGAAGCAATTTCAACACTCCTTTATGAGAGACCATAATATATTATCCCAGCTTGATATTTTCATTCTTTGCGGAGGGCTTGGAAAAAGATTGCGGCCCGAAGTGCCTGTCATCCCAAAAGTCCTTGCGCATATTCAGGGTCAGCCTTTTCTAGGAATTCTTCTAGAGTATTTGGAACGCCAGGGATTTAGGCGAGTGATTCTTGGAGTCGGCTACAAGTCGGACATGATTGAAGAGTTCTGCAGGAAAAGGCAATCTTCTTTATCCATTGAATTTTCCAAAGAAATTGAGCCATTGGGCACAGGAGGAGCTGTTAAGAACGTTCAACCGCTTATTGTGAGTGATCGATTTTTTGTTCTCAATGGTGATTGTTTTTGCCGATTACCCTATCCAAGACTCCTTGATTTTCATCTTAAGAAAGACGCCTTGGCGACCTTGGCTGTCCACGAACTCAAAGAGAAAAAAGATTTTGGTTCCATCATCCTCGGTCCAAACGATGAGATCGCAAATTTTAGCGAGAAAGCCACACAGACGCAAACGCCGTTTGCCTCGGTCGGCATTTACTGTTTTAATAAAAACATTTTTGATTTGATGCCGGAAAAAAATGCCTTTTCCATCGAGACGGAATTCTTCCCGACCCTTGTCGGAAAGAAATTTTATGGTTTTAAGACCAAAGAGGCTTTTATCGATATCGGCACGCCCGAGCGCTATAAACTTGCACAAGACATTATCAAAAACCTCTAAGACCATTATCAATGAACAATAAAAGCGTTTCTGTTGTTATCCCTGTCTACAATGAAGAGGCCTGCATTCAAGATGCCTTAATAAAGACCAAAGAGTTTCTTTCGAAGAACTTCAGATCCTATGAAATCATTGTTGTTGACGACGGAAGCACAGATGATTCTTACGCAAAAGCAGTGGATGTCGCGAAGAAAGATAACCATATCCGCGTTCTTAATATTTCCAAGAACGAAGGAAAAGGAACAACCGTCAAAACGGGCATGCTGGCTGCGACCAAAGATTATGTGTTCTTTGCGGACGCGGACCTTTCGACCCCTGTTGAAGAAATCCCCCGCCTTCTTCAGGCCCTCGAAGATAGAATTGATATTTCCATAGGGTCTCGGTCCCTGCCGGGCTCAAACGTTGTCAAAAAACAGGGATACTTTAGAAGAAACATGGGCAGGATTTTTAATTTGCTTGTTCAGATGGTCCTCTTTCGTGGAATCATCGATACGCAGTGCGGTTTTAAGTGTTTTAAAAGAAATACAATCGCGCCCATTTTTAGCCGTCAGCGCATCGGCGGTTTTTGCTTTGACGCAGAGATTTTGTTTATCGCAAAATTATTGGGTTATGGAATCAAAGAGGTGCCTGTCACGTGGGTCAATCGCGAAAATTCGCGGGTGGATGTCATTCGTGATTCCACAAGCATGTTTATCGATCTTTTCAGGATACGCTATAATCATTGCAAAGGATATTATGCGCCGGAGTCTTAAAATCATCATTCTGTTGGTTATCTGCGCGGTTTTTACGGGCAATCTCGTTCGCTATGCCAATCGCGCGCCGCAGAGAAAATATTCCGATTTTCGCGTCTATTACGCGACCGGTGAACGATTTCTTGAAAAGAAGGATATCTATAGTCGTCCTGATAAGAAAATCACGCCATTTAAATATTCACCGATGTTTGCGATGCTCATTTCCCCTTTAAGTTTATTACCCAAGCATCAGGCCAGTTTGGTCTTTTTTACGTTAAATTTCCTTTCTTTAATAGGAATTTGTTTTGTATCCGCTAAGCTAGTCGGAATAGAAGAATTATCATTAAGAAAGAAAATCGCGATGTTTTTCTTTTCCATTCTTTTCACGTCGCGTTTCATACTTCTTGTGTGGGATTCAGGGCAGGTGAATCTCATCATGGTTTTCTTGGTATTGGTGGCGCTTTATTTATTCGAAAATAAAAGAGCTTTCTTTGGGTCGGCCTTTCTAGGTCTTTCGGTCATGTTCAAATATATGCCGGCCATTTTTTTGCCGTATTTACTTTTACGCGCCAGGACCGGGATTATTATTTTAACGATATGTTTTGTATGCATTTTCTTGGCATTACCTGCTCTTTATGTTGGCGTAGATAACCAAGTGAATTATCTTCAGAAATGGATGCCGTTTATTACAAAAACATCGTTGGATCAATCTAGCTGGTATGATTATAAAAACCAGTCTGTCTATTCGTTTGCTTTAAGGTATCTATCACCAGATTCGCCTTACGGAAGACCGGTCGGTCGCTTGACATTTCAGGAAGCTTTGTTAACGGGTATTTTTCTAGCCGTGCTTATTTATCTTTTAACGCTTCAGCCGGCGGCTAACCGCAATGACACCAACTTGATCGATTACGGACTTTTGATGATTGGCATGGCTATCTTTAATCCCAATGCCTGGATGACAAACTTTGTTGTCCTTTTATTCGTTTACATTTATTTATTGAGCTATCTGATGAAGGAGAACTTCAAGGATAAACTGACGCTTGTTTTGATGATTTTGGCTTTTGCTTTATCAAGTTGGGCCGCGGAGTCGGTGGTGGGAGATCAATTTGAGAATTTGTTTGAAGAACTGTCTTCGGTCACCATCGCAGCCTTGCTGCTTGTCTTTGCATTATTGCGGTTAAAATTCAGAAAACCTCTTGGGAGGGTTTAAAAGGAAGGGACACATGGAATACAAAGTACCTTTTGGAACGATTTCGGTGACGAATGAAGCGCGCGAATTAATTAATCAGATTCTCGATACGGGATGGATCACGCGTGGGAAATATGTCGCGGAATTTGAAAAAGAATTTGCCAAAATATTCGGTACAAAAGAGGCCGTGGCTGTCTCAAGCGGAACAGATGCCAATACGCTTTCTCTGGCCGTGCTTTATGATTATGGTGCTAAGCGCGGTGACGAAGTGATCATTCCGGCTTTATCGTTTGTTGCGACAGGTAATGCTGTTTTGAATGCCGGATTTACGCCTGTTTTCGTCGACGTTCAAAAAGAAACACTCAACATTGATTCTGCGAAGATCGAGGCCAAAGTTACCAAGAAAACAAAGGCCATCATGCCGGTGCATCTCATGGGAAAGCCGGCAGATATGGATCCAATTTTAGAAATTGCCAAGAAGCATAATCTTTATGTCGTTGAGGACGCGGCGGAAGCGCATGGCGCGGAATACAAAGGCAAGACAATCGGGACCTTAGGCCATATGGCGGCCTTTAGCCTTTACGCAGCCCACATTATTACCACGATCGAAGGCGGTATAGTTCTAACCAATGACGCCAAAATGGCAGACATATTGCGCTCCTTAAGAAACCACGGCATGGAGCATAAATTTGTTTATAAGCGCGTGGGATTTTCAGCCAAAATGAATGAAATCGAGGCTGCGGTGGGCCTCGGAAATGTTCGAATTTTCAAGAAGATTCTCGAGAAAAGACGCGAAAATATGTTGTATTTGATCGACCAATTTAAGCAGTTCGAAAAATATCTTTTCTCCATCAAAGAAGAACCCTACGAAAAACTCGGGCCGCATGCCTTTCCGATCACCTTAAAAGAAAACGTTCCTTTTACGCGCGATGAATTCGTTCATTATATCGACAAAGCCGGGATTGATTCGCGTAATCTTTTCTATTCCATGCCGACACAGTGTCCGGGATATGCTTTTCTCGGTCACAAACTGGGTGATTTTCCGAACGCGGAATATTTCGGCGAGCAGGGCCTGCATATCGGCGTGCATCAGGATTTGGATCGCCCGCATCTCGACTATGTGATTCAGACGATTGATAAGTTCCTAAAATCAGAAACAAAATAAGAAAAATTATTCATGCGCATTGCCATTAATTGCCGCTCTTTCTTAAAAAAGCACACCACAGGGATCGGTCGCTACGCCCGCAATCTTGTTTTTTCTTTATCCGATATCGACGCGACCAACGATTATCGCCTCTACATTAAAAAAGGTCTTTTTGATTTTAGCCGTCAGGCACCCAAGGTCAAGGCGAAAAACTTTCATATTAAGCACGATTGGTTGAACCAGGGCCTCAACGCAACGCTGGGGCCGGTGGATCTTTATCATTCCCCGAGTCCGGATACGATCGATATCGATGAGGCCAAAATCATCGTGACGGTCCATGATCTGATTCACAGGACATATCCTGAAGGGCATACGCCGAGCACCATCAAAACTGTTGAAAAGCAATTCAACGAGATCACATCGAAAGCCGATCGCATTATTTGCGTCTCAAAAAGCACGCAGACCGATCTGCAACGCTTTTATCCGATTAAAGAGGATAAAACATGCGTGGTCTATCAGGGCGTGGATAAAACAAATTTTTATCCCCTCGATGAAAAGCAAAAAGCTCAAGGGAGGCAAGCGATTCAGGCGCGGGGTATCAAACAGCCCTTCATTTTATTTGTCGGAACCATTGAGCCCAGGAAGAATCTCAAGAATCTTCTGTTGGCGTTCTCGCTCATGAAGAAAAAGAATATTTCAAGGAAGCTTGTGGTTATCGGGATGAAAGGGTGGATGAGCGACGATATTGCAAATATGGTCAAGGACCTCGGACTTAAGAATGACGTTGTTTTTGTCGGCTACATCCAAGATCAGGAGTTAAGGAATTTTTATAATTGCGCGGATGTCTTTGCATATCCGTCTTTTTATGAAGGTTTCGGATTTCCGATTCTTGAAGCTTTGAGCTGCGGCGCGGCGGTTGTAACAAGCAACGCTTCCTCGTGCCCGGAGATTGCCAAAGATGCGGCGCTAATCGTCGATCCCTACAATCCTGAGGATATTGCGCAAGCCATCATCCGTGTTCTTGAAGATGAAAAATGTGAACAAGAATTGAGAATCAAGGCTTTAGGGAGAGCAGAGGAATTTTCTTTCTTAAAAACAGCGCAGGAGACCCTCCGGGTCTACAAGGATGTTTATGAAAGTTAGCGGCTTTACGATTACGCGAAATGCCGTCAAATTTGGATATCCTGTTTTGGAATCTATCCAATCGATTTTGCCGATTTGCGATGAGTTTATTGTGAATGTAGGGGATAGCCAAGATAGCACGCTAGAGCTTATCCGATCCTTGAAAGACGAAAAAATTAAAATTGTTCAGAATCAATGGGATTTATCGAAAGGCAAAGAGGTTCTTTCGCATCAGACAAATTTGGCCTTGAAGGAATGTTCGGGGGATTGGGCTTTTTATTTACAGAGCGATGAAGTGATTCATGAAGCGGATTTGCCTTTCCTGCGTCAATGCATGGAAGAGAATCTGCATAATCAGGACGCCGAGGCACTTCGCTTTGCCTGGCTGCATTTTTACGGCAGCTATTATCGCTACCGCATCGATCTTGGCTGGTATCAAAAGCAGGACAGGATTATCAAGAATAACGGCGAGATTATATCCTGCGAGGACGCTTATACTTTTAAGCGTAAAGACGGTCAGCCCCTGAAACGCATCAACACAAGAAAGTTCTTGTATCATTATGGATGGGTTCAAAATCCTGAAATCATGAAAATGAGACGAGAAAACGCACAGGACATCGGATTCTCCGATAAGGAAAAATCGTTACAAAATTCTTTTGACCATTTAGATCGCTTTCCGATTTATTTTGGGACGCATCCAGCTGTCATGCGCGAGAAAATAGAAGAACACGGATTAAGCCAAGACGATTGGGTTAAAATTTCAAGAAAATACTGGTGGCATCCTTTTAAAGTTTTTCGCGTGCGATATAAAAGTCCGAAGAGAATTAAAATAAGAATTAAATAAAATGAGTAAACCAATCTATATTCTAGGCATTTCCGCTTTTTATCACGATAGCGCCGCGTGTTTAGTTAAAGACGGAAAAATCATGGCGGCTGCGCAAGAAGAACGTTTTACCCGTAAAAAACATGATTTCTCGTTTCCAGAGAACGCGCTTCGTTATTGCTTGGGCCAAGAAGGTATTAGTGCCGATGATTTAAGTTTCGTGGCATTTTATGATAAGCCTTTCTTGAAATTTGAGCGCATTCTTCTGACGTATCTGACGTATGCGCCGTTGGGGTTGATGTCTTTTTTAAAAGCGATTCCGCTTTGGCTGAAACAGAAAATCTTCTTAAAGGATCTGATCCAGACAGAATTGAACTTCAAAGGGGAAATCCTTTTCACAGAACATCACGAGGCGCACGCGGCCAGCGCCTTTTTCCCATCGCCGTTTCAAGACGCGGCCGTATTGACGATGGACGGCGTGGGGGAATGGGCAACGGCCAGCTATGGGGTGGGTGAGAATAACACAATCAAACTATTGGCGGAAATCAAATTTCCTCATTCACTGGGCTTGCTGTATTCCGCCTTTACATATTACACGGGGTTTCGCGTGAATTCAGGTGAATACAAACTAATGGGCTTAGCCCCTTACGGAGAACCCATCTATGCGGACATCATCAGGCGCGAATTGATTGACATCAGAGAGGATGGCTCGTTTAAGCTGAATATGAAGTATTTCAATTATTGCGCCGGTTTGACAATGACCAATCAGAAATTTCATGATCTTTTTGGAGCCTCGCCAAGAAAACCAGAATCGCCGATTACGCAAATCTATATGGATGTGGCGCGTTCGATCCAGGATGTCACCGAAGAGGTGATGCTTAAGATGGCGAATCATGTTCACAAAACAACAGGCAAGAAAAATCTTTGCTTAGCCGGAGGCGTGACCCTCAACTGCGTCGGTAATGGCCGGATTTTAAAAGAAAGTCCATTTGAAAATATCTGGATTCAGCCGGCGGCCGGTGATGCGGGAGGCGCATTGGGAGCGGCCTTATTTATTTGGTACCGTTATCTCAATCACGAAAGAAAGGCCGATGGTATTCATGATCAGCAAAAGGGTTCTTGTCTAGGGCCGAGCTTTGACGACAAAACTATTGAAGAATTTATTCGCCATACACAGGCGGTCGCTGAGAAGTTTGATGAAATCGATTTAGCAAAGAAAATAGCTCAGCTGCTCCAAGAAGAAAAAGTGGTTGGTCTTTTTCAGGGGCGCGTAGAATTTGGTCCCCGGGCGTTGGGTGCGCGAAGTATTATCGGCGATGCGCGCTCCGAGAAAATGCAATCCGTCATGAATTTAAAAATCAAATTCCGGGAATCTTTCCGGCCTTTTGCTCCGTCGGTTACGGAAGAAAAGGCCTATGATTATTTTGATATCCGCTGCGCTAGCCCCTACATGCTCTTGGTTGCGCAGGTCAAAGAGGACAAGATATTACCTGAATCAAAAGATGATAAGGCCAAAGGCATTGATAAATTAAAAATGAAGCGCTCGGTTATCCCGGCGGTCACACATGTCGATTATTCCGCGCGCATCCAGACGGTCAATCAAGAAACCAATCCGCTATTTCATAAGATCATCCAGGCTTTTGATGAGTTAACCGGATGCCCGGTGATTATTAACACGTCGTTTAATGTAAGAGGTGAGCCGATCGTCTGCACTCCGCAAGATGCTTATCGTTGTTTTATGCGCACCGATATGGATTTTCTCGTGATGGGTTCTTGTGTTTTGGATAAAACAAAACAATCCGTTGACCATCAATGCAAAAAAGAAAAAATTTCTTTAGAACTGGATTGAAATGAAAATTATCAAAAAACAAGTTCTTGTCTTTGGGTATGGACTGTCCCTGATTCTGGCTTTTGTGGGTTATCGATTATGGGTTAAACACGGTGATTTATTGATTCCCCTTGCGCTCGGCGTCGTGGCCTTGATGCTTTTGTGCATGAGTATTTTGAAATGGGAGACGCTTATTCCTTTATATCAAAAATGGATGGCGGTTGTTCACGTGATCGGCGCCGTTGTGACATCCGTCATTTTGTCGGTTGTTTTCTTCGTTCTTTTTGGAATAGCGGGTTTAGCCATGCGGATTCTCAAGAAAGATCCCCTCGATCAAAAACTGGAACCACAGAAGGAATCCTATTGGCATTTAAGAAAACAAGAAGACTTCAACCAACAGCGCTACCACCAGCAATTTTAGGCAGAAAGGATATTATGTCAAAGCTATCGATTATCAAAGAGTTTTGGGATTTCATGAAAATCAGAAAGAGATTTTGGCTCGCGCCCATTATTATTGTTCTGGTATTATTGGGACTTTTGATTGTTTTTACGGAGAGCTCGGCGGTAACGCCTTTTATCTACACGCTGTTTTAGTAAAGATGAAAAACCATTCTGAACGCAGATTTACGCAAATCAAACGCAAATATTCGCAGATTTATTTTGACGATCTAATTTGCGAATATCTGCGTGCAATCTGTCCCTCGCTTTTTGCTCGGGACTCCGAGCGAAAAGCGAGGAGGAGAATCTGCGTTTAAAGACGATTTTTCATTAATAACTATTTTTAGTATGCCTGAGTCTAGAAAGCTTAAAAGGATTCTTATTATTAATATCTTCGGCATCGGAGATGTTCTCTTTACGACTCCCTTGATCAGCAATCTCAAAGAACATTTTCCTGATATTTTTATCGGATATGTCTGCAACAAGAGAGCCTTGAGCATTCTTCAGAACAATCCAAAAATTGATAAGTTATTTGTTTATGAGCGCGATGAGTTTCACGAAATATATAAAAAATCCAAAGTTCAGTTTCTCAAGAAAATGCGGCAAATGCTTGCGGATATCAAAAATGAGAATTTTGATTGCGTCATGGATCTGTCGCTGAATTTTTGGACGGGTTTTTTGATGTGGCTGATCGGTATCAGGAAGCGCGTGGGCTTTAATTACAAAAACCGGAATCCTTTTCTGAATCGAAAAATACATTTAAAAGGATTTGAAAAACAACACGTCATTGAGTATTATTTAAGCTTGCTGGAACCATTGAAGGTTCCCATTTTGAGAAATAAGCTTGAGGTCTTCCCGCAAAAAGAAGATAAAAAATGGGCAGAAGATCTCTTAACGACATATAATATTAAGAAAGACGATTTTCTGATCGCCATCATTCCCGGTGGCGGGGCCAGCTGGGGCAAAGACGCTCAATATAAACAATGGTCGATGAGCAAATTTGCCGAGCTTGGTGATCAATGTGTGAAGGAATTTTCCGCCAAGATTATATTAATGGGAAGCCAAGAGGAAGAGCGGCTGTGCCGTTTTGTCGCCGACAATATGCATCATGAGGCGATCCAATGCGCCGGAAAAGCAACGATTCCTCAGACCCTTGCTCTTTTAGCGAAATGCTGTTTGGCGATTGTCAATGACGGCGGGCCGTTACACATGGCCGTGGCCATGAAGGTGCCGACGGTATCTATTTTCGGCCCTGTCGATGAACGCGTCTATGGCCCGTATCCCAAAGATAATCATGTTGTGGTGACTCACCCAATAGCTTGCCATCCGTGTTATCGGCGTTTTCGCATGGCCAGTTGCGCTCATCATAATTGTTTGAATCGCTTGAGCGTTGAAGATGTTATGAAAGGAGTTCAAGAAGCTTATGAAAGTACCATTCGTTGATTTTAGCGAACAATTAAAGGAAATTCAGGATGAGATTCAGGCGGGCTTAAAGGATGTTTTTACGAAAGGCAGCTTTATCCTGGGACCCCAAGAAAAAGAATTCGAAGCTGCCTTTGCCAAATACTCGCAAGCCAAACACGGAATAGGCGTCAATTCCGGAACGGATGCTTTGTTTTTAGCTCTCAAAGCCTTAGGGATCGGATTGGGAGATGAAGTCATTGTGCCGGCCTTTACTTTTATTGCAACGGCGCTCGCTGTGACCTATACGGGAGCGAAGGTCGTTTTCGCCGATATTCAAAAGGATTCGCACAATCTAGACCCGCAATCCTTTGAAAAGGCCATGACCAAAAAAACAAAAGCCGTGATTCCTGTCCATCTTTACGGACAACCTGCCGATATGGATGAGATTCTTGCTATAGCCAGAAAGCATAAACTGGCGGTCATCGAAGACGCGGCGCAAGCGCATGGGGCCTTTTACAAGAATAAACGCATCGGATCCCTGGCCGATATCGCCTGCTTTAGCTTTTATCCGACGAAAAATTTAGGGGCCTTTGGCGACGGTGGCATGGTTCTCACAGGTGATGACAAAATAGCCGAACAAGTGCGCATGCTGCGCGATTACGGACGCCGAGGGCGTTATGATCATATTATGATCGGCTATAATTCCCGTTTGGACACGGTTCAGGCCGTTGTTTTAGCCGCCAAATTAAAGAGGCTGGACCAATGGAGCGCAATGCGCCAGGCCTGCGCGCAAAAATACGCTGCCTTACTGAAAGATATTCCGGGACTTCAGATTCCTGCAATCAAGCCGGATCGGACACATGTTTTTCATATCTACGGAGTGGCGGTCAGAGAGAGAAATCAAGTGGTTGAAAAGATTCAGGAAAAAGGAATCGGCGCCCTGATTCATTTTCCGATTCCGCTTCATCTTCAAGAAGCCTACAAAGATTTAGGATATCAACCTGGTGATTTTCCCGCTGCCGAAGATTTTGCTAATAAACAATTATCGCTGCCGATGTTTCCCCATATGCAAGGAGACCAAATCGAGTATGTGGCGAGCACCCTAAAGGATGTTCTGAAAAATGCATAAAATACCTGTCTCCGTTGTTGTTATAACAAAGAACGAGGAAGAAAATATTCGCACGTGCCTGGAAAGTGTCCACGGCTGGGTGGATGAAACTGTGATTGTCGATGACGAAAGCACGGATCGCACCGTCGAGCTTGCTAGAGAATTCACGGATAAAATATTTCACCGCAAAATGGAGAATGAGGGCATTCATCGCAACTGGGCGCATCAACAAACCCGCAACGAATGGATTTTGAGCCTTGATGCCGATGAGTCCGTGACCGAGGAGCTCAAACAATCGATCATCCAGACGATTCCTAACACAGAGGTGGACGCTTTTAATATCAAATCACGCAATTTTCTAGGCGATTACTGGATTCGCTACGGCGGATGGTATTTTGGAAAACTGAAGATGTTCAAAAAAAGTCTTTTCCGCTATGAGGAAGTCGAAGTCCATCCGCGTGTTTTTTTCCAAGGGAAAGCGGGTGATCTCGAGGGTGATCTTATTCATAAACTGGCTAATAATTTTGAACAATTTTTGGGAAGCTTAAATCGCCAGACAACACTTGAGGCGCGCAAATGGATTTTGACCAACCGCAAAATGACATTCGGCAAAGCCATGTGGCGCGCGGTAGACCGTTTTCCTCGCCGGTATTTTAGAAAAAAAGGACGTAAGGACGGTTTTATTGGTTTTATGATGGCCTTTTTTGATTCGCTTTATCAAATCATGAGCTATGCCAAATTTTGGGAAATGAAGAGGACCCAAGGTAAATGAAAGTTGTCTTTCTTGACCGCGACGGTGTGATCAATGAGTTTCCCGGCTACAGAAATTATGTGACCAAGGTCAAAGATTTTAAATTTTTACCGGGATCGCTTGAAGCTATCAAGCTGCTAACGGAAAATGGATATGCCATTTTCGTAATTTCCAACCAAGCAGGAATTTCCAAAGGTGTTTACAGCCTCGACAAGCTCAATCGCATCAATCGCCGCATGATTGATGAGGTGCGCAAAAAAGGCGGACGCATCAAGAAGGTTTTTTATTGCATCCATCGCCCTGAAGAAAACTGTGACTGTCGAAAACCCCAAATCGGTTCGGTTGTCAAGGCCTTGCAGTCGCTTAAAAGAACCATCAAAGACGCGAAATATGCCTATTTTGTCGGTGATGCACGCTCAGACATCGAGGCCGGCCACAACGCCAAATGCAAAACGATTTTTGTTCTCTCGGGCCGCGAGCCCTCACGGCACGTCGTCAAAACATGGGCCGTTCAGCCGGACTATATCAAAAAAGATTTATTATGCGCGACAAGGATTATTTTAAATGAAAATTCTCATCACCCATGCCTCGGCCGGGGCCGGTCACACAAAAGCCGCTGAAGCGATTTACAATCGGCTTAAGGAAAAAGGCCGCGACCAATTGTCATTGGTTGATGCCCTGGATTACACCAATGATTTTTACAAGAAAATCTACCGGGCTGGGTATACCCTTTTGATCACAAAATTACCGTGGCTGTGGGGATTCTTTTTCTGGGTTACGGCTATTCCCTGGCTTTGTCCTTTGGTGCGATTTTGCAGGCGATTCTTTAATTCTCTGAACGCGAAAAGATTTCATTTGTATTTAGAAGAGGAGCAATTTGATTTTATTGTCTCAACGCATTTCTTTCCCAATGAAATCGCATCCTTCTTAAAAAAGACAAATAAGATCAGATCAACGATTATTTGCGTGGTGACCGATTACGATGTGCACAATATTTGGCTGGCCGAAGCCATTGATTTCTACGCCGTGGCTTGCGAATATACCAAGCAGAGTCTTGCGCGACTTCATGTGGCGTCGGATAAAGCCGTGATTACCGGCATTCCGACGGATAAGAAATTTGCACAGACCAAGGATGTGCGGGCCTTGAAAGCTAAGCTGGGCGTCAAGGAAGGCCTTTTTACTGTTTTGATCGCGACAGGTTCGTTTGGCATTGGTCCGATCGAAGAAATCGTGAAAGAACTGGAAGAATTTCAGGTCCTGGTGGTCTGCGGGCGCAACAAGAGTCTATTCCAAAGACTCAAGCGGCAAAATATCCCTCAGGCCAAAATCTTTGGTTTAGTGGATAATATGCATGAATTGATGGCCGTGAGCGATTGCATGGTCACCAAGCCCGGGGGCCTTTCGATTTCGGAGGCCTTGGTGAGCCGATTACCGTTGATCTTTTTTAATGCCATTCCCGGTCAAGAAGAAAACAATGTTCATGTGCTTAATACGTACGGCATCGGCATCAATAGCCACGGACACGTGGATATCATCATCGAGGAACTGAAAAAGCTAGCCCGTTCGCAAAGTTATTTTCAGCACACGAAAGAAAAGATCAATCATCTCGCTTTCCCACAGGCTGTCGACAATATCGTTAAAATTATATAATGAAAAATCGTAATTGTATTTGCTTTATCCCCGCCCGCCATTGATTCAGTGGCGGGCTGGGTCAAACCCAGCGGGGAATCCCCGCCTTTATTTAAGGCGGGGAGGAGAGCCGTACCAGTATCGTGCCATGCTATTTGATATAATGGTTGCATGAGAGTTAGAAAAAGCGCACATGCCATCTATCGGACGTAGTATCATATTCTATGGATAGCGCGATATCGCAGAAAGATACTGGTCAAAGGAATAAAAGATTATCTAAAGATCACATTCAAAGAGGCAATAAAGCATTATCCTGATTGGGAGTTTAAAGAAATAGGAATAGCGGACGATCACGTTCATATTCATATGGTGATTCCTCCGAAGTATTCAGTATCCTATGTGGTGGAGACGCTTAAAAAGAATACAAGTCGAAGAATGAGAGAAAAATTTACATTTTTAAAAAGGATGTATCGGGGTGACAAAGGAGTATGGTCAGTGGGTTACTTTGTGTCGACTGTGGGAATTACCGAAGAAGTGATTAAGCGATATGTAGCTCGCCAGGGGAAAGAAGATACTGGTCAAGCGGAGCTTGAATTATAAGTTAAATAAAGTACCACGGCTGTAAAGCCGTGGGTATCTATTTTCGG
>JBDRMG010000063.1:0-35972 GCA_043812495.1 Candidatus Omnitrophota bacterium | reverse complement strand
AAAAAGACGGCGAAGGCAAGGATTTTGAGAAACAATCTCTTCATTTAGGTATTATCGGCTTCTTGGGGCTGGAGCATATGTTTTCGACGGGAGACATCAACAGCGGGATCATTTGGCTTGTTTTGGTGGGCCTGTTTATTGCGGGCATGGTGTTCGGTGGCAAACGAGAAGAGGACGATCAAGATACACAGATGCCCTTTGATTTTACTGAACCCGATTCAAGCTCACCGCTGCTTTCATCAGAAAACGGACTCAAAATTCATCCGCCTTCGTCGGAGACCACGGCTTTAGCCGTGGGGCTCCATTTTGCATTTGATGTTCCCGATAAGGCCAGAGATGCGATCAGAGATTTTCTTGACTCCTTAGATGGTTTTGAAAATGTGGATCATGCGCATGTTGGCTATATCGGCCGGAATCTTGCGCAGTATAGCGAACTTGAAGTCGAGGCGCTCAAGAAGGCCTCTCGGCATGATTATTCGCCGAGAGAAGAATTGATTGCGTGGTATGCGGAGGAATTCGGGGCGGATAAGCGGAAAGACGCCGAAAAAATGACAAATCGACAATTAGGAGCCATTCAATTCCGTCAAAGGTTTCGGGAATATGTTCTCCGTCAAATAACAAGCGAACCGGTACAAAACTATTACCTTTCTTATATTCAAGAGGGACAAAAACAAGCGCGTCTCATCGTCGTGTGCAAAACGACGGAAGATCAACCGCTGGGCCTGGAGATTTACGATATTCAGGAGTATGTCGCTGACGATTCACAAGCCAAGCAAGCCATCGGCCATTATTATGGCTATTTGCAGGAAAGATGGAAATTGACTCACGGCTCAAGAAATATTACCATTGACGATCAAGACACACTCTTCGAAGAAGCTTATGCGCATTATATAGGCCGGCTCAATCGTTTGCGCGGTTCCCCCGTACCGGATGATGTGCGAACCGACTGTTATATCAACAGCATTATTTATCCGGCCACGCGGGATTACAACGCATTAACAAATCTCACCCAAGCAATTCGCATAATTCACTTAGAGAACCCCCGAGACAAAGAAGAACAGATCCAGCAGGCTTACCGTACATTTATCGACGGTCTTAAAGATATCAGTTCTTTCAAAAGAAAAAAACTAAGGAAAGACCTCTACCATGCCCTGCGCATCGCTTTTGATCCTGAGTGGAAAGCAAAGGTTGTCCAATCCATGGTCCAGCAGATGAGGGATGATCCGCTGACTCAGAGCTTGTTTGGAAATCTATTTAAATTCCTCAGTAAAGCCGCCGTGTTAACAAAATGTTTGTCGATTAACCAGCCGGCTATCATGTTTGCTGTGTATCGAAGAGCGGCTGTCTTAAGCGAAGAAGAAGTGATCAGCGAGGCGCAAAGCGTCCTTCAGGAAGTCTATAGGCGTATGCCCTATTTGCAAGAAGAGAAATTCATTGTTGAGCAGCTTGATCCTCACGGAATGAGGCTGACAACCGTTGACGCTTATCAATCAGCGATCAAGCAGGTTCTCGATACAAATTTTACCATGATTGCAAATTATATAGGTTTTACCAAAGATAAGCCTGAATCCGAACAAGCCGCAATCGTCCGAAAGCACCTTTATGAGTCGCTCATTCTTCTGCGCCTTCTTCAAATCGAATCCGACCACTTGGCTCAAGAAAAAGACTCCGGTAACGGAATCCAGGGCACCCTGCCGCTTTATGTCGGATTCAGCGCGCCCGGAACGGAGTTTCTTATTTTGTTGATGCTCGCGATAGCCGCGTGGTACTTCTTTGCGAATAAAAACACGCGTTACAAACACCTTTTATCTGTCGCCTTGGCGGGTGTTGCTGCGAGCCTGATCATCTACGGAATACTGACTGGTCAAACAATGGGAGGCATGGATGTTCCCCTCATCGCCTTGGGCCTAATTGACCCGACGGGTAAGAACGGCAAGAACGGCGATCCTGAAGAACAAACCCCGGAAAATGAACTTAACAATGTCGCTTCTAATGTCATGCGAAAAGTAACCAGCCATTCTGCCTCCGGTGACGTTCGGGAAAAGCGATGGGACACAATGGATGTTCCTGAAAGAATTGCCTATGTGGAAGGACTGCTTGAAGTTCATCCGAATAATCAGCATTATCTTTCGCTTTTAGGAGGTCTTCTCGCTAATCTTGATCCCGAAAGAGCCGAAGAAGTTCTTCTTCGCTCTATTGAAATAGATAAAACCGTGGCCGACCCGTATTACTACTTGGCGATTATCTGTTACAACAGGCAGGATTTTGATACGGCGTATGACTATCACGAAAAAGTGCAAGAATTGATGAAAAGCCAAAGGAAAGTCGATTTTGATATGTGTTATGCCTTTGGCGAGTGTTGCGTGATTGCTGGTTATGAAATGGGCAAACAAGAGAAGGCTGATAAGGCGGAGAAGTTTCTCAAGAAAGGCATCAGCATCCTTACACAGGCTGTTGAGATTGCCCGAAAACAAAAAAATCCTATCGGAGAAATCAAAGCTATTAATCAGCTCGCCAGCGCCTATGTTCAGTCCAATAAGTCCGAAGAAGTCCTCAGATATTTTCATGAAACAAAAGCTCTTGCTGATTCGTTGTGTGAGCAATACGATTCGCTTGATGAGGATGGGCAAACATTGATCAAACGTTATAAGTTTCTGGAAGGATTATGTTTTCTAACCCTTGAAGAATATCAAGCCGCGCTCCAGGCCTTAAAAAGGCTTGAAGATGGCGAGAATAACAAGTGGATTGCTTTTGTCAAGGCTACCATGCATTATGAAAATGGCAAATACCTATTCGCGGAGAGATTTGCGGACAAGGCCCTAGAAATCGATGAGACAAGCACCATAGCAAAAGTTTACAAATTTCTTGCACAAGCCGGGCGGAAATGGCAGGAAGAAGACAGGACAGGGGCGAAAGATTGTTTGGCCAAGGCCGTTGAGATCAGCGTAAGTGAGAAATTGTTGTTGTCTGTGTCGTGCTCCATTGCTTATATTCGATTTGCTCTTGACGAAGGAGACCTGACATCGGCCCGCAAGCATTTTCAAGAGGCTGTTTTGGATATGGCCGTTGCGAAGAAAAAAGCATCAAAAGTAAAGAATGTTAAAGACCTATTGGCTATCGCCAAAAAGCAAAGAAAACTTATGATGCGCTATCCGGAGTCCTTGAGGGCCCTTTGCGCGCTTTCCGTCGAACTAACACTTCTTGAAAAGCAGCGAAGCGCGATGTTTGATGTAACGTTGATGTTTTTGGATGGACTTCTTGAGCGCAGTGAAAGACGTGCCCTCGAAGAAGACAAAAAACGAGATCAGATTTTTGTCTATTACCAGCACGGGATCCTGCAGGCAAAAGAAGCTGATTTTACGGACGATTTGAAAGAGAAAATATCATTATTAAGAAGCGCCCAAGGATTTTTGAATCAAGCTGTTCAGCTGGCCCCGGATGACCAAGATATTAACAGACATTTGCGGAGCGTCCAGGCGCAGATCGCCCAAATCACAGAAACCGTTGGTGCGGACTTCGATCGTTTAATCCTTGACGAAGTTCAGGGTGAGCTTGAACGATTACTGGCCCTCCTGAACGGTGGAAAGAAGATATTCAGCGAGATCCAGAAGGAAATCGACAAATTACCGGTCCTTAAGGAGACCCAGGCGATTGATGAGGCCGTTGAGCTTTTGGAAGGGCTTAAAAGGAAAATAAAGAACCGAAAATTTCAGGACTATGTCGCTGCGGTCATCGGACAGCTCAACGAACGAAAAACGAAAAAACAAGAAGAGAACCGCGAGCAGACGGTTGATGCACAAATTGAGAGAGCGGAAAGAGAATTAGCGGCTCTCTTGCCCCAGCTTTACGGCAAAGATGATTCAGCCCGTGAAGAAATCATGTGGCTTGTTTCCGATGTCCTTGCAACGACGGAAGGACAGGCCAAAACAAGAACCGTCGGGCATATCGGCGCCTTATTCCTGGCGTTGATCCTCAAAGACTATATTGAGAAAAACCATCCGTTTTACGCCGAGGTCTTTGGGCATGATGAGCAGGACATCCAGGATGCCATTTATGAGGCCGTCGTGAAACATTGGGACGACCGAGGCGACCTGCCGAAAATGCTCTTGGCCGTTCTTTCGGTAGGCGCAGCCTGCGTGATTTTGAATTCCCGCTATTATCAAAAACACGATATTCTCCCTTTAACCTTCGCGCAGTTTGCCGTTGATCATCCAAAATTAAGCCTGAGGGATTTGAAAAACGCTTTTGATATCATACAAAAGGGATCAGGAAATCTTGTTCAGTTTCTTGATGATATTTTCCGAGGATTTATTATTGAGAACAACCGGATTCCCGTTGCTCCCGGGACACCTGAAGGGGACTGGCAATACGCTGTTGCCGTAGCCAAAGAGTACTATGGGACAAGACGCAAACTCAAGGAAGTGTATCGGCTTGTTTATGGAGGGCCGGGTAGAGAGGGCAATGGGTTTGATACAGGATTACGGGAATTGCGCAAAGATGTCGACCGTATTATTGACGCACTCGCGCAAAATCCAGGTTTCTCGATCAGAGACATCAAAGACGAATGCTGGAAACAATTGGATATCCAGTGCTACAACTTTCTTTATACGCGCACTGATGTTCTGAAAAATACCCAAGGCCTTACCCAAGAAGAATTTTCAAACAGCTTTTATTACTGCATCAGTCTTTGGATGTTTGAGAAACGGGCGTTGAATAAAATACTGATTCCGGCGCAGAATGTTCCGCGGTTATGCGCTATGGTTGACGAAGAATTTGGCAAATTAATCGAAGAGGGCCTGTTCACTCCCGTCACGCTCAATACCTATGCCCGAAAGGAAGCCCTGATCGAACTCTTGGAACAATTAGGGCCAGAGGAAGCAACTGCATGGGAGGCTGAATGGGACGCTGAAAGCTCACAAGAATCGCGGCAGGACAAGATCAGGCGCAATTTGCGCATCGCCCTTCTTCGTAAAAGCGCGCAAGAAATCGCTGCCAAACATTATTTGGATTATCGCAGGGACATTTTGGAAAGCGCGCTCCCCAGAGAAATTTATCCGGGTCATATTCGGGAAGGATACCAGGTCTATGCGGTCAGAGTGCGCAACGAGTTCGCCCTCAACAACGTGAGGAATATTTCCTTTGTGAGAAATTTCTTAAACAGCGTTAATTCAACGAACGGCTGGCCGCTGGGAGATAGAGAGAAAAAAATTGTCACAATGCTTATCGAGCTTGTCGAAGGCGTGTCGGAAGATGAGCGTCAGGCTCTTCAGTCGAAACGCGAGAGAAGAAGCTGGTTAGATTGCTACAATAAGGCGCAAGGGTGTTTTCTTAAGAAAGAATTTGATCAAACGATCGCGCTTCTAAAAGAAGCGCTTGAGGGTATCGAGGAGCAAGGGGATGAGGAAGACATGGATTCCGTGAAGTCTCTTATGCTTTGCTCGCTCGCGGAGGCGATTGAAGCCAAAGGCGAGGAAGGCCATGACCAGGAAATCATCGGATATCTTGAGACAGCGAAGAGACTGAATCAAGAGAGATTCGGCATTCCTAATTTATTGTCGATTCTTTATACCAGAACGAATGATCTTGAAAGAGCCCGGGACAATAACAGGCTGGCCTGCGAGCGATTGTTGGGTAAACCTGAAAATGCAAAGGATTCCGGTTGCATCTTTGTTTTATCCAGCGTGATTTCTTTTAACTTTGCCGTGACGAATGATATCCCATTTATTGAGAATCTTGTTCAGACGGTTCTGACCATGGAGCGGGACATTCTTGATGAGGAAAACAATTTCGACCTACCTCTTCAGAAAGCCTTGAGCCGGTTGGTCGAAAGCGACATGGATAAAGCAACTCTGTTAACCCTGGCCGCCGTGTTTGAGCGCATAGATCAATTGGCTTGCGTTCAGGAAAGGCCGGCATTCAGGATCCCGGTTCTTCTTATTTACGCAAATCTCTACAGCCGCTTCGATGATGCAGAAAAAATATTTGCAATAACAGATCGCGCGGAAAAAGTGACGCAGGACGCGAGACTCTCCACGAGCGAACGCAAAGAATTTCAGGCCAGACTTTATTCTGTGCGGGGGCTTCTTTTGAAAGGACAAGGACGATCCAAGGAGGCCGAAGAGGACTTCATAAGAACGATCGCCATCCAGCCGGGCAATATCGACGTGATGGTGGATCTCGTTAATCTCTATTTTCAAACTCAGGATTACGAAAGACTCATTCGTTTCGTCAAAGACAGGCGGACGATCTTGGGAAGCCATTCGCAGAATTTCAGGATTCCCGGATTTGTCAGGGTCGCCTGCCATGACATCGGCGCGGCTTATATGATAACCGGCCGATGGAAAGACGCCAGGAAATATATCGAGGAAACATTGGCGCATACGCAGGAATTCTTGCGCAATGATGTTAAGCCCGGCATTCTCCTCCATATCAGTGCCATGGGCTACAGGGCTGAAATTTGTCTCAACGAAGGCCTCTTTGAAGCCGGGCTTTCGTTTGCCCGGCAAGCCTTAAGGCTCCAGGAAGAAAAAGGCGTTGACACAAGGCGGTCAGATTATCTTTATTTTATTCTGGGCCGGGCCAATTATGAGTTGAAGCGTTATGAGAAAATACCGGAAATTCTTGAAGAAGCAAGAGAAAGAGGATACGTGAATGCGGGCCTCTTGAATCTTACGGCGATCGCCTATGGCGATCACCTCCAGGATGAAGAAAAAGCCGCACGGTTTTATCGAGAGGCCGTGGACTTGGCGCCGGAAGGCCTGGAAAAAGCCAAGGGTTTGTATAATTTGGCCATGAAGTACGCCGAGATGGGGCAGATTGACAAAATGGAAGAAGCGGCCAAAGAGGCCCTCGCTCAAGACCCTACTTACCCAGAAGCGCATTTGGCCATGGCCAGCGTGTATCAGCAAAGAGGCGAGGTGGACAAAGCCGTACAATCATATTGCCAGGTACGCTCCCTTGGCTCCGACAGCATAAATGCCCGATTGAATTTGGCTGTCCTGTATGCCCAGGTTGATCGTCTGGACGATGCCGCCAATGAGCTCCGTCCCGTGATGGCGACGGACCGATACGAAAACGCACTTCTCGCGGAATTACCAACCCAACCCAGAAAATCAAGAGCTGTTTTAAGCGGTGTGGCCATCTTCCTGGTGCGCGAGTTATCGGAGGAGATAGTGGCGTTAACAGAACAAATCGATCGCAAGGCCGGGAAAACGAAAGAAAATCATTCCGATGGAAATGGCAAGAAAACAAAAGGTAAAGCCGGGAAAAAATCAACCGCAAAAGCAAAGAAAAAGAGAAAAGATACGGAGCTGGAAACATGGAAAAGAGAACGCCGCCAAAAGACAGATCTTCTTAAAGTTCAAATGCGCATTTTCCTTGTCCTTACCGAAAATATCGCGATCGAAGAATTAATAAAGTTTTTTGAAACAATGATGGAAATGGAACCCATCAAAGCCGATGCTGATCTTGCGGATCAAATCCGGCAGCGTGTCGTTCAAATTCCAGAATGGATGGAAGACATGCGCAAACAGCAAGAGGCCGATGAGAAACTTGCTGAAGAGATGGAAGATCTGCTTGGCCAAGCCTGGTCTTTCTATGATCAAGGTCGTTATGAGGAGGCAAAAAAGTATGTTGATCAAATCCTTTCAAAGATGCCTTTACATGAAGGCGCCAGAGCGTTACGCATAAAAATTCTTTATGCCCATGCCCAAAAGGCCTTTAAGGAAGACAGGCTTTCTGACGCGAGGCGGTTTGCCGGCGCAGTGCTGGGAAAAGATCCATCCCATGAAGGCGCCAGGGCATTGTTGGCCCAAATCGGGCAAAAAGAAAAAGAAAAAGCGTTGGAAAGGCTGCAAGGAAACGTAAATAAACTGGTGGAGCTGTACCGGGGAGGAGACCCTGAAGGCTTCAAGGAAGATTTGAATAAACTCCGCGAGCCGGAATTATTCGGCGATATCTTTGAGGCGTACCCTCAAGAAGCCGGGGCCATCATGACGGTCGCGGAAAATGAAGCCAAAAAGAAAGATCATCTGGACGAAGAATCCCTTGTGCGCTTGCTGGAAGAAAGAACAGCCGGATGCATCAATGACTATAACTTCAGGATTCCGGAGACGTTTGAAGAATGCCTCAGTGCCCTTGGAGAAGAATTTCAAGGTAAATTGGATGAAGAAAAGATCGATGAGATTCTCAATAGAGCAAGGGCTGAGATTGTAGGCATAGAAGAGGATCGCCTTCAAAAAGTCGAGGAATATAAGGGAAGGCTCATGGGAATTGCATGTGACATGCCGGAAAAAATCGAACAAGCTATCGCAGACTTTACCGGACAACACGAAGATCATCTTAAAGAGCAAGAAAAAGAGGATATTCAAGCTGAGGTCAGAGAATGCGCTAGAGAAAACCTCATCAAAAAGCGATGTGACGAATCAGCCGCAGCGCTTAGAGAAGATCGTCTTTCTGATGCAAGACAATTGGCCGATGAGGTTCTTGCACTTGACCAGGATCATAGGGGAGCAAAAAATTTCCTTAATCAAATTGCCCAGAAGGAAAAAGAAAAACGATTGGATGATTTGAGAGAAGCGGTTTGTGGATTTGCCAATAGGTATCCAGGTGGAGATAGTGAGGGAGTTTTAGAGGATTTAGAGGGGTATCGAAGACCAGGCTCATTCGGCGAGGTCTTTTGGGCCTATCGGGCTGAGGCGGAAGCTATCATGGTCGAGGCCAAACAGATCGCCAAGCGAAAAGATGGATTAGATGAAGCAGGTCTTGCGAAAACATTAGAAGAAGAGGCTCGGGCGGCTGTTATAGATTATGATTTCAGAAATCCAGATGCATTTCATAACAGGCTTCATGATCTTGAGGAGCAATACGCGGGTCAAATACCAGGGGGGCGAATCGATTGGATCCTTAAGCAAGCCGAAGATAGCGTTGATCGCAAAGAAGAAGCACGTTCAAAGAAATTCGGAGCGTTTAGATATAGCGCACTCACGATAGCTGAACAAAGACCTCAGAACTTTGAAGAAGAGTTTGCCCGGCTGAGACTCCAATTTTCTGAGCATCTTACAGATTATGAAATCGCGAAAGTCGAAAAACTAGCTCAGGAGCGTCTTAAAGGATCTCTTGGTGAAATCAAAACGAGCGATTTAAAACAATTACGAACAAGCGTTAATGCCATCGTATCGTCCTATCTAGGCGAAGATCCAAAAGGGCTTGGGGCAGATTTTGCGCGATTACCTCAAGTGCACGAAGCCATATTCACACAATATCCGGAGGATGCTGAGGGTATTGTTAAGGCAGCCAGAAAAGATGCTTACAAAAAAGACAAGGTAATATTGCAAAAGAAAAACGATGTCTTGATTGCCGGATACCAAGGTGAAAACCTTGAAGAATTAAAAGCCACAATCAATGATCTCATTGACTCCTTTGACTATGTCTTTGGCCAAGGAGAAATCGAGACCTTTAAAAATTTGACCCTCCGATCTGTTGGGCGCAGGATCATGACGAACCTTAGATCAGGCGGAGGAATCCAGCGGCAAGATGAAGACGAAACAGTTGCTGCCTTTGCAACCCAGATTACTTTTGCTGTTAGTTTATATAATCCTGTCGATCCCCGTGAGTATGAGGAAACACGTCGAAATGCAATAGGAACATTTGAAAATAAACTTGATAGCGATCAAATGAACAACGTGCTAGGTCAGGCAAGAGATCAGATTAAAAAAATGAATGATTTGCACAATATAAAAGTTGGAGAGTATAAAAAACAAGCAAAAGCTCTTGCAGAAGAACAATTTGAAAATCAAGAAACTTTTGAAGCATCGCTGGATGATTTTACCAAAGGACTCCTCGGCAAAGGCGAAATCACCCCACAAGAAGCCGAAGATATAAAACAAGCAGGTCTTGCGGAAGCGGAGATTTATCGAGACGTATCCTCAGCGGAAGCAAAAGATGCGCTTGCGAAGGAAAGATTAGGAATCGATCCAGAAGTAAAAGAGGAATTGACGTTTGATAAGGTTGCAGAGATTTTAACAGACCAATATCCTTGGATTAGGGCGCATCGTTTTGGAGAAAGAATGGTTAGCGAGTATTTGCTGGCCGTTCAGACCTCTGATTCTCCAATGACGCCTCAGCAGGTTCTTGAGGCGTTTAAGGAATTCAAAAGCGCCGGCATGCTTCTGACAGAGGCCTTGGATGGAGTATTTGGCCTTAGCATTTTTGAGAAAGCTCATTATCAAATGAGAATGTTATTATCCAATGCAATAAACGCGCGCAATGATCTTGACTGGGATGATATCGGTGCACTTATTAAGGCATTGAAGGCATCGGGGGAAGCAATCAATTTGGACGCAATAAAACGTCTGGCAGGCGCGATTAAAGCAGGGAAGAATAAGAATTTTGACAAGTTAATTGAAGAAAATCTCAATGGTTCTGTTGGCTTTGGTTTATGGCCACAAGATCTTATGGATATGTTATCTTCTGGACTTACCCGGGGCGATGTTCTGATTGCTCTCATTTTGGTCGTTGGTCTTTTAACTTTGGCCTACGCCTTGTCTCACAGACAGCAAATTATTGAGTTTATGCAAGACAAAGCAAGCCTATCCAGATTAGGGACGTTCTTCGCTCTGATTTTAAGGGTGTCCCCTCTATTGAGAGAATGGGACACCCTTCAACAGCCGGCGAAGAACGTCCCTAACTTGGGCTGGCCCAAAACTCTCGCCAAAAACATCCTCCTTTTGCCCGTTACCCTTGCCATGGGTGGTCCGGTGTATCCAAATCCATATGATGAAAATCGGCCTTTTTATGATCATGCTATAGAATTAAAACTGGCGATTGTGCCTTCTATGCAAAAGGTTGAATACAGCAACCTTCTTACCATCACATATAGGAAGCAAGACAAAGTCTATAGCATAGACAGCGATGATTTTCACAGGATTATGAACGGTGACGATCCTGAATGTTCTGCCATCTCTGAATTAACAGATAAATCCGAAGACGGCCTACGTCCTGTCATGGACATCAAGGCTTGCGAAACGCTTGCCAGCCTGTTCTTTATGACGCGTAGAATTTTGGAAGAATATCCTGTCCATTCAACGCAGCAAATCATCACGTTTGGCGCGTCTTCAGCAAAGGATATCAACCAGGAGCGCAAAGAAGAAGAGGAAGGAATTACGCTCACCGTCGGTTTGAAAATTTCTGATGGTGCGTGCACGATCATGCTGGGTATAGTTGAAATGGTCAAAGAACATTATGAATTGCATCCTGTGCGCCATGACATTGCCATGATCGCTTTTGATATCAACGAACCTTCTAAATCTTGGCTCCACTATGCCAGTCCCTTAGCCCAAAGAGTGTTGTCGCAAGATGCGGGGGCGTTCAGCTGCCGACTTTATTCATTAGTGAATGCCTTCACGCTCTTCAATCCCAGCATGTCTTTTCTGTCAATCCCCCATTCAGGCCGTGTTATCACGGGACACTTCGATGATAAAGCCACGAGCGTCAATGAATTCCTATTTTTTAATAGTCCGGAAGAATGCCTATTATTGATGATATTACTGTCAGGGACGTTCTTCGCTCTGATCTTAAGGGTGTCCCCTCAAACCAAAGATGGGGACACCCTTCAACAGCCGGCGAAGAACGTCCCTAACTTGGGCTGGCCCAAAACTCTCGCCAAAAACATCCTCTTTTTGCCCATTACTCTCCTTATGGGCGGAGGCTATTTCAATTTAGCCCATTCAAGGAACGTTGAAAATCTGGTCTCACCCTTAGGCTCTCCGGAAGAGATGCAGTCTGTTTTCTCTCTCCCCGGCCTCGGATCCGTCCATCTTGATTTGGTGCTTTGGGGAGTCATTTTGGTCTTGGCGTACGGCGTATATCGCAATGTCGTAATGTCGTATGTCGTAAGGTCGTATGGACTGACCATAAATACAAACCCGCATTGTAAAACGGTTGGCCGTCTCGCTACTCGCTACTTGCTACTCTCTACTCCCTTAATCTTCGCCGTCCTCTTTTTTATTTTAGCCAATGAGCAAGCGCTTGCTGGTATGCTCTTTTGCGACCTACCTGCCTTCATGCTTTTTGCGGCGGTATTCCCGGATGATGACCGGAAAGAAGATTCAGTTCTTACCGAAAATCACCCCATCACCATAACCGCCACAGATGGGCAGGAATTTACGCTGATGCTTGAGCGATCCTATAAGAACAGATATTTGATTGAGGTTTATTATAATGACCTTCGCTATGGAGTTATTTCATTTGAGATAAAAGGCTCAGAGGCCATTATCGGCGGAGAATATAAATCATGGAGCGAGGCCGTAAGGGTTGATACTTTAGTGCTAGAACGCCGCACGCGCGTCAGGTACAGAGGGTTTCATGCTGTTTTGGTGATTGAGGCTATGAAAGTGGCTCAAAATATGGGAGCAAAATTTATCGAGACCATTGACGATAGGAAAAAAGTAGGACTTTTGCGGACATTGTGTTTTGAGGAATATCCCCTTGAGGATGGTAGAGTCAGAATGCGCTTTTATTTTAGCTCCGGCCGGTCCATACCAAAAGCAAAAATAACAACCACATCAGAAGCCGATGACGCCAGAATAGCCGCAAATCAAAATGCACAGAAAAGCCAGTACAATGCCGCCATTGGCAACTACGGGAAAGGCACCGGTTATATGGGCGCTGCAAGGCTTTATCTTGCGCAAAGAAACGATGAGCAAGCGCGAAAGGCATTCGAATCTGCCTTTATCGCGGCGAAAATCAGCCTGAGAAATGATAACAAAGCCATCGAGATCCTGGATCAATGGAAAGAAGCGATGCTGCAAGTCTCGAGAACAACGGAAGCCATAGAGTGCCTTGAAAGAAAAGCCAATTTATTAAAAGAGCTTAAGCGTTATCAAAAAGCTTTAGATCCAATTCAAGAAATAGCTCGGATACATCAAGGTCTCAAAGCCTATCCAGAAGCTTCAGATTATTATTATCAAGCTGCCTCTCTGGCCGTGAAAAAACTAAAAGATGTTGATCGTGGCATAAATTTATCCAAAGAGGCATATGCGTGTTCTCGATTAGCGAACGATCCAAGAAGGATCATATTCCATGCCTGGGTAACCATTGAGCTACTCGGCCATAAGATAGAAATATCCTCAAGAGGTCAGGTGCTTCGCACAATTTGTGACGGTTTTGATGAACAACAAGAAGCCGCAAAACTATATGGAGAGGCCAAGAAGCATTTTGAAGCGGCCGAAGAAACTCCAGGCCATCATTTGGTCGCAGCTGCCTTAATGGCCTCTCATCCTTTAATCGCGGATTATGAACAATTCATTGTCTTGGCCGAAGCCGCAAACACTCATTATCAGAGAGCTCCGGCTATCACTAAAGAGACTAGCCGAGAAAGGATCGTTGCCGATATTGGTCTTTTACGCAGGGTCCGCATGAATGTATTCTTTGAAGGAAAAATGCCTAAAGAAGCACGATGCGCCTTTGAACTTGCCAGCACTTTAGCCGCGAGCCTCAACGAACCAAAGCTTATCCCAGAATTTTTAGGAAAAGAAATCTCAAGGCTTGAAAAACAATTCGCTCAAGAACAATTTAAAATTGATGGTGACAGAAGTTCCGAAAAGGCCCGCCAGGCCGCATCAGGAAATGATCACCCATTAGCCATTACTCATGGCTTAGAAGCCGTTAGTCATTATATTAAGGCTCAAGTTTTTGGTAATGAAGTGCCATCCATGGTCCAGTTCTGCCTTGAGCACGCGCGCACGCCGGAAGATTTTGAGAAAATCATCACAAAAATAGATGAATGGGCCGGAGGGTTATTGTCCGGATTCTCGGGCTATCGCATCTTTTACTTATTTAATCAGCCCAATCAGAAAATGATTTTTGCCACGGACCAATTGCCTGGATGGTGCCGCTTGTACGCGGGCGAATTGCTCTTCAACGCGTTTCTGTGGACATCCGGCTGGCTTCACGAAAATCAAGACACAACGGGCTACAACGACGACTTTACTCAAAGCATGGAATTCTTAACCAAGGCCGCGGAATATCTTGAATACGCGTATTCGCGCAATCAAAGATTCCCGCTTGATTACAAAACAAGAAATCTTCAAAGACTAACCGGATATATCGAAAAAGGGCGAACGCGTGTCGCTCAACTCATTGAGGACGAAAAATTTGAGGAAGCAAAAACGGCGTGCAATGCAGTGAAATTTTTTGCTCTGGCCCTTGAAGATGGAAAAACAGCCGGTGCCATTTTTGAGAAAATGAAAGCCATCGATGCAAGGACGCAAGAACCAGCCAAAGAAAGTGAGCACGCCGCCAACCAGGCTCAAAGCGAAGCCCAAGCGTATGAGCGCAAAGAAGAATATCCACAAGCCCTGGATAAATATCTTGAAGCTGCTCAATGTTTTTACGAGGCGAAGCAGTATTCCTGTGTCCAAAGCGTACTCAATTTTGCTTTCCAAATTGTGACCGGAAGATATGTCAGCCAAGAAAAATCATATGAAGCTATCCAGAAGATAGCCTGGTTGGCAAGCTCCTTAGCGATCCATTACAGAAACGAAGAAGATTCAGAAAAAATGATGCTGCCTTCTTTAATGGTTATGCTCGATGCTGAACAGGCTTTTGAGAAGCATGAAGGAGAAATCGGAACTAAGCTTTATGTGGATGTGGCCAAAAGCTACTATGAAGGTCCTCGTGAATACTTTGCCAAGATCGCAGATCATCAAGGCGAATGTCTTTTGATCGCATCGATCATGGCTTCTTGTCCTTTAATCGGCGAAAACGATCAATTCCGCCTCCTAAGCGAAAGGGCCGAAAAGTTTTATTCCGGGACAAGAGACATCGCAAAGGATGCCTATCCGAGATTCGAAGGCTACGTAAGACTTTGTGTCAAACGCGCTGAAGTTTTTATTAAACAAAGAATGCCGGAAGAAGGATGGCAGGCGTATCGGCTCGCGACGGCTTTAGCGAAGACGATGCGTAATCCGTCGGCGGTGCCCGCTTCACTGCGCAAAGACTTAGAGCGCCTTGATCATCCTGACAATTGTATCTACTGGTCAGAAATTCTAAGACAAAGATATCTCGGAGAAAACAATGAAAAAGCCAATGAGGTCTTAGCGCTTGGTGATATGGAAGAAGAGCTCATTTGGCTTGCGAAAGAATTACGAAATATAATCCGTGAACTGCGCGCTGATACATATATCGTCAATGTCATCCTCTGGCTAGCTGATATGGGTAAAATTCCTTCGGATGAGTTCGATTCTTGGAAACAAGAAGTTTTAATCGTTGACCGTGTATGGGATCAAAACTTTTCCATTGGATTTGCGATAGAAGGCGCTATCGTAGAACACGGCGAAGATATTGATGGGATCATACAGTATTTCAGAAGCGGTGAGTTTTGCTTTGAAGATGACAAATTCTCGAATTGGGTATTCAAATTGCATAAAGACGCTATTTATAGGGGTATTTTCTATAATTCTGAAGTATTAGAGAGAATGTTTAACGAATGCCATGGATTAGGCGCAAGCGAAATAACAAAGAAATTAGAACGGGCTTATATGCGCATGCAGGACATTGGGAAGTTATCTTTAGAAGATATTGTTTTCATGCTCAAAGCCGTCGGGAAAATTACGGACGAAGAACTGCCCAAGTGGCGGGCGCAAATTGGACAGGCCAGAGTGGATGCTTTGAAAATTAAAGAGACGAAAAAACAGAAAAGGCTTGAGTGGGAGATGTCTCTGAGAGAGGGAGGAAGGTCTGGGAGAAAGAAGAAAGGTGGAGATCGCGCCGGAGATCCTGAAACAGTTGTCCGCTTAATTGAGGAACTTGTTCCGGAAGGAAGCGCGCAATCCGACAAAAAGAAAAAAGAAATTAAGCCTGATGGTCAAAAAAGATATGACGAACGACATAAGCCAAGGCAGGGAGAAGGAACGACAAGTTCTGAGAAAAAGAAAAACAAGAAAAAACAAAATAAAAGATCACCAGGTGAAAAGAAGAGAAGAGCCAAGAAAAAGGCCGCAAAAAGGAAAAGTTCAAACTGTTGGTTTGTGCCCGGCCTGCCTGTCGGTCACGCGGGCTCGTCCGATGCCGCTATCGCCTTGATCGCGGCAGCGGTCGGTCTTTTAATCATGATTGCCATTGCTTATTGGCTCACTCGCAAAATTCGCCTTCAATCTCCCGTTGCCCATCTGCTCTTTCCCATGCTCCTTTCCGCAGCGGCTGGTGTTTTGATTATTCTAAAAGTCTATTCAGCAAGCCTAGAGCCTTTCCATCCTTTTTCTATCTTTCTGATGATAGCATTGACAGGAATTGTCAGGAGCGATAGAAACACAGCACTAAGACAAGACGCAAAAGATCTCCGATTAAAATTGAAACAAGCTGTCTTAGAAAGAACAGTCGATGAGGAAATGATTCTAAAAGCCGTTAAGCTCATGGCGCGTTACCGACATTGGTTAAGAGGTGTTAAAAAAGATTTACGAAATGAAGCCGAACTGCAGATAGCGCGAAATATGCCCTGTCTCATTTATGAATGCGAAAGTTGCCTGAACAAATCTAGTCAATCCGAAAATTTGTCTTTTGATGGGTCGCATAATCCTAAAGGAATATCCTATAAAATAGCAAAGAAAATTTGCGATGATAGGGAAAGAGGTCATTTTGGATTCGATTGGAATCGACTTGAAGATTACTTTTTACAGGGGAGAGGCGTATGGCTAGCCATAGGCAAAACAGATCGCAGGATTATTATAAAGGGTCACGGAACGATCCTTATGTCACCAGAGAATGATCTTATCAACATCCGAGAGAAGATTATGATATATCTATCGAAAAATCTTTTGGTTCTACAAAATCGTTTTCTGAAAGAGCAAAGCAATCAATTCCAATACCTTGGTTGCTATCTCCAAGACCTTATTTTGTTTGTTTATGCGATTGACGGTATCATCGCTGAGGACGGATTAGCGTTAATCATAAAGAATCCTTTCTGCATTACGTCTCTTGAATTCAACCCTTCTCAGAAATGTTACGTCTCTGTTTTTCCAGTGATAGATTTTGCTCATCTTAACCACATTTTCTGGGGTGTGGCGATGATGGTCCTGGTGGCGCTGATCCTTAAGGCGCGTTGGGTGGATAAGTTACGAAATAAAGAAGTTATTATTATTGGGGCTGGCATCGGAGGATCATATGCCGCCATGCTTGCGGCAAGAAACGGTTTTAACGTTAGAATCCTTGAAAGGACTCCAGAGAATAAAACTGGAGATCCGCTTTTTGGAAGAAAATGTGCAGAAGGTGTTTGGTTAGAGAAATTAGTACAAGCAGGGTTTGATATGGATAGGAATCATTTACCGGATTGGGTTGTTCACTCTACAAATCAATTCATGTTAGGAAGAATCAATAAAAGAGGGCAGATAGATACGGCAGAACTTAGAACAACACCTTATTTATATATTAATAGGAAATTATTCGAACAGGAAAACTTAAGAAAAGCACAAGAAGCAGGCGCGATAATAGACTATGGAGTCAATATTGAAGATCTTGAAGCATTCGCGCGGGAACACAGTGATTCAATCATCCTGTTGGCCACAGGCACTAATGCGTCATTAACAAGACAGATGTTATTGCCAGAAGAAAGAAGAAAAGACAAAACGGATCATTCTTATGCTTTAGTTGCTCAATATACATATACAGGCGTGGATCTTACCAGGCTGGGTAAATATAAGACTCTCATAGCTTCTGACAATCCTGATATTGGCTGGTTTTATATGTATCCCAGAGGGAGAACAGCAGAAAGTGAAGTCAATGTGGGTATAGGTTTTGCAAAAGCGAAGACATCAAGACCGTTTGATGTATTGGATAGTATTATTGCTTGTGTTGATGAGCATTTTGGTGGAATTTTTGAGAATGCGATGATCATTCCAGACAGAAAGTTTGCCAAACACATATCCATAGGAAAGCCTATCACATTTTCGAATATGGATAAAGAAAGGTTACCTAATGTTATTCCTATTGGCGATGCGGCGAGACAAGCAAGTGCCTTAACAGGCGGTGGCATAGGGAATGCCTTATATTCTGCGAAAGAAGCTATCAGTTTATTGAAAAAACATGCAGACAAATCACCCGCAGTTGTTCAGAGGGAATATTTCGATTCTATCCAAGACTTTCTGGAGAATTTAACCAAAATAGCTGAATCTTACTCAAGGCTTTATCCTCAAGAAAAGAAACCAAAGATAAGAGTACTTAACAAAATAATGATCGCTTTAAGTGAACTCGAGAGAATAGACGGTGTTCTTTCGCTGGTATCACTTAAAGAACTTGTCGGAAAGATTGAGCACGAACAAACGCTGCCTGAAAAGATCATAAATGAGTTTAGATCCGTAGAGGGCATCTTTGAGAAATCTGCCTATGAAAAGATAACAATTTTGTTAAAAATAATTAAAGAAAGAAGGCTTCTGGAGTTATTACCCCAACCTGAGCTATGGTGGGAAGAAATTGTTGAAGACGCTCTGGAAATGGATCTTCAAGAATTACAGGCTGTATTATTAAAGGAGAAAGAAAGCCAAGTGGCAATAAGCAGCAGGAAAGAAGATGTTCTTCGAGCCATTGGATTTTATGGCAGATTAAGCCCGCATAGGTCAATTAATGAATCATTGCCTGAGGCGATGAGGGCAGAGGGTGTATACGATAATGGAAAGAAGGAAGATATTTCCATCGGTTTAGCGGGAGTAATCCTCAGAGATAAGCCAGCGTTAGGAGAGATTTATGGTTATCTTGGCATTAATTTCAGCAATCTTGATCCGATTCTCTTTGGCCTGGCGTTGGCGGTGTTGATTGCGCTTATCCTCAAGGCGTATCGGGCGAGGGCACAGAGCGCAGACGGAAGGACGATGGACCCTTCGGCTTCGCCCTTCGCTTACGCTCAGGGCAAGCTCAGGGGCGAGCGATGGACGATGGACGAAATTCCTCGTCTCCCGTCCCTTATCCCTCATTTATCCTGAGCGCAGTCGAAGGATCCCTCATCCCTCGGGTCGTAAGTCCTCAGCAACCGCTTCCGCCAGCGGCTACCAGGGGGCAAGGCCCAGCGCTATCGAGAATGTTTTTCAAAAATATGACGTCAAAAGAGATGCGCTCAATTTGAAAGACCTTATCGATACCATCAGGCTGCTGCTCCTTAAAAAGCTTAGCATTCCGCCGTCATCCTCTTCGCCCTTCCTGAGATTCCTGGGGAATCTGCGCGTCAGGATCGATGTCTTGAATACCGAGGAACTAGATAATTATCAATATGGGGTGAATGCCGACTTAGGGCGCGATAACGCGCCGGGCCGCGATGTTTATGTCACGCACAGAATCGATAACCGCAGCCAGATATTGCGTGGCGAACACAGACGTATCGAAATCATCACTACCCTGAGTGGACGCCTGCTGTCTCTTATGGACGTTTATGGCGAGGCGGTTTCTCGTGAAATGGTCGGGCATAAGATTTATGAAGCTTGGCTTGAGATGCGCAGTGAATTCGAAGTTTACGGATTGCGAGATCCACGCTTTGACTCTGATCCTTTTGTGGAGCCGGCTGTTGTTCAGGAAATGGAAAGAGAACAACAATATATCGAAAGGATTCCCAAAGATGAAAGAATTGACATCGGCCTTGTGGAAGGAGACACGAGGCACAACTACGCCCGCGCCTTCGCGCGCCTCATCGGACAGCCAAGCCAGATGGGCGCGGGGACACGCTACACAGACCTTTTAAGGGAGGCGCGGGGTTTGGCCATCGCGAAACACAGAAAAATGAGTTTCAAAGAACTTCCGTCTTTTATTACGGAAAGCAGAAGCGATGTCCCGGGTTATCAACGTCAGCGGTTCTCAGATAATCAACCGCTCCGAAAGGATTCTCATTTTAACGGTCTGATTTCCCTGCCGTATATCAATAAGTATAAAGTCAATGATGTGCTCAGCTTCTTGCTGAGAATTCTACGCCGTTACGATGTCATCTTCTGGAATTATGCCGAGACCAACCGTCTGATCTTTTCGTCCATAAGAAAACTCGTGCTTGATCTTATCCAAAAGGAAAAAATCGATTATGTTGCTTTGCCCATTGGCGCGCAGAATCAACGGCTCTTGGATGGCTTTCTGGAGACCGGCGCTATGTCGATCGCATTGAAAGAAGCTATCAATACCCGCCTCTATCGGCCGAGGCAAAAGAGTAAACCGGGAGATTTCGAAACCTGGGGACAATCCTCTGGGCGAAAGGACAAAAGATGCACGCTGGAAGACTTCAAAGGCTGGGAGCGATTTTTCAAGACCATTTACGAGTATAACGTAGGCCGCACAAGAAAAGTCGCCTTGGAAGCGATCGCGACGCTGGAGTCCGGCGAATCGGAAATTGAAAAATGGACGCGCCGGATGGTTGCAAAGGCCCCCCGCGGGACCAAAGGAATTGTTCTGCAATATTTTCAAATGACCGCCGCGAGGCCGTCGTTAGACTCCGTAAGGGCCTATCATCTTGTGCACGTCGATAGCGAAGTCGGTTCCGGAGAAGACGAGAACAACTCTTTGACCGACGCCCTTGATTTTCTCTTAAACGGTGAAGAAAACCACTTCGCGTTAGATCTTGAAGAAGAAAATGGCGCGCCTTTTAACGGGGAAAAGATCAGAATGGACGATTACTGCATCCATAAAAAGACGAATGATGAGATTAACCCGGATCTCTTTAACCGGTTTTTTGTATTCGCAAGCTTAATCGCAAGCCTTTCTTTCGACAATTCGGGGAATCGGGATCCTTATAATGTTCCTTCCTCAATCGAATCCGCTCCGGTCAGCGGGGCGCCGGTTGCGATGAATGGGGTCGGGTTAGGATTGAGTACTTCGCTTGTTGTGGTTATCGATTTGGTCGTCGTTGGAGTAATAGTGGCGGGAATGTTTAAGATACAAGAGACAAGAAACAAGATACAAACAATAATCAAAAATCAAATTCCAATGTTCAAACAGATTGTTTCCACAAATCGAGTTTGGAATTTTGGATTTTGGATATTGGGATTTGTTTATAACTTGTATCTTGTACCTTGGAAATTAGTCAATAATTCATCTTCTCCGCAAAACACTAACTACCTCGGTATCCAGGCTCAAGCCGTCTCTTCTCAATATAACTTTGCATCTCTGGCAGGATTCGATTGGCCAATCACTGACGCAAGTCCGCTATCGATGATCCTAATGGCCTTGTGTGTGATCGGTTTCCTTGCGGTGCGGTCGGGGAGAAAATCAGGAAAGAAAAACGGTTCTTCGGAACTATCATCCGCGATTTCGCGCTTGGGTTCGGACGATGCCACAACACGGAGCCGAAATGCTGACGATATCATCAGGATGGCCAGATGTGATTCTTCCGTTATCGGACAATTGAGCAGAGCCTTGACAGAATTAGAAGGTGGCCAAAAAGGAAAAAAGAAGAAAACCAAAGGAGATCGCTTCTCTCAGAAGAAAAGCGTCCAAGCCAAAAGAGCCGTAGACTTCCAGATAAAGGAGATCAATAAAATTCTCAGGCATTTGAGCTCCGACAGCTATATAGGAACGACTTATGGATTGATCAAAGTCAAACGCCGCGGCTATCCGCTTTTTGTGCCGGAAGATGCGCATCTGGGGCTGACTGATGAATACGGAGAACAGGATTTGGCTTTGGTTGAATTCGTAAAAGGCAGCGATAACCGTGTTACTTATGAAGCGCAATGGTCGGTCAACAAGATTGATATGGTGGTTTTTACAGACTTACTGGAGCTGATTAAAAATTGCCTTGAGCATGCGCCGCCCGATCATCCAATCAAGGTCCATGTATTACTCACCACAGATCCCGTAAAGCTTAAAGAGTGCCCCGACCAGGAAGAAATTCATCCGTCTTCGCCGGAGACCCCGGACTTTAGTTCGGGGGGGAAGGCAAAAGAATGGCCTCCGGCTACGCCGGATTCCGCCCGTCAGACCACGAAGACGGATGAACCCGGCGAAGCTAAACGTGAAGTCCCGCCTTTTGGCGGGACGAAACAATTTAGCGAAGACGGGTCATATACAGGTACCACTGGCTTTACGTGCGGGCTCCACATCACAGCTGTTCCTCAGAGCCAAAACCAAATCAATATGCATTTGTACTTCGCGAGTTTACCGAGCGTTATCCAAGCATCGGCCATTCGCCACGAATTAGATCATATCAATGGTTCCGACGAAGAGGCTGCCCGAAGGAAAGATTATCAAACCTTCATGAATGAACCAGATGCGCTTGCCTTATTCTTGAAAGAAGTCGATAGAAGAAATCTCACAATGCATCCTATGTATGATCAAATGCTCAATTCCCTTGCCAGGAACGTGTCTGCCGGCCAGATGGATTCACCCTGGGATTATATGACGACAGCCACTATTGAAGGTCCTGATCCTCTTCATGCGAGACCTTCCTTTGCGATTTCGAAAGAAGCGAAAAGCTTCGAAAGCACACGAATATATGTGCGTAATAAAACAACGAATACAGGATGGTTTAATACCAAAGAACCAGGCGGAATAATGTTACTAGCGGCATTAGTGGGTCATGAAATCGAAATTGGCGCACAAGGCCCGAATGCCAAGGAAGCTGTTTTGGCTGTGGCTGCGAAAGTTTCGGCACCCTACGCCATGTTGGGCGAATGGCACGAGCGATTGAATCACGAAAACAATGCCGTGATTGACCGCGTGCTTGAAGAATTATCCAGACTGCGCGAACCTGAGAAAATCCACGCGATCGTCAACTTGGCCTTGGCGCGAAGAGGTCTAAGGATGGAATTTGAAGAGTCCGAAGGCGCTATTTCTACAGTTACTATCCGAGCCAGGGCCCAGAAGGATTCCGCATACACTGCGCGCATAATGATTTTCTTAAAAAGAGATGATCATGGTTCATTTTTGAATATTCGCTACGAAGAAATATTCAGTGAACAGAATAGAAGACGCCGACTTTATCCGCTGATGCTTAACTGGATGGCAACAGAATCAATCCTCATAAATAGATTTGGTGGATCCAGAATTCAAACAACAAAATCCAACGAATCATCAAAAAGAGCTTGGTTAAAATGTCTTATTCTTCAGCCTAGAATTAGCCCTCTAGAAGATGGGCGTTATGAGGTTAACGCCACATTCCCGGCGTGGTCCGAAGAAGATGCGTCAGGCTCGTTACGCTCGATTTTCCCCGGTCTCAGCACAGGGGAAACAGCCGTGCTTCTTTTGATGGGGGCGGTTGTGGCCTTCCTGGTCCTTCGGATGATTTGGGAGGTCTTTAAGCCCACGGAGGTTTTCTTCTTCGCGATCATCCTGATGATCTTTGCCGATCTTGTGGCGCAAGGCATGGCTACGGCGCAAGGGGCCAAAATCTTTTCCTGTGGCAGCGTGGCCTTCAATTTTCAGGATTACGCGCACGCCAAATTTATTGTGATCAAAAGCGCGTGGTATCACCTGATTATTGGGGGAATGTTGCTTGCGCGTTACATGTTCAACAACGCCAAGGCCCGCGAGCGCGGCGTCTTCGGCCAGCTCTTCCTCGGCCTCTACACAGGGTCGCTCATCAAGCTCGGACTGACAAAATTATTCGCAAGCAATGCCATTGACCAATTTGTGGTGGCCAATAACAATACGCCTCTGGTTTCTTTCAGTCTGTCCAATGTGGTCGTCGCGTTCGCCGTCGCCTTTTCGCTTCTGAGCGGCAAAGCCGAAGGAGAAAATTCTTCAAGCCAAAATTATCCGCAAGAAAGCTCAACCGCCAACGCCGTCGCCTTCCCCGTAGGGATGGAGGGGATGGGCATCTTCTTTGCGCTTGCGGTTGTCTTGTATTTTGCGGCGCCACTTTTGTTTGTCAGGCAGAAGGATGGAGAGGAAAGTCTTAAAGGAAATAATCTATCCTTCTTCGCAAAAATAATGTCTTCATTTTTGAGCGGGAAAAGAGGCGGGAGCTCAAGAACTCAGGGCGATTTCTTCAAGAGTGATTTTCTTAAAGGACGCCTTGTCGCTGAGCCGTTTGACGGCATCCAGGACTTCGAGACCGGCAAGTTTTCCGCCGGAATCATAATCCGCGTTGATGCCTTCGGCGATATGCTTGGTGACCACTTTGGTCTCCGTAAACATGATATAAAGGGCATCGACTTCGTGATCATAGGTTATACGCATTGTTCCTCCGGGTTAAAAATAATACACATAAACAGTGACAACGACAATTTCCTGCTTCTCTTCGACAAAAATAGGCCGGACCTGCTTGGTTCCATAGGTTTTGTTATGCCATATTTTGCCAAAAACAAAATCCTTACGACACTCCATTTTGCTAAGCTCGGAGTTTTCCCATGCGGAAGTTTTGATGGCATCGATGATTTCGCTTTCACTTGCGCCCCTGGCAAGACTTTGCATCTTGGCGTGGGCGCTCAAGCGTATGGATTTAGAGACTTTGGTCATGGACTTTTGCCGGTATGGTTTTTCACCAGAAGCATACCATACAGCCTAACAACTGTCAATGCCAAGCCCGTTAATTACAGGACAGAATATTCGTCGAGTATCGGTATCGAGCCGGAGGCCTTGTCAATCCAGTATGGCCTTGCCGGCTTGATAGGAGTGGATACTCCGGGCATCTTCTTTGCGCTTGCGGCTTTGATATGCCTCGTGGCGCCGCTTTTGTTCGTCAAGCAGAATGAGGGAAAGGAAAGTCTCAAAGAAAATCATCCCCTGAGACCGGAGGACATCAACTCGTTCATTAAAGATATGGATTTCATGCACATGCTGGGACATCTCTATGATATTCAGCTTCAAGATGCCATGCAGATCGCTGGAAATCTTGCAAGCCAAAAAGATAAAGATGAAATCGAGAATAAAGTTTATATTTTGACTGCATTTTGGCGGGAAGCCAGGAAATCTAATGACTTCAAGAAAACAAAAGACGCTAATCATCAGACAATTCTTTTTCTCCGAGAAGTTCTCGATAAAAAAGAGAAAATAGGTCTAGAAATTAAAGCGAAAGGATTTGTTCCAGAAGACCGCATGCATGAAAGAATAAAACATAACTGTTCTTTACTAGAAGAAGAAATAATAAGATTAGAGAGTTTGGCGCCTGTGTTTGACGATTTGGATATTGGAAAGAAACCTGTCATCGAGAAGATCGATTTTCCGGTATATATAGATTTATTGTTAAAACTTATGTTCGCAACGTGCGATAAAAGAATTACCATCCAAAAAGAATTTCCCTCAACCTTCCCTGTGGTTTTAGTCAATCGCACAGCCATCGTGTACCTTTTCTTAAACCTTCTTTTCAATGCCAAGGTATTTACCCGTGATCTGATCAGAATCAGGGCGGGGGAAGAAATGCTGGATGGTAAGCCGTATATCCGCGTGGACATTGAAGATAACGGCCCGGGGATTGCCCTGGAGCATCTCGAGAAGATTTTCGAAGACGGGTTCACCACAAGAAAAGGAGGCACGGGCCTGGGTCTTCCTTGCGTCAGGCGCCTTGTCCGCGCCATGGGCGGGAACATTACCGTTGAAAGCACGCCCGGCGCCGGAGCAACCTTTACGGTCCATATCCCCGTTGAGGAAGAGCCGCGACAAAATACAGATTCGGCCGCTAACGCCATTTTGTCAACGGGAACAGAGGGGATGGCCCTGAATGCCTCCCTGATTATTGCCGTGTTGGTCGCGCTGTTGTTCGTATTTTTGGCTGCCGTCAGGCAGGACGATGACAAGGAGGGCAAGTGGGATTATGAAAGAGAGGTCGAAGTGATGGATCCGTACGGTCTCCATGCCCGGCCCTGTTCCGCTGTTGTCTGTAAAGCTGTTAGATTTTTATGCGAAATTGAATTACTAAACTTGGATAGCAAACAAAAAGCCAACGCCAAAAGCATGTTATTAGTAATGGCGTTAGCGGCTGAAGAAGGCCATAAAGTTAAAGTCCGCACCCGACGAGGCAATGATTCGAAAGAAGCGCTTGAGGCGATTTCCGAAATCATCGGGACCGTATTTGATTTCAAAAAAGATCCCCCTAAAGGAACATCGCTCAAAATGGTCATGGCCTGGCCGGAGATATTTTCGACATTGTCGCCGGAGATCGTATTGATGGCCCTCAGTGCTGTATTGGTTATGCTGCCTGCGATTTTGGAGGTGTTTTCGAAAGTGCTCTATGGACTTGGCTGGGATTCCTTTGTGCAAGGTATCGCGCCGTCTCTCGGGACGATGGCGATCCAAAGTCTTATCGGGGCTATGGCAGTATTATCGGTGAGTATGGTTGTCAGCCTATTCGCTCGTCTTAAGTTCAAGAAAGATTGGGAGATTCCGACGGTTGGAATCATTTTCACGATTGCTTTAGCGTCCATCGCCTATAGCGGTTTTGGCGGCTTGTTAGTAGCCCTTGGGACAGCGTTGGGCATGCTTATAGGTTATTTCGAATCCTTGAAAAGAAAAAATATTATTCGATCAGCATCATTCTTTAAGAACAGACCTCTATGGGGGACGCTTATTTATTCATTGTTTATGATGATGGCTGTTCATCACTTCACCCGTATCTCTGATGCCTGGTGGGGTTTTGCTATTATGGGTATTGTGGCTTTGAGTATGGGGGCCAGCCGAACAAGGCCGTATTTAACTCAAGACACATCGGGTGAGAAAGAAGCCATTGAGAATATAAGGGAAGCATTAAAACAAGACATTGAAGGTCCGACTGTTTATGAAATCGCAAAAGAAATTCAACAGGGTTCAAGAGGCGAACAGGTCTTAACGACTGTTCAAAGACTTTACGCGCTTGTCGATGATTTTATCCTTATTACACCTCAAGAGGCAATCCATGAAGGCTTTGCGCGCTTGGTTCAAAGACGCTTTGAACTTGATTTTTATGAGAGTCCCAAGCTTGCTATGATCGAAACACACATCAACAACATTGTCCTTATCCGTAAATATTACTTTATCGAATTGGCAAGGAGAATGGATACGACTGAGCTTAATAGCTTTGAGGATTTATCCCGTGCCTTTAACGCGCAAGGGTATCAGACCAAGCATACCGAAGAGCAAAAGATCATCGCCGATACAATCAGAAGAATCAACGAGTACGAAAGCGATGTTATCGTTTTGGGCGCGGCAAATATCTTCGAAGGGATCATGGCCGCGCCCAAGGCTACTCTTTGTCACCGGTTGTTTGCCAAGAATACGAATTTGGCTATGGTCCGCGCTGGTGAGTTGACACTTGTTCGCAAAACAGCCTTGGTCTGTTTGCTTGGGCTTATGGACGCACAAGAATTATTGAGTTTTGAAGACCTTGCCCAAGGCTTCCGGCTGGCCGGTTATGAAACACGGAATTTATTCGCACCCTTTAAGAAAACCTGTATAGAGCCGATGGCCTTAAGGGCGCAAAAATTGGCCGAACAGTGGCCGGCGATCATCCGGGATTATCGCGCTATTCTTTCTCTGATGGCCGAATATTTACACAACGTTGCGGATGATCAGGCATTAAGCGAAAGAACAAAAACGCGCGATAAAGAAGATCAGGTGTATCGCCTGCGCACATTATCGGTTGATATCGACCGGCCAAATCCGACCGAAACATTCCTATTGATTCATTATTTTGTCGACACTTCTTTGGACGCTCTCGGCGCATTCATTCAAGACGAAGATAAGCAGCTCTCCCATATGGCGGCGTCAGCTAAAGCCGTCATTAGCCAATTACAGCCGGAACGGCAAACGGTTATGGATCGACGATTAGTCGATATCGACAATATCATGGACCAAGCCGTTCAGTTAATCAAACACCGTTACATGGTTAGGCATATCCGTCTGGCACGCGTCGTGCAGAATAAGGCTCCACCGGTGATTGCTTCCCATAGTTCCTTACTACGCGTGTTTCTCAATCTGTTTATTATCAGCTCAAATCATTTCAAATTCGCCGGTCCCTGGCCCATTTTAAGAATCGAAACAACATATGACAGTCAAGATCAAGATCTGCTGATCGAATTCAAAGCTTGCGCGCAAGACATGATGAAATCGAGATCAGGAGATGTTTCACTTGTGCGTCAGATGATCGAAAATCAGGGTGGAATTTTTGAGGTCGATCACCTGCCCAAAGAGACAACCTTTATGATCGGCCTGCGAGCGCAAAAGCCTTCTTTAGAGAATTTCAAAGTGCATAATATTTTACTCTTCATGTCTGCCGTGTCCATCAATGACTTGAATACGCTTATAAGCAAGTGGATACCTATTTTCATCACCGTGATGATGATCAGTTTTCTTGTTTCTAAGATACTGCGGCAAAAAGTTGTAAAAATCTTTCTCAATCGCGTTGGGAATGATTACAATAATGGTAAGGCCACGAAACAACCAATAAGGTCGCCAGACCGGGCTCATTTAAAGGAGCATTCCTACCTTTCCGTGGCTGGTGGGGGAACGCTCTGCCCGGTCTGGCGACCGTCTTCTTTAATAAAATTCCTTTCCGTGGTCCCGGTTTTCCTTAATACGTTTAATAGAGGAAACCGGGATTTCGACTTCCACAATTTCATATCGAGAAGTGCCGAAATGGTGTGCCGACTTTTCTCGAGAAATTCAGTGGAGGTCGGCATCCCGGCTTCAACAATTCCTTCCGAGGGAAGCCGGGTGAGACCGTTCTTATGGGTATGGCGGCTTTTGTATTCTGCAATAAATCTCCTTTGGGCTGGTGCGTCGACTTTTCTCAAATTTCTCAGTAGAAGCAATAAATTAGGGACGTCCTTCGCCCGCAAATCAAGCGTGTCCCCGATCAATTTCCGAGGGGACAGGCTTCCGATAGGGGCAAAGGACGTCCCTAATCTCCATGAAGAAGAGAGCTCTTATCCGATGGGACAGCATTCCTCAAGCAATCGATGGATAGTTGGGGCGGCTTTCATTTTAGCCTTCTTTGTTTTCGACCCTTCTCTTTATGCGCAAAACACAAATGATATAAGTTCGACCTGCGGCATCCTTTCCAGCGCCCGGCACATTTTCTCCGATCATGGAAAAACTCAAGATGGTCGCCTTAAATTAAGAAGTAATGGAGAAAATCTTGATGAGACTGTCAACGAAATATCGGCAAAATATCCAATTCCGTGCCTATTTTTATCTGTTTGCAATCCGGAAGGAGGCAGCCTAGGCCAAGTTAACATCAAAGCCATTTACGGAAATTCAAATGTTCTCAATTGTCCGCTCGGATTCTTACTGGATCCGTTTGTCCCCATGATTGACTTTGAGCCTATATATTACTATGTTGCCGATAAGTGGTACATTATCTTCCCTTCCGGCGAAGTGATTGAATTGGGCGTGGCAATCAAACGGGGATTGCTGAATCAAGCAAACGAGAACAAAGATACTATTTCGGGATCGAGCAGCCAAAACTGCCTCGCCCCCTCAGATATGCAGTTGATTGCCGTTTGCCTTTTGATCGGCTGGGCTCTTGTGACCGCGCATTACTTCAGACATCTCCATGCGCCTCAAGAGGCCGTCAAAACACCAACGCAAAAATTCTTTAGATTCATCCGTCACATCGCGTTTTGGTGGGCTGCGATTAGTATCATGGCTGACCTGCTCCAGGCGCAAGGGGCATTGGCAGGATCCGAACTCACAAGACATGAACAGTTGATCAATATACAAGATGTTGTGAAACTGTTCTCACTTTTGATGCTAAACGTTGTTGGTGTTATGTTGCTTTTACAGAAAATGAAATCAATAGGAGCTCTAAAAGCAGTTATCTTTATTACTATGCTTGTGATTGACTTCATCGCATTGCATGGCGGCATTGCGGTCCCCAAAGGGGACATGACATCAACGCTCATCGGAGTGGCTGCTTGTGTCGTTATTACGATTATTATTTTTGTGATATCTTGTTATTCTGCAAAGAGGATTGCGAACACAATGCATAAATCAGACGATAAAAGCATGGACGATTCCGATCATCTCATGCTTGATCCAGAAAGAATTTTCAATCAGCATCCGAATTTTGTTGAAGCCGTTCAGTATTTTAACGAAAAAGTCATTGGGCAAAATGAAAACGGTGATATTCGACCCATCCTATGGCCGCAGATTGTCGACTTAATCGAACTCTACCGAGGAGATCGCCATAACCCAGAGTACACGGACTCAGATCAACGCGAGCAAAGATTGACTTTAGGTAAGGGCGAATTCTTCTATAAGACCCTGATATTTGAATTATTAAAATTAACAAACGCAATTTGTATAACGCCCAAAAAAGTTCTAGAAAATGCCGTCGAGATTTATCTATTTACCATATATCATCGTGTTCTTGTCGGTCAGGAAGGGTTTAAGCTCATCGGGGAGGGAGGCGATCAGCAGCACGTTTATTCGACGGCAGAAGGGCATCATCGGCTAGGATGGTTTTTGATGAACTTCTTTTTGATTCGAAATGGCTATCTGCTCTTTTACTTTAGAGATCGCCTCGAGTATTTTAGCCTTGATTTAGCCAATCAATCGAAGCTCGAAGAAAATAGAACAAAACTTACCGATCTCATCAAAAATCGCGTTATAGAGAGAGAAAAAATCGATCCTTCCGAAGATTCCGAGCAGGTCAATGGCATCATCCCGGGCTTAGAATTCCTCAGCCTTCAGGCCGCCGATCCCATGACCCTTATCGCCATTTTCGCCGGTCTTGGCCTGATGACTGTGGTACAGGCAAGGCGAAAGAATGCGGTTCTCATTGGTCGGCAGATTAAGAAATATAGGAAAGCATCTGGGCTAACGCAGGAGGTACTGGCCTGGCGCGCGCATATCAGCTTGGCGGCCATCGGTTATTTAGAAAACGGCAAACATCGCCCAGCTCTTAGAACACTTGTTAAGCTGAGCCGAGCGCTGGATATCAAGCCTTCGTTTATCTGGGTTGGATGTTCTCTTGCGGAAGCCATGGCCATGCCTCGCTACAAAACGAGGGGCCAAAGATTAAGATTAGCAAGAGAGGTTCGCGGTTTATCTCAAGAAGAACTAGCTAAACGCTTATGCAAAAGCTCTCGGGAAATACGTACGATGGTTCGGAAAATCATTAGCTGGGAATATGATGAACGAGCACCATCGCCTCAGGAATTTGTTGAGTTATGCGAAGAACTTCAGATCGAACCCTGCTTAATCCTGGAAGGATATCCTCTCTTGGAAGCCTTGGCCCGTAGCGCATCCATAGGCAAAAGAATAAGGATGTTAAGAATCATCAATGGCCTTAAACAAAAAGATGTTTCACGGATCTTAAATAAATATGCCGCTTTCCAGAGCTTCAACGAATTGGAGCTGAATAAGTATACTCCTTCGGCTAAGAAAATCGTCGAATTAGCCAGGATCTTAAAAGTCAAACCGTCCTTGATCTTAACGGGTTATTCTTTGGGCGAAGCCCTTGACCATACTAACGGTCATGTCGGACAAAGAATTGAGATATTAAGAACCGTCCATGGCTACAGTCAAAGCAAATTCGCTAGAATTATCGGCGTTTCCCCGACAACGATGTGCAGAATGGAAAAAGCAAGATATCCGTCGAATGTCTTATTGGTTTATCAAATAGAGCGATTCTTTAGATTCCAAATCGGAATATTAACCTTAAGAACTCTTTCTAGAATAGCACATACCATTCAGTATAGAGAAGCGATCAGATATAAGACGCTCAAATGGACAAAGACTCCAAAACCAGGTTCACAGAAAGCAAGATTCAATATTATCTTACTATATGTTGATTCATGGGCGATGGCGGTGTTCCTTGTTGCTGTACTGGTAGGTAGCATGCCGTATATCGTATGTAAAATTAAAGTAGCGAAATCAGGGACGTCCTTCATCCGTAACCTAAGCCTGTCCCTTAGGCGAGCTTATGGGGACACCCTTGGGATCAGAATGAAAGACGTCCCTAATTATCAACGATACGCTATCCGCTATCCGCTATCCGCCATTTTTGAGCGTTTAGCGTTTAGCGTAGAGCGTATAGGTAAAAATGATCCATCTGCTATCCGCTATCCGCTCAAGAAATTCCAGGAAGAGAATCCTTATGAATTTATTCCGGTGGAAAAAGGAAAAGACGATCGTCATGTGTGGATATTGTATAGAGTCGAAGAGAAGGAAACAGCAGAACCCATGACTGGAGACTCAACCATCCGCGCCCCGGATCACCTATATAGATCGCTTTATCGGCGTTACGGATTATTCACCTTCCTGCTCTCGACGTTCATTCTGCTTATTTCCTTATCCGCGCTAAACACCTTACTTCCCGGATTACATCACATCAACGTCTTTGGTCCCGCCTTCGTGCCCTTGGTGGGACTGATGAAGGATTCTTCCGATAAAGGCGGCCGGCCGGATTATAAGAAAAAGAAAAGAAAGACCAAAGGGCCAAAATCACCCGAGTTGGAAATGGACGTGGTCTTCCAGCACATTGAAGAGTCCGGATTTGGTCATGATACAAAATTACAGGAGGCCGTGCAAAAAGCAGTCGCCTTGGTCCAAGCAGCTCAAGGCGCTTGGCAAGACTTAAAAGCGCGCAATGCTTTGGGAAATCGGCAGCTTTCCTTATCAGAGAAAAACATCAAAGAGCCACTTGATGAATTTCACAGAAGACTTAGTGCTGTCAAAGGGCGCCTTCAGGTCTTAAGGGAAATGAAGTCGGCAGCCTCCAAAGAGAACGACATTCCTCAAAAACAAAAAGAATCTGATAAGAAACAACCTGTTCAAGAGAAACGCGAAAAACCAGCAGTCCGTCCCCAAAAAGCATCCAAGAGATGGTTTATTATTGGTGTTATTGTCATAGCCTTGCTGGCGATAGCCGCATTTATTTTAACTCACCAAAGTGCATCCGGTCATCCTCTAATTCTTGCGATGGCCTTTCTGCCTTTGGCGGGGAGGGTGAAAGCAGTCAACGGATGCAAGGTCTCTGATCAAAAAACTGGCAGACGTGAATCCCTCAACGAATACCATAGAATGTATTGGTATAAGTCTGAAGAGTTTATGAAACTCGAAAGAAATCTTAAAACTGAGATAACAACTCAAGAAGCCTCGAAGAACCGTCATTTAGTGAGTATTTTCATTAGCCCATCGAGGAAGAAATACCTCCTCTTTCGGCAGCTTCTGGCAAAGACAACCTATATCGTTTCATCCGAATTTAATAGAGATCTCAACGGATATATTCTCATTTTTACGGCAAAAGGCAAAAAACACGTAATTATTTATGAGTTGATCGGTGAACCCCCAGATGGAGAAAATATTGTGCCTATTCTTGCGAACGGGGAAACGCTTGATGAAGCCAGATCTGATCTTAGCTTAAAGCGATCTTCAAATATCCGCTGGTCCAAAGGTCACGAGGTCTTTAAAAATTATCTAGAAACATGCACCAGACCCGGCCTTCGTTCTGCTAAGAAATCGAGAGCGAAGAAAGAAGCTTATAAAGCGGTAATACCGAAACCAAATCAAAGAGTTATATTCAAGTGTTTAGTGGAAGATGCGTGGTACTGGATATCTTTACATCATGTCGAAGAACTGCAGAAGGATGTTTTTCTTTTTACGTCCGAGAATGAAGAGGACTATATTTTATATCCAATCCCTTCAAGACCATCCAAGGGAAAGCCGCGTGAAGTCTATCCATTATCTAGAGGAAGAACGCTTCTTGAAGCCAAGGGCCGATTGATTTTTGAGAAGTTTTATCGAATGAAGTGGGGACAAGCTGAAGGCTTTGAGCCTGGGGCAGATTTTATGAGAGTCTTTCTTGTAAGCACAAAAAGTAAAAATAAGAAGGGAGGCAAAATAAGGATATCTCCTCGGAAAAATAGACATCTTATCTTTGGTCATCTCCTGGCGGACACAATTTATGAAATTTGGTTTGAGTTCAACGAAGATCTTATGCGCTATGTCTTGATATTCTCGGCTGTCGGAAAAAGGCATGTCGTGATTTATGATACCGTGGGTGTGCCAAAGACCAAAGATAAGCATTGTCCTACTCTCGCAAGCGGCCAGACACTCAAAGAGGCCAAAGAAAAACTGCAAAAGAAGATTGAGGAAATCCCTGAAAGACAGGCGATGGTTCGCTTTCTTTCACAGTATCGAAATGGATTAAACCATGCCGGCTCTCTTTGTGTAAGACTCCCTGCCCCATCCTCAGAAAATCTTTATGTTGCCGGAGTGAATTTTGGAGAACTCAAGCCGCTGACCTTTTATGATATTTCTTCAGAACTTTTTAAACCGATGTGTCCGCGCGTTGTTGTTTTTGAGTCAGAATATCGTGATGATTACGTGATCTATGGTCTTGTCCATGATCCGAAAGGCGGCCGTGCGCCGGTTCTAGGTCACGCAAGCACCTTAGGGAAAGCAAAAGACTTGTGTCTTTACAAATTATTCATTAATGATGCTCTGGTGCATACAGCCAATGAAAATCGCTTGAAAAAGTTTGGGGATCTGCTTGGGCAAAATCCTCAGTATATCCAGAATGATAATTTCATAAAACTTATTCAGGAAATGAAAAAACCGAATGCAGCAGCCGTTGGTTTCGTCATTCGTTTATTGACAAGTCTTATCGATGAATGCGTAGAAGAGTTTTATGAACTAAGACCGACAACGCATCAAGGATTAATGGAGAAATTGGCTAAAAATACCCTTATTCGGTATACATTGCTTTATCGAAAACAAGAACACGGACCATTTTATCCATATATAAGACAGGCGCTTTATAAAAATATGTATGTGGAATTACTACAGTCGGAATCTTTGACCCGGGAGTATTCTAAAACGTTTGGATGGAGGCCATCCGATCCATCAGGGGATTTTCATGCTAAGGAAGTATTACTTAACATCATTCGTCGAACGGATAGGCTTGAACCTGAGCAGAAAAGAGTCCTGGTGGGTTGGCTAAGTGCTTTAGGCGAGGTGGATCTTGCAGGTTTCGTTTTAAGTTATGACGTATTAGATATTATCGGAGAAGAGCTTAGAAAAGAGAATCAAATTAGAAAGGAGCGTTACCATAGTCTCAAGAGACAGAAACGCGCTGACAAATCGAAAGAAGAGGTAACTCTCAGCTGCGCGCTTCTTTCGGGCGCGGAGATGCTCGGGGATATCGCCCATCTTTTGGCCGGTTTGAGTCTGCCGGCGGTTTTTGGATTAGTCCAATTGAGAGATTCTCCTTTGCGCCCAATAAGACTGGCCAATGCCGAATATATAACGGGACCTGTTTATCAGCCAAGAGTTTTATTGATGGGTCCTGATCTGTGCGGTCAAGGCTGTATTCATTGCTTGCAAGCAGAATCATTTTGTGCCTATCTAACGCGAAATATACCCAAAGTTCTCTCGATGTTGAAAGATGCGGATCAATTGGGGGTACATCGTTTGTCCTTCTGCATCGGAGAGACCTTTTATCATAAGCCATTTATCTTTGGCGTCTTAGGTGGCGTGCGGGCATCACGTTACTTGACTGTACGAAACATCATTACGAATTGTGCATTTGCGGATAGTTCTCAGAACGCAGAAGATATTCTTCGTCAAACGAAAAGAGCTATGGGCAATCGAATGGTTCAAGGAGCAACTAATTTTATTGTCAGTTGGGACAAAGGGCATCGGGAGGCAGGAATAACGGTGGATTGTATAATGAACTTCATCTGGGCAGAGCGCAAGACCTTTCCTGAGCATCAAAAGGTTTTAGTGCAATTAACAAATTTTAAAAATGATGATAGTCTTCTGATACTCATGGAAACCTTAAAAGCACAAGCACTCATAGATCAACCACAACCTGTTAAGACAGATGGCTCAATAACAAAAATTGAATTATCGAATGGATGTCTTCTTTTGATTAGATTTATGCCCATGACTGTTGCAGGAAATGCTCAAAAATTGATATCTCAGAGAGATTATAGTCCTGTCTATATCACAAAGAGTTTATTCTACTTCGCCGAATACCCCGTGGCTTGCCACGGGGATGTCCGCCCTGCAAAGCAGGGCGAGATCTCGCCCAAAATCAAAGATTTTGGGCGGAAAGGCGAAAGTAGAACTCTACGAAGCTCAAACATGAAACGAAG
>JBDRMG010000062.1:0-23782 GCA_043812495.1 Candidatus Omnitrophota bacterium | reverse complement strand
TCATATTTTGTGTGCGTTTTTGGCCTTCATAAAATTAGAATGGCAACGCATTAAAACGGGTCTTTCTTGGTATCAACAAAAATGGTCTATCGCTCGTTCGGCCATTATGGCCTTTTTATCTTGAAACGCGAAAGTCCTAATTTAAATATTCTTCTTTTCTAACTAATTCCCACGGTCTGTATGCTTTCGTTGACTCATTCTCCCCTCTGTTATGCTGCTGCAACCTTACACTGACATTTTTCGCTGTACCGATATAAAGTCGGCCAATCTTCTTGCTTCTAATAATGTAAACATACATTTTCTTAAACAAAGCCATCCGCCATTAAATCGTCGGCGGATGCCCGCCAACGTTTTAGTGGCGGGCAAGCTGCGCTACGCCCCGAGAAATGGCAGGAACTAATCGAGCTAAAAACCAGCCTAGTATACCACGCCCTTTAGGCCGAGTGCAAATTTTGTTATGAACTTTCTTCTTGATTCCAGCGAATTCCGATATAATATCTGATATGCGAAGGTTCTTCCTTTTTCTAACGGCCCTTACGGCGATTGTTCTCGCTCTTCTTTTCTATGCGAAGAAGACGTACTTTCCCATCCGCCTGAAGCAAATGGTAATCCAAAAGGCCGAACGGATCCTCAGGCGCCCGGTGAGCATCGAATCCCTCAAATTCAACCCGATTAAAGGTTTTGATCTGCGTCATCTCATTATATTTGAAGACGCGTCCAGAAAAGACATTTTTCTTCATGTCGACCGGATCTCTTTTAATGTCCTGTTTTTATCCTTCTTGCAGAATCGCAATATCGTTATTCCTTCTTTGTCGCTGGACCGCGTTTATATCCGCTTGATCCGCAAAAAACAAAGCGGATGGAACTTTAGCGATTTATTGCCGGCCGGCGAGAAAGACAAAAAAACAACCCTGCCGTCTTTGATCCTGGGGCGTTTGTCCGTTACGGATTCGGCTATCCAGATCACGGATCGAATGCTTTATCCCGAATACGGCGAATTGATCGAAAATGTCAACATCAAAGCAAATTTGCTGCTTAAAAAACGCGCGTCGTTCTCGCTGGAAGCGGGCCGCAGCAAGGAGAAGCTTTCTTATCTGACGGCGTCGGGCGATTTTGATCCTTTGTCACAACAAGTGAATAGCGAAGTCCATATTAAGAATATCAATTTAGTTAAATACTTGTCGCTCTATTTTGATCTTTCGCGCGTCCGTCTGGATCATGCCTTCATGGACACAAGCGACCTTGTCGTCCGCTATCAAAACCATCATGTCAAAGTTAACAGCATTTCTTCTATCAAAGATCTTCAGGCAACTTTTGATGACAAGTGGACATTTACCGGCAACCCCACGGTCCGATTTGATTTGGACTTTGATCCAACGCGTGAGAAGAAATTGATTTATCAAGGCGCTGTTCGGCCCAGACAAGGCCGTCTTGCGGGAATCCCGATTGTTGATACCGTCACGGATATCAAGGGAATCCTCTATTTTAAAGAAAACGAGCTGACGGCCGAGTCCCTAAAAGGCAAAACCATCGATACGCTCTTTGAACTCAACGGCACCCTGCGTAATTTCCAGAATCCGATCATCGAGGCAACGCTTAACTCTTCCATCGAGCTTCCGAAGCTCAACATTTTCTTTCCGGACTTTTTCAAGAAAGAGCAGATCGAAACCTCCGGGCTGGCCGCACTCAACGTGAATTATAAAATCGATCCGGCCAAATCTCCGACTCCTTCCATCGATCTCGTCGCTCAAATTGAAAAAGGAACGCTCAAAGCCAAAAGGCTTCCTGCTTTGCTTTCCGATATCGCGGGCGGCGTCAAATATTCACAAAACAAAATCACTTGGAAAGATTTGTCTTTTCAGATGTACGATACCCTGATTCATTCCTCGGCCGCTATTGAGGATCTTAAAAAACCATACATACGTTTTGAGGCAAAATCCGAAGTCGATTTGAAAAATTTGGCGGCGTTTTTTCCCGAAATATTCACAAAAGAGCGCATCGATTTGTCGGGAGAGGCGCAAGTTTCGTTTTCTTACGACGGCGCGCCCGATGTTCCCAAAATAGTCCCCGTGATCCAGGCCAAGGCGCTCATCCGCAATGCCTCCCTCGCGGCATCCAAGCTGCCCGCCCCTTTAACAAAAATCGCCGGTGAGCTTGAATACGCCAATAATCGCCTGAGTTGGAATAATTTTTCGCTCAACTTCAAAGACACGAAATATTTGCTCAACGGCTCAATGAAAAGATTTGAAAAGCCGAAGCTCCAGACAACCCTCACGTCGGATCATTTAAATCTTTCAGCGGATCTTGATATTTTGAGGAATGCCTTTAACATCACTTCGCTTTTGGGAAATTACTACAATTCAACCTTTGACGTTCAAGGGTATGTCCGTTATCCGAGTGATGATATCCAGCTAGATTTGGCCGGCGACTTGAATGTTGATCTTGCAGACCTCGGTCAGCTTTTTCCCGGGCAAGAGGATCGTTTTAAAGCCCTTGCGCCAAAAGGGATTTGCTCTATTTCCGGTTCCTTCATCGGTCAAGTCAACGATTGGCCGCATTGGCAAATCTCAGCCGTTGTCAAAAGCCCGGAAATCTCTTTAAACGGATACAAAGCGAAGATCAGCAATATGAAACTCGAACCCTTGAGCTCCAACTTTCATCAGCTGGATTTGCTCGCGACAGCCTATAAAGGAAGCATTGTGCTCAAATCTTCTTTTGATCTTGCGCAAAAAGATATCCCTGTTTCAGCTGTTCTCGAAGTTGAAAAGGTGGACTTGGGCGAACTCAAAAAGGATTTGAATTTAAAAGACAAAGAATTTCAGGGAATCCTCTCCGGACAAACGTCCCTCGCCGGTCTTCTCAAAGAACCGGACACCCTGCGGGGTAACGGGTCCGCGGCCATCCGGGACGGCCGCCTCTGGAGACTTAATCTTCTGGATAATTTTGGAAAATTTCTGTTGATTCCCGAATACGCCGATATTACATTTAAAGACGCCGCCGGAAATTTTGTCATCGAAAAGCAACGGATTTTGATCGACGATCTTGAGCTCAAAAGCCGGCCCATGACGATGCTTTGCCGGGGATGGTTGGATTTTGCGGGAAATCTGAATTTCTATCTTTTCTCGCGCTTCAGCGAAGAAACCATCGCGCGTTCGGAGTCTTTGAAGAAAATCATTACGGCCGTCCTCACCCAAACCGATAATTATCTCACCATTCGCCTCACCGGAACACTCAAAGAACCCAGGTACCTGGTGATCCCTGAGTCCGTCGATGTCATCAAGCGGGCCGGAGATTTTATCCTCGATACCCTTCAAAATATTTTTGAATAACCTTTTTGAATTTCTTGAGGGCGCGGGACCGGTGGCTGATTCTGGCTTTGATGACAGGATCTAGCTCGCCAAAAGTTTTTTGAAACCGCGGGATGATAAAGAGGGGATCGTAACCGAATCCGTTTTTTCCTTTTGATTTTGAAGCGATCAGGCCGCTGCAGCTGGCGCTGACCACATCAATGAGGCCGTGCGCGTCGGCAAGAGCAACGTGACATCGATAGCGGGCCTGTCTTTTTTTAAGAGGAACATCTTTGAGGGAACGCAAGAGTTTGGCATTATTTTTTTTGTCATTTGCGTTCGCGCCGGAAAATCTCGCCGAATAAACGCCGGGTGCGTTCCCTAAGGCCTTGACCTCAAGCCCCGAATCCTCTCCCATAGTAAGCTTTTTTGTGGCCATGGCAATCGAAGCGGCTTTCTTAATAGCGTTTTGAGTGAAGGTCTTTCCGTCTTCTTCGATTTGGGGCAAATCCGGATAATCCGCCAAAGAGGTAATGGCTAAATCCATATCCGCCAAAAGCACCCTGATCTCTTGAAGTTTCTTCTTGTTGCGGGTGGCAACGATGAGTTCTTTCATTTCTGTCCTTTCACTCCCATTGATAGACTTTGACGTCAATTCTTCTTCTTTGATAACCGCACTTCAGGGTTTCTTGCAACAGATGCAAGGGCAATGGGCATCAAAAACATTTCCAAGATTTATTTCCTCTTCGCCGCAAGATTCTATAAAATTACCGATATGGTCGTTCATTTGAACAACAAATTCCCCCGCATTTATAGGAGAGGAAATCCCGCTGACTTAAAACACTGCGTCTGTCGGATATGAGGCCTTAGCAACGACCTTCCATTCTTTTTTAGGCTTGTCATCTTTCGCGCTAAACCATACCAGGTAAGTCTTTTTTCCGTCGATATATTCCCATTCTTCATATGCTTTTTGGGGACCGAGAATATTAAGCAACCCTTCTTGGGGTCCCTAAAAGGGTCCATCCGGAACAATGGCATCGGAAGTTCTATTGGGGACGCCTAAAAGCTTTCGCACTTCTTCTCTGGTCATTCCAGCATTTATTTGCTCAAATTTGTCTTTAAATGATTTTTCTACGGGTGATTGAGTAGTTTGAATTGCTCCAGAGCGCACATTAAAGACAAGCTTTCGGCCGTCAATCGTCTCTGCCTCAAAGACGAAATATTCATTATCTAAAATGGCATCATCTCCGCCTTCTATACGAAATCCCAGGATTTTATCAAAGACACGGTAATGAGATACGCTTGTCCATACATTATCCTCGCTACTCGCAATATCTAATGTGGAGTATTCTTTAAGCGTAAGACCTCCACTGTAGAAACCAATGGCTAGATCCTCTTTATTCGCTTTGCGGCCGCGCGCCCAAGGGCCCATTCTCACTAAGGCGCCATTGTGTAAAAGATATATTTCTTGAGAATACCAATCATAAGTGGTAATAAGCTGCTCGGTACCGTCTTTGGGGTTAACAGAAAGATCAATGTTTTGCCTTTATTAGAGCCGTACGGCTCATCCGGAATGCATTTAGCATACAAACGGCCATATTCAGAAGATTTAACATAGACACGGTTTGAAGCTTCGTAGTCCGCAAGGGCAAATCCGCTGAAACACAAAATAAAAGCAATAATTACGCTGTGAAGGATAATTAGAGTTCGAAACTATGCATAACGTCTCGTCAGGGCTATTTTCTTGGCAAATCAAATGATAACAATCACTTGCGAGAAAAGAGTCGCTTTATCAACGATTTTAGAACTAGTTTAATTAACCTTTAGCTAATTTATGGATAAACTCAGAAATAAAAGTCTGATACTTTACTCCGTATCTTTTAGCTTTTTGCTTTATACTTTCCAAATCATAGCTATTTACTCTTATATTTAAGACAGTATCTTTTTTCCTGCGTTCTATCGCTTGTGCAATCTCATCAAATTCTTTTTGTGATACTTTTTTATACTCGCCTCTTATAAGAGCATCTTCAATTCTTTTTTCTTCAGGTGTTAATTTTATATTTCTCATAACAGTTCCCCTTTTTTATAAATCTTAGTTAATTTTCTGCTTGCATAAAGAGTTTTTAAGAAATAAAACTCTTCCTCCACAACAAAAGGCACAAGCCAAACATAATTTTTATACCAACAAACTAACATTCTTTGGTCCGCACGTTGTGGATGATTGATAATATCCAAAATCTTTGAATTGCTGATAATATCTTCAAATGAGGCGCCTCTTGTTCTTTTAAGCCTTTGGCTCTTAAGCATGTCCCATCTAAACTCTTTTATTGGCTCTTGCATATATAACCTTTTGTATATACAAAAGTATACTGCATTAATAATTAATTTACAAGGAATATTTAAAAGGGAAGAACATAAAGTTCGAAACTACACATAACCGTCCACGAAGGTTTATTTTGTTGCAAACCAAATGATTTTAATTGGTTGCAACAAAAGGGCCGGTTCATCAACGATTATCGTACGTTTTTAGCAGATGAAAGATTAGATTTTGATCTAACTGGTGCTTAAATGAACAATCAAGTATTGTGTCCCACGAATTCGGATTTTGCTTTGACAAAATCTTCATAAGATTTCAAACGATTAGTGCCTGGAATAAGAGTAAAATACCATTCATTGCCTATCTCCCAGCTATATAAATCCCAACCCTCCATCATGTGTGGTAGCTTTTCTGATGATTCTTTCCCCACCACCTCTATCTGGATGGCGTTGGAGATTAAGGTACCTGTAAATATTTTATCACTAAGCTTCTTGGCATTGAGAGATAGGCGATAGCTAACTGTAATCTGGTAAGTTCCTGCTGGCAATATTGTGTCGTTACCAATATAATAATTTAGGACGGTATTTTCAAATTGAACGCTCTCTTTCGAGGCTAATAATTGAAAATCGTGCTCGTAAAGCCCTGTTCGTGTCGGCTCTTTTATAGTTAATGGAATATCAATAAATTTCGAATCTGTTATTTTTCTTAAAGAAAACAACGCATCCTCTTGCCATAAAATATCTTTTAGAACCATCGCTTCTTTATTGCCGATATTCACTACTTTTAATTCAATCAAAATTTCCTCCCCCACCTCATACACTTGCTTATTTGATTTGATAGTAATTTGTAGAGGCTGGTCTTGGCAATAAGCGACTGATGCTGTTAAGAATGATAGGATAATGAATAATATTATCTTTTTCATCTAAACTGCTCCTTTACTCTCTCGGGCCTTGGACGCATTGATTATTCTCACAGTAGCATATTAATGTATCAAAACCGCCAAATTTACACTTTTCATAATTTTCAGGGCAATTTTCTATCTCGACGAACTTATTTAAACAGAGATCCTGGCAACCGCAGAAATCCCTTATCCATTTACAATCTTCATTGCTTTGGCAAAATTTATTAGGCGATATATTTATACTTCCCTTCTTCACCACCTCTATCTGTATGGTGTTGGAGGTAAGATTGCCATCGACCATATATAAGTTAAGCATCCCAATGATTCTATAATTTTCATCACCCGTATAAAGCTTATAGCTATCTCCTTTTAATAAATCCAAGTTATATGGCCCTTGTTTGTCAGATTGCCCAGCAGCGAATTCAACAGACATTATTCTTCTTAATAAATCAATAAATGATAATTTGCAATACCTTTGGTCAGATTCATTTTTGAAGTAAAAACTTATCGGCCCTGGTTTATAGTAATCAGCTGTTTTGATTGGCTCATCAGATGTATTTTTGAATTCAGCAAAGAGTATAATCTCCTCCCCTAATTCATACACCTGCTTATCTGATTTGATGGTGAGTTGGAGGGGTTTATTGAGTTCATTAATTCTTTTAAGATAAGCTACTTGAATTGTTTCTAGTTGCTTAAGTCTTGGCCTCGCTTCTTGTAGTTGCTCTTCAATAGAAGGTTTTTTAAATCGTCCCTTAACTGAATAGGGATCAATATAATGTGCCCATTGAACCCTCCAGTCCTTATAATGAACCAAAAGCACGCCATCTTTACAAAGTTCATAAGAACGATTGGGGCTGTCGGGAGTAACGGTATAATCAGGCAATTTTCCAATATGAGCAGGTTTACCTTTCCCAAAAATTCTTTCAACTTCTTCTTTTGGGGTTCCTTTTTGAGGCGTACATTGACTCTCAATCTCGGCAATTTTCTTGCGGAGCAAAACTAGCTCCTCTTGGGGTGCTAAATTCTCTTGGCAATAACCAATTGATACTACTGTGAATGATAGAATAATAATTAATATTATCTTTCTCATCTAAACTGCTCCTTTGAGGAAGTCTATTTGCCGCTTCATTAGTCTCCGTATCCGACAGATACTTCTCCAGTCTTTTTATCTATAGAAATAAAAACTTCACCTCCTGCTGTCTGTGCCCTTTTATCTCTCATCTGTTTCAATTTCTCTTTTAAATCAAAGGTCGCAAACCAAATATCCCGCTCATCCCTCTTGATTTCTCTAATATCTTTAAAATAATATCTCTCTGCGTCTTTAGTCAAATTCCCGAGGGCTTGTTGAGCCATATCCATGGCTTCTTCCCCGGTTAAATCTTTTTTCTCTTTTACCGCTTGGGAAATAAAAATATTCCATTCAGAATGATTCTTGTTTTCTTCCCACCAACGAATCCAGTTTTGACTTACATCTTGCGCGCTTCCAGATGGTTTGCCATTCATGCGTATCCCAGTAATCTGCCATGCAGCCCAATTATAAAGAAGATTGCCTTGTTTAATTTCTTCCATCACGAAAGGAAGAGCCTTTTTTCCCATTGCAAGAATGGCTTGACCTGCTTCTCCTTGCCAATAGGACACATCATCCGAACGATGCCTGTTCTGCTCTTCTTCAATTTCCCATTTCTTTTTTAACGCCGCAAAGTCTGCCCTCACCTTATCTATATCCAAAGAAAGTCCATTATCCACCACCTCTATCTGGATGGTGTTGGAGGCTATACCAGTATCAGAAAGCATGTCGAGTTGCCATTCATTGCATCCTACGGAATATGTTGAAGGTTTCGTCATATCATAGAACAAATCCAGTCTATACTCATTTTCTAAAATATCTCCCGGTTTCATAGTAACATAATCTTCTTCTGTGGGTTCTGGCCTTTGTTTCATAAGCCCTGTGTATAGCAAAATATTATCCTTAGAATCTTTGACGCTAAAAGGATTACCGAATTGAAATCCGAAATTTCCTCCATAAGCTAATATTTTCATTGATTCTGGAGCATTGTTCTTAAGGCTATATTTAATAAGGATAGGCTCCCCCGCCTCATACACCGGCTTGTCCGATTGGATGGTGAGCGCAAGGGGCTGATTTTTCTTTTCTGTTTTCCCGGCAACCTCTACGGTAATGGTGTTGGAAGTGATTCCTTTGATTTTGACAGCCATGTGGTGCTGACCGGCTGTCAACTTATCCTTGGGAACTTCGTAATCCGATAGCCCGAGGCCAAAACCAATTTCTGCATTCGGCCGAATCTTCGCGGGACCGCTCCAAGGAGGAGCGCTCCAATCTTTTCCATGCGGGCGGGTATATTCTTCACCGTCAAATATGATTCGAGAAGACCATAGGAGCCGCGGAACGTCTTGTATCGTTTGCGAAGATAAATTCTTTAATGTGAGCCAGAAGGTAATCTCTTCGTTAAAATCATATGCCTTCTTATCGCATTGGATAGTAAGCGCAAGAGATTGAGCCAGTGAAAGATCTTGAATTCTTTCTAAATAGGCCGAGTATATAATTTCCATTTGTCGGAGCCTGCCTCGAGCCTCTCTTATAAGCTCTTCAATGGGAGGACGTTTTTCTCGTTGTTGGACAGTAAAATAATCCTCAAAATGAGCCCTCCACGCCAAATCATTTAAGTAAACGACATGCAAAATCCCATCTTTACAAAAATTGTAAATATAATATGCGCTGCCCTCGGGTCGAGAGGGGAAGGTATCAAACATCGATTCTTCGCCTGCTCCGAAAACTCTTTCCACTTCTTCTTTCGAAGTTCCTTTCTGGGGCGTGCAACGATTTCCCATGTCTGATATTTTTTTCCGCAGCAAAGAAAGCTCTTCTTCCGGGGAAAGACGAATATTTTCGATTGCTTTTCTGCATTCGTCTTTAAAAAATGGATGATTAAACCCGTTATCCGGTCCTTGATCCAGGCTTTCGATAAAAGGGATATCTCCTTTTTCGCCAACCCGGCCTAGAAGAGACACACTTTCAAGCCTTAGGAAGGCGATCGGGCTGGCCACTCCGGGAGGAGTGCAATCCGACGTAAATACATAATCCCTGGAGGAAGCTCTTTCTTGCGACTGGCTGGCCAGTAGAAATGTTTTTAGTTTCTGACGGAGCAAATCCCTTTCTGCCTTGGATAAGCCCTCCGACTCAGGGACTTCCCGAAGCAAACGAAAATTATCACAATAGAGAACAGGCTCTTTGGAAAGAAAAAGACGGTCAAAATCCTCTGAAAAGCTGCGGGGCAACCCATCGCCGGCAAAGGCTGTCGAAGGAATCATCAAAAACAACGATAGTGTTAAAATCAATAGTCCGTTTTTCATAGGATCACTTATATGCTATTGAACGCGCCATAGCGAGCGAGAGGAAAATATATTAACTCTTTGGTCTTCTTGGAGAATTCACAAGACGAGTTCTCCGAGAGTCTTTTTCTGCAGGGCAATTAACTCTTCGATGCCGTTTTTGGCCACGTCGAGGAGTTTGTCCATCTGGCTTTTGGTGAAGGCGCGGCCTTCGGCGGTTCCTTGGACCTCGATGAATTTACCGTCCCCGAGCATGACAACGTTCATGTCGGTATCGGCCTTTGAATCTTCGTCGTACGTCAAATCCAATAATATTTTTTCATCCACCAGCCCGACGCTGATCGCCGCCACATAATCGGTTAAGGGCAGCTGAGGCACGGTGCCTTTTTTCTTCTGCGCTAAAAGCGCTTCGGCTAAAGCGATAAAACCGCCCGTAATCGAGGCCGTGCGCGTGCCGCCGTCGGCCTGAAGGACATCGCAGTCAATTTTGATCGTGCGCTCACCCAATCGGCCCATATCCACGACACTGCGCAGCGACCGGCCGATGAGGCGCTGAATTTCGTAGCGGCGTCCCGAGGGTTTGTCGCGCAAAATTCTCGATTCGCAGGAGCGCGGCAGCATTCCGTATTCGGCCGTGACCCAGCCGGAACCGGTGTTTTTCAGAAAGTGCGGGACAAATTCCTCGACGGTTGCCGTGCAGACCACGCGGGTATCCCCGCATTCGATCAGGCAGGAGCCTTCCGCGTATTTTGAATAGTTTTTGGTAATTTTGATTTTGCGCAGTTTATCCAGAGCGCGTCCGTCTTGTCGTATCATATTAATCCTTTCTTTAGAAATAATTACAAAGAAGAAAGATGTTAAACATTTTAAACGCAGATCATCGCGGATCAAACGCCCGGCCTCGCTGAGGCGAGAGCCGAGGCGGGCAGATTATCGCAGATAATTCAGGAAATAAATCTGCGAACATCTGCGTTGGATTTGCGTGAATCCGCGTTTAGATAATGTCTAAAAACGATTTCAAATTTATCGTTTTTTCCGAATCTGTGGATACTCGGCCACAACAGTCGTCTGAATGCCGCCCCTCGGATTCATAATGACCTCGATTCTCATCCACCGCGGCCGGCAGGCCTTCACGCAATCATCAAGAATTTTGTTGGTCAGGTGTTCATGAAAAATACCGATATTGCGGTAAAAAATTGTATACATCTTGAGCGATTTGAGCTCAAGGCATGTCTTCCCTGGTTTGTAATCGATGGTGATTACGGCAAAGTCCGGCAGGCCGGTCTTCGGGCAAATGCAGGTAAATTCCGGAATCGACACATGAACCCTATAGTCCCGGTCCGGATATTTATTTTCCCAGACGTCAATCGCGGGTGTTTTGAGCGAGCGGATCTTGTCCTGCAGCCCTTCGTATGTCTTTTTATTCTTCATTGTTCCTATCTGACGCCGATCAGTTTATGCATCTGCGGCATGACTTTGATATTGGCAAGGAGGCTTAAGCCCTCTTCCTGAAATTGTAAACATTTGTCCAAAATATTTTTCTCCAAATCCAGATAATTCGGCTGAATGATATAAAGTATTTTTGGATCAATCTTCGCGACCAACCGCACAGAGCGCATAAAATCCTCTTCAGTGGTTTTAAGCGAAATAACGGCCTTGACAAAGACTTCTTTGGCGCAGGCGATCTTCAAAAATTCTTCATGCTCGGCCCACCACGCCCGTCTTCGCGTCGAAGTGGGCATCTTCAAATCCATCGCAATGATATCCACGTCGTCCAGCAGGTCTTTGAGCTCTTCGTGAAGGACGCCGTTTGTTTCCAGATACGTTGTAAAATTGTTCGCCTTCAAAGACCTTAAAAATTCTTTCAGAAAATTTTTCTGCAGAAGCGGTTCGCCGCCGGTCAGGCTGATGCTGTGGATATCACGTGTAAAAGAGCAAACGTAATTGAATAATTCCTGGAGGTCAAACTCTTGATAATGAGCGTCCGCGTGATTCCCCGATAAGGGTGTATCACACCACACGCAATCCATATTGCAACCGAAAAAGCGGACAAAAATCTGGCGCTGGCCCGTATACTTGCCTTCCCCTTGAATGGATTCGAATACTTCCGTGATTTTGGCTTTCATGTCAATACCGGATCCTTGAGATTCAATTGTGCGAACCCTTTTTGGCGCAGCAGACAGCTGTCGCAGGTGCCGCAGGGCCTTTGGCCGCCCCGATAACAGGACCATGTCAGCTGATACGGCACGCCCAACCGCCTGCCCATGCGAATAATTTGTTCTTTGGTCTTGTGAATGAGCGGAGTTTCGATTTTGATGGCCTTGTGTTCAACTCCGGATTTCGTTCCCCGGGTGAGAACCGCCGCAAAGGCCCGAAAAAATTCCGGCCGGCAGTCGGGATATCCGGAATAATCCCGGGCATTCGCGCCGATAAATATTTTCCGCGCCCCCCAACTCTCGGCGACGGAGGCCGCGATACTCAAAAAAACAATGTTTCTTGCCGGCACGTACGTGGAAGGAATCTTCTTTTTTGAAATCGTTTTGAGATTCCTCCCGCGCGGCAAAGACATCTTGCCGTCTAAAAGAGCGGATCCTTTCCAGGAAAACGGAAGTTTAATCACGCGATATTCACAGCGCGCGAGACGGGCTATTTTTTCGGCCTGCCGGACTTCCTTTTTGTGTCTCTGTCCGTAATCAAAAATCAACGCGCGAACGCGATAACCTTTGGCTTTGGCATCATAGAGCGTTGTCGTCGAATCCAAGCCTCCGGAGAGCAAGACAACGGCTTTCTTTTTCTTTTTCTTTTTCATATCCTGCGGGAATAATACGTTAGGCCCGCGCGATCGGATTCCCAAACCGTCACTTGCTTAAGACGTAGAGGACGGAATTGTTTCGCAAGTCCCTCAAAAATAAATTTCGCGATATTTTCCGTCGAAGGATTCTTTGTCTTGAAAAAAGGCAAATCATTGAGATAGGAATGATCCAGCTGATCCAAAAAGGTATCTAATGTCTTTTTCAGAATTTTGAAATCAACCGTCAGGCCTATGGAATTCAAGCGCGAAGCCAAAAGAACCGCCTCCACCTTCCAGGTGTGCCCGTGAAGATTTTTGCATTTACCGTTATGGCCTTTGATCCGATGAGAAGCGGCAAATTCACCGCGGATCACGAGCTCAAACATGAGGCACTCTCTTGACGTTTTTGATGGCTCGGCCGAGAAATCGTCTGGCAAGAATTTGAAAATGATCAGGCTCATCGCTCACCAGAAATAAATGCCGGCCCTTGGTCGCTAGGGAGCGCATCAAATCTTTTTGAACAAGAAGTTTTTCGACCTCCAAGGCCACCTCTTTGGCGGAATCAATCAAATGAACCTTCGGCCCCATCGTTTTTTGAATCACGGAAGCCAAAAGAGGATAATGCGTGCAACCCAAAATCAGTGTATCAATGTTTTTTGCCTTTAACGGCTTTAGGTACATTTGAGCGACTGCCAGGCTTACGGAATGATCGAACCATCCTTCTTCGGCGAGCGGAACAAAGAGCGGACAAGCCTGAGCAATCACGCGGACTCTCGGGCTGATTCCTTTTACCCTTTTGGTATACGCTTGACTTGCGATGGTCGCTTGCGTTGCGATCACGCCGATTGTTTTGTTTTTTGTGACACCGACGGCTTTACGCGCACCGGGATAAATAACGTCGATGATCGGAACGGAAAACTGTTTGCGCAAAGCCGCGACAGCAATCGAGGACGACGTGTTGCAGGCCACCACGATCGCCTTGACATGATAGCGAAGAAGTAATTTTGTGTTTTCTTTGGAAAAACGAAGAATGGATTCTTTGGATTTGGTTCCGTAGGGAACACGCGCCGTATCGCCAAAATAGACAATGTGCTCGTGCGGCAGTTGGCGGATCAATTCCTTGACGACCGTCAAGCCCCCAAGTCCCGAGTCAAAAACGCCGATGGCATAGTTTTTATTGAGTTTTTCTGACATACTGTAAGATGCTTTGCGCTAAACTCTCCGCCACCTTTTGGCGGTAAGATTCTGTCCTTAAGAGCTCTTCTTCTTTTTTATTCGATAAATAACCGACTTCCACCAAAATAGCCGGGACAAGAGTATTTTTCAAGACAGCGAAACCGGCCGTTCGGCAGCTCCCGCTGTCCGCATTTAAATCCTTCGCCATCTTCTCCGCGATATTTTTTGCCAAAGCCTCTGATTCGCCCTGCTTGTGCGCGTAGAGCATATCCAGAAGAATTTCATCCAGCGTTTCGTCGTTTTTTCTTTTATCCAGGGAATTTAAAACCGGCTGATAGATCTTTTCCTGGCGAATTTCTCTTTTGAGCCGGTCGTCCAGATCCTTAAGGCAATAAATCTCAAGACCACTCGAACGTCGGGACGTGCTTGCGTTTGCGTGGATACTCACGAACAAATCCGCTTCGGAAGGATCAACATGTTGAGCGCGCTCTTCAAGCGTCAGATATTCATCCCGGTCGCGAGTCATTTTGACACGAATCCCGTTGTTCTCAAGAATTCTTTTCACTTTTCTGGCGATTTCCAAGTTGACATCTTTTTCAACCAATCCCGTGATGCCGGTGGCTCCGGGATCCCTTCCCCCATGGCCCGCATCAATCACAACCATCCCAAATCGCTGAGTCGCCGTGCCAGTCTCTTTGATCAGGCGATTAATCACCTTGGTTTTAAAATCATAGGGAACATACACCGACCCGCGTTGCCGGCTGACAGGTGCGCTTAAGGTAATTTTTTCATCCCCCAAAATAACGCGGGTGCTCCCTACGAGGGCTTTGGCTTCCAGCGAACCGCGGTTTAATTTTACGACCTGGCTGACACTATCCAATTGCCATTGAATGCCGTAACGCTGACAAAGATCCTTCAGGGACAATTCTTCTGTTGAAAGATCAACCGAGGGCGCTGTGGCGCACCCCTGGGTCATCCAAGCAAGCGCAAAAATAATCCAAATCAATTTTTTCATATCAAGTATTAGGTGCCGGAACCAAAATGTCTTTGTGTTTCGATGTCGCCGGAAATAATTTTTGGTGTTAAGAAAATAATGATTTCCGTTTTGCGCAATAACTTGTCTTTGTTGCGAAACGCCAAACCCAAAAGCGGAATATCGCCCAGCAAGGGAACTTTATTGACGGTTTCGATTTTTTCATCCTTAATGAGACCGCCAATTACGATGGTGACGCCGTCTTTAACCATCACTTTTGTTTCCGCTTCCGATGTTTCGACCACAGGGATCGTATTATTGTTGCCCGTTGTCAAGAACCGCGTCACGGAACTGACTTCCGGCTTGATCTGCATCGTGATGTAGCCATCATTGTGAATCGTCGGTGTCACATACAATTTTACGCCGACATCAATGAAATTGACGCTTTCGGCGGTTGTGGTGGCTCCGCTTGCGGGCGTTGTCGTAGTGGTCGTGACATAGGGTTCCGTGGACCCCACCAGGATCTTGGCCTCTTCGTTATTGATCACCGTGATGCTCGGGCTCGAAAGAATATTGGTTGTTCCGACGCTATCGAGGGCTTCGATCAAGACCGTGTAATCATCCGCGGAAATCGTTCCGACGCTCAGCTTTCCCTTCTTATCCGAGCTTGTCAAAATATCGAAGCTCCCCGTTAAATCCAAGGCATGGTAATCCGAAACAATGGCCTCCCAATCAACGCCCATTTTGTATTGGTCGCTTAAAGTCAGCTGGATGATTTTGGCCTCAATCGAAACTTCCTTATGTTTTTCGTCAAAGGCCTTAATGATTTCTTCTACGGCCTTGAGTTTTTGAGGAGTATCCGTGACAAAAACTTTGTTGGAGCGCGCGTCGAATTTCACGGTGCCGACATTTCTTGTCAGGGCCTCGTTGATTTTTCCGGCAATTTCCTCGGCGTTCGCATAGCTGAGATCAAACACTTTCGTCTCTATCGGCACGTCGATTTGCCGGATCAGCTCTTCCATGGAATCCAGCTTATCGGGTGTATCGATCAAGACAAGCGTGTTGGATTTTTCGTCCGCGATCACCTTTCCCACCACGCCCTTGACCTGCGTCAAAAGGTTAATGGTATCGGCCGCCGACGCGTGCTTGAGCTGCACGGTGCGGATTTCTGTTTTTTCGCCGAAGCGGTGACCGTAGGTGAGCTCATAATCCTTCGCGGTCATGACGCGGATAATTTTTCCGTCTTCCGCGTAAGCCAGGTCATTGGATTCGAGAATAATGCGCAAGGCATCTCGAACGTCAACATTTTTCAAGTAAATCGTGATGCGGCCTTTGACATCGCGGCCCTTAACAATGTTGAGCCCGCTTTTTTTGGAAATCAGTTTCAGAACATCGTCGATATCCATATCTTTGAGTTCCAGGACATCCAGAAGTATGCGCCCAGGATCCGTCTCTTTTGTTTCCAAGAGAGATCCCTGATCAGAAGAGGCTTGGTTTGCCTTTGGGGAAGCAAGTTTTCTTTCTTGCTTGCCTGGAATCTCTTGGGAAGGCTTTTTCAGCATTTCCACGGGCTTGCCGACAGGCTTGTTTTGGGAATCTTCCACAGGCTCTTCGCGGAGTTCTTCGGAGTTCGTCAAGGCCGGATTTTGCTCTTCGTCTTTGAGCTTGCCTTCAAAGTCGTTGAGCACATTTTCAATCGTCATCCGATAATCTTGCTTTGGCTGTTGCGCTTCGCAGTCAAGAAGTAAATAGCTTAAGACAAAACCACAAAGTAAGAATAAAATTGTTTTTATTTTCATAATATACCTCTGTGTTAAAAATCCGTTCCCCATAACCTCTGTTATTGGGCTAATTCCACCTTCTCGTCTTCGATGGTAAAGATAATTTTACTTTCTTGAATTTCTTCTAAAACAGCTCCGCGGATGCTTTCTCCGATGTGCAGAAAAACAGTATTCTTCGTCTCCAAGTCTTCAATGATCGCCTCCGAGTTTTCAGCCAAGACAATGCCCACTAACCTCAAATTTTTCGTCAATTCCGCTTTGGATGACAGAGTGACGGGCGTCTGGGTTTTGTCTCTCTCCAAAGGAGATTCGAAAATATTTCTTTGACTGATCTCCGATGCATAGACAGAAAATGGCTTGGCTTCCGGAAGCAAAATTTTCACGTCTTGGAGAGGAACATCCTGCTTTGATTCCGCAAGAAGGGGATTGATATCTTTGCGATCTAAAAGAAGCTGATAACCGATGTATCCGGCCAAAAGAAAAGAAAGAAGGATCAAGGCCCGATCCATTGACGGAAACAGATTTCTGTCTTTGGCGGATTTGCCAGGCTCAGCGGCGTCGGCTTTGGTCTTAGGAACAGGCTTGCCCGCATCTTGCTTGCGGATATGCTTAAGAAGTCTTTCCTCGGGTGTTAGGGCATCATGCATCGGTTAAGTCCATTTCTTCTCTTCGCTAACAAGAAAATCGATTAATTCTGCTGAGACCGCTTCCCGCTCTTCCATCACGCAATACTCCAGGGCATTGTGACAGAGCAGGGCGATTTTGCGGGGATACCCTTGCGTATGTTCATAGATTTTCTTGATCGCCTCGTAACTAAAAAGACTTCGCCCTCCGTTAAATCCCGCGGTCTTAAGGCGAAACTCGATCATTTCTCTCGTTTCGTTCTCGTCGAGCGGATTGATAATATATTTAAGGTTGATACGATCCATGAAATTGCGTATTTTTTTAACGCGAGCCAAAAGCTCCATCTGGGAAAGAATAATGAGCTGCAATAACTTTTGCTCATTGGTTTCATAATTCAAGAATGTGCGAAGTATTTCCAGGAAAGGCTGGGTCAGCTTCTGCCCTTCATCGATTAAGAGAACAACGGTTCGGTTTTCTTCAACGCCTTTTTGATAAAGATAGCGCTCGATGGCTTCCTTATGATCAATCGTCGAGCGAAAGAAAGGGCTGACACCAAACATTTTTGTCAGGGTGGAAAGAAACTGATACTCGCTTCGAAAGTCAGGATGCAAAATCATGTGGAATATGATCTTGTCTTCTTCTTGCTTAAAGAGCTGAAAGAGAGTTCGCGAAAGCGTGGTTTTTCCCGTGCCGACATCGCCTAAGATCAGGCTCAAGCCCCTTTTGAGCCTGATGGCAATTTCTAAGCGCTGCAGTGCGGTCTTATGCTCTCGTGAATGATAGAAAAAGCGCGGGTCAGGACTGGTCGAGAACGGTTCCGTTTCTAAATGGAGGACGGAATAATAACTCATAGGCTTTCATGGATTCTTTCGTTTATTTTTTTTAAAGAAAATCCCTGTGTTTTCATGCCACGGATTTCCTTGAGTTTTTGAATCGATGAATCGTCAAAATAACGAAAGTTGGTTTCCGGACTACGCCCAATCTCTTTAAATAAGCCTAGCTGAAGATAGTATTTCAATGTGTAAGTAGAATGTCCCGTGGCCCTTGATAAGTCTTTGAGAAGATAGATTTTTTTTATGGTCGGCATAAGAGTTTATTGAGAAATGTTGAAATATTATAATTGCATTTGCTTAAATGAGAATTGGGTCGATTTATCACAAATACTTATGGATAACTCTCTACCCAGAGAGTTATGTCTATTTTGCTGCAATTCTCCCATTCTGTCAATAATTTAATCATCTATATGGGAACGATTTAGGTGGGTAAGAGAATCCGGCTCAATGTCAGCTGACATTTGATATTGGACGTCCTTAAAGATCTCTTCTCGAACCGGACGTCATCCATGGTAAATTGATGCGGCGGGCTTTCAAGCAAATGAATAAATTGGGCAATCGTCTCGAGCTCTCCTTCCACCGAGAGGCTCACAGAGAAATGATGATAAAAATCGATCTCTTTAATCTTTTTGGGTTTCATATCAGACAAACGCATATCCACTTCCGTAGCCACAGATTCGATTTCGGACAAAATCGAGGCCATTTCTTGTTCATCGGAGTTCTTTTGCATAATGAGTGCGACGACTTGCGCATACTGAGATTCGACCGCTTTTTGCTTACGCAAGATTCTCAAGGCCTTACGAAGATCTCCTTCTTTCTCAGCCGCACGCTTCTCCAGGCGCTTGGTTTGATCATTCATCGGCCGAAAGACAAAATGAACACTCATATAAATGAAGATCAAAAGAAGGCAAAGACCCAGGATATTCTTTTCTCTTCTCGACAAAGGTTTAATCAGTCCTGTTTTCATTTCGTCAGTCTATTCAGTTTACAGGCTATTTTAAAATCCGTCAGTTCACCCTTATACACTCTGCGCTTTGTCACATATTGAAGGGTCACGTTCTCAAATAAAGCGGACGCGACAAGATTGTTTTGAAGCGTGTTCACACTGGCGCTGGCCTCAGCCACGCCCTGCAATGTCATCGATCCGTCGTCAGAAATAGCGATCTGACTGTAGGATACATCCGGAGGCGTAAACCGATAAAGCGCGCTAATGATATCCATGACAGAAAAGCCGGGTTTCAGTCTTTCTTGAATCAGTGCGGTGCGCTTCATTTTCTCCTGGACGCTTTTAACCAGAGGTTCTCTTTGCTCAAGAGCACTTTCGAGCTCCTGAAGATAAACCTTATTCTCATAAAGTTGAACACCGAAAACACCGACGCTTAAGAAAAAGGCAAGAAAGAACAAGATAAGAAATTTAATCCATTCTCGCTTCCTTTTCTTGAGTTCTCGGGAACTGGCCACTTCAGCTGGCAGTAAATTCATCAACTTTTTCTGTCCGAAAAGGACAAGGCCTAAATTCACCGCGCTCGATAGTCCATCCTCCGTGAAAATCAAAGGCAAATGAAAATGACGCTTAGTCGCCATTTGTTCAAAGGGATCGGCCGTCTCCACATGGACTCTGTATTCCTCGCTCAATTTCTCTTTGACGTCCGTTGCGCTTGGCGCGTTAGAAATAACCACAATTTTCTCAATGTCTTCTCCGATTTCTTCTTTGGTGTACGTCATCATCGTCAAGCCGATCTGCTCGATGAAGGCCTTGATATTCTCCTGCGTCAGATCTTTCGACCCAAAATGAATGCTGCGCGCAAAGGTAAGCTTTTGGCGATGGCAAAAACAAATTTCCGTATCCGTCGCATCCACATTGATTACAGCCGTCGGCAGACTCTTTTTGACCCTCAATCGCTGCTCACGGAAAAGATGCCAGCCCAAGAGACCGTCCGAGCTCACCGTCAATTTATGAAGAGGAAGACCGCTAGCCGCAAAAATCTTCAGATAGCGATTGACCACCTCTTTATGCACGGCGATCACGAGAACCTTGGAATAACCCGATGATTCTTTGCTCAGGACATTGTAATCAAGGATCACATCTTCCTTAGGATAGGGAATCTGCTGCGAGACCTGCAAGTGAACCATTTTTTCAATTTCCTGATCGGCATGAGCCGGCAGCGAAATATTTCTTAAGATGATAAGGCGCCGGGGAACAGCCGCGATAAAAGGATCCGTCTTGATTTTTGCGGTCGCGATCATCGCGGAAAGCAATTTGGAAATTTCTTCGTCTGATTTTTGGATGATGGGCCTGGCATCCGCGTGGATTATAACGGAAGGCGCATGGCCTGCCGTGGCCTGAACAAGCTTAATATGGGTATCGGTAATTTCAACCGAAGCAATGGATTTGGCTTTCATCAATCAGTTCCGTTTCCAACCAACAATGGTTAAATCGTCCCGGTCCACAATAGCGACCATATCCGTCCCGATGCCGGAGTCTTGATCAATGCCGCGGACCTGCACTTTGATATAGCGAGACGTATCGGTCATATATCCGCGCGTAGCCAGAAAAATCGTGCGTTCCTTGGCATTCAGGTTCATTTCGTTTGAATCCACTTGACGGTCATCCGGCGTTCCCTCCACGCCATCGATTCCCCGTCGAAACATAACAATTTTGGCCGCCAAGCTATCGGCATCATCCTCGATCGTATTGGTGGCCGGACCAACGACGCTGCGAAAAAGAGCCCGTAAAACAGTCTGCGAAGCCGTGTGGACATTCACTTTTAATCCCGTTGTCGCCTTAGGATAAATGGTTAGAAAATCCTCAAGCTGCGCATAGAGCCCCGGCGTCATTCCCTTGATCAGAAGCAATTCTTCCAAACTTTCGAGAGGTGCGTTCTTGGCTTTATACGGCTCTTGTAATCCCAAATAATATTCATCTTCCGCGCCGTAATAAGATTCCTTGGGTTGTGTGTCCTGGTCTTTCCAATCAATAATTGAATAGGTAATCGTCAAAGCGGCATCTTGGTCAACACCCAAGAGCTTAATCAATTCTCTTAAGACTTTATGATTTTGCTGGGTCGTGGCATTGATGTTGATTTTGCTGTCTTCATCGCGCAATCCATAGTGTATCAACATGTCCTTGGCGTCTTGGTCCTGAACCGTAAAATACACACTAAAGCTTCCTTCACCGAGTGGAATATCTTTAAAAAGTTCGTCCATAGTTTGATTCTCTTGAAGCGTCACGGCGCATTGGTAGAGAGTGTCGAATTTGCTGGTGATCGGGTCCTTTTTATCCTCACTAATCTGGCTCATGGCATAGATCAGGCCCCCAAAAGCTGTATAATAGGATTTTGTGCGTCCGAGTGCGTGTTTGGTCAGGGCCAAATCAATACTCGTACGCCGGCCCAAGCCAACCGCCAACGTTGTCAAAATGACTAAGAGCCAAAGAACGACCATGAGTATTATACCAGAATTACTCTTTTGCAAGAATCCCAAAGCATCAATTTTTGTGATTATTTTTTTTTGCCGTTGTCTGCGCAGGGTATCAGACATTAAAGGGACTCCTTTCCTAATAATCCCTTGGGAATAAAAATATCTTTTTGGATCGACAATGTCTGATCGGCCTGATTCTCATCGACCATGGTCATGCTGACGCGTACGCCCGAAGGAAGATAACTGAGCTCCCAGACATCTTTCCATACGAGGGTCGGACCTTCCGGCTGGTTTTCCACGTAAGCAAAGGAAAATTGAAGCCCTTCGTCCGCAAGGCGCGGGATTAGAATATCTTCTTCGATATTTTCGGATCTTGATTCTTGGAGACTATCGATAAAAGGGGTTTCCTCGCGCACAAGGGCAAAGTGCGACCTTGTTTCTTCGTAGCGCGTCATAATCGATGATTTTTTCGCTGCCTTTCGGTTGACAATGGTCTTGTAGACGGAGCCAAACTCCAAAGGTTTTAAGACATAATGCACACAGCTAAGCCCTTTGGGCGTTTTGGTCAGAAAGCTGACTTCTTCCATGGTTCCCGAAAAGGCCAGCCGATCGGGATAAGAGCGGCTAAAATCATACGGCGCCATATTGTTTAAGTCTTTGGCGATTCTTTCCAAAGACCAGCGGATCTCTTTTTCTATTTGGCCCGTTGACTGAGATCTTCGGGACAACTGCATCCCGCTTGAGAATGTTCCGTAAAGGCTCAAGGCGATTAGAGAGAAAATGCTTAATCCGAGAAGCATTTCAATGAGAGTAAAGGCATGGTCGTATTTTTTCATTGTTGCGGAATATGAAACAGATACGTCATGACGTTAATTGAATTCTTCTTCTGGCCGGAAGTCCATCCCGCTTTCAGGGCGACTTCGCTTAAGGCGGACAGGGCCCCTTCTTGGGCAGCTTGTTGCGTTGTGAGCTCGTAGTGATATTTTTCAAATGGCTCTTCAAAGCTATCTTTCTCGTCGATACCATCCTCAACAAAAATACTCTGTAAATATTTATGCATCTTGTTGTCGACTAAAAGAAGTGCCGTCGAGTAATCACTGGTGATGACGCTTGAGCGCAGGCTCGTGATAAACGACCGGATAATAAACGTGAGACCAACGGATAGGATGGTGATGGTCAAAAGAACCTCCATCAGGATGGTTCCGCGGGCGCTCAAAATAAATGCAAACGATCTTTTCTTGTGCCCCAATTGTTTCATAGTGAATTACGGGTAGCGAAAATCAACCCTTCGACTATTCCCGGCCAAAAGGCCGGGATATGTTATTCGACTCCCTTTAATCGCTGACCAACCCAGAGTCCCGCTTCTTGCCCTGCAAAATGCGGGGCAACGGGACGAGCCAAAGGGCTCAGGGTTGATACTGAGCGGACGCCAAACCCCGCCTTAAAAGGCGGGGTTTGGCGCAATCGAAGCATCAAATACGTAAACCATTCCTGCTTGTTCGGCGGTGGATAAGGTATACGTCTTGTCTCTTGTGTTCGTCAGAATGATTCGGACCTTATCGATGGTTCCGTCAGGATAAAACTGAATCAGTGAAACGTCGGATTCTACGCTGAGATTATCAGGGATGCGAAAAATCCGTCCCTGCCGGCTACGGACCCTTTCAAAGTTCAATTCTTGATCCGGATTTTGAGCATTTCCGCTTCCTTCTTCAATCCAATATGTCGCATTATTCTCCAGCACCAATCGATAAATCTTATCCTTAATAATGGATTGGCTTTGGGCATAACGCATCAGATAAGAGATGTTCTCGGCTGTCTCTCTGAGCTGCAAATTGGCATAGGTTGGTCCGAAGTTTGGGATGGCCAAAGCAGCCAAAACACCCAAAAGGATAACCACTAATAAAAGTTCAATAAGAGTAAACGATTTTTTTCGGTTGAAATATAATAATTGCATTTATTTGGTTCCCGCCCACTAAAATTGTAAAATAATTTTTGTGGGCGGCCTCTCGCTCATGATCATTCGCTCGAGGTAAATTCCGGCATTTGAGTTACGTCATTTCATTCCGTAACTCAAGCCGTCATTGATCGGCCAGCAACTTACGTCATCCTGCCTTTGGCTGGATTTCCGTAAGTTGCGGCCTCATTATTGACTTTCTCTTTATTAAAGGAACGGTGGAAGTCAATATTAGGTGGTGGATTGCAATCTAAAGTGAGACAAAATTAAGCCCTCGTCTTTCTGTTAATTTGTAAGCATTTTTCAGCAATTTGATTGGCAGTCCAATAATTTAACTTTTTTCTAGGATAATTATTCATCCAAACTTGTATTTTCTT
>JBDRMG010000061.1:0-12738 GCA_043812495.1 Candidatus Omnitrophota bacterium | reverse complement strand
AAATCAAGGGGAAATGAAGAAAATTTGACGCAACGCATTGAAATGACGTAAGTTATGATTCCGCAAATTTTACGTAAAGACAGTTTTTCAAAATAAACGTAAAAAAATTATTTTAAAATATTTTTTAACAAAGTACTGTCATTCAACCTGAATAAAAAAGAACCTTTTGATTAAGTGCATAGCGTGTGTCCAAAAAAATACAAAAACCATTAATCTACGTTCTTATTATTTTCCTGCCGTTTTGTTTTCTGTTTATTTCATCTGCTGTTTTTGGACCTGTCAAGATGACCGTTGTCGGCAAAAGTTCTTGGCCATTGAGGATTCTGCTTTTCCCTTTTGAAGAACTTCGGAAAATCCTATTTTATCGCCAAGCCTACACGCAATATCAGAAGCTGAAAGAAGAAGCGGAAACACTGCGCAGTCGTCTGGTCGGTCAGGAAGAAATCTTGAGGGAGAACAATCGTTTCCGTGAGCTTTTTGATTTTCAGCAAAGCCTGGTATTTTCATCTGTAGCGGCCAATGTCATCGGACGGGATCCGACCAATTGGAGCGCGTCCGTGATTATTGATCGCGGCAAGAGCAACGGATTGGAAGTCGGGATGCCTGTCGTGACGGCCTTAGGCGTGCTGGGAAAAATAGCGGAAGTCGGAGACAAGACAAGCCGCGTTCTTCTTTTGAGTGACCCCAATTTTCAAGTCGCTGCGATCATGCAGCGCAATCGGGAAAGCGGATTGGTTTCCGGCACCCTCGAAGGGGTCAGCCTGATGCGCTACATTTCTCCCGAAGCCGACATCCGGGTTGGCGATAAAATCATCACTTCGAAACTCAGCTCATCTTTTCCGGAAGGATTGCTCATCGGAGAGGTGATTTCTGTCTTTGAAAGCCAAAGCAGCTCAACGAGTGAATGCTACATCGAACCGGCCGTGTCTTTTTCGCAGACGGAAGAAGTCATCGTCCTCATCAAGTAGTGGAAATAGCATTTTTATATTTGTTTAATCCCCGCCAATCAAAATTGTCCAACAATTTTGATTGGCGGGGTTAATTCGGCCAGCAACCCCGCCTCATTTCGGCGGGGTTGCGGCCTCATTAAAACGAAATCATGCGTAAACCTCTTTTCTTAACTTTCGCGCTTGTTGTTTTTTTTGCGGCGGAATTCTTGCTTTTTAATCTTTTTGGATCTTGGTTTCGGCCGAATCTTTTGCTCTTGCTTGTTATTTTTGCGAACTCCATTTACGGGATACGCTACAGCCTTTTTGTCGCTTTTGCCGCAGGGTTGCTGAAAGACAGTTTCAGCGCGGGAATTTTCGGGGTTCATATTTTTGCTTTTGTTTTGTGCGCTTACGCCACGACATTGATTAAGAGATATTTTTATGAGCTGGAGATCGGTCTGTCGCAAATCTTGACAACATTTCTCATCTCTTTACTCAACGGCTTAACGGTTTATTGTATTTTGCTAATCAATGAAAACATAAATTTCATCCAAGCTGTCCAATACGTGATTTTACCCAATGTCATTCTGACAACCCTCGTTTCCGTTTTTATCTATAAAGGTTTACGTCAATGCGCCTCAAAGTTATTCGCCTAGCGATCTCCTTATTGTTTCTTATCGTTGCCGGTGGTCTTGTGTATACGCAATTGATCCGCGGCCCTTATTATTTCAATTTGAGCAAGAATAACCGTATCCGCGTGGTGGCGTTTGAAGCCAGACGCGGGAAGATTCTGGACCGCAACGGTGTCATGCTTGCGGGCAGCCGGGTGTCGTTTGACGTCATGATTATTCCCCAGGAGATTCAGGATAAAAGTGTCCTTTTTGCGTATCTGGGCGAGCAGCTTAGTGCCGAATCGGTCAAGCTCCTGGAAAGATATGAAAAAAAGAAATTGGCGCCGTTTACTCCCGTGACCGTCGCAGAGGATATTCCCAAGTCCGTGGCTTTGGTTTTAGAGGAAAATAAATTTCGCTTTCCGGGATTATGGATTTACGCCACGAATCGACGTTATTATCCGTTTAATGAGGTGGGCGCTCATGTTTTGGGTTACGTAGGTCAAGTGAGCCGTTCGCGGTTGAACAAACTCAAAGATTATGGATACACTCTGCAGGGAATGACAGGTTATACGGGTATCGAAGAATATTATGACAGTTATCTTCGAGGGGGAGACGGCGGCTCTCAGATTGAAGTGAACAGCCGCGGTCAGCAGGTCAGGATTCTTGGGATCAAAGAACCGGTCAGCGGACAGGATATTATTTTGTCGATTGATTCGCGCATTCAAAAAATGGCGGCCGAGACCTTGCAAGAATACAAAGGGGCCATTGTGATGATGGATTGGGACACGGGGGAAATCCTAGCGATGGTCAGCTCTCCTTCATTCGACCTGAATGCTTTTATGGCCGAGGGAAGAGATAAAGAAGTGACGCAAATTATGCATAATGCCGATTCTCCTTTAATGAACCGTGCCATCGCGGGACTTTTTCCGCCAGGCTCAACTTTTAAAATTCCCATAGCCGTCGGGGCTCTGGAGAAAAGATTGATCCAGCCAGGGACAACCTTTAATTGTCCGGGGTACTATAAATTGGGAAGAAGACGTTTTCGTTGCTCTCATGCGCATGGAATTCAGAATCTCACCGAAGGGATCGCGCATTCATGCAATGTTTATTTCTATAACACCGGATTACTGCTTGGCCCGGAATTGATCAGTCGTTACGCGGAATTATTCGGCCTGGGGATGATCACCAATATTGATTTACCGGGGGAAGTAAAGGGTTCTATTCCTAATCCGGAAAAGAAAAGAGTATTGCGCAAGGAAGGGTGGTATCAAGGAGATACTTTGAATCTATCCATCGGACAAGGCGATGTGATGGTGACGCCTCTTCAGCTGACAAAGATGATGGCGATTGTTGCGCGCAATGGGCGAGATATTCAGCCACATGTTTTTCGCGCAACACAAGGAAGCGCGATGGGCGATGATCGATTTAAGGCTGAGGCGCGATTGGATATCAAACAAGAGACCTTTGCCGCGGTGAAGGCGGGTTTACGAGGAGCCGTCGGAGATTATGCGGGAACAGCCCATTTATTGGACATCGAGGGGTTGAAAATTTCAGGAAAGACCGGAACAGCGCAAACCTCCGGCGGACGACCGACCCACGCATGGTTTACCGGTTTTTGCACGGATTGTCAGCCGAAAATTGCCTTTTGCGTATTTCTGGAATTCGGGGGCTCAAGCTATATTGCCACGCGCGAAGCCAGAAAATTATTGATCCGCTTGAAAGAAGCGAATATTTTCCAATGAGGCCATGACTTATGGAGTCCGCCATTGATTCAGCGGCGGACGACATAAGTCATAAGGCCGAATTGACCCCGCACCTTTTATTTATTCAATCGTTTTAAAAACGTACAATTTAAATAATCTTGAATAAAAAAAAGGTGAGGGGGATTAAGCAAATACAATTATAATATTTCAACATAACAAAACTAATGAATCAAAATATTGGACGAATCATTTGGGTTGTCACCATCGCGATCATGGCGATCGGATTGATCGCTTTGTACAGTGCTTCATATGAAAATTTGAGAGTTTCTCAACGTGTTTTTTATGATCAGCTTTTTTGCGCTCTGATCGGGTTGGGGATCGTGTTTCTGGTGAGCCGTTTTGATTATAGGCAGTTCTATGAGATCGCGTATGTGTTTTATGGCGTTACGATATTTCTTTTGGTTTTTGTTCTGGTGTCGGGTCGCCATGTCCTTGGAGCCAAACGATGGATTGAGCTTGGGTTTTTTAACTTCCAACCGTCCGAACTGGCCAAATTGGCTATCATTCTTGTTTTGGCCCGCTATTTTAGCCATCAGCGAAAATCACTGAATTTTTATAAAAAGAATACTTTCGGCGTTATGACCAGAGATCTTCTTTTCCCGCTTTTCTTGACGATCGTTCCGATGCTGTTGATTTTTAAGCAGCCTGATTTAGGAACGGCTATTCTCATTTTCGGCATCTTTCTCGTTATGATTTTTATCAGCGATATTCCCATGAGGTATTTGGCTGGTTTCTTGGGTTTATGCGTTGTTTGCGTTCCGTTCTTGTGGATCATTTTGAAAGATTACCAGCGACAACGCCTGATGGTTTTTTTGAATCCCAATATTGATCCTCTGGGGGCAGGATATACGATTATTCAATCAAGAATTGCCATCGGGTCAGGTCGGTTGTTCGGCAAGGGATGGCTTTCGGGCACGCAGAATCAGCTCAACTTTTTACCGGAACGGCACACCGATTTCATTTTTTCTGTCATCGGGGAAGAGTGGGGTTTTGTCGGCGCGGGAGTATTGCTATTTTGCTTTTTCGTCCTCATTTATTGCGGCTTAAAGATTGCCGGTAAAACCCAAGACCGATTCGGTCTCATGATGGCGGTCGGCATTGTGACCATCTTGACTTTGCAAACGATTATCAACATCGGCATGGTTTTGGGTCTGTGTCCTGTCGTAGGATTAACTTTGCCCTTGGTGAGTTATGGCCGTTCCTCTTTTCTGTTGAATCTTGTCATGATCGGATTCTTATTAAATCTAAATAAACGAAGATCGACTTTTTAAAGTGACAGATTTGAATATTAATATTCATATTAATATTTATAAGTTTGACAAAAATTGAATCAACGCTAAAATTATATAATAGACTTTTTATGAACCAAGGGAGGTTTTGTCATGAAATATTTCTTTAAATATTTTAAATTGAATTCAAAATTTTTACTTAATGAGTTAGCGATTGCCTTCGGTCTTGTTTTGATGGCCTTCTTGGTCTTTATGGCCTATCTTTTTCCGGGCGCCTCATCCATTTTTCAAGTCAAGACAAATCTGAATATCGTGATCTTTATTTTATTTTTTCTGCTTTCTCTGGGTTTTATCATCATCGCTCAGATGATAGAGCCGGTGATCAAAATTTCCAAGGATGCAAAAAAGATTGCCGAAGGGGACCTGAACCGAGAAATCACTTTAGCCCGTAATGACGAAATCGGTCAATTGGGCGATGCTCTAAACAACATGTCTCAGCGCATCAAAGATAATCTGAAAGAACTTAAGGAATTTAGCGAAAAGACAGAAACGATTAACGTTGAGATCAATAAAAGAATTTTGACGCTCTCGAGCCTCATTCAGATCGGCAATCTTTTAAGCCAGCATGCCGAATTGGATGAGATTTTTCACATTGGTGTCGAGAAATGTTCTGCCGGGGGAGATGTCAGCCTCAGTTGTCTTCTTCTCGCGGAGACGCAAACCGATGAATTTGGTATTAGAATCCTGAAAACATCACAGGACACCCCCTTGAGAGAAGGCCAGAAATTAAGAATCATTTCCGAACAAGGACTTTTGGGAAGAACCCTTTCTCAGCAGACCATGATCATGGTGGATAAGAATAGAAAAAAGACTCAAGAAGTTGAAGAATGTCAAAAAATATTTGCGCTTGCGAACATCATTCTTGCCCCCATTATTTCCAAAGGAATAAGCTATGGATTATTGGTGGCGGGCAATAACCAGAAGGATTTTTCTTTCTCGACGATTGATTGCGAGCTCATGGATCTTATTTCTAAACAAATCTCTGTGGCGATTGAGAACGATACCTTGGCCGCTCGCCTGGAGCGATTGGAAATTATCGATCAGCTCACGGGTCTCTATAATAAATTTTACATGCATGAAAGACTCAATGAAGAGATTCAGCGGGCGATCCGCTTTCAAAGACCATGTGCTTTTGTGATTCTTTCCATCGATCATTTTGAAAAATATTTTGAAGCCTTCGGGCATTTATCCGCAGAAAATGCCCTGATGAAAATCGGCCAGATCTGCAAGGAAAATGCCAATGAAGTGGATAAGGTCGGGCGGTTCGGAGACCATGAATTCGCCCTGATTTTGCCTGAGAAGAATAAAAAGCGGTCCATTGAATTGGCGGAGGACATCAGAAAGAAAATTGAATTCTTTTTTGCGGAGGAAGAAGACGCTCTTAAAAAATTGACATGCACGGGCGCCGTCACGGAAAATCCGTTGGATGGCATGACGGCGGATGAGCTTATAACAAAAGCCCAAGAGCTCCTTGAAGGTGCCAAAGCCCAAGGCGGGAATACCACGGTTCATAAAAAATGACAAGCTTTAAGAAAATTTCCAATAAACAGCTGGGAGAAGTTCTGGTTGAGCGAGGTGTGATCAACCGAGAACAGCTGGCGATGGCGGTCGCTTACCAAAAAGAAAAAGGTGGCTTGATCGGCGAGGTCCTTGTGCATCTGAATTTTGCGACCGAAGAAAGCATTGCCCAGGCCCTGACGTGCCAATACGGTTTTCCCTATTTGCCATTAGCGAATTACGAAATTGACCAAGAGGTTCTTGGGAGTGTCCCCGAGAATGTCTCTAAACAGTATTGCCTCATTCCGATTGATAAAATCGGAAAAAGTCTGACGCTTGCGATGTCGAACCCCTTAAACGTTCAGGCGATCGAGGATGTCGAGTTGATTACGGGTTGCACGGTGCAAACATTCGTGAGCACAACCACGGACATTAGAAATTGTCTTAAAAAATATTACAAATCTGCATAAACTATGTTTTCTCTCAAAGAACGATTAAAAGAAATTCTGATTAAAAACCAAATCATCAAGCAGGAAGATCTTGATCGAGCTTTGCAAGTGCAAAAGGAGCAAGGCGGCGAATTAAGTAAAATTCTTGTAAAGCTCGGCCTGATTACAGAAGAAGAGCTAACCCTTATTCTCAGCCAGGGCTTGGGGATGCCTCCCATCGATATTGCCCGTCTTAAGATTGACCCTGCGGTTGTGAAAATTATTCCCCGCGACGTGGCGATCAATTATCAGATTCTTCCCGTTTCCAAAATCGGAGACAGTCTGACGTTGGCCATGGCGGATCCGTTAAATATTTTTGCCATTGATAATGTGCGTGCCCTCACGGGACTGGAAATTAATCCCATCATCGGGCGGACCAAAGACATTTTACAAGCCATTGACAATTATTATTCCGAAGATACGCAGACAAGATTTGAAAAAATTATTAGAGATATCTCTGATATCGAAAGCTTAGAGCTTGTGCGTGAATCCGCCCAGGGCGAAGTGATAGAAGATATTGAGAGCCTGACGCAGGATGCGCCAACCATCAAGTTGACTAACGCGATCATTGAGCAGGGAATCGCGGCCAGAGCCAGTGATGTTTTTGTTGAGCCATTAGAAAAAGTTCTTCGTATCCGTTATCGTATTGACGGGGTGATCCGGGAGGTGGATCGGATGCCGAAAAATTTACACTTTCCGATTGTCTCGCGCATCAAAGTTATTTGTAATATGGATATCTCCGAACATCGGCTTCCTCAAGATGGACGTTTCAAGATCGTTTTGGGAGAAAGCAAGAAAGAGGTCGATTTTCGCGTGAGCGTCTTGCCCGCGGCCTTCGGCGAGAATGTTGTCATAAGAATCTTGGATAAGACTTCAGCGACTCTGGATATTGAAAAACTTGGTTTTGGCGAGGCCTCTTTGAAGGCCCTGGAAGATAGCTCACAAAAGCCTCACGGCATGATTCTCGCGTGCGGTCCGACGGGAAGCGGCAAGACGACAACTCTTTATTCTATCCTGAACTATATTAACTCACCTGAGAAAAATATCATTACGGTCGAAGATCCGATTGAGTATCAGATGCAGGGAATGAATCAAGTCAGCGTTCGCCCTGATGTGGGCTTGACTTTTTCTGCCGCCCTGCGTTCCATCTTAAGACAAGATCCCGATATCATTATGATCGGTGAAATCCGTGATTATGAAACTTTGGATATCGCGATTAAATCCGCTCTCACCGGACACCTTGTCTTGAGTTCTCTGCATACCACAACGGCCTCGGGCTCTATTGTTCGCATGGTCAATATGGGTGTTGAGCCATTTCTGATCTGCTCTTCGGTTTTGTGTATTTTGGCCCAGCGACTTCTGCGCAAATTATGCGATCGTTGCAAAGAGCCTTATCAAGCGACGGAGGCTATTTTGAAGAAAACAACCTTAGATCGTTATGTTGACAAGAAAGAAGTTACGCTTTATAAGCCCAAAGGATGTAGGCACTGTTTGAATATCGGATATAGCGGACGTATCGGGATCTCGGAAGTGCTGGTCCTGAGTCCCAAGGTTAAGCCTCTGATCATGGCCAGTGAACGAGAGAATAAAATTAAAGAAATGGGACGCCGGGAAGGTATGATCACGATGCGGGAAGACGGATTTTCTAAGGTTTTAAAAGGCTTAACATCTCTCGAAGAGGTCTTGAGAGTGACGACGCCGGATGACATTATAAAATAAAAATGGCAAAAACTTTACGCGAACGAATTATTGATTCTCTCATTTCGATTAAGAAAATTAAAAAGGAAGAAATCGATTCGGCTATCCGTCTGCAGAAAGAAAAAGGAATCAGCCTCGATAAAGCCCTCGTTGAGAAAGGATTAATCACGGAACAAGAATTGATGATCTTGCTTGTCAAGGAACTCAATATCCCTCCGATCAATCTTTCCAAATATAAAATTGATCCTGCCTTGCAGGCAATGATCAGCGAGAGAATCGCTCGGCAGTATCACATTATTCCTATATCAGAGCTGGGTAATACCATCACGATCGCCACTTCGGACCCGTTCAATATTTTTGCCATTGACGACTTGAAGAATATCACCAGCAAAGATATCGACATCACGATTAGCACCGATTCGGAAATCATGCTGGCGATCGAAAATTATTATGGAAAAAAAGACGGCCTGGACGTTGCCAATATGTCGAGAAATATGGACATCGACGAATTTGAAATCGTGGATGATGATACCGATGCCTCCATGGCGGGGGTGAGCGTTCAAGAAGGAGAAGAGGCGCCTATTGTGCGCATGGTGGATTTGGTGATTAAGGATGCGATTAAGAAACGGGCCTCGGATATTCACCTTGAACCCACACCCAAAAACTTGAGGGTGAGATATCGCATCGACGGCGTTTTGCATGATGTTTTGGAGATTCCCAAATCTAATCAGAATGCCGTCCTCGTCCGCATCAAAATCATGTCGAGACTGGATATTACGGAAACGCGCATCCCTCAAGATGGACGTTTTAAAATGAGAGTTGGTCCTCTCGAGATCGATTTTCGCGTTTCTCTGTTACCAACAAGTTTTGGACAGAAGGTGGTTTTGAGAATCTTAGATAAAGGAAGCTTATCCATTGGATTAGAAGGATTGGGATTTTTTCCCGAATCCATCGAATTGTTTAACGAGGCTATTGCCAAACCGTTCGGCATGATTCTTGTGACGGGTCCAACCGGGAGCGGAAAGTCCACAACGCTTTATTCCATCATCAATAAATTGAATTCGGTTGACCGCAATATTGTGACCGTTGAAGATCCCGTGGAATATCTGGTGGAAGGATTAACGCAAGTTCAAGCCAAGCCGGAGATCGGACTCACTTTTGCCGCGGGTTTACGTTCGCTTTTAAGGCAAAGCCCCGATATTGTTCTGGTCGGTGAAATCCGGGACTCAGAAACAGCGGATATCGCTGTCAAGGCCTCTTTGACCGGACAAATGGTTTTTTCCACACTGCATACGAATGATGCCGCAGGCGCTTTAACGCGACTCGTGGATATGGGTGTTGAGCCTTTTTTGGTGGCCTCTAGCCTTCTGATGGCTTGCGCCCAGAGGTTATGCCGGAAAATATGCGAAAAATGTAAAGAACCGGTTGAGATACCCAAAAAAGCTCTTGAAGATATCCGTTGCGAGGTGAAGCCCGGCATGAAGTTCTATCATGGTAGAGGTTGTGATACCTGCAGTCAGACCGGCTATAAAGGAAGAATGGGTATTTTGGAAATTCTCATGATTGACGACAAGATTCGAGATATGCTCGTCAAGGGTTGCTCCTCCGATGAAATCAAAGACTATGCCGTTAAAGAAAAGGGCATGGAGACATTATGGGATGATGCTGTGAAAAAGTTTTCTTTGGGATTGACAACTCTCGAAGAAGTCTTACGCATTACTTCGATGGACTGAAATTTGTTGATTTGCAACTGAAGTTGATATGATGAAATATTATAATTGAATTTGCTTAATCCCCGTCCCGCGCCAATGAAATTTTATCGGCGCGTGTCGAGGTCAATTCGGCCTTATGACTTATGTTCCGTCAATTCGATTTTATCGAATTGACGAGACCTCGCTAAGTTTTATGAAAATTGGCGGGCGCTTCGCTCCAGAAGTCATGGCCTTATTGAAAATATTGTGAATGATTATTACCAAAATATTTTAATTTGTGCTAAACTCTTATTAAAACCAATAGATGAAAAAATAATTTCAGGATGATTTTATGGCTTTTACTAGACGAGATGTAATATCCAAAAAGCAACTTCTTGGTCAAATTCTCATTAAGAGGAACTTGATTAATCAAGATCAGCTGAAAGAAGCGCTCAGCATTCAGAAAAAAGAAGGTGGCTTTTTAGGTGAAATTCTCGTTCGGCTCGGATATATCTCAGAGCGAGACATTGTTGTGGCCCTCATTGTTCAATGCGGTTTTCCCTATATTGCCGTTAGCAAATATGAAATTGATTCTAAAGTGGTTAAATTGTTTCCCGAGGAGTTAGCCCGCAAACATCATGTGATAGCCCTCGATCGCGTGGGAGATGTCTTGAGCGTTGTGATGGCCAATCCTTTGAATCAAGCGATGATTGAAGAATTGGAGCAAATGACAAACTGTAAGATCGCCACATTCATTGCTACCAAAGAAGAAATTGACGAAGCCATCGCGTTAAAATATAAACAGGAGAAATAAACAATGGCCACCTTTAAGTATACGGCCAAAGATGCTAACGCAAAAACAGTGACTGGAAAAATTATCGCGGATAATCAGGCTGCTGTTATTGAGGAATTAAGAAAAAGAAAGCTTGTTATCATATCGATTAAAGAGTCCAAAGAATCAACTTTATCGGGCATGTCCTTTGGCGGTAAGCGCGTCAAACCCGACGATATCGTTATCTTTTCCCGTCAACTTTCTACCATGGTTGACGCGGGCATTCCTCTTTTGCAAGGTTTAGATGCTCTTCAGGAGCAGATGTCCCAACCCGCATTCAAGACGATCATTGCGGCTGTCCGAGATGACATAGAAATAGGGAGCAGTCTTTCGGCTTCCATGGCCAAGCATCCGCAGGTTTTCGATACTCTTTTTGTCAGCATGGTGAAGGCAGGCGAAACAGGCGGTGCGCTTAATGTCATTTTAGATCGCGTAGCTGGCTATATGGAAAAGTCTCTGAAATTACAGAGAAAAGTAAAATCAGCCATGGTTTATCCCAGCGTTGTTATCACGATGGCTTTTGCAATCACTTTAGCCTTACTGATCAAAGTTGTTCCGACTTTTAAAGCCATATTTGAATCTTTGGGCGGTACATTACCCGGACCGACTCAGCTTTTGATCAACGTTAGTGATGCGTTGAGGGAGAAATTTTTGTGGGTCGTTGGTGTTGTTATCTTATCGATCATTGGTTTCAATTTATTTAGGCGAACAGAATTCGGACGGCTGCTGACAGACCGATTGAAATTAAGATTACCTGTCTTTGGGGATTTGTTAAGAAAGGTAGCCGTGAGTCGATTTTGCCGGACCTTATCGACACTCACCCAAAGCGGTGTTCCTATTTTATCCGCGCTTGATATCGTCGGTAAAACGTGCGGGAATCGCGTTCTCGAAATGGCCGTGACGAATGTTAAGAATAATGTCCGAGAAGGCGAGACCATTGCCGCGCCTCTTGTTAAAAGCGGTGTTTTTCCACCCATGGTTACTCGTATGATTGCGGTCGGTGAACAGACCGGTGAAATGGAAAAGATGCTGGGGAAAGTGGCTGATTTCTATGATGATCAAGTGGACGCAGCCGTATCCGGACTCACCAGCATGATTGAACCTCTTATTATTGGATTTTTGGGAATCATTGTCGGGGGTATTGTCATCGCTTTGTTTTTGCCGATCATTAAGATGTCGACGATGATAGGTGTTAAATAAAGTTTTGTTGACTTACTATTATCTATTAAGGAAAGAAGGGTGATATGAGAAATAATCGATCTTTTTCTTTGACAGAATTATTGATTACGGCAGCGGTTGGTATCCTTGTGATTACGGGAGTTTTAGTGACTATTATTCATTCCATGGCTCTTGATTCCTACAATGAAAGCTTTACCGTTGCCATGAATATTGCCCGCGCTCAACTGGAAGAAAAATTTACCCAACAATCCAGTAATTTTGATTCTATCCAAACGGATGCCACAGAACAGTTAACACGCGAAGCCAATGGGCTTAGAGGCGCTTATCGCATTGAAGTGAAAGATGTGATTTCTGGTCAGCTGAAGGATGTCAATGTTCTTGTTTGCTGGGAGACAAGAGGAAGGGTTTGGGGAGAGGATTGTACATGTACGCAAGGAGAAGATCATTGTCAATTTGAGGAAAGTTCATGCCCAGGAAGCAACCCTATTCGATGCCAGGCCCCCGTCAATATCGCGACTGCTATCTCAAGAAGATAACGGATAGAATTGGTTAAAGCGAAAGTCCAGATTTAGCATTTCTAAATAAAAAAACATAAAAAAGTTTCCCTTTTTATTATTTTCAGGACTTTGTTAATTTTTGAGCCGTTCTTTAAACCTTTGTGATTTAATCTTGAGGATTTCAGCCGCTTTAGGGTTCTTTGATAACAAGCAAGTAGAGTCGATGATGATAAGAGACGCGACAGCTTCTTTACATTGTCC
>JBDRMG010000060.1:0-2320 GCA_043812495.1 Candidatus Omnitrophota bacterium | reverse complement strand
CTTGTCCTCTTTGCTTCTCGATGACAACTTGCTCAGCAACATTCACATCGCCAAAAACATTGGCAAGAAGAGCCCTGGCAATCTTAACAGTGGCTTGTCCTCTGTTTATCAATGATTGCTCTTTGTAGGCGGCATCTTTAATCATCCAGTAAAAAGGACTTTCGTATATCGACTGTGCGAAATTGAATAGAACCGGGATAAAGTAAAGCCCTTCTCGCAAAATAATGATTGGATTAGAAACTATAACGTTATATTGGCCCGGAGCAGATAAGGTTTTGTTCTCGGTATTTGGCAATATTGAAAACGCTCTTATAATATTCTTTAGCTCGTCAGAATTAAATTCACTCAGGTCGCTTTCTGAAAAACAGAAAACAGCTAATGCCATCTTCGCAAGGTCATCAAAATTCTCTGTATTGAATACATTGATGGATTTGCTTATCGCCAATTCTTTCAGTTTTCGACAGATTGCAACCGCAGTTGCAATATCAAAGCCTTTTGCACGCCTTAACCATTCATGATCGTTCTCATATCTTTTGACAGCAAAATCCCAGTATTGGAAATCATACGCGCCAGAATCTCCATAAAAAATAGCCTCCGAAAGCGCCATGCCAGAACCAAGGATATTCTCAGATATTTGCGCGTCGCCCTCTGAAACAGTGATTTGTTTAGCAATATTCTGCGTATGATCTTTAAATGGCTTCATATAAGACGAATGGAGTTCTTGAAAAAGCTGGCTCACTTTTTCAATATGACTGCGGCAAGATGCTTCGGTGGGTAATTCTACGGAAATGCTGTTTTTTACCATTAACCCAGTCAAAAAACTGATTTCCTGAAAACTCAGTTTTGAATGCCAATCAATATCGGCGGCTTCTTCTGGGTCATGAAAAAAACTTTGTAACAGAATAATGGCGAGAGAATAGATAAAACCCTTTTCTTTGGTTATCTCTTCAATCTTATTAACGATATCTTTTTGACAGATTTCAACTTCGGGCATTAATAATACTCCCTTATATACCCATACGCCCGGTCGAAAAGGTCTTGGTCGGTGTGCAGATTGTATTTAAGCAGGGTTTTACGAAGGGCTTTCTTGACTTCGCGCTCACCGGCGGCAGTAGACTGCCATCCGGGAAAGCGCACTACTTTAACGATTTCATCGATATCATTAACGATACGCTCAACAATCGCTGGCGTCTGGTCTGTGCGTACTTGCAGGAATAGTTCTGTAAGGGCTGACTTGGCCCCCTTGCGTTCTTCCTGTGTTTCTTCGTCCTTCTCGGCCTGAACGACTTCCTTGGCCAACTCAATCAAATGCTTAAGGAAATCCACGCTATTGATCAGTCCGCGCTCTACCTTATCGCGCAATTCTTCAAGCTTCTGACCAAGCTCTTCAAATTTTGGATTGCCCTTATGCTTCCGCAGGCGATTAACAATTTCGATTTCAATCAGCTTAGTTTTTTTGGTATCCTTGGTCTTCATTAAATCCTCGACCACATCGGCATCGAGGATGATCTTTTCCAAATCATCGCTAATCTTCTCGACATGAATATGCTCATGAATGAGCTTCATGGTCTGAGCACCTAATGCATGCCATAAAAGACGACCCGTATCGCTGGATGGCGGCTTTACCGATTCATAGACTTTAGTTAGCCAGCGATAATCCTTCTCGTACACATTAAGAATGGCATCCGGTGACAACGCCTCCCAAAGAAGCGACAAATAGCTGTAATCATTCGCAAACGCATCTCGCTTTGTATTCGTATTCACGCATTCCTGCGCAAGTAAAAGCCCCTCGTATCCTTCAACGCTTCTATCCACGTTCGGGAAATGCTCTAGACACATGGCTATCGCCTGCTTCAATTTTTCTTTAAGCGTACCGATATTTGTGATCACTTGTCTGACCGATGCCTCGTCAAATTCCAAGGCCCGGGCCACATTATCAAAGACGCCGTAATAATCCACTATCAATCCATGCGTCTTGTCTTTGTAAACACGGTTTGTGCGGCAAATTGCCTGCAACAGATTGTGATCCTTCATCGCCTTATCCAGATACATAGCCTGCAAAATCGGCGCATCGAAACCCGTTAAAAGCTTGGCCGTTACAATCACAAATTTAAGCGGGTCCATCGGGTCGCGAAACCTGTCTAAAAGCTTCTCCTGCTCATCTCGATCCATTCGGTATTTCTTTTTGAAAGCCTCATTATCTGAATGATTTATTGAGATTACTACCGCGCTTTCTTCGGATGGAATGAGTTTGTCCAGCTCCTGCTTATACTGTTCACAGGCAAAACGATCCGGACATACGATTTGCGCTTTAAAACCC
>JBDRMG010000059.1:0-18958 GCA_043812495.1 Candidatus Omnitrophota bacterium | reverse complement strand
AATTTTTCCTTTATGGAATATACGATGTATACGGGAACACTCGCAGGAATAAAGGTGACAGCTATTAACGGCGGGCGTTTTTCTGCGGATACCGCGATCACTACAGAAATTCTCTGCAATGCCGAGGCTAAGAATATGATCCGCCTGGGAAGTTGCGGTGCCTTAAGCGAAGAGATCAAAGTGGGTGATTTAATTGTTATCGATAGCGCTCTGCGCGGCGATGGTGTAACTCCGTATTATGTGGATGAGAAATTTGAAACAACTTCGGATAATGAATTAACAAACCAACTTGCGGAAGTAGCCAAAGGCTCAGGACTAAATGTTCACAAAGGAAAAGTATGGTCAACCGACGCGCTTTTGCGTGAAACTAGAGAGCATGTGCAAAAGGCTATTGACCAAGGCGCCATTGCCGTCGATATGGTCACATCGACTTTCTTGACGATTGCCAAACTCTACAAGGTCAAAGCCACAGCGATTTTAGCGGTGAGCGACAATGTGATCACCGGAGAAATGGGTTTTATGAATCCGGATTATTATATGGCCGAATCCGCCATGATCGGGATTGCCCTGGGGTTAATTAAGAAGCTTGAAGGAAAAGGTTGCTGAAAGAATCACCGTTATTTTGTAAATGACGACAGACAACTTACGGATTGCGGCCGAAGGCCGCATGACGTAAGTTGTCTGTCGGAATTTACCCCGCCGCTTTTTTGCGAAAGCAAGAGGCGGGGCCAAAAATTTGATAGGAATATTTTTATGAAAGTATCGCCCTTATTTTGGCCTGTAAAGTTAAAAAACCAAACTATGCTGGTTTTAGACGAAACATTATTGCCGGCCAAATTTCATTTCATTAAAGTCAGAAACACCAAGCAGGCCGTAGCTGTGATTAAGGATATGCGCACGCGGGCCTTTGGCCAGTTTTTGGTGGTTATGAATACATTCTTGCTTGTACTAAAGAATTGTAAGAAGTGCCCGGATCAGAAGCTGTTCGGCAAACTGCAGGAAACCGCCGAGGCATTAAACGCCAGCCGGCCGACATTTCCTTTTTCTGAAGTGACGGGGATGGTTTTAGGGTGGGCGAAGAAAGCTATCGATCAAAATGTTAATTTGCGGACATATCTTTCAAAGAATATTCAGGGCTTTTTGCACGGCATTTATGAAAGACGCATCCAGCGCGTTCAGAAAATCGCCAGTCTCATCAAAAACGGGGATACGGTTCTCACGCATTGCAATGTAAGCGGCGAGCTCGCGATGGCGGCAGCAATATGTAAAAGTAAGAAAAAGAAGGTTCATTACTTTGCCACGGAGACGCGACCCTATTTTCAAGGAGCCAAACTCACATGCTGGGAATTGCAGAAAGTTGGCGTAGATGTGACGCTTGTGGCAGACAATGCCGTCGGAACGCTTTTGAGCGATCAAATAATTGATTTGGTGATTGTTGGATCTGATCGTTCCTGCGCCAACGGTGATATTGCCAATAAAATCGGAACTCTTCCCATCGCTGTGTGCGCTAAAGAGTTTGGTGTTCCTATGTATGTACTCACCCAGCCATCCACAAAAATTAAAAAGGGAAGCGATATCCCCATAGAAGTCCGTAATCCCAAAGAATTATTAGTTTATGAAGGACAAAGAATTGCTCCAAAAGGAACCGACGGATTTTATCCAGGCTTTGATGTTGTCCCGAACAAATTCATTAAGGAAACGATACCAATCAATGTGCATTAAAAAGAAATCTGCCATTATTTTGCAGGGAATTCCACAAAAAGCGTTTTTTGATCTTTTGAAAAAGAAAAAGGCAAAATCCGTTGTCATTTGTGAAGGACGGCCTACGCTTGAAGCGGCCCAAAAAAACGCCAAGTCTTTGTTAAAAGAAAGAATCAAACCAATTCTTATCTCTGATAATTCAGCTGGTTTTCTGTTTTACAAAGATTGCGTGAAAGAAATTTGGATTGCTTATCAGCTTGTGAGCCGCCAAGGGGCTTTGTGCGATGTCGGAGCGCTCATCTTGGCCATTATGAGCAGGAAACATAAAATACCTGTTAGACTTTATCCGTCATGCCGCACGACTAAATTTTTTGGCACGCAAAAAGACATAGTGAATTTCAAAAATAAGCGCATTGCTCCCAAAGGAATTAAGGGATTTGTTCCGCTTGTGGAATGGGTCCCGGCAAAATATATTACCGAGGTGGTCAAATGAATAAGGCCAAAGTGAAGAAATGTAAACAGGAAATCATCGAGATCGGCCGTCTTCTTTGGAATAAGGATCTTGCGACCGGCCTCAACGGCAACATCAGCGTTCGGGTGGACGAAGAGCTTATTCTCTTAACGGCGCACGGCACCTGCTTAGGCCGCTTAGAAGAAAAAGACCTGATCCTGATGGATCTTGACGGCAACTTGATCGAAAAAGGAGAGGTTTCCACGGAAAAATTACTCCATACGGAAATCTATAGAAATTTCAAGGATACGCAGGCCATCATTCATACGCATTCGGTTTATATCAACGGCTATTTTGTCGCCAACGAAAAATTGTCTCCGGCGATTTTTGAATCAAAATTATATCTGGGGGAAATGACCGCTGTTCCTCAAACGACGCCGGCGGTTACAGACGCTCGGCCCGTCTTGCAGGCAATGAAAAACAAGAATATCGCTGTTTTGCGCAATCACGGGGCCGTGGCGACCGGAAAGAATCTTTTTGAATGCTTCCTTCTGATTCAAAGCCTGGAAGAGGCAATCAAAGTCGATGTCATTCGCCGGCTTTACCAGGAGGGCACAAGCCAAAATCTTCAATCAACTCAAGAGGCAAAGGCCTTAAAGAAATATGATCTTTTCTCTAAAGAACAGATTGATGAAATTGTCCGCTTGGTGAATAACGATGCCCAGCTCAAAGAGTTGGGAGAAAAAACGCAGATGACCATGGATTTGGCCGTTAAGTTGAACGAATCGGGGAATATCCATAGTTTTAAATTCAAGGAAGGCCGGATTGTCGATGTGGGTAAAGATGAAAATGCAGAATTTTTGATTTCGGCGTCCGAGGATATTTGGCGTGCCGTTTTCAATAGAGAAATCGATCCGTTTGTGGCCACGACCCAGAAGAAAATGGACTTGCGCGGGGATTTTGCCAAGATTTCCAAATGGTATGCACCGTGCAGTCGCATTTTTGAATTATGGCAGCAAGTGCCGGTGAATTAAATGAATCCCGTAAACACAGAAATTCAACAATTTGATTTATTGATCGATGGACACTTTGTCGCGCCATCAACGAGTAAATATTTTGACAGCATCAATCCTTCCAACGAGGAAGTTTTTGCAAAAGTAGCTGATGCCTCGCTTGAAGACATGAAATCCGCCATTCTTGCCGCAAGAAAGGCGTTCGATTGCGGTAACTGGCCGAAGCTCAGCGTTCAGGAGAGAGGAAAATATTTAATTCAAATAGCGAAAGCGATCCGAGATCACGCGAAAGAATTGGCCGAACTCGAAAGCAAAGACGTCGGAAAGACCATCAAGCACACAACCTTCATCGATGTGCCGACATGCGCGGAGACATTCGATTATTTCGGAAAAGTTTCTAAAGAACTTGAATCAAAAAATAACCGCGCGGCCGCACCTGTCGAAAGCATATCTGAACGGGAACCAATCGGAGTCGTGGGAGCGATCATCACATGGAATTATCCCCTAATCATGTTTGCATGGAAAGTGGCTCCGGCTTTGATTGCGGGCAATACCGTCATCTTTAAGCCGTCTTCGCAAGCGAGCGTCTCCATAATGTATTTGGCGAAGTTAATAGCCGGCGTCGGTCTTCCGGAAGGCGTCCTGAACATTGTTTCCATCAAAGACCATGCCGTTGCAAGCGAACTCATCAAAAGCGAACTGGTTGATAAGATAAGCTTTACAGGCGGGACCGAAACAGGACAAGACGTCATGCGTCTGGCCTCTGGAAACACAAAGAAGTTGACTCTGGAACTTGGCGGAAAATCACCGAATATTGTGTTTGCTGATTGCGATTTTGAGACCGCTTTAGGCGGAACTCTTTCGGCGATATTCATGAATCAGGGACAGATGTGCACGGCCGGATCAAGATTGCTTTTAGAGGAAAGTATTTACGAGAAGTTTTTAAATGCCTTAGGCGAGAAAACTAAGAAGCTAAAAATCGGTAATGCCCTTGATTATCAAACGGAATTTGGGCCGCTTGCCAATAAAAAGCAATTGGAAACAGTTTTGACTTACATTGAGAAAGGAATACAGGAAGGCGCCAAGCTTCTTTGCGGGGGAAATGTTCCCGAGGGGATGAATCAGGGGTATTATATCGAACCGACAATATTTGCCGATGTCAAAAATGATATGTCTATTGCCCAGGAAGAGATATTCGGCCCTGTTTTAAGCGTGATAAAGTTTTCTCGGGAAGACGAAGCCGTCAAGATTGCCAATGACACGAAGTTTGGTTTAGCTGCTTGTGTATGGAGTAAAGACCAGAAAAAAGCCAAGAGAGTGGCGAGGCAGCTGCGCTGCGGCACGGTGTGGATCAATACCTACGGCGGGTTTTATAACGAAGCCCCTTACGGGGGATATAAACAAAGCGGTTTCGGAAGAGAACTAGGTATGGACGGATTGTTTGAATACACCCAATGCAAACATATTTGCACGGACCAAACGCCCGGCGGCAAACCTTTGGTCGCGGGTTGGTTCTGACTAAAAAGCCCTAGAACGGCCATTATTTTTGTAATAACAAATATTATCAAGTTTTTTAGGAGGAAAAGATGAGAATTTTACTTGTTTTTATCTTGATCTTTACGGTACCTATGTTGATTTATGCTCAAGAAAATTATGATCAAAATCAAAAAGAAGTTGTAGATATGTTTAGATCTTACCTAAGAGACATTAATCTTACGAATAATTGGAAAGAATTTACTGAAGTAGAGAAAAGATATACGGCTAGTTATTTAAAGGAATTTGCAGAGTCGGATAAATTATATAATGAACAACCTATGGTTTCAGAAGAAGAAAGCAGGAATAACTTTGAGTTAAGATTAGCCGATGTAGGAAATGAAGATACTATTGTAATAAAGAAAGTTTTGGCCAATGAAGAAAATGCGGTCATTATATACGGAAGAAACGATATGGGAATTTTTACAGAAAATTTTGAGGGATGGGTATCCTTTGAAAAAGAAAACGGTCGATGGAAGAAAGCAACAGAAGATTCTCATCTTCATATGCCGCAGGATGACCCAGCCGTGTGTAAATTTTATATAGATGTGTTCAACAGAAATAATGGTGATTTTGAAGGACAATATCCAGAAAAGTAAAAAAATGGAGAAAGAAATGAAAGTTTTATTTATTACACCACCCATGGGTTCATGGGCCACACACGGCGATCACAAAGCCCCCAATCAATATTATGCGCAGGTGGCCGCCTATTTACGGGAGAAAAAGATTGCCGAAGTGCAGGTGATGGATGCTAAAGCCTTGGGGATCTCAAGTGATGAAATGATAAAACAAATCAAAGAGATCAAACCGGATCTTTGTGTGTTTGGCGATCTTTTGCATTCAACGGGTGGGTTATCTGTGATTTGGCATTTTAATGAAACCGCCAAAAAGATTAAAAATATTCTTCCAAAGACAAAAGTGATTATGGGCGGGCTTTGGTATTCAGCCTATTGCAAAGAAACATTAGAGCAAAATCCCCCAATTGATTTTATTGCGATGGGGGAAGGGGAGCTGACGATTTCAGATTTAGTTAATGCTCTTAAAAGCGGGTCGGATGATTTTTCAAAAATTGCCGGGCTTGTTTTGCGCGATTCCAAAGGGTCCATCGTGATGGGCCCGCACCGCTGCCCCATGGCCAATTTAAATGATTTACCTATGCCGGCCTATGACCTTTTTCCGATGGATAAATATGTGGGCCACACCTACTGGAAACCCTTTGCCGAATTGCTGACCTCGCGTGGCTGCCCCGGCGCGTGCACATTTTGTTATCAATGGAGTTTGTATGATCAAAGAAACAGCAAGGAGGATTATATTTCCTGGCGGGGTAAATCCGCAGAAAAAATACTGGACGAACTGGATCTTTTGGAGAAAACATACGGCGTCAAGGTCGTTGTGATTCAAGACGATGCTTTTAATGTCGATAAAGAAAATGTTAAAAGATTTTGCGAATTAAAGATTAAACGCGGCAACAAAATCAAATGGGTCTGCCTGGGCCGCGCGGATGATTGGCTGGCTCATAAAGAAATACTGCCGCTCATGTATGAATCGGGCCTGTTTATGGGCCTCGTCGGTATTGAAGTGGAAAGCGATGAACAATTGGCCAAACAGGGAAAAGGCGTAACGCTTGCGCAAATCAAAGGGACCGTCAAAGCTCTTCGCGAAGCTAATATATCATCAGTGGGAACCGTTTTGATCGGCCTTGAGGATGACGATGAGGCTACCATCAAAAAACGATTGGACGTCGCTAATGATGTGGACCCGGACATCATGGCCCTCGATTACGTGACACCCGTTCCCGGTTCTCAATTATGGAATCAATCGGTCGAAAAAGGATGGATCGATCCGAACCATATCAATATTAAGGATTGGGATTTTCATCATCCCGTGATCCCAACTAATTATTTATCTATCGAAGAAGTGGGCCGCCTGGGAAGTTGGTGCATGCGCGAATTTTATTCACAACCCGAGAGGATTCACCGAATCATGGAAAGCGATTACGACCAGTTGGTCAAACTGTGCGTTAAAGATTTTATGAATAACCTTTCAAAATTTGCCGCTGCAAGCGCGGGAGAACAAAGCTATGTCTAATCCACAAACACAGATGCAGATGGAATGGGAAAAAGAAGCCTTAGAAAAATTCAACGCGCTGATTGAACGTATTCCACTTTTTCATCGACAGATTGCTTATAAAGTCGTCGTGAAGGGCGCCGAAGTGAACGCGCAGGAACGGCAGTCAAAATGCGTTGAAGAGCAGGATATTATGAAGGCTTTCTATTCGGAAGTGCCGCCCGCATTTTACAGTTTGATGATTAAGCTTTTGGGTGATGTGGGATTTGATTATAAGAAATATGAACCCTCTCAATAAAGAAAAAGATAAAATGACGATTGCTGTGATTGGCGCAGGCGCAATTGGTTCCATCATCGCGGCTTATTTATCGAAGGCAGGACATGATGTGACGTTGATCGGCCGAGCCGACCAAGTCCGGGCGATCAAAGACCGAGGTTTGTCCATTGCCGGAATCAGAAAAGAAAATGTAAAACTCAAGACGGATGAAAGGTTAGAAAAAGAACACGACTTGACGATCTTTGCCGTCAAGACGCAGGATCTGGAAAAGGCCTACAGGGACAATAATGAATATTGCGATCACACGATTTGCCTGACCACGCAAAACGGTGTGCAGGCGGATAATATTCTCGGCATGCATTTTGAAAAAGAGAAGATGATCTCAAGTATCGTGATGTTTGGCGCGACTTATATCGAGCCCGGCCGAATCACATATAATTTTGACGGAAAATGGATTATGGGCCGGCCCTTTACGGTCAATGACTCCATCTTAGAAGAGGTCGCGAAGGTTTTAGGTCAGGCGTTTGACGTGGTTATCTCCGATGACATCATGGGGATGAAATGGCTCAAGCTCTTTGTCAATTTTAACAATTGTCTGCCGGCCCTTACCGGCCTATCCATGCAGGAAACTTTTTCGGATTTGGATTTGTGCCGCTTAAGCATAATGCTTCTTAAAGAAGGTTATGCCATCACGCAAAGAGCAGGCATTCAGCTTGTGTCTTTGCCGGATTTTCCGCGGGAACGTATCGAAGGATTGGTCTCCATGCCTATGGATCAGGCCGCCGGCATTATTCATAAAACCCTGACTGGCTTGAGTCAAGAACCTTTGTACGGTTCTATTTTGCAGAGCATCAAGCGCAAAAAAACAAGCGAGGTCGATTATATCAACGGAGAAATTGATTTACTCTCCAAGCATGTCAGCTCGCAGGCCCCTTTGAATCGAAGGATCGTTGATCTTGTCCATCAAGTGGAAAACACGGGGCGGTTTATCGATAAAGAAGAGATCAAAAAAGAGTTTAATCTTGTTTAGAAGGGTGACACTATGAGAAAAAGAAGAGTAGTCGTGACAGGTACGGGAGTGATTTCTCCCAATGGCGTCGGGAATGAAGCCTGCTGGAAAGGAATGATCAACGGCGTTTCGGCCGTCAAACGTGTGACAGAATTCGATGTTTCGATGTTCAACACGCAGATTGCCGCGCAGGCGCGCGATTTCGATCCCCTTAAGTTGGGTTTGACGAAGAACGAGGCGATCCGCATGGATCGTTATGTGCAGTTTGCCATGGTGGGTGCCAAAATCGCTTTGGAAGATTCGAAGATGGACTTGAATAAAATCGATAAAGAGCGTATGGGCATTTCTTTAGCCAACGCGATTTGCGGAACAAAATACATGGAAGAAGAATTTGCCCTTGTCACCGACAGCGGCAAAAAACCGATTGACCCGTCTATGGTCCGTCCGGATTTGTATGACGCCTCCATGTTCAACACACCATCGAGTGAAATTTCGGCCAAATACGGGCTCAAAGGAATCTGCAATACGATCTCGACGGGTTGTACGGCCGGAACGGATTCGGTGGGTTTTGCTTTTGAAGCCATCCAGGAAGGGGAAATCGATATTATGCTGGCCGGCGCAAGCGAAGCCCCGATCACGCCGATTACCTTCGGGGCGTTTGACGTGGTGAGTGTCCTGGCCACAAGAAATCACGAGCCGGAAAAAGCGTCGCGTCCGTTTGATAATCAACGCAATGGTTTTGTCATTTCCGAAGGCTGTGGCATTCTTGTTTTAGAAGAACTTCAGCATGCCCTTAAGCGCGGGGCACGCATTTACTGTGAAATCATTGGTTTTGGCACCACCTGCAATGCCTTTCATATGACGGATTTACCGGCTGACGGTGACGCGATGAGCGACAGTATTATTTTAGCCATGAACGATGCCGGTATTAAACCTCAAGACATTGATTACATCAATGCGCACGGTTCCTCTACGCGCCAAAACGATGTATTTGAAACAAACGCCTATAAGATGTCCTTAGGGGATTATGCTTACAAAATTCCCATCAGTTCTTTAAAATCGATGATTGGTCATCCGCTCGCGGGAGCTAATGGGGTAGAGCTTGCCGTTGCTGCATTGATTTTTGAGCGCAATATTTTACCGCCGACCATCAACCAGGAAGAACCGGATCCGCAATGCGATTTGGATTATGTGCCCAATGTTGCTCGAGAAAAGAAGGTGCATTGCATGCTCAAAACATCGAGCGGTTTTTCCGGTGTTCATTCATCAATGGTATTAAAACGATACGAGGGATAAATGAAAAGAGTAGCCATTACAGGAATCGGAACCGTTAATCCAAGCGGAATTGACAAACGTGTTTTCTGGGCCAATATCAAAGCCGGGCACTCGGTCGTGAGCAAAATTGAGCGATTTGATGCATCCCTCTACCCATCGCGAATAGCCGGGCAAGTCAAGGAACTGGACGCCTACAGCCATGTCTCGTCGAGACTTTTGAAAAAGATTGACGTGTTTTCTCATCTGGCGCTTGTGGCAAGTGAATTGGCCATTAAAGATGCGAATTTGGATTTATCCAAAGAAAATTTAAAACGCTGCGGCATTTTTATGGGCAATGCCATCGGCGGATGGTTGTATGCCGAAACAGAATTACGCGATCTTTATCTCGAAGGCCGAGAGGGCGTTAGTCCCTTTATGGCCTCGGCCTGGTTTCCGGCCGCGCCGCAAGGACAGGTTTCCATTCATTACGGAATCAAAGGATACAGCAAGACGGTTGTTTCGGACCGCGCAAGTTCTCTCATGGCGATCGCCTATGGCTCCAAAACATTGATTAATGGAAAAGATGATTTTATTATTGCCGGCGGCATGGAAGCGCCCGTAACACCCTATGCGCTTTTGTGCTGCAATACGTCCGGAGTTTTAACTAAAAATAATGATGAACCGGATAAAGCGTATCGTCCGTTTGACAAAACACACGATGGATTTCCGATTGCCGAAGGATCAGGCATGTTAATTTTGGAAAATGAACAGAGGATCAAAGAGCGTAATCCCAAGATCTATGGATATGTCGCCGGGTACGGGACAACAACAGATGCAGTTGATCGTATTGAACCGGCTCATGATGGAAAAGAACTGGCGCGCGCCATACAAATGGCTTTGGACGATGCAGAAATTGCTCCGGCGCAAATCGATTATATTTGCGCGGATGGCGTAGCCACAGTGATCGGTGATGCCTCGGAGACCAAGGCGATTAAGCAGGTTTTCGGCGATCGTGCAAAAAAGATTCCAGTATCGGCACCTAAATCCATGTTCGGAAATCTTTTAGGGGCATCGGGTGTCGTGGATATTATCATTACATTATTAGCGATGGAACATGGATTAGTTCCGCCGACGATTAACTATGAACATCCGGATCCGGAATGCGATTTAGATTATTGTCCGAATAAAGCCCAAGTGAAGGAAATCAACAGAGCGCTTGTGATTAATCGCGGACGCGGCGGAATCAATTGCGCGATGGTCCTTGAGAAGGCATAAACAAGTTTTAAGTTTCAAGTTTTAAGTGTCAAGCGCTTTAACCTAACACTTAACACATAACACGTGACACAATTCTTAGAAAGGGTGGTTAAACGTGAGCATCGAAGAAAAAGTCAAAGGGGTATTCAAGAATGTTTTGGATATTAAGCCCGAAGAAATCAAGCTGGCGGAAAAACTTGATCAATCTTTAGGGATCGATTCAACGGAAATGGTCGAGATTGCCGTTGCGATTAAAAAAGAATTCGGCTTGGATATGGCAAGTAGTGATATCAAGAAGACGCAATCCCTCAATGAGATTATTGAATTCTTAAAATCAAATGGAGCCAATTAAGCCCTCAGTCCTCAGCTGTCAGCTATAAGAAAGAAATAAAGAAAGCTGATACCTGCTGAAAGCTGATGTCTGATAGCTGAAAGCTTGAAAATGAAAATAATAGACCTAAGCTTACCAATCGACGATACTCTAAAAGAAACCCATGCGGCCAAGATCGATCGAATATCTCATGCCGATGGCGTTGAGCATTTCAACTGGGTGGTCATGAAAAATCAACCCGGTGGACTGGAACGATTCGAAAAAGGCGAACGAATTGTCAAACCCGAAGAAATTCCCGACGGAGAAATGCTGGCCCTTGAAATTGTGCATTCCTCGGTTCATATGGGTTCGCATGTCGACGCCCCGTATCATTACGGCAGCCAATCCGAAGGAAAGCCCAGTAAACGCATCGAAGACCTTCCACTTGAATGGTGCGTAGGCGACGGTGTGGTTTTGAATTTTACCCACATGAAGTATCCGGATGTGATCAAAAAAGGCGATGTCATTAAAGCGCTATCCGCTATCCGCTATACGCTCAAACCCATGGACATCGTTTTGATTTATACGGGTGGTGATAAACTTTTGGGAACCGACGATTATGTCAACAAATACGTCGGCATGATGCCGGATGCGGTTGAATATATTCTGGATCAAGGTGTAAAAATGTTGGGGGTTGATACCATCGGCTTGGACCGCCCATGCTTTGATATGTTCAAAGAATTTTTGGCCACACGCGATAAATCCAAAATATGGCCGTCACATTTTTTGGGCCGCAAGCGCGAATTTGCGCACATGGAGAGAATAGGTAATCTCGGTGCCATTCCCAAGCCGTTTGGTTTTAAAGTTTCATGCCTGCCAGTTAAGGTTAAGAATGCAGGAGCTGGCTGGGCGAGGGTAGTAGCAATTATAGAATAAACAGGGGCTGGGTGGCGACCGAGCTCGACAAAGTCGAGCGAGGGAGTGCCGACTTCCATAATATAAATTAAAGGACAGTCGGCGGTTGAGTGGTTGCAGTTATTTGTGCGAGGAGGATTTAGATGGATGAAAAGCATGGAAAATACATAGAATCATTGAATAAAATGATTCCAATAATGAAAATTTTAGGTGGATCGTTGCTGATCATACCATTACTTGTGCAATTTTATTTAGCATCTAACACAAAGAAAAAAATTGAGAGAATATTTCCTTCCCTTATACAAATAAATAATGAAAATATTGCCAATCAAAGTGTCCTTGACGGTCTAGAAAATAAATTAAGAACGAATTATGAAAAACAATTATACGAAATGTCATCCATGTATATTAAGGCTTACCCACTCGTTGCTTACATGTCAACGCTGAACTATTTTCGAATGATAATGATCATGTTGCAAATTTCAGGTGGGATCATACTTAGTTATTCATATTTAATAGATTGCACAATAAAGGTCGTTAAAGAAGAGTGACTCTAAATAAAAAATAGAACAGGAGGGATATGATGGGCCATACAAGAAACTCAATAATTATTAACGCGCCTTACGATAATGTTTATGACACATCTAATCACATCGAACGATGGACCGAATTATTCGGCGATGAGTACGTTAAAGCCGAGGTTCTCAAGAAAGAAGGCAGGCGCATCGATTTTCGCCTCACGGATAATGAAGGAAATTCGTGGACATCGCATCGCATGCTTTTTAAAGAAAACATGCTGGCCTACGCGCAAAAAAACGAGCCGACATTTCCTTTTAAATATATGAAAATCATATGGCTTTATACGCTCGTAGAAGACGGAATTTTAATGACGTGGATACAGGACTTCGAGATGGATCCCAAGTTTAAAAAATTCACTGATGAGCAAATTGTGGGATTTATCAACAAGCATTCGCAAGACAATCTCAAGATTTTCAAGAAAGTTATTGAAAAGGAATCTGACATGTCCCGATGCCCCGACTGAAAGTCGGGGGTCGGTGCCGACGCTCGTTTGTAGCTCAGTCGGCATCCCGACCAAGTCTTATCAAGCGTCGGGAGATGCCGACTTCCACAAAAATGCACCAAGAAAATGTCGGCAAAAAGGTTATTGAAAAAGAAGCCGATTAGAAGTAATATATATATTAATCTTAATATTAAAATTTCTTAAAATTGTAATTTGTGATTAAAGAAAAAAGATTAATATTTATATTACTATGTTTAGGCAGCGTTACGATTTCGTTTAACGTGGCGGCCATCGCCGCGGCTATTCCGACGATCAGCCTCGATTTGAATCTTTCCGATATTCAAGTCTCAAAAATTCTACCTTACTATATGATTCCCTATGGGTTAGGTGCGCTTATGTACGCGCCATTAGCTGAGAAAATAATTTTCCGTAAAATAGTCGGGGGTTCCATGGCCATTTTTGCCCTTTCCAGCCTGAATTGTGCCTTTGTGAATTCCCTTGGACAATTCCTGTGTTCAAGAGTTATAATGGGCCTATCCGGTGGGAGCATAATTCCCCTGGGGCTCATTCTTATAGGCAGGACTTTTGAAAAAGAGGTTAGAGGCCGTTTGGTCGGAATATTATTCAGCAGCGCTTTTGTTTCCTCATTGGCTGGTATTCTTTTAAGCGGTTTAGCCAATTGGCGGTGGTTATTCTTGATTCCTGCTTTGCTTGCGGCCATGATTACCCTGCTGACATTCTTTTTTAAATTTGAAACTATAAAAATAAAGCATGGCCGAAGCATCGACTATGGGAAGGTCATCAGAAACGAGACGGTCCGCAATGTCTTTCTCTTTATTTTTGCGATCAGTTTATTTTATCATGGTATTCATAAATGGCTAGGTGTATACCTGAGCCGCATTTATCATTTTGATCAATGGACGATCAGCTTTCTATTTCTTCTCATGACGATCGGAGGGGCCATGGGGCAAAATATCGGAGGTTACATGGCCGATAAAAAAGGACGCGTCAAGGCGTGTTATTTGGGGATCATGTTATTGGCTGCGGCGACAATGCTTTTATCCGGTGTATTTCCTTTGGCGGTTTTATCTGTTATTTTGATTGTTTTTTCTATCGGATGGACCATTGGCCATAACGGTGTGTCAACGGTCCTAACGGATTTTTCGGATGAATACCGTCCCGAAATCGCCAGTCTGAATTCGTCTATACGATTTTTAAGCGGAGGCATCGGATTCTTTTTGGCCGGCCTTTTTGTTGAGAAGAACTTTCAATTAACTTTCCTGGGAATCGGTCTTCTGATGCTGACGTTGTCGTTTTTTGCGAAGAAGGTGATTCCGGAAACTTTGACTAAAACAAATTAAGGAAGTATTAAATTGTATTTGTTCTATCCCAGCCCGCCACTGAATCAATGGTGGGCTGGGTCAATTCGCACCGATAAGTTACGTTCCCTTACGGTCACGTAACTTGTGTGCTCATTGAACGGAGGGTTGGATGTCCCATCTTAAAGGAAAAAACGCGATTATCACGGGAGCCAGCAAAGGCATCGGAAAAGCGATTGCCATGAAGCTGGCGGAGCATGGCGCAAACATCATTTTGGCTGCGCGGACAAAAGATACATTGGATCAGGCCGTAAAAGAGATTAAGAACAAGTATTCGGTCAAGGTGATTGGCTTACCGACAGATGTGAGCAAGTTAGAAGATTTACAAAAACTCACCGAAACAGCGCTCAAGGAATTTAAAACCATCGATATTCTGATCAATAATGCAGGTGTCTCCAGTCAATATCCCTTTGAAAAACAGCCGCTCGAAGATATCGAGCGCTTGGCGCACACAAATTATTTAGGATATGTGCGATTGATTCGGTTGGTGATCCCGCATATGATTGAGCGAAAAAGCGGTGCGATTATTAATATGGTTTCCGGCTCGACTTTGTGCGATCCTTTGCCGAAAAATTTTATTACTTACAGTTCGCTGAAAGTCGGCTTGCGCGCGTTCTTAAAAGGTTTATTCTGGGAAATGAGAGACCATGGGATTAAGGTGACATCGATTTTGCCGGGTGTTGTGGATACGGAATTGACCGGAAAACTCAAAGACATCACGCAAGAACAGATGGAAAGACTCATGAAGCCGGAAACGGTTGTGGATATGGTGATGTTTGCTTTGTCGGTTCCGGCGAATGCTTGTCCGCTAGAGTTGGCGGTGATCAATCAACAGACACCTTGGACAAAGCCTGTCATTGACTATCAACAAAAACAAGCGAAATAAAATCATGATGACGCGTTTTCTCATTTTTATAGCAGTGGTTAGTATCGGTTTAAGCGGTTGCGCTACGGCCGTTGTGGTCGGCGGAGTAACGGCCGCCAGCGTTGTTGCCGTCACAAGCGATTATGCCACCACGTCCATTGATACGGATTTCAACCACGCATGGAAAGTCGCCAATGCGCAACTGAAAAAAATCGGAGAAGTTGATGAAAATTATCAAAAGCTCGGTGAAATTAAAGCGACCGTCAACGATCATGATGTCAAAGTCACCATTTCTAAATTAACGGAAAAGACCATTGATATTCGCGTGGCCGCTCGCAGGAATCTCATTCCCAACGTCAATTTAGCCCGAGCGATCATGGCCAATATCATACGAAACTTTTAAAGCGCAAAGTAAGGAGCGAGCCTATGGACAAGACCATCAAGACATTCAAAAAGAACAAATTCCAGGAGATTCGCGTAGGCATTCGTGAGTACAAGGGAAATGACTTGATTGATATTAGGACCTGGACCATGACTCAGGGGTCAGATGAAATGGTCGCCACAGCCAAGGGCATTTCCATCAATATTCACCTTCTTGAGCAATTGAAGAGTGCCATCAGCGAAGTGGAAAATGTTCTCAAAGAAAACCGCATGCTTTAGGGCGGCTTATGGTTTTGTTAAAAAGGACAAACATCAAAGCGACAAAACCATTAGCCGTCTTTAATTCCGCGGCGCGAAGCGACGCGGAATCTTTTTTAGATTATATTTTGCGCACAGCAAAAAATCGTTTTGGCATTTTAGAGGAAAGATATGAATGAGCAGTCGGTTTTTCATCTTATCCGTAAGATTACGCATCAGAAAAATGTCGCTTGTGTTTTGATTGGCGGTTTTGCCGTTAATCATTATAAGGTAACTCGGCAGACAGTTGACGTTGATTTCTTGATCGTGAAAGAAGATTTCGAAAAGGTTCAAAGCGCCCTGAAGGATGCAGGATATCGACAATCCTCGGTCCAGGAAAATTTCACCCAGCTTGAAAGCGCTCGGCTATCGCTGCGCAATATTGATTTTATGTTCGTCGACCGGTCAACGTTGGATAAAATTATCAAAAAGGCTCAGCCATTAACTATTGCCGGGCAGAAATTCCTTGTGCCTTCGCTTAATCATTTAATCGCTTTGAAATTGCATTCCATTAAGAATAATGAGAAATTGCGCTTGCTTAAAGATTTGCCGGATATTGTAAGTTTAATCAGAAAGAACGAAGTAAACGTTGAGAGCAAAGAATTTAAAGATTTATGCCTTAAGTATGGCACAGAAGGTCTCTACCAAAAAATTTGCGAGGCGATCAAATGAAAGACCTTAACTTACCGATTATAAAGAAAGCGATGAAAGAGCCCAAGCCTCTTTCGATGGATGAATATCTTGAGTTTGTAGAATTCAATTTGAAGCAGATTCCCTTTGACCGCGAGGCCTACGCGAAAGAGAAGAAACTTTTAGCGGTTAACGTACCGTTTCGAATTAAATAACGAGTGGAAAAGGGCGATTTTGGCCCTACGGCCAAAATCGCCCAAAGCCCGAGAAACCGAAAGGAAAAATCGGGTTTTATGGGGATTAGGCATGGGGATGGTGGGATAAATTTTATGTAGAAGATAAAAAAAGAAGTATGTGTTTCCAGAAATTCGGTTTTTTCTATAAAAAAAGGAGAAGGATTTCTTTATATCGGAACTAAGAAAAATTATTCAAGTGTCTGAAGAAAATACACAAGAGAGAAAGAGAAGGCTCAGAGATTTGGCAAAGAAGATAGGGGTATCAGCAAGTAAAATAGAAGATTCTGCAGGCAGGGATGATGAAAATTTAATTGAAAGAATAGAACAACGATATATTTGTGTAAACGCAAGTCGAGCTTGGGTAATTGCTCTGATATCAGCTATTGCTTCGGCGTTTAGCGCATTAGCGGCTTGGGTGACCGTTTTTGTGAAATACAGGTATTTTTGAAGACAGAGGGAAATATGTGGATCCTATGGTTTTCATTTATGCTAGTTGCATCGTTTTCATTCGGATTGGCAATTTATGCGCTTTTTTTTCGGCAGGCCGGAACTAAGTATTGCATTGGGAGTGATATCCTTGGCGACAGTCAGTTTATATCGATTTCTCATAAGAGACCCACACGGTGATCGCGATTAAGTAAACTGAATGTGGTGGCGTGGAATTTCTCGTCACTTTCCGAGGATGCGTATCTAAATACACAAGGAATCACAACGACGAACACGAGCCACTAAATATGCCCAAAATCCTCGACGCCCAGAGTCATTATATGCCTCCCGAAGTAGCTAGGCATACGACGTTTTTTAAGGTTCACTGGTCGGATGCCGAGCGACAGCTTGAGGTGATGGATCAACATCATATTGATAAGGCCTTACTCTTGTATCCTACGTCCGATGCGCACAAAAAGATGGGCGGATGGGCCAATGTTTGTGAGATATACAATCAAGGCATTGCCGATATTGTAACAAAGTACAGCTCGCGGTTTATCGGAGCCGGCATTATTCCCGTTGATCATCCCGCGTCCATCCCTCGAGAATTGATTAGGATTAAGAAATTAGGAATGAAGGTCATCTCGCTTGCTTCAAGCTATGAGGGAAAATATCTAGACGATGAAATATTTCTTCCTGTTTTTGCTTTTGCCCAGAAGGAAAACATGCCCGTTCATGTGCACCCGCAAATCATCCACCCCATCGGAGAAGAGAGGATCAGCGATCCGCTTTTGTCTCCGGTTCTCGAATATGTTTTCGACGTCACGATGACCATTGGTCAAATGATGATGAATGGGATTTTCCAGAAATACCCTGATGTGAAATTTATTTTTGCGCATTACGGCGGCGTGCTTCCTTTCCTAAGAGAGCGATTCGACAATACTTACACGATGCTTCGTAAAAGAGATTTGGTTAAAGATATTGGGAAGAATCCAAGCGAATATTTTAAGAATTTATACTTTGATACCAGCGGTTCTAAATCTCCAAGCGCATTATCCTGCATGCTGGAGGTTGTGGATGCCAACCATGTCTTGTGGGCCAGTGATTATCCCGCCAATCAAAATATGGCTTCATCAATCAGTTTCCTCGACGACCTAAGCCTTTCCTCAGAACACAAGAATGCTATTTTATTTGACAATCTGGCCCGCTTGCTTTCCAAAGGATAATTGGGAACCCTCGTTATTTCATTAAGAACGAAAAATATTAGTATATATAGAGATACATAGCCCAGATACATAAAAAAAATACTTGACAAGGCATACTTTATCTGTTATTTTCTATTAACATTATGAAGGAAAAATTGTTTCCTGTTTGACAATTGAATTCCATTAAACACGATTACCATACCGGGCATCCTGTTGATGTCCGTTTTTATTGCTCTTTGGAATAGTTTGCTTGTGATTTTTAGAGCCAAGTAATTTCTTGGAGAGTTTGATCCTGGCTCAGAGTGAACGCTGGCGGCGTGGATTAGGCATGCAAGTCGAGCGATCCTTGCTTGAAACTTAATTGAAGTGCTTGCACGGATGTTAAGTGGATGGCGCTGGATAGCGGCAAACGGGTGAGGAACACGTGAGTAACTTTCCCTTAAACCAGACATAGCTTCGTGAAAACGAAGGTAATATCTGATGATATCAAGAGAGTCACTGCTTTCTTGATTAAAGGCGGGGACCGCAAGGCCCGCCGTTTGAGGATGGGCTCGCGTCCTATCAGCTTGTTGGTAGGGTAATGGCCTACCAAGGCATTTGACGGGTAGCTGGTCTGAGAGGATGGTCAGCCACACTGGGACTGAGACACTGCCCAGACTCCTACGGGAGGCTGCAGTCGAGAATATTTAGCAATGGGCGAAAGCCTGACTATGCGACGCCGCGTGAGGGATGAA
>JBDRMG010000058.1:0-26010 GCA_043812495.1 Candidatus Omnitrophota bacterium | reverse complement strand
AAATCAAGGGGAAATGAAGAAAATTTGACGCAACGCATTGAAATGACGTAAGTTATGATTCCGCAAATTTTACGTAAAGACAGTTTTTCAAAATAAACGTAAAAAAATTATTTTAAAATATTTTTTAACAAAGTACTGAATGGATTAGACACAATGAGACCGTTTTGTTCGAGCTTAGCGTTTCATGTCAAATTGGTGCGGGGGTTCAATTCGTCCGCCATCGAATCAGTGGCGGGCTCATTGAAGGAGCCAACATGAAGTGTGTAAATAAACAAAGAAATCTAGACATATGCAATTGCACTTATTCTTGCGAGAAAAAGGGAATTTGCTGTGAATGCCTGCATTATCATCGTGCCAAAGGATGCCTGCCGGCTTGCTTTTTCCCACCGGATGCCGAAAAAACCTATGACCGCTCCATTGAACATTTTATCGAAGTGTATCAGAAACGAAAGCATCTCTAATGGATCGCACCCAGACAATTGAACATAAAGGTGTCGTTAAGGCCATCGATGATGATGTTATTCTAGTCGAGCTTGAGAACACATCAGCATGCGGTTCATGTCAATCTCAGGGAGCGTGTCCGGTTTTTCACACGCAAGCCAAAACAGTCGAAGTTAAAAATATGCGTGAAAATTATACAATTGGGGATTCTGTCGTTGTCTTTATGAAACAAACGCTTGGCTATAAAGCATTATTTTTAGGGTACATTTTCCCGTTTTTGGTCGTTCTCATGGCCCTGATCATCACTTCTTCAATAACAAAAAACGAAGTGATCGCCGGTGTCGTTGCGATAGCTATCCTCATTCCCTATTATCTTATTTTATATTTCTTTAGGGAGAAACTTAAGTCGGCCTTTATTTTTACACTAAAACGATAATTTTATGAACAGCACCATTCTTTATACAATACTTTCTCTTTGCACAGTCGGTCTATTGGCCGGAGTGATACTTTATTTTGTCGCAAAGAAGTTTCATGTCCAGGATGATCCGCGCGTCAGCGAAGTCGAGAAAGCTTTGCCCGGTGTCAATTGCGGGACCTGCGGATATCCCGGCTGCCACGCCTTTGCCGAGGCTGTGGCCAAGGCGGATGATTTGACAAAAATGTACTGTCCAGCCGGCGGAAACGAATGCATGGCTGTTGTCGTTAAAATCTTAGGCAAAGAAATGATGACCAAAGAACCGATGGTGGCGGTGGTCCGCTGTTATGGGACTCCCGAACATAGTCAACGCAAGAATAGATATGACGGCTCGGCGTTATGCGTCATTGCGCACAATTATTATATGGGTGAGACCGATTGCCCCTATGGCTGCTTAGGATTAGGGGATTGCGTTGTAGTATGCCCGTTTGACGCTATTTATATGGATGAAACAACGCAATTACCTATCGTGGATCAAGACAAATGCACGGCTTGCGGTGCTTGCGTAAAGGCTTGTCCGCGAGATATTATAGAACTTCGAAAAAAAGGACCAAAGGCAAGAAGGATTTATGTTTGCTGTATCAATAAAGACAAAGGTGGTGTTGCTCGAAAGGCATGCAGTGTGGCGTGCATCGGATGCGGAAAATGCGTAAAGGAATGTCCGTTTAACGCCATTACCTTAGAGAACAATCTCGCTTACATTGATGATAACAAGTGTAAATTATGCCGGAAGTGTGTTGTGGTCTGTCCGACGCACGCTATTCATGAAATCAATTTTCCGCCAAGAAAGCCAAAAGAAACTGAAGAACAATCACCGATTGTGAATTCCAATGACCAAAATCAATCCTAAAGAGATTGAGTCCTTTCCCGTAGGCGGCGTCCATCCTGAGGATTATAAATTCTCAGCGGGCCGGCCGATCGAAAACTTACCGCACCATCAATCCGTAGCGATTCCGGTTTCTCAGCATATCGGCAAACCGGCCACACCCATTGTTCAGATTAATGATAAAGTGAAGGTCGGTCAGCTCATCGCAAAAGCCGAAGGCCTCGTTTCCGCTAATGTTCATTCATCCGTATCCGGAACAGTCAAGAAAATCGATGATGTTATTGATGTGAGCGGCTACAGGAAAACGGCCATCCTGATTGATGTTGAGGGGGATGATTGGATGGAAGCAATCGATAGGAGTCCTGATATTAAGCGGGATATCTTTGAGAGCAAAGAAGGCATTATTAAAAAAGTCCAGGATTCCGGAATCGTTGGTTTAGGCGGCGCGACCTTTCCGTCGCATGTCAAATTAATGCCGCCGGAAGGAAAAACCGTTGAATTTCTCATCATCAATGGGGCGGAATGCGAGCCTTATTTGACGTCCGACCATCGGCTGATGTTGGAAAAGGGCGAAGAGATTACGATCGGAACAAAGATTCTCTTAAAAGCCTTGGGAATCCATAAAGCCATGATCGGCATCGAAAACAATAAACCGGATGCCATTCAGAAATTAAAAAACTTAACCAAAGACGAAAAAGAGATTGAAATCCATGCCCTCAAGACGCAATACCCTCAAGGGGGAGAGCGTCAGATTGTTAAAGCCTTAACCAATCGTGAAATACCTCCGCCGCCAAAAGGATTACCGATCGATGTAGGGTGCGCTGTGTTCAATGTCGGTACGGTTTTCGCGATTTATGAGGCAGTTCAGAAAAACAAACCGCTCTTTGAGCGCGTTGTATCGGTTTCTGGAAAATCACTAAAAAAACCGTCAAATTTCTTAACGCGATTCGGAACAACAATCGGGCATTTAATAGAAGCGGCCGGCGGTTTGCCCGAAGATACAGGGAAGATCTTAAGCGGCGGCCCCATGATGGGCCGGGCGTTGAGCTCTCTGGATATCCCGGTTACAAAAGGAATTTCCGGCATAGCTATTTTTAAAGCAGATGAATCAAAAAGAGAAGAAATCATTAATTGCATCCGCTGCGCGAAATGTGTTTCCGCTTGCCCTCTGGGACTTGAACCGTATTTATTGATGGCCCTGGTTGAAAACGCGAAATGGGATGAGTCCGAGGCTGAGAAAGTCCTCAACTGTTGTGAATGTGGATGCTGCAGTTTTATCTGTCCGGCCAATCGGCCGCTTTTAGATTATTTGAAATTAGGGAAAACCACAGTGGCTAATATTCATGAATCGAGAGCGTAATATGGATCAAAAACAATTAGTCGTATCCTTAGCGCCCCATTCATTCGGCTCCTATTCGGTGCGAAAAATGATGACCGGCGTCATCCTTGCTTTGATGCCGGCCTTTGCGGTATCAATTTATGTTTTTGGTTTAGATGCTATTCGCGTGACTTTTCTGGCGGTTGCTTCGGCTGTTTGCTTCGAATACCTCATTCAAAAATTTATTCTCAAAACAAAAACAAGCGTCAGTGATGGCTCGGCAGCCGTCACCGGAATTCTTCTTGCGTACAATGTTCCGAGCCATTTGCCTTGGTGGATGATCATCTTAGGAAGTTTTGTGGCGATTGCTATTGCCAAAATGTCTTTTGGTGGTCTGGGCAACAACCCTTTCAATCCGGCCCTGATTGGCCGCGTGTTCCTTCTCATTTCGTTTCCTATGGCCATGACAAGCTGGCCGACGCCTTTGGTCAATCGATGGTCCATGATCGATGCTGTGACAAGCGCAACACCCTTAGGAATAGTCAAAGAAGGCATAAAAAACGGACAACAAATTGGCCATTTGATGACTCAGGTTCCATCAACCATGGATATGTTCTTAGGCCGCGTGGGCGGATGCATTGGCGAAGTTTCAGCGCTTGCGCTCTTGGTCGGTTTTCTTTATTTGCTTTATAAAAAAATCATTACATGGCATATTCCTGTTTCCATGATCGGCGCTGTGGCTGTTTTTTCCGGAATCTTGTGGGTGGTCAATCCGCATAAGTATGCTGACCCCTTGTTTGCGATTCTTTCAGGCGGCGTATTTTTAGGCGCGATTTTTATGGCCACGGATTACGTGACATCGCCCATGTCACCTCAGGGGATGATTATCTTTGGGGTATGTATCGGTTTGATTACGGTTGTTATCAGGGTTTTTGGAGCCTATCCGGAAGGCGTTTCTTTTGCGATTCTGATCATGAATGCCTTTGTTCCGATCATTGACCGGTATTGCAAACCGAAACGTTTTGGAGAATAAATTACCATGGCGAAAAAAGAATCGACATTTATCAATATGGTCGCGACGTTATTCTTTGTGACCTTGTTCTCATCCGCGGCTTTGGGATATGTTTATGAACTGACTAAAGGACCGAAGGCCGCGACGGATTTAGCCAAAAAGCTCAACGCGATCAAAGAGGTCGTTCCTGAATTTACGAATAATCCGGATGAAGAAAAATTTACCGTTAATGCTGACGGACAACCGCTGATCTTTTATCCTGCGAAAAAAGACGGCCAATTGGTCGCTACGGCGATTGAGACCTATTCCAATCAGGGTTTTAGCGGGCAGATTAAACTTATGGTCGGCTTATTGCCCGATGGGACTATTTATAAAGTTAAAGTCATTGAACATAAGGAGACGCCGGGACTGGGTGACAAAATCGAAAAAAAGAAATCTAATTTTAGCCAACAGTTTAACGAAAAAGACCCTTCGGTTTTTCGCTTAGAAGTCAAAAAAGACGGAGGAGATGTGGACGCAATTACGGCGGCAACTTTTAGCTCACGGGCATTTTGCGATGCGGTTCAGCGTGCTTACAAAGCTTACGAAAATAAGGAAAGATTATGAGCCAATGGAATAATTTTACGAAAGGTTTCTTTAAAGAGAATCCGGTCTTTGTTCTTTTGCTGGGCTTATGTCCGACTTTGGGTGTTACGACAACCGCGATCAACGGAATCGGAATGGGACTGGCGACCTTATTTGTTTTAATCATGTCGAATATTGTTATTTCGCTCGTGAAGGATTTTATTCCCGATAAGGTGCGTATTCCTTCGTTTATTGTAATCATCGCGTCTTTTGTGACCGTTGTCGATTTGGTTATGGCGGCTTACCTTCCGGATTTATACGAACAGCTAGGCTTGTTTATTCCGCTGATTGTGGTGAACTGCATTATTCTAGGGCGCGCCGAGGCGTATGCGTCCAAAAATACATTTGTTTCGTCACTGATCGACGGTCTAGGTATGGGGCTAGGATTCACAATGGCCGTGACTTTGCTTGGACTCACACGCGAAATCTTAGGAAGCGGAGCGATTTTCGGATATAAATTTATTGCAAGCGACGGAATTTTGGTTTTTGTTCTGCCGCCGGGTGCTTTTATTGCCTTGGGGTATCTCATTTCATTAACCAATAAACTTCATAAATCATCATGATGGATTACGCTCTGATTCTCATTTCAGCCATTTTGGTCAATAACATTGTGTTTATGCGCTTTCTGGGGATATGTCCCTTTTTAGGAGTTTCGAATAAAGCCTCAAGCGCGATCGGGATGGGCGCGGCAGTCCTATTTGTGATGACCATGGCAACGCTGGTGACGTATCTCATTCAAAATTATGTTCTTGTTCCCTTGAACATCGAATTTCTGCAAACCATTATTTACATCCTCGTGATCGCGTCTTTGGTGCAGATGGTTGAACTGATATTAAAAAAGGTGAGTCCTGGGCTCTATCAAGCCTTGGGCGTGTATTTGCCTTTGATCACGACGAATTGCGCGATTCTTGGCGTGGCTATTTTAGTTATCCAAAAAGAATATAATCTTCTAGAGAGCGTTGTGTTTGCGATAGGAACAGCGACAGGGTTTGCCCTGGCTCTGTTTATTTTCTCCGGAATACGCGAAAGACTGGAACTCCTGCCTATCCCTAAGGCCATGAAAGGCGCACCCATCGCTTTGATTATCGCGGGATTGCTTTCGTTAGCTTTTATGGGTTTTGCGGGAATCGTTAAATAAACTGATTGGGGAGTTTCCCCATTCTTAATAAATTAACGCAGATGGTCGCGGATCTAACGCGGATGATCGCGGATATTCCGAAGAACTATCTGCGAAAATCTGCCTGCCTCGGCCGTTGGCCTCATCGAGGCCGGGCGTTTGATCTGCGTGAATTCGCGTTTAAAATATTTCTTGTTTAAATTTTATATTTTTTATTATCACCGTGTTTAATAAAAATAGGAATAAATTTTAGGAAATTTCATTAACTAAATAGCCTACCTAATTATGGCGAGTCCAAAAAAAGAATATTCAGCTCGCTACTATCAAAAAGAAAAAGACCAAAGGATCACCTGTGCTCTCTGTCCGCGACAATGCATCCTGCAAGAGGGAAAGAGGGGATTTTGCTTCGTGCGCCAGAATATCGGCGGCGAAATGGCTTTAACAACGTACGGCCGTTCGAGCGGTTTCTGCATTGACCCCATTGAGAAAAAACCCCTGAATCATTTTTATCCGGGAAGCGCCATTCTTTCCTTCGGCACAGCCGGTTGTAATCTAGGCTGCAAATTTTGCCAAAACTGGGATATCAGTAAATCCAGGGAGTCCGATCGTCTTTGCGAAGAGGCAGCGCCAGAGAGGATTGCCGAGGCCGCCGTTCAATATCAATGCAAGAGCGTCGCCTTCACCTATAACGATCCTGTGATTTTTGCGGAGTATGCGATTGACGTGGCTAAGGCCTGCCATCAGCAAAAGATTAAAACCGTGGCGGTCACGGCCGGGTATATCAATCCGGAGGCCCGAAAAGATTTTTTTGAGCCTATGGATGCCGCTAATGTTGATCTTAAATCATTCTCGGACGATTTTTATAAAAGACTCACCTTGGGGAAGCTCCAGCCTGTTTTGGACACGTTAATCTATCTTAAGAAAAAGACAGATGTGTGGCTTGAGATTACGACCCTCATCATCCCCGGCGAAAACGATTCAGATGATGAGATGAGCCGGATGTGTGAATGGATTTCTCAAGAACTGGGACCGGATGTCCCGTTGCATCTTTCTGCTTTTCATCCTGATTTTCAATTAACAGATCATCCTGCGACTTCGGCTAAAACATTAAGCCGTTTACGGTCGCTTGCGATCTCCAAAGGCATACGGTATGTCTATGCGGGAAATGTTCACGGAAAAGAAGAAGCCAGTACCTATTGTCATCACTGTAAGAAACTCTTAATTGAACGTGATTGGTATGCATTGGGCGAATATCATATCAAGGACGGAAAATGCGCATATTGCTCAACAACCATCAGCGGTCATTTTGAGAATCAACCTGGCCAGTGGCAAGCGAGAAGGCAGCCTTTACACATGGGAGGAGAATGAAGTTGAAGATCCTTAGCTGGAATGTTAACGGCATAAGGGCTATTGAGAAAAAAGGGTTTATTCCTTGGCTTACCAAGGAAGCTCCGGATATCCTTTGTGTGCAAGAAACAAAATCACACCCTGAGCAACTTAAGGAATGCTTATTAAAACCAAAAGGGTACCGGACATACTGGTCTGCTGCCCAGAAGAAAGGCTATAGCGGCGTCGGCGTCTTTACAAAAGAAGAACCCAAAGAAGTCAAAGAAGGACTTGGCAGTAAGAAGTTTGACACAGAAGGGCGCGCTCTCTATCTTGATTACGGACAATTTATTTTGTGGAATGTTTATTTTCCGAATGGGGGCAGGGGCAATGTGCGTGTGCCTTTTAAGATGGCCTTTTACGAAGCTTTTCTGAAGAAATGCGAAAACTTAAGAAAAAAAGGAAGAGAACTCATCATTTGCGGTGATGTCAATACCGCACACACGCCCATCGATCTTGCTCGGCCCAAGGAAAATGAAAAAAACACAGGCTTTCTGCCGGAGGAACGCGCGTGGGTTACCAAATTACTATCCAAAGGTTATAAAGACACATTTCGTCATCTTATCAAAGAACCGGGTCATTACACATGGTGGGATTATAAAACAGGAGCCAGGCAAAGAGACGTCGGCTGGAGAATTGATTATTTCTTTCTAACAGAAAATCTTTTGCCGCGCTTGAAGTCCGCATTTATTCTAAAAAACGTGATGGGATCAGATCATTGTCCCATTGGAATTGAACTACAATAGGAGCCCATATGACAAGATCTATTGACATCATTGACCAGCGTATGGTTGGTTTGGATGCGCAGTCCTTTCGCTACCATGTTCTAAAAACAGCTAAAACTTTTAAAACATCCTGGATTGATTTAGGGCGCGCCCTGTATGCGGTCTGGAAGGACAAAAAATATAAGGAATGGGGCTATCAGACTTTTGAAACCTACACAGCGAAAGAAATCGGAATACGAAAAGCCACCTCGATCAAATTATTAAGATCCTATTCCTTCTTGGAAAAGGAAGAACCGGAGTATTTGAAAGATGACCATAGTCAGCCCGAAGGAGTATCGTCTCTGCCCAGTTATGAATCTATTGATATTTTAAGACTTGCGAAAAATAAGAAGATTTCGGATAATGAATATAACGCTCTTAAAGAGAAAGTATTTAAAAAAGGAAAAGAGGCGCATGAGCTGCGCAGAGATTTAACATCTATCATCAGAGAGCGGGAAGAATTAAGCTCCCAAGAGGCTTTTGAACAAAAAAAAGAAAAGCATGTTAAAAGGCTTTTGGGAACGTTAAAATTGTTAGAAAGAGAAATCAGCGAATCAAAATCTTTGCCCCATGCGATTCTCAAAGACATTCAGGTTCTGATAAAACGGATTGCGCAATACGCAGATTGAACTCTCAACAAGACGGAGGAACAAGCATGAAAAGAGCGCTCTTTATTCCATTAGTCATCGTTCTCTTGGCGGGTACTGTTTTTGCTCAAGAACCGCCCAAAGAAGGGGTTGTGATTACACGCTATAAGAACGGCAATATCAAGGATCGCGCTGTTTACAAAGATGGAAAACTCAATGGTTTGGCTCAGAAATATTATGAAGACGGGACCACGTATCAAGAGGTCTATTTTGAGAACGGTCTACCGGAGGGTGTAGGAAAAATTTATAACTCAAGCGGTGAGCTGGAAGTCGAGTATCTTTATAAATACGGAAAGAAGATAGGTGAAAGACGATACGATGAGTTTGGAAAGATTACTAAAGACACGATATCCGGTCTCGAGAACGGCGTGTCCATTAAGGAAAAAATAGATAGCCAAGGACGAAAGATCGAAGTGATTGAGCTCATTGGTTCTCCGATGCAAAAAGAAGAAGGACCATCGTCTGTCATTGAAATGAGAAATGAATTTTCTCCTGAAACGATGGACAAATTGGTTATTATAGGAAAAGAAGAAAATAAGAAAGTTTCTATTTTTCCGGAATTTCCCTTTAAAGCAGTTTCCGGAATTTTTCTTGTGGGTGCGATTATTGCCGTATTGATGCTTTATATTTTGATGTGTATTCCGCTTGCGATGATTGCCAAAAAAACAGGAACGGGGCATGAGTGGATGGCCTATGTTCCTATTGCCAATGCGATCTTGATGTGCTGGATTGCCGGTCGGCCGACGTGGTGGATTCTCCTTTTTCTCATTCCGTTTATCGGTCCTTTGATAGGAATCATTTTATTTGTAATTATCTGGATGGGTATTGCAGAAGCACGCCAAAAGCCGTCTTGGCTCGGGTTACTGATTCTCGTTCCTGCTGTCGGCATCATCGTGCCCTGGTATATCGCTCTTGCTGAACCTCAGGAAGCAAAAGAGATGCCAATCATTGACGCAAGCTCAAAAGATAAAGATCCGCTTCAATCAACGGAACCGACTGAGCCTCAGCAGTCTCCTAATCCGCCAGAACCGCCGAAGCCGCCGGATGATGATAATCCGTTAATACCCCTGGATTTAAGGTAAGCTAAGCTTAACGATTCTCATTGATCAGCACCTTCTGTTTGTGCGTTGGCAAGAAAAAGAAGGGAGTAATAAGTCATGGGAAATATTATTCTGAAGCAAGGTGATATTACCCAAGAAGATGTCGATGTGATTGTGAACGCGGCCAATACGCGTCTGCGCGGCGGAGGGGGCGTGGATGGAGCCATTCACCGCGAAGCGGGCCCTTCTGTATTAGACGAATGCATTGGAATTGGTTACTGTGCTACGGGGGATGCCGTCATCACAAATGCCGGAAATTTAAAAGCAAAGAAAATCATTCATACAGTCGGACCTGTTTGGGGAGGCGGCGAAAGCGGCGAAGAGCTATTACTCAAAAGATGTTATGATCGAAGTTTGCAGTTGGCTAAAGAAAATCATTTCAAGACCATTGCTCTTCCGGCGATCAGTACTGGCGTATATAGATATCCAAAAGATCAGGGAGCGGAAGTCGCTTTATCTGTCGGATTGAAGCATAAAGATGACTTTGATGAAATTCGTTTTATTTGTTTTTCCGAAAACGATTTAAGAATTTATCAGGATATCTACAAACGCATGACATCCTAAGAAGGAGAAAAAATGAAAAGAGTATTCATATTTATTTCAATCTTATTTTTATTGACGACTGTTAATGCCTGTGGTCAGCAAGGAGGCGCAAAGATGAAAATCATTAGTCCAGTTTTTTCGCATAATGGCTATATTCCTGCTAAATACACATGCCAGGGGGAAGATATTAATCCGCCGTTGGTTATTTCAGAAATCCCGCAAGGGGCTAAAAGTCTTGCTCTTATTGTCGATGACCCGGATGCTCCGATGGGACTTTGGGTGCATTGGTTGCTCTTTGATATTCCCATCGTGAACGAAATCAAAGAAGACACGATACCGGGAAAGCAGGGATATAATAATTTTGGACGCACCAACTATGGCGGCCCATGCCCTCCAAGCGGAACCCATAGATATTTTCACAAAATCTATGCTTTGGATGCGGTGCTAGGATCGAAAGAAGGAATTACAAAAGATCAGCTGGAAAAGGCCATGAAAGGTCATATTCTTGGGCAGGCTGAATTGATTGGTTTATATCAAAAGAAATAAAAGAATAAGGTTGGATAAAATGGGCCCCCGCCATCAAATCAATGGCGGGGGCCCATTTTTTATGACTAAAAATTATTTCTTCTCATTTATTATCGGGCATTCTTTGGCTTTCTGTGCGTTTATTTCAATAAACGGCTTTCCATTTTCCGGAATATCTTCGGCTGCGTAAATGGCCTGCACAGGGCATTCGGCCGTGCAGGCCCCGCAATCAATACATACCTCAGGATCGATGACAAGCATGTCCGCATCTCCCCTGAAAGCATCCACCGGACAGGCAACAACGCAGCTTGTGCATTTTGTGCAGGCATTGGTGACAACGTGAGGCATCAGCAAGACTCCTTTGTAATTTGTTTTTTTGAAAATATTTTCTTAAAAAAGTAATCAATAAAGGCAAATAGACCGTAAATCTTGCGCAAAATATCACCAAAACTCCGAATGGCAAAAAGCATCTTCAATATCTGCTTGGGACGCAAATAGAATTCCTTTAATCCGATGTCGATGAACTTATCAATTTCTATCTGCGAAAGCAGCGGATAATTCAAAAGAGTCCGCTGTTCTTTTTCTTTGGTCAGCCATTCGGTCCAATCACCGGGAATCAGCCAGCCATTTTCTTTGGCCTGCCGGTAAAGAACAGTTCCAGGATACGCCGCAACGCCTGTAAATTGAACCGTATCCATAGGAATAGATTTGGCCAGCTCAATGGTCGCGCGAGCATCTTCCTTAGTTTCACCGGGTGCTCCAATCATAAAACATCCATGGACAATAAGCCCGACGTCAGCGGCTTTTTGTGCAAATTCCCTTGCCATTTCTGTATTAACCCGCCCTTTGCAAACGGATTTGAGCGCTTTGTCCGTTCCGAATTCAAATCCGGTCATCAGCATCCGGCAACCGGCTTTTTTCATCAAAGGAAACAAATCCAGCTCAATGTCTACGCGCATATTGCATGACCACGAGATGCGCTTGTGAAGATTGCGTTTCAAGATTTCATGGCACACGTCAATGACATGATTGGAATCAGCCGCGAACGTATCGGTTTCAAACATAATTTCCCGAATTTGCGGATAAATTTTAAGATCGTATTCCATTTCATCAGCGACAAGCCTGGCGTCTCGCATGCGTAAGGCATGCCCGTACATGATTTGGGGGTCGCGGCAGAAGGTGCAGGCATTATTGCAGCCCCGTCCCGAAAGAAGAGTCAAAAAAGGAAATTTCTTGCCTGCATCTGGATACCATTCGGGTTTGATGAGATGCCAGGCCGGAAAAGGAAGTTCGTTGACGTTCAGGAGAGGACGGTTTTCATTATGGGAAATCTTGCCGTCTTTAATCCAGGATAATCCCTTAATTTCGGATGCCTTCAAACCTTTGGCTAAATCACGAAGTGTATCATCATATTCGCCACGCAAGATAAAATCAACCGTTTGGCGCCCGATTTCAAACGTATTTCCTGTCTCTGCGGATACGTGCTGGCCGACAAAAGCCACCTTACAGCATGTCTGCTCTTTGATGTGCTTAGCTTGATCAATGTCGGAATAAATAGAAGGGGTTGTGGCATGAATGACAAGAAGATCCGGTTTGAATTCTTTGGCCTTCTGTAGCGATTCTTCCGGCGAAAGGTTTTGCGCTGCCGCTTCACAAAAATAGACGTCGTGACCATCATTGAGAAGAATTTGAACGGCAATCAAAAGATAGTCCGGATGGCGTTGCACGCGGCCCCGGGATTTTGCGGCCCAGCGTGCCACACGCACAAAATTTTCGCCAAAAGATGGGTTGAGAACAAATATACGCATCAGTATGAGTTTACTTGAATTAGGAGCAAATTCAAGTTAATTTTGAACGCATAATGGACGGCTATTGACGTTTATAGGGACTTAACCTATAATGCTTTTCATTGGAAAAGGATGCAAAATGACTGGTATCAATATAAGTAGAATTAAGAAAACGCTTAAAACGCAAAAAGGCAATGTCACCATCTTGAGCCTTCCGACGTTTGACAAATTAACCGGTGGCAGGGTTGGCCCGTTGCCTTATTCAATCAAAATACTGCTCGAAGGCGTTCTTCGTCTTTACGATCAAAGCCAAGCCGATGAGTCCATGATCAGAAGTGTTTTGAATTGGGCTCCTCAAATGAAATCAGCCGGCACGATAGCATTTAAGCCCGGCCGTGTCATTCTACAGGATTTTACCGGTGTGCCGTGCCTGGTAGATTTAGCAGCCATGCGCTCGGCGATGAAGAAAATGGGAAAAGATCCGAAGAAAATCAATCCCCAGATTCCCTGTGATCTCATTATTGACCACTCCATGCAGGTCGACTATTTTAAAACAAAGACAGCGTTTAAGAGGAATCTGGCAGAAGAATATAAGCGCAATAAAGAGCGATATCAGTTCTTGAAATGGGGTCAAAAAGCCTTTAAGAATTTCCGCATTTTTCCGCCTTCTAGCGGGATTATCCATCAGATCAACCTGGAATATTTGGCCCAAGGCATTTTTCTGAAAAAAGTTGGGAATAAGATCATAGCTTTTCCCGATACGGTGATTGGAACGGACAGCCATACAACCATGATCAATGGCCTGGGGATAGTCGGCTGGGGCGCCGGAGGAATTGAAGCAGAAGCTGTGATGCTTGGCGAACCCATTATGATGAATCTGCCGGAAGTTGTCGGATTTAAACTTACAGGTGCTCCCAAGAACGGCGTGATGGCCACCGATATTGCCTTAACGGTTACCCAGATTCTTCGCAAGAAAGGCGTGGTCGGAAAATTCGTTGAATTTTATGGCGAAGGAATCAAATGCTTAAGCCTTTCGCAAAGAGCCATGCTTTCCAATATGGCACCCGAATACGGGGCAACCATGGGATTATTTCCGGTTGATCAAGAAACACTGAATTATTATCATTCAACCGGACGCTCGAAAGCGCAGGTTGATCTTATCGAACGATACTATAAAGAACAAGATCTGTTTTATGACATCGCAAGAAAAACAAAGTATTCTGATAAAATTGAATTAGACCTTGGTGCCGTTGAGGTCTCCTTAGCAGGCCCCAGAAAACCGCATGAACGTATTTGGCTTGGAGATATGCCGGCACATTGCAATAGATTCATTAAAGACCATAAGAAAGAGGCAAAGATAGGAAAGTCGACAGTCAAAAACGGTTTTGTCAGCATCGCATCGATCACGAGCTGCACAAATACATCCGATCCTTCGGTTTTAATCGCGGCCGGTTTATTGGCCAAGAAGGCAGCAGGGAGAGGGTTAAAAGCAAAAGAATACGTCAAGACAAGTTTTATTCCCGGGTCACGTGTTGTGGAAGTCTATCTTAAGAAAAACAATCTTTTGAAGTACTTTGAAAAGCTTGGATTCAACATTGTGGGCTACGGCTGCGCGACATGCATTGGGAATAGCGGGCCATTAGCGGACAATGTTGTGAAAGCCATAAAAAATCATAATCTCCTGGCCGCAAGCGTGCTAAGCGGAAACCGAAATTTCGAAGGGCGCATTCATCCTTTGGTCAAAGCAAATTATTTGGCCAGCCCCGCGCTCGTGGTCGCTTATGCGATTGCCGGCCGCATGGGAATTGATTTTCTGACCGAACCGTTAGGTCAGGATAAAGGAAAAAGAGATGTCGATTTGAAAGATATCTGGCCGACGCAAAAAGAAATCGATCGCTTGATTCCCGCGTCTTTACTGCCCAGTGTCTATAAAAAGAAGTATAAGAATATAGAGAAGGGTGATGCTCATTGGAGAAAAATCAAAGTTAAATCATCCGATCTTTATGCATGGAATCCGAAAAGCACATATATTCAAGAGCCGCCATTTTTTGAGAAGGATAGCCTGAAAAAACAAAAAAGAGAAGCTGTTATAAATGCTCGTGCACTTGTTGTGCTGGGGGATTTTGTAACGACAGACCATATCTCGCCGGCCGGAGCCATCAAAGAAGATTCACCGGCCGGATTGTATTTGAAGAAACTGAAGATCAAACCCAAAGATTTCAACACGTACGGATCTCGTCGCGGAAATGACCGCGTGATGACGCGCGGGACGTTTGCGAACATCCGCCTGCGCAATCTTTTGACGCCGCAAAAAGAAGGATCATGGACGAAGCATTTTCCGTCCTATAAAGAAATGACGATTTTTGATGCCGCGCAAGAATATAAAAAGGAAAATATCTCTTTGATTGTCATCGCCGGTAAAGAATACGGAACAGGTTCAAGTCGCGATTGGGCGGCCAAAGGAACGGCACTTTTGGGAGTCACGATTGTTTTGGCGCAGAGTTTTGAGCGTATTCACAAAAGCAATCTCATCGGAATGGGAATTTTGCCTTTACAATTTAAGGACGAAGATTCCAAAGAATCATTGGGACTTAAAGGAGATGAAATGTTTGATTTTTGCGGTCTGTCTGACCAAATGAAGCCCAATCAAGACATTTCCGTTGTCGCAAAATCAAAGAGTGGATTTGAAAAGAAGTTTATTACAAAAGTGCGCCTAGATACAAAAACAGAAGTTGATTACTACCAAAACGGTGGTATACTTTCCTTCATCGTAAAGAAATTATTTTCTTAAAAGGGTAAAAAATGTCTAAAACCATGTACGAAAAAAATTGGGATGATCATGTGGTGTTTTCCAAGGAAGGCGCGACAACGATCATCTACATCGACCGGCATTTGGTTCACGAAGTCACGAGCCCTCAGGCCTTTGAGGGATTGCGCCTTTCAAAACGAAAAGTCAGGCATCCGGAGAAAACATTTGCGGTGATGGATCATAATGTTCCCACAAAGTCCAAAGACATTTCTCTTGCCGAAGAAACCTGTCGCATTCAAATGGATACTTTGGAAAGAAATTGCAAGGAATTCGGCCCGACATTGTTTGGCTTTATGCACGAAAATCAAGGCGTTATTCATGTCATCGGGCCTGAATTGGGATTGACCTTGCCCGGAATGACCATTGTGGCCGGTGACTCGCATACAGCAACTCACGGGGCCTTCGGCGCGCTTGCCTTTGGTATTGGAACATCCGAAGTGGAGCATGTACTGGCCACGCAGACTTTGCAGCAGAATAAAACTAAAACAATGATGATCAAGGTCGACGGTAAACTCGAAAAAGGTGTTACCGCCAAAGACGTCATTCTATATATTATCGGAAGAATCGGAACAGCCGGCGCAACCGGATATGTCGTTGAATATGCCGGAAGCACAATCCGGGATTTGAGCATGGAAGGCCGCATGACGATTTGCAACATGAGCATCGAAGCCGGCGCGCGTGCCGGGATGATTACGCCTGATGAAAAGACATTTGAATACGTTAAAGGCCGCAAGTATGCTCCTTCTGGCGAGAATTGGGACAAGGCCGTCAGCTATTGGAAAACTTTGCCTAGCGATCCCGGCGCTCATTTTGATAAAGTCATAGAATTCAAGGCCGAAGATATCGCACCACAAGTGACCTGGGGTACAAGTCCCGGGCAAGTTACTGCCGTTGATGGCAAAGTTCCTGATCCGAATGAATTTAAGGACACTGTTGCGCGTGAAGCCGCAAAGAAAGCTTTGAAATATATGGATTTGAAACCCGGCACGCCCATGACAGACATTTCCATCGACGCGGTCTTTATCGGTTCGTGCACCAATGGACGCATAGAAGATTTGCGAGAAGCCGCAAAAATCGTTCAGGGAAAGAAAATTCATGCGAAGGTCCGCGTATTGATCGTGCCAGGGTCCGAAATGGTACGCCGTCAAGCGGAAAAAGAAGGACTGGACCAAATATTCAAAGCTGCCGGTTTTGAATGGCGTTTTTCGGGTTGCTCCATGTGCTTGGGCATGAACGATGACCGTTTGAATCCCGGTGAACGATGCGCATCCGCCAGCAACAGAAATTTTGAAGGCCGTCAGGGCCGCGGAAGCCGCACGCATCTTGTGAGCGCCCAAATGGCGGCTGCCGCCGCACTCGAAGGCCGCATTGTCGATATCAGAAAGTATTTGGAAGGATAGAATGAAGCCTTTTAATCAACATACAGGGATTATCGTTCCTTTGGATCGCGCCAATGTGGACACGGACCAGATTATCCCAAAGCAGTTCTTAAGAAAGATCGAACGGACGGGCTTTGGAAAACATCTGTTCCAAGACTGGCGATATCTGGATAATGATTTGTCCAAACCTAACAGCGATTTTGTTCTCAACAAACCGGAATATCAAGGTGCCACGATTCTTTTGGCCCGTGATAATTTTGGGTGCGGCTCGAGTCGTGAGCACGCGCCGTGGGCTTTGGCTGATTATGGGTTTCGTGCGATTATCGCGCCGAGTTTTGCCGACATCTTTTATAACAATTGCTTTAACAACGGGATTTTGCCGGTTCGTTTAAAAGCTAAAGAAGTCGATGAACTGTTCAAACAGCTTGAATCCCACAAGGGCGCCAAGATTTATGTTGATCTTGAGGCCCAACAAGTCACGGGTCTGAATAAGCAATCTTATCCATTTGACATTGAGGCCTTTGCCAAGGAAAGACTGCTTAAAGGACAGGACAGCATCGGATGGACCGAACAGTTTTTGGGTAAAATTCAAGAATACGAAGCCAAAGAGAAGGTCGAACGTCCTTGGCTTGTCTAATTGGTAGAAATATGATAATATAAGGCTTCAATTTAAGGCGGTGAATAGAGATGTCAGGAAATAGTTTCGGAAAAATATTCAAAGTGACAACCTTTGGCGAGAGCCACGGGCCCGCCCTTGGAGCGGTCGTCGATGGGGTACCGCCACGGTTAGAGCTTTGTGAAAAAGATATCCAAAAGGAACTTGATAGGCGTCGACCCGGGCAGAGTAAAGTTACGTCGCCACGGAGGGAGGGCGACAAGGTCGAAATTCTATCCGGCGTTTTCAATGGTAAAACAACGGGTGCGCCTGTCGCATTACTGATACGTAACAGTGATCAAAAGTCTAAGGACTACACTAAGCTGAAAGACTTTTTACGCCCGGGTCACGCTGATTTTACTTACTTGGCTAAGTATGGCATCCGTGATTGGCGGGGCGGAGGGCGGGCATCGGGACGGGAAACCGTCAGTCGTGTCGCGGCCGGTGCTATCGCCAAGAAAATTTTAGCTAGAAAGAATATCAATGTGATCGCCTATACGCTGTCCATCGGAGGCATTGTCGCCAGAAATATTGATCTTAGAAAGATTGAATCGAATATCGTACGATGTCCGGATATTGATCAAGCCAAAAAGATGATCAAAAGAATCACTGATGCGCAAAAAGAAAAAGATTCTTTAGGCGGGGTGATTGAGGCCCTTGTCAAAAATTGTCCGGCTGGTCTTGGCGATCCAGTGTTTGATAAGCTTGATGCCTGTTTGGCCCATGCCGTGATGTCGATCGGGATCGTTAAGGGTGTTGAGTTCGGCCATGGATTTGAGATTGCCAAGATGAAAGGGTCTCAGGTTAATGATTCTTACTGCGTCAAAAAAGGACATATCGGCACTGTATCAAACTTTAATGGCGGGATAGCCGGAGGTATTTCGACAGGTGAAGACATTATCCTTCGGGCGGCTCTTAAACCGACTCCTTCTATAGGGCAATCACAAAAATCCATCACAACATCGAAAAAGACCGTAACCCTTGAAATTGAAGGCCGCCATGATCCTTGCGTTGTGCCGCGTGCCGTCCCCGTCGTAGAAGCCATGATAGCCATAACACTTGTTGATTGCCTGATGAAACAAACAGGCATCAGTAAGTTGTAACATCCCTGACGACCTTCCATTCCCATTTTTATGAATCCAAAGAATAAAAAGGTTATTTTGATTACAGGATGCTCAAGCGGCTTCGGGCTTTTGAGTGCGGCCCGGCTATCCGCGCAAGGGCACCGCGTTTATGCGACGATGCGCAACTTGGAGAAAAAACAAGCCCTTCTGGATGAGGTTGAAAAAAGAGGCGGTCAAATTTCTTTGCTTGCGCTGGATGTCACAAAGAAGAATACAATCGCGGAAGCGATCAACAAAATAAAAACTGACAACGAGTCCATTGATGTGCTGATCAATAATGCGGGTTTTGGAATCGGTGGTTATTTTGAAGATTTATCCGATGAGGAAATTAGAGAGCAGATGGAAACCAATTTCTTCGGCGTCTTGAATGTCACGCGCGAAGTGCTCCCTTTGATGCGCGCCAAAAGAAAAGGGATGATTATTAATATCTCGAGTATTTCCGGATTGATGTCAAGCCCGGCTTTTAGCGCGTATAACGCAAGCAAATGGGCCCTGGAAGGGTTTTCAGAAAGCCTTTATTACGAGCTCAAGGAATTCGGCATTCCTGTGGTCTTGATTGAACCGGGTCTATATAAAACGGAAATATTTTATGCCAATGCCCGATACGCAAATAAATTTGATGATCCTCAAAGCCCTTACTTTGCGCACTCTCAATTCTTAAAGAAACGTATCATGGATACAAGTAGTCATCGCGCCAAAGATCCTGAAGATGTCGCTCGGCTCATTGAGAGAATCATCGACAAAGAAAACCCTTATCTACGCTATATTCCTGATCAAATGAGCGGGATACGATTTCTCGCTAGAAGAATCCTACCCTTTAGATTCACAAGCCACATAACAAATAAAGTTATATTTTCCGGATTTGAAAAGTGCAGAAAAACTGATGAGAAGACCTGTAGTTAAAGTCCCATCCGTTTGGTGAGAAATTCATGCTCGCTTTTGCAGGTCAGATAAGGGTTGGTCTTTTTTTGATTGGCGAGCGTATCCGATGTTTTTGAGCCGTAGTGATGACCCGGATAAATGATGGTAGCATCCGAAAGCAGCATGATTTTACGGTACAACGTGTTGTACATGGCTTTGGCATCTCCTCCGAAAAGATCACAGCGGCCGCATGCGTTAATAAAAAGAGTATCGCCGGTAAAAAGAAAGCCATCTACGAGAATGCAATGACCTCCGGGTGTATGCCCGGGCGTATGCAAGAAGGTACATTCGACTCCTCCGATGTCGATTTTTTGCTGATCTTTCACGAATTTGATATTTTTGCTGAAACCCTTGAGGCTTTTCTCATTTTCATTCACGTAAACGGGAACATCATGTTGCTTGAGAAGTTCGCTGACACCGTTGGTATGATCCATATGGTCATGGGTTAAAATAATGGCCGCAATCTCAAGATTTTCGTTTTTGGCTTGGGCACAGATTTCATCGACATCCCATGACGGATCAATCACCGCGACTTGCTTGGAGGACTTGTCTCCGACAAAATAAATAAAATTCTCCATAGGACCGATCAACATTTGCTTAATGGTAAGATTCGAAATTTTAATCATTGAAAGGCTCCTTTAGTGGTGTCTACGAATAGAAGTAAACTATCCAATTCTAAAATAATAAGATATAAATGTAAATATATATATTACCCATGAGGAATTTCTTGACAGACCTTTAGGGCAGCTTATAATGAAATGCGTTTGAATCAGGACTAACGGCTGACCGTATGGCCAAGTTCCGCACGATGATACTGAAAATAATGCGAATCATTTACAATGATGAAATGAAGGAAGAAGATAATGAGTAAAAAGTTACAAAATATTGAAGGCGGGAAAATAGTTTTATACAAAAAAGGGCTTGAAGTTCAATTGCGGGAGGAAACTGTTTGGCTTACCCAAGCCCAGATGGTTTTATTATTTCAGAAAACAAAGCAAAACATCAGCTTACACATCAATAATATATTCAAAGAAGGGGAATTACTCAAGAACTCAGTTGTCAAGGAATACTTGACAACTGCCAGCGACGGAAAAAAGTATAAAACTACATATTATAATTTGGATGTCATTATATCCGTTGGATATCGTATTAAATCCAAACAAGGCACTCTATTTCGCATATGGGCTACAAATGTATTAAAACAGCACATTATTGAAGGGTATACAATCAATGAAAAACGCCTTAAAATACAGGAGCAAAAGTATCTAGAGCTCAAAAATGCTGTAAATCTGATTGGAAATGTTGTTAAGATGGAAAATCTTTCACCAGAGGCAAAAGGGTTAGCTCAGGTGATTTCAGAATATACCCGCGCGCTTGATATTCTGGATGATTTTGACCGCGAAAGATTAAAGCAACCAAAAGGCCAAAAAAGCGATAAATACAAGATGACCTACCAAGAAGCTAGGACTATTATTGAAATTATGAAGAGAGAATTCAAGGATTCTAACATTGTTGGCCGAGAAAAAGACCAAGGTTTTAAAAGTTCTCTCGCTGCAATTTATCAAAGCGCTGGTGGCAAGAACGCGTATCCAACAATTGAAGAAAAGGCTGCTCACTTATTATATTTTGTTACCAAGAATCACAGCTTTGTTGATGGCAATAAACGAATAGCTGCTGCATTGTTTATTTGCTTCTTGGAACGAAACGGGATCTTATATCGTAAAGACGGTAGCCGAAACATTGATGACAATGCACTCGTTGCCTTAACCCTTATGATTGCCGCAAGCAACCCAAAAGAAAAAGATATAATGGTGAAAGTGATTATGAATTTGATTTGTTAACATTCATAAAAAAGAAGAATACTAAACTATGGATGATCAGATTATTCCAATATTAGGTTTACTCGGCATAGGTAGCATTATAGGCGCATTTTTCAATAGCCTTTGGGAACGCAATAAAACTATTTCCTTACAAAAGCAGGAGTATAAAGAAACACGATATAAATCTATTATTCTTCTAATGTATGGTTTCCTTGAATACAAAGATTCATCGGATCTTCTGATAATTCATAGGCCTGATCTGAAAACGAAAGAAAAACTATTTTTAGAATTAAAAACCGAATGGAATAATATGATTCTTTATGCTTCGGATGAAGTTCTGCTTAAATCTCATGTTTTTTTGAATAAACCTTCTCATGAAAATTATAAGAAACTGGCCATTGAAATGAGAAAGGATTTATGGGGTGGAAAAATTAGTCATGAAATTGAAAAACTGAATTTTGAAAATATAATAGCCGATGAACAACCATGACTAAATTTGGATTTATATACGACTAAAAATATTTCATAACTTATGGTAAATAAACCAGACACACAAAAGTGAGTTTTCCTGCGAACCTACGGCTGATCAATGAACGATAAAGACAAAAAACAGCAGAATAAAAATTCGACCAATCCTGCGCAAATGGATTTAAGCTATGAGCCTGTTGCGGACTCAAGGAAAATCTATCATCCAGGAACCATGTACCCCGACTTGAAGGTTCCGGAAAGAGAAATCATTCTTTCGCAAAATTCTGATGAATCCGCTAGAAAAGAACCGATTTGTCTTTACGATACATCCGGACCCTACACGGACACGAGCGCCAAGATTGACATTTCAAAAGGTTTAGAGCCCAACCGCACGCCTTGGATTCTTCAGCGAAATGACGTTCAAGTAAAGAACAAACAGAATCAATCAGATCCCTCCTGTGAGCTTAATTTTCCTTCTAAGAGAAATATACTGTGTGCGAAAGTCGGCCAAAATGTCTCGCAAATGCATTATGCCAAAAAAGGAATTATTACCCAAGAGATGGAATTTGTGGCACTCCGCGAAGGCGTTGATCCCGAGTATGTAAGATCAAAAGTTGCTTGCGGCCAGGCTATTATTCCCGCCAATATCAATCATCCCGAATGCGAGCCGATGATCATCGGTCGCGATTTTCTTGTCAAAATCAATGCCAATATCGGGAATTCCGCTTTGTCTTCGAGCATTGCCGAAGAAGTTGAAAAGATGATTTGGTCGACGCGCTGGGGCGCGGATACGGTCATGGATTTATCTACCGGCGCTGACATTTATGAAACCAGGGAATGGATGATCCGCAATTCGCCTGTTCCTATCGGAACCGTTCCGATTTACCAGGCGATTGAGAAAGTCGGCGGAAGACCCGAAGATTTGACCTGGGAAATTTACCGCGACACATTGATCGAGCAGGCCGAGCAAGGCGTGGATTATTTCACGATTCATGCGGGAGTTTTGCTTGAGTACATTCCACTCACGGAAAAACGGCTGGCGGGGATTGTCTCAAGGGGCGGATCGATTCTGGCCAAATGGTGTTTGACGCATCAGAGAGAGAATTTTCTTTTTACGCACTTTGAAGAGATTTGCGACATCATGAAGCAATATGACATCTGTTTTAGTCTCGGTGACGGATTACGGCCAGGAAGCATAGCGGATGCCAATGACGAGGCCCAGTTTGCCGAACTGAAAACGCTCGGTAAATTGACAAAAATAGCGTGGACGCATGATGTCCAGACCATGATCGAGGGCCCGGGCCATGTTCCTTTGAATTTGATTAAGGAAAATATGGATAAACAAATCCTTTATTGTCACGGGGCGCCTTTTTATACGCTGGGCCCCCTGGTCACGGATATCGCCTTAGGCTATGACCATATCAATTCGGCTATCGGCGCGGCGATGATCGGATGGCTGGGGACTGCGCTTTTATGCTATGTGACACCCAAAGAGCATTTAGGTCTTCCTAACAAAAAAGACGTCAAAGAAGGAATCATCGCGCATAAGATCGCGGCCCATGCCGCTGACTTAGCCAAAGGACACCCAAGAGCCTTAGAATGGGATCGGCTCCTTTCCAAGGCCCGGTATGAGTTTCGATGGAAAGATCAGTTTAATCTCGGATTAGACCCCCAAACCGCCAGTCAGTTTCACGATGAGACATTGCCGGATGAAAAAGCAAAATGGGAAAAATACTGTTCAATGTGCGGTCCTCAATTTTGTTCGATGAAAATGACTCAAGATGTCAGGGACTATGCAAAGAAAAATGGCCTCTCTGAACAAGAGGCCTTCGGAAAATTGGCTAAAGAAAAAGATTGCGGGACGTGTTTTAAGGTTTCCCCCGACGCCAGAATGCCACATCCGTAAGGGCGTGGATGAATGGCATTCTGAGTCGGGGCTCCGACCTCCGAAGGAGCGTCGGAGCTATTGAGAAGATGCTACGGCCGTTAGGCCGTAGCATCTTCACTAAGAGAAGGCTAATCCAACTTGTGCGCGCGGTTCTCTATGATCCGCGCGATTTTTTATCAACTTTTTCCTTGATGTTATCTCTGAGTGCCTGAAGCTTTTGCCGGATATTAAGCTTAACTGTGAGATTGGCTTGTGAAATGATCTCATCCAATCTATCCTTTAACACTTTGAGAGCTAGATCAAGACCCTTTCGACATTCTTTCGAACCTTCCGATACTTCGCTTAACAGTTTTTGATAATAATGTATTCCATCCAGAAGATTTCTCCAAAATTGAAGAAAATAGCCGATATCCTTTAAGTCCGGCCAGGGAAGACACTTTTTAATTTCCTTTTCAAGAAAATCAATGTTCACTTCGATCTCTTTTAAGAAAACATGCGGCCGATCAATGGATTCAAGGATGTTATTGCGGCCGTAGATATGATCCGCGAGTTCTCTGAGAGAAGAGATCCTTGAGAAATACGCCAGGTTCGGACCCGGGCAAATGGCCGGAAATGCCTTTTGGCCGGGTTCTAAAAGATTGTTTTTCAGAAGAAAAGATCCGCCCAGATCATGACAAAGGCATGATTTCTGGAGAGTTTCCTTGATTGATCTCTCGAATTGTTGACGTGTGAGTCTCTGATTTTCAAGATTCTTGATTCTCAACTTTTGATATTGATGAGAGGCCACACACAAGGGAAGGCGCGTAAATTCACTATTAAAAGTCAGGTGGCTTTTAGGACATGGGCTGCCTGGATTATTTTGCTTTATTCTTTGTTCTTTTTCGCGTTCGCTTAAAGACCCGCGTAAATTGTTAAAAGGTGCGCCGATAGGAGAAACATCGCTGGTATAAAGATCTTCTTCTTTGGCTTCCAAAAGTTTCTTCAGGGTGACTTCATCCACATTGGTTGTTTCTGGGCATAGAAGGAAAGGCGTTGCCCAACCGATCTGGTCCATATGGTAAAATCGAGAAATGAAATCATGCTCTTTGTATGTTCCAATGCCTCCCTGAAAGGTTATTTGCGTTTCGGGGGGATTGGGGGCCAAAGGCATTTTTTTAAGACGACGCGAGCTGTTATACATCGCATGAAGGCCGGATAAGAGCTCTTGCTTCTTTGTCTTGAACTCTTCTAAAATGGGTCCCATGAGCTCTCCGGCCGAAGGAAAGACATGCCCTCCGCAATTGAGTCCTGATTCGATGCGATACTCTGAAACCCAGAGGCCTTTTTTAGCGAAAAACTTGCCTTGCGTTAAGGCCGAACGGTAATCGCTGACTTTGAGGATGATTTTCTTTTTGATGTACCCTTTGGCATCAGCAGAAAAATCATTAAAATTCTCAACATAACTATAAAGATGACGATTGAATCCCGCCGAAAAAACAATCGCCGATTCGCATGTGCTTTGGGCATATCCCCGCAGAGCGGCCATGGCATCAGCGAATTCGAGGGGCAATTCTTTTTTATCTTTTGAGTAATAGAGACGGTTGAGCTTGGTCATGATATTCACATCAATACGTCCCATGCGCATTTTTGCGCGTAATTCGTCCTGAAGCGTTGTCTTTACGACCCCGTCTTTGGCCGCAAGCATTTTCTGATAGAGCGACTTGAGGTGAGATTCTTCCGGCAGGAGTTCAAAATATTTCGCTATTTCACTTCCCGCTTCAAATGCCGAAGCCTTCAAATGAGTGAATTGATCCTTAACGATTTTATTGACTAGATCCAGGTAAGCCGTAATACGCTTCGCCCGGCAATCTTCGTCATTCTTGGTTATGGCTATATATTCCTCGCCAATTTTGCGGCAATAGAATTGGCGGGCTCGCTCGATCAAGGTGTCATCCACAAGGGAGATAACCGAAGAAATGCCGTATTTGGCAACCTTGATGGGAGTGTCAAGGGTAAAACCGGTTCCCATGACAGGAATAAAAAAATTGTGAATATCGCGCATGATGGTATTGGAGTTATCGACGTTTTCTATATCAATGTTAATAAGGAAGTCGATATTAGGTCTTTTTTCTCGTATAGAAAACGTATTAGCTGTTTAGCTATTGGTAAGGAAAAGACCAATAAAACGATCGGGTAAATCGTACTTACTATAAAGGATTTACAAAAAAAGTACAAGTGCTTTTATGGTTCCCTTTTTATGGGAAAGATTGTAACATTAAGTGAGACAAAATAAGAAAAAAGCTCCAAAGACCAAAAAAACTGTTAATTTGTAAGTGGAAACAAACAAAAAACAGGAGGTCATATGGAGCTAAAGCATTCTAACACTAAAAAGAAGAAACACA
>JBDRMG010000057.1:0-49854 GCA_043812495.1 Candidatus Omnitrophota bacterium | reverse complement strand
TCATATTTTGTGTGCGTTTTTGGCCTTCATAAAATTAGAATGGCAACGCATTAAAACGGGTCTTTCTTGGTATCAACAAAAATGGTCTATCGCTCGTTCGGCCATTATGGCCTTTTTATCTTGAAACGCGAAAGTCCTAATCTCAATAAATACCTCTTTGTTGGATGCGAATTGAATGGATTTATATTAGCAAATAATGCATCATTTTTGAAGAGATTTCGCAAAATTCAATAATAATTTTTTAGCATATAGACATTTATTTTGTGAAGTGCTAAACTACCCCAGAGCTAGAAACCATATGATTACAGTCACAAAAATATCAAAATATTTCGGTTCAGTGGAAGCCCTCAAAGACATCTCCTTTGAAATCACCAAAGGAGAGATCGTTGGATTTTTAGGCCCTAACGGTGCCGGCAAAACAACGCTCATGCGCATCCTCACCGGTTACTTGCCGCCTTCGAAAGGCCGCGTCTCTGTTGCCGGATTCGACATGGCCCGCAATCCCTTGAGTGCTAAACAACGGATTGGTTATCTTCCCGAAATACCGCCCCTTTATAAGGACATGGTTGTGCGCGATTATTTAAAATTTTCCGCAAAATTAAAAGGTGTTCCGTTTAAGCAATTTCGCAAAAAAATCGACAAAGCCCTCGACGATTGCCATATCCGTGATGTGTCTTCAAAAACCATCGGAACTTTATCCAAAGGCTATCAGCAACGCGTCGGCATTGCCCAAGCTATCGTCCATGATCCCGAGGTTCTGATTCTTGACGAACCCACAAGCGGCCTGGATCCTTTGCAGATTATTCAGGTTCGCAACCTCATCAAGGATTTGGAAGAGAGAAGAACGGTGATCTTAAGTACCCACATCCTTTCGGAAATCGAACAAATCGCTAAACGCGTCATCATCATTCATCAGGGCTCCATTGTCAAAGACGATAAATTGATTCATCTTTTGTATACTCCGGAAGTCGGAGAGAAGCAAAGTCTGGAAGATACATTCTTGGAGCTGACATCGGACCCGCGCCAAAAGAAAGCGGAAAAGAAAGCAGGAGATAAGGAAATAGTAAAATTTTAATTTGTTGTACCCCGAGTCCGCCACAAGCATTGGCGGACTCGGGGTCAATTCGCCCGCCATTGATTCAGTGGCGGGCTCATTGAAAAGAATCATGAGAAAAACGTTTACCATCGCTGCCAAAGAGCTCGGATGTTATTTTAAGTCGCCAATCGCCTACATCACCCTGATCATCGCCATCAGCATCTTCAATGTCTTTTTTTATCTGATCATTGATCAAAACCGCGAGGCTTCTTTGCGGGATATGTTCAAGTTGATGGAATTCCTCTTTGTCTTTATCGTGCCGCTTTTGACAATGAGAATCTTTGCCGAAGAAAAACGTTCCGGCACTATCGAATTCCTGATGACCGCGCCCGTCACGAACGGCACCATCGTACTCGGGAAATATCTGGGAAGTCTCATCTTCTTTACCGTGATCGTCGGGCTCACCGGCGCCTATTATTTCATTATGAATTATTTTGCGAAACCGGATCAATGGACGATGCTTGCCGGGTATCTTGGGATCTGGCTTGAAGGCGCGTTGTTTGTCGCGATCGGGCTTTTGACATCCTCCTGGACAAAAAACCAATTGATTGCCGCGATCACATCGTACGTAATCTTGCTCGGCCTTTATTTTTCCATTACTTTTATTATGTATTTTCACGGCCTCGCAGAGGAAATTATCCGATATATCAGCGTTTGGAGTCACACGCAAAATCTTTTTAGCGGTCTTATCCTTACGCAGGATTTAGTATATTTTATAAGCGGAATTACTTTTTGCCTTATCTTAACGCGCCTCAGTATTGACACGAGGATATGGAAATGAGATAAAAGTAATTTTATATTTTGAACGCAGATTAACGCGGATTACACACAAATTAACGCAGATAATAAGGTATTATTTCCAGCCGATAATATCTGCGACCATTTGCGTTTGATTTGCGTACATCCGCGTTTAAATTTTCTAAAAATGATTTTTTATAATAACGAAAACTATAAATCCTAGCTTTTATTAGACCAATGAAATTTCTAAGAAAAATCGCGCCTTTATTTTCTCTTTTGGGGATTCTTTTGATTCTTGCGGGCTTATCCATAGCCTATGTGAAAGTCGATTTGAACGATATGGCCAAAGGTTTTGTCATGGCCGGCGCCAGCATCTTTGTTCTGTCCCTATTTTTCTTTAACTTACGCAAATTGATCAGGTCCTTACGGCTCTCCAAAAACATACCCGTCGTCATTTTTATCTCAGGACTTTTGGTTATTCTTGTTGGCGCGAACTTTCTGGCAAAGGCTTACAACCGGCGCTTTGACTTGACCGCGCAAAAATACCACACCCTCAGCGATGCCACCGCAAGCGTGCTTAAGGGCTTGAAGCACGACGTCAAAATCACCGCGTTTCATGTCGGTCTTGCGCCAAAGTACATTGAAGATTTATTCGCTGAATACGAGAAGATGTCCGCAGGCCGGGTCGATACGGAAATTGTCGATCCACTGGAGCAGCTCGGTTATGCCGCCCAATTCGGAAATGTGATCACAGGAGATGAGAAAAAAGTTATTGTGCAATGCGAACGAGAAAAAGCAACCATCGATTTTAAAGAAGAGCCGTTGTCCGAAGAACTTTTGACAAACGCGATTCTGGAAGTTGCGCGTGACAAGAGATCTATTTACTTCTTGATCGGTCACGGCGAGTACGATGTCGATAACAAAGACGCTAAGGGCTTGAGCACTTTAAAGAAACTCCTTGAAACAAATAACTGTCAGATTCAAACGCTCTTTTTGGGAGACGGTAAGGCGGCGCCGAAAGATTGCGACATCCTTATTATTGCGGGACCGCAGAATCCTTTCGGACAAAAAGAAGAAAAGTCCATCCAGGATTATTTGAAAAAGGGCGGCAAGGCCCTCATTCTGATTGAATCAAAGCCCATCGGGACTCCTGAAAACCCTTTAAACGCCATGGAACGATTGAAGAATCCGGCCCTCAATAGTCTTCTTAATCCCTGGGGTCTTGAAATCGGCAATGATATCGTCGTGGATTTAGAAAATCACGCTGGCGAAGATGCCGGTTCTCCTGCGACCCGCAACTATCCTCCGCATAAAGATATTATACAAGGCTTGGATTATACGTTTTATGTCCGGCCGCGATCTATTTCTCTTGCTAAAGAACTTTCTAAAACCATTAAGATTGCTCCGCTTGTTTTGACAGCTTCAACAAAAAATAGCTGGGCCGAAACCAGCGAGTCTCTAGAAATCAAATTTGACGAAGGAAAAGACCTGCCCGGCCCTGTTGTTTTGAGCGCCGTTGTCTTGGAACCCAAAAATGAGAAAAAGGAATCAGATACGCGCATCATTGTCTTTACAGACGCGGATTTTGTATCCAACGCCTTCATTGATCAATACAGCAACGCCCAAATCTTTTTGAACTCCGTTGGCTGGCTGTCCAAGTTGATCAATCTCGTTAAGATTGGCAATCGCAAGATCGACGTCCCACGCCTGGATCTGACCAGCCAGCAAAAACGCATTGTGATTGTGATCCTTTTTGGTGTCCCTATTGCCACTGCGCTTTTGGGATGTTTTGTGTGGTGGAAGAGAAGTCTATCAGGATAGCTGAAAGCTAATGACTGAAAGAAGAAAGGAGTAGCAATGAATTTTATCGCCTGGCTGAATGAAAAGATCAAAAAATTGACGGTTTGGGATATCAGCATATTAAAAACCTGCGTCATGGCCTTTACCCTCATGGTCGCCAAACTCTGGACTCCGATTCTAAAGCTGGAATGGTACTGGTACGGTGCCATCTTTCTTGTAACGTATGTTTATTTGATTTATAAGATTTATTTCAAGAAGTAATGGTAATTTATTTTATTTGTCAAAAAGATCCGCTTTACAGTCGAGAATAATTCTGATATATTAAACCGCTGATTAAATGATTTTGTGTAATAATATTGCTGGCGTAGTTCAATTGCTCCGACTTTTCTCATTTTAAATTGTGGAAGTCGGAGTCCCGACCTCCACAATTTTTGATTAGGAAAGTCGGGATAAAGCAGCTGATTTGTCCCTCGGCGATTAAAGAAAATTTAATGCCGATGTAGCTCAGCTGGTAGAGCAGCTGATTTGTAATCAGCGGGTCGGGGGTTCGAAGCCTCTCATCGGCTTTTTTAGAAAAACTATCGACTCGGGATTCCTTATTGATTTCTTAACTCCATGAGGGATCCCGAGCGATAGCGAGGGATAATCAGCGGGTTGGGGGTTCAATTCCTCTCGCCAGCTCCAGTTATAGTTTTTGATGCTTTGTAGCTCAGCTGCTCCGACTCTTCTTGTTTTTTGCATTTTGGAAGTCGCTTCGGCTCTTCTCATATTTTATTGTGGAAGCCGAAGTGTCGGCTTCAATAATGTATTTACAGAAAAGCCTGCAAGTCCCGACCTCAACAATTAATTCAGAGGAAAGGCGGGACGGACAGCTGATTTGTTCATGAGCGCGTAACTTACGGAACATAAGTGACGTAAGTTACTGCGCGAATTAATCCCGAGCGATAGCGAGGGTAATCAGCGGGTCGGGGGTTTCCGCCTCGTCATTTGCCAAAGGCAAATGACGGGCGAGATCTCGTCATCCAGACGAAAAGTCGGGATGACGGACGAAGCCTCTCATCGGCTTAAGATATTTATGAAAACTCGGGCAGATACTCAAGTGGCCAACGAGGGCAGACTGTAAATCTGCTGGGCTTAGCCCTACGGAGGTTCGAATCCTTCTCTGCCCATTCTTCTTCGCCAAAGTGCTTCCGTCAGGCTTTGCCTGACTCCGCCTTTGGCTTCGAAGCAATCAACCTACTAGGGCGAAGAAGAATGTTGCTGCGAAGCTCTCAGACGTAAGTCTTAGAGCGAAGCAGAACACCGGTTTTTGTTCCTTAATTCCTTTATTTAGAAAACAAAAACTGTTGTCCCGAGCGCACATTGTTTAATGACAAGCGCGAGGGATTAGCTCTTAAATAGACTTGCCCCTCGTTTCAAACCGTAATAATCGAGAAACTCGGGGCGCTTAATCTTTTCTGAATAAAAAATTAAGGTAGATTTACGCGCGGGCGTAGTTCAGCCCCGACACTCCGACTTCCACAATCCAATAAACAGAAAAGTCGGAGGTCGGGGTCCCGACTGACTTCGACGATAAGTCGAAGGAATGTCGGGATGGCAGAACATATAACTCTGATTTAATGAAATGCGGGCGTAGTTCAGTGGTAGAACACAAGCCTTCCAAGCTTGATACGTGGGTTCGATTCTCATCGCCCGCTCTCCGCTATCCCGATGAGGCATCGGGATAGCGAGATCTCGTCAACTTTGTTTTACAAAGTTGACGGACATTTTTTTGTTGTTCATCTAGCCAACTTAAAAGGAAAAAATCTATGAAAGTCACTCTTTTTATTCCCACGCTCAATGAAATAGAAGGCATGAAGACCATCATGCCCAAAATCAATCCCGAATGGTGCGACCAAATTCTTGTTGTCGACGGTCAATCGACCGACGGTACAGCCGAATACGCCAAAGAGCAAGGTTATGACGTCATTATTCAGAAGAAAATGGGGCTTCGCCAGGCCTACAATGAGGCCTTGCCTTACATCAAGGGAGACGTGGTCTTGACCTTTAGTCCTGACGGAAACTCTATTCCCGAATTGATTCCTGATTGCATCAATAAAATGAAAGAAGGCGATTACGACATGGTTATTGTTTCCCGCTACGCCAAAGGCGCCAAAAGCTATGATGATGATGTCATCACCGGTTTTGGTAATTTTATGTTTACATCGCTGATTAATCTTTTCCACGGCGGTCACTATACGGATGCCATGGTCATTTACCGGGCCTACAAAACGCAGTTGATCTACGATCTTGATCTTGATAAGGACAAAAGTTATCAAACCGAAGAGCGGTTATTCCATACGGATGTGAGCTGGGAGCCGCTTTTATCCATCCGCGCCGCCAAGCGCAAACTCAAAATCGCCGAAATCCCCGGTGATGAGCCCAGAAGAGAAGGGGGAGAGCGAAAACTCCAAGTCTTGCGTTGGGGCGCCGCCTATCTCTTTGAAGTTATTCGCGAAAAATTTATCTGGCGATAGTCTTCTGGGATCCTTATTCTTCGCAACTTCCTACAGAATCATCGGTTAGAAGCTGTTCAATCGAACCATATTTTTCTCTTGAATAGAGGTCACAATTAGATATAATACAAACATATTTAGTATTAATATTAATTAGAAAAAATATGAATAAAGTCATTAAACCTTTGGAACGGCGTACGGCCATACGCTTACCTTGCAAAACGCTTTTGACTTATAAAGTTTGCAAGGAAAGCACGGTCGAGAAAATATTGGAAGGATATACCAATAATATCAGCGAAGACGGATTGCGATGCAATTTACCAGAGGATGTTCCCGTTGGATGCACGTTATGGCTGAGGTTAGACCGAGATGCCCTGGCGCAATGTGAGGAAATCGAGAAAAGGGCTGTCATTATTCAGCAGGGAATTCTTGGGAAAGTGATTTGGGTCGACCAAATTGACCAAGGTGAGTTTGATGTCGGGGTGCAGTTTCTAACCAGAGAATCAAAGGCAACCAACGCCTGATCAAAGGAAATAGTAAAATTTAATTTGCTGTACCCAGCCCGCCACTGAATCAATGGCGGGCTGGGTCAATTCGCGCAAATGATTTATACTTAGCCGACAACGATCGGCACGTATAAATCATGCGCTCATGGAAATGAAAAATATTACCATTATCGGTGACGGCGGCTGGGGAACAACGCTCGCCATCTATCTCGCGCGAAAAGGTTTTCAGGTCAAAATTTGGGGCGCGTTTCCTGACTACATTGCGACTCTAAGAAAAACGCATGAAAACTCAAAATTCTTAAAAGGCATCAAGATCCCAAGTTCAGTTGAATTCTTTGACAATTTGCAAACGGCGATTTGTGAGGCTGAGTTAATCGTCCTGGCTGTCCCGTCACAATACGTGATTTCGGTTTTGCAAAAGTTAAGAAAATGTGACCTTTCTCAAAAGATTATTCTTAGTGTGATTAAGGGTGTGGATACAAAATCCCTTAAACGCATGTCCGAGTTAATCTCTGAGCACCTGAGACAGGTCAAGCTGGCTGTTCTTTCCGGCCCAACAATCGCCAGGGAAGTTGCGCTTGGTATTCCGTCAACGGCCGTGATCAGTTCAAAAGACCATCGTATCGCAAAAAAGCTTCAAGAAGTTTTTCATTCGAAAACCTTTCGGATCTATACCAACTCGGATATGGTCGGTGTTGAACTTGGCGGAAGTATAAAAAATATCATCGCTATTGCTTGCGGTGTCTGCGACGGGCTGGGCTTAGGAACAAACACCAAAGCAGCTATCGTGACACGCGGACTAGCCGAAATGACACGCCTAGGCAAAGCCCTAGGGGCCAAAGCCAAAACTTTTTCGGGCTTATCAGGTTTAGGAGACCTCGTCACGACATGCATGAGCACGCAAAGCCGCAATCGGTATGTCGGTGAGGAGATAGGAAAAGGTAAGAGCATAAAAACTATTATGCGAAACATGGAGATGGTCGCTGAGGGAATACCGACTGTTAAAGCTATCTATTTATTGAGTCAAAAGCATAAGATTTCGGCACCGATCACAACGGAAGTCTATCATCTGATCTATCAAGGGAAAAAACCCATTGCCGCTGTTGTGGATTTAATGTCACGGAAGCAAAAAGCAGAATAGTTTTACCCCGCCCTTTTGACAAAGTCAAAAGGGCGGGGTAAATTCAGCCAAATAACTTACGCTTTGCCGACAAAGTCGGCACGCGTAAGTTATGGCTTCATTTACGGGAAGTAGCGCAGTTTGGCTTAGCGCACTTGAATGGGGTTCAAGGGGTCGCGGGTTCGAGTCCCGCCTTCCCGATTATATGAAAGATGAAGAAGGACTGAAAGTCGCGGGTTTCCGCCCCGCTTCTTGCATACTGACATAATGCAAGAATAAAGCGGGGCGAGACCTCGCTCGCCATTCGCCTACGACGGCGAATGGCGAGGCGGGCGAGTCCCGCCTTCCCGATTAATTTTCCAAAAAGGAGCATAAGAATCATGGAAGAAAAGTGGGATCAGGAAGAACGAAGGCATTATATTCGCATCGAGAAGAACTTTATTATTTCCTATTGCGATAAAAATGACCGCTCCCAAAAACACGATGTCTCCCAACTAAAGAATATCAGCCTGGGAGGAATGTGCTTCGTGGCCGGCCATCGCTATCCCCCTTCTACAAAATTATGTATCGAGCTCAAAACCCCTTATCTTGCCGGAACGGCTCATATTGAAGGCACTGTCCTGGAATCTCATGAGAAAATCACAGGAATGCTTTTTGAAACACGCCTAACGTTTGATCCATTGAGCCCGGAATCAGAGCACGTGCTCAATAAAATCATTGAAACCTTCTCAAAACTTAAAGATCAAATCAAGAAAGAGTAACGTTATGAAAAAATTAAACATTGGCCTCATTGGATGCGGTGTCGTCGGAATTGGTGTTGTCCGGTTCTTAAGCGAACACAAACAATTCTTCAAAAAGAGATTTGCAACGGAGTTTACCGTCAAAACTCTCTGCGATCTGGATATCGCCAACAAGAGATTCCCTTTGCGCGTGCGCGCCAAGCGCACAACCCGTTATCAGGACGTCGTAGAGGATCCTTCCATCGATGTTGTGATCGAGCTCATCGGCGGGACAAAACCGGCGGCGGATATCATCCTGGGTTCTTTAAGAAGCGGCAAGCACATTATCACTGCAAACAAAGAACTCCTGGCCTTGCGGGGCAAAGAGATCTTTCGCGAAGCCATCCGCCGAAATCGACACATTTATTTCGAAACATCCGTCGGAGCCGGAATCCCTTTGATCAATTCCATAGCCGAAGGATTAGCCGGCAATAAATTCAGGGGTCTGTACGGAATTATCAACGGGACTTGCAATTTCATCCTGAGTCAAATGACCAACAGCAACTTGACTTTTTCCGAAGCCCTCAAGGATGCCCAAAAGAGGGGCTTTGCTGAAAGCAATCCTACGCTCGACATCAACGGAATGGATTCAGCGCACAAATTAGCCATCTTGGTATTTTTGACCTTAGGCAAATTTATCAAGATTAAGAACATTCACCTCGAGGGAATCAGTCATATTTCTTCTGTGGATATCGAATATGCCAAAAGCCTCAACCTAACGATTAAGCTTTTAGCGATCGCAAAGAAAGTTCACGGAGAGCTTGAAGTCAGGGTGCACCCAACGCTGATTGCCAACAGCCACCCTCTGGCATCGATTCACGGTGTCAACAACGCCGTTTATTTGGATACCTATCCTTTGGGTGAGGTGATGATATCCGGTCAAGGGGCCGGTCAGAAATCTGCAGCCATGGGCGTGATCAGCGATCTTTTAAAACTATCCGCTCGCTTGGACGGGAAGGCTCTGCCCTACATCGCCACTCTAGCCAAAGAAACATCCAAAATACGTTTGCGCAGAATTGCCGATATTGAAACAGAATTCTATATCCGTTTTATGGCGATTGATAAACCGGGCGTATTAGCGACGATTTCCGGCATCTTAGGTAAATACGGCATCAGCATCGCCTCTTTAAGCCAAAAAATACGTAAAAAATCTTCGGCTGTTCCCATTGTCATGCTCACCCATCATGTGAAAGAACGCCGGCTTCGTTTGGCTCTTGAAAAAATCAGCCGTTTGTCTGTTATTCGCAGCAAACCGGTCGCCATCCGCATGGAGAAATTATAATGATCTGGAAAGGCGTGATTCATCAATATAAGGATTTTTTACCGATCACTCAACGCACGCCCATTGTGAGTTTGAATGAAGGGCATACACCGCTTATTCTCGCTCGTTCTTTAACCGAAGAGATCGGCCTTGATGTCTATTTGAAATATGAGGGTCTGAATCCAACCGGTTCGTTCAAAGATCGCGGCATGACGGTCGCAATCTCGAAAGCCATTGAAGAAGGGTCGACTGCTGTCATGTGCGCCTCAACCGGAAATACATCGGCTTCGGCCGCGGCCTACGCCGCCAGAAGCGGTCTCAAATGCATCGTCCTGATTCCCGAAGGAAATATCGCGCTAGGAAAATTGGCTCAAGCCATGATTCATAATGCCCAGGTTATTGCGGTCAAGGGAAACTTTGACGAGGCCCTGGAATTGGTCAAAGAAATCACCAGCCATTATCCTATTGCTTTGGTCAATTCGCTCAATCCTTATCGCATCGAAGGGCAGAAGACCGCCTCGTTTGAAATCTGTGATTTTCTTGGAGATGCCCCTGATTTTCATGCTATTCCCGTCGGCAATGCCGGAAACATCACCGCTTATTGGAAGGGATACAAGGAATACAAAGACAAGCAAAAATCAACGAAATTGCCCAGAATGCTCGGTTTTCAAGCGGCCAAATCTGCTCCAATCGTCGATGGACGAATTATCAAAAATCCTGAAACCATCGCCACGGCCATTCGGATAGGAAATCCGGCCAGCTGGAAAAGCGCTGAAGCGGCTCGCGATGAATCCGGCGGTCTGATTCAAGCCGTCACAGACGAAGAGATTCTCGAGGCCTACAAACTGCTGGCATCCAAAGAAGGCGTTTTTGTCGAACCGGCCTCGGCTGCATCCGTCGCGGGAATCCTCAAGCTTCACAAAGCGAATTATTTCAAAGGACAAAAGGGGAATATTGTCTGCACTTTGACCGGCCATGGCCTCAAAGACCCCAATATCGCAATCAAAAACATCAAAGAGCCGGTCAGCATCAAAGCAAATTTAAAAACAGTCCTTGAATACATTGGCTACTAAACATTCCCTGAAAAATAAGAAAATTCTTATCACATGCGGCCCCACATGGATTCCAATAGACAAAATCCGCGTGATCAGCAATCAATCAAGCGGTGAGCTGGGCGACAAGGTAGCCGCCAAACTCATACGCGAGGGAGCTAAAGTCACGATGATTCAAGGACCCGTCACGTATGTCCCCACGTGCCGGCCCAACCGCTTAATTAAATACAACTTTTATGAAGAGCTTGCAAAATCCATCAAGCGAGAACTTAAAAAAAAATATGATGTGGTGATTCATGCGGCGGCCGTATCGGATTATCAGCTAAAAAAAACTTATTCGTCAAAATTGGATTCCGGCCGCCGCCTGCACTTGGATCTTGTTCCAACAAAAAAAATCATCACGCAGATTAAGAAGCAGAATCCAAAAACTATGCTGGTCGGTTTTAAGCTAGAGGCGAACTTGAAGGGACGGGCAACGTTACGCAAAATCGATCAGCTTTTTAAGATGGCCCAATGCGATTTAGTCGTGGTTAATGCCATCGACCGTCATCGATATCAAGGTCTTGTGGTGGATCGCAAGAAATGCATCTTAGCTAAATGCGAAAATAAAAAAATCTTAGCGTCCAAGCTCGTTAAGTGCATTAAATCACAATTATGAAATACATTGTCTTAGTTCCTGACGGTGTGGCCGATTATCCGATCTCTGAGTTGGGCGGAAAAACTCCGCTTGAAGTGGCGCGCACGACCAACATGGACTTTCTGGCCCAGAACGGATTTACGGGTCTTGTACAAACAATTCCGCCAAAAATGAAACCGGGTTCGGATATCGGAAATCTCGCTCTGCTCGGTTATGATCCGAAGAAATATTATTTCGGCCGCGCGCCGTTGGAAGCGGCCAATCTCGATATCCGGCTCGCGGATGATGAGGTGGCCTTTCGCTGCAATCTCGTAACCGTCGAAGCGGGACGCATGATCGACTACAGCGCCGGTCACATCCCCACGAAAGAGGCTTCAGAGCTCATTTCAGCTCTAAGCAAAGAGATCAGGCAGTCCAATTCAAAATTTTATGTCGGAAAAAGTTACCGCCATCTTCTTGTGTTGAAAACGATGCGCAAAAATGATTTTCTAAAAATCCAGTGCACGGCCCCGCATGATATTTTAGATAAAGAAATCAAAGAATTTCTTCCGCGAGGAAAGGAATCCGAAGTTTTACTAAGTCTCATGGAGCAATCGAAAAATATTTTAAATAACCATCCGGAGAATCAGGTGCGCATTGACCTCAAAGAGAATCCGGCCAATATGATTTGGTTGTGGGGCCAGGGTGCAAGGCCTCAATTACCGTCTTTTATGGAGAAATTCGGTGTCCAAGGTTCGGTAATCTCAGCGGTGGATTTAGTCAATGGGATCGGAAAGCTCATCGGTCTTCAGGTAATCAGTGTGCCCGGCGCAACCGGCTATTACGACACGAATTTCAAAGGCAAAGCCGAGTACGCCCTTAATTCGCTTGCCGACAAAGATTTTGTTTTTGTGCATGTCGAAGCAACGGATGAGGCCGGACACAACGGCGATTATAAAATGAAAATACAATGCATCGAACGATTTGACCGAGACGTAGTCGGAACGGTTCTCGATTACTTCAACCGATATGACGATGTCAGAATTTTGGTCTGCCCTGATCATGTCACACCCGTTGAAAAACGTACGCATACCGCTGAAGCCGTTCCTTTTGTGATGTTCGGTAAAGGGATCCAGAAAGATGAGGCAGAGAACTATAGCGAAGCCACGGGCAAAAAACAGGGATTGAAATTCAAAAGCGGCGAAGCCATGATGGAACATTTTATGCGTAGGTATCTCTAAGTCATGAACACGGTTTTTATTATTCTTCTAACGGCCTTTATTTTTTGTCTGGCCTATCTATTTTATGCCAAGAAAATCGAAAGTATTTGGCAGATTGACCCAAAGCGGCCAACGCCGGCCATTACAAAATTTGACGGCGTGGATTATGTTCCGGCGAGGAATTGGCTTGTCCTTTTCGGCCATCACTTTTCATCAATTGCCGGTGCCGGGCCCATCATCGGCCCGATCATCGGAGTCATGCTGTGGGGTTGGGGGCCGGTGCTTGTTTGGGTCATTCTGGGCGCCATTTTCTTTGGCGGCATTCATGATTTTGGCTCACTGATCATCTCGATCAGAGAAGAGGGCGTGACCATCGGGGACATCGCTTCAAAATCTATTTCCCATAAGGCCAAAATCATTTTATCTGTTTTTATTTGGCTCGCACTGATTTTGGTCATCGCTGTGTTTGCTTATTTGGGCGCAGACACCCTGGTGACTCAACCGAAAATTGTGATTCCTTCTTTAGGAATTATCCCTGTGGCTGTTTTGGTAGGACTTGGCCTATATCGTTTTAAATTGAATTCCGTTGCGGTTACGATCGCCGGATTGTGCGCGCTCGTTGGTTTGATCGCTCTCGGAAATAAGGTGCCCGTCACAGTCACCGGCAATGCACAAAATTTCTGGCTTATCATTCTTCTCATTTATTGCTTTTTTGCATCCATTGTTCCCGTCAATATTTTGCTTCAGCCCAGAGATTATCTCTCGAGCTTCCTTCTGATCGCAGGGATTTTGGTTGGCCTCGCGGGTATCTTGGTGAGCCATCCGGCCATGAACGCACCAGTTTTTATTAGCGCTCAAAGTTCGATCGGTTTTTTGTGGCCCATGATGTTTATTACGGTGGCCTGCGGCGCTAATTCGGGTTTTCATTCGTTGATTTCCTCGGGAACGACATCCAAGCAAATCGCGAATGAATGCCATGCCAAAAGAATAGGATTCGGCGCTATGCTCTTAGAAGGCTTCCTGGCGGCTTTAGTCGTCGTCATCGTGGTCGGAGGGTTGAGTGCGGCTGAATTTCATCAGCATATTATTCAGAAAACCACTCCCGTGCGTATCTACGGTTTGAGTTTTGGTCATATGACGCAATCCTTTTTGGGCCCGTACGGAGGATTTATTGCCTTGACCATTCTCAATGTGTTTATTTTAACGACGCTGGATTCGGCAACGCGCATCACACGCTATGTCACCGAAGAATTATTTACCATCAAGAATCGCTATTTATCGACGATTTTGATCATCGTGCTGGCCGGGGCATTGGCGATGGGAAAAGATACAGCCAATAATCCGATTTGGCAGAGGATCTGGCCGGCCTTCGGCGCCTCGAATCAATTGGTGGCGGCCTTGGCCCTTCTGGTTATTACCAGTTGGCTTCTTATAAAGAAGCGTCCAACGCTTTATTCGCTAATTCCGGCCGTTTTTATGCTTTTGACATCCTGCAGCGCTCTTGGAATTCAATTAACAAATTATATCAAGCACAAGGATTATCTGCTGGCCTTGATTTCCATTGTCCTGATGGGTTCAGCGCTTTTCTTGATCAAAGAGATATTTGAGACCTACAGAAGAATTAAACGTCAGCATTCATAAATATTTTTAGAAACCATTTGAGTTTGTGTTACAATTTAAAGATTCAACTTACAACAGGAACAGGTTATGAATAAAACCATCATCGTTCAGAAATTCGGCGGGTCATCCGTTGCTAATACCGATCGTATCAAAGAGGTCGCCAAGCGCGTTGTTTCTTATAAAAGCAACAGAAGTGATCTTGTCGTCGTTGTCTCGGCGCTGGGGGACACGACCGATGAGCTTCTTGACCTGGCCTCCCAGATCACAAACAATCCGCCGGAAAGAGAAACAGACATGTTGATATCAACCGGCGAGCAGATTTCTTGTGCGCTTTTAGCCATGGCCATCAAGAAACTGGGGTATGATGCCATTTCGCTTACCGGAGCGCAAGTGGGCATCAAGACGGATAAAACGCACACCAAAGCGAGAATTGTCAAAATCGACGCCAAGAGAATCAAAAATGCCCTGGCAGAGAATAAAATTGTTATTGTCGCGGGATTTCAAGGCGTCACCCAAAATGACGAAATCACAACACTCGGACGCGGCGGTTCTGACTTGACGGCGGTGGCCCTGGCCATAACGCTCAATGCTTTAGTTTGTGAAATTTTTACTGACGTTAAAGGTATTTACACAACCGATCCGCGTATCGAGGCGCGAGCAAAGAAAATCGACTTAATTACTTATGATGAAATGTTGGAAATGGCGGCTTTGGGCGCCCAGGTGATGCAACCGCGCTCCATCGAAGTCGCCAAGCGATTCAATATACCCATTCATGTGAGATCAAGTTTTTCTAAGGAGGAAGGGACCATGATCGTTCGGGCGAATAAAAAATTAGAAGGGGTTGAAGTGCGCGGCGTAACCATCAATAAATCAGAAGCCAAAATAACCATTTGTTCTGTGCCGGACAAGCCGGGAGTCGCTGCGCGCATTTTTACGGCCATATCCAAAGCAGGCATCAATGTGGACACCATCGTTCAAAACGTCAGCCATACGCGTCAGACGGATATTTCTTTCACCGTCCCCAAAGCAGAATTGAATAAAGCCCTGCGCGCCACCCGAGAAACGGCCCGGAAAATCAAGGCTGGTGAAGTTCTTTACGATGACAGCATTGCGCGCATTTCGATCGTGGGTTCCGGGATGCGGTCGCATCAGGGGATTGCCGCCAAGATGTTTCAGGCCTTGGCCGACAACAAAATCAATATTGAAATGATTTCGACCTCAGAAATCAGTATTTCCTGCATTATTGAGCGCAAACTCTCCGTTAAGGCTGTGCGCGCTTTGCATAAAAAATTTAATTTGGAAAGGAAGCCCTGACATGTCGCGTATTGAAATTTATGATACGACTCTCAGAGACGGTTCTCAAACAGAAGGCATTTCGTTCTCTGTGAATGATAAAATCAAAATCGCAAAGAAGCTAGATACTCTGGGTATTCATGTCATCGAAGGCGGGTGGCCGGGCTCTAACCCCAAGGACAAGGAGTTTTTTAAGCTCATGCAGAAAAAGAGCCTAAAAAATAGCATTCTGGCTTCTTTTGGATCAACCCGAAGGGCGAAAATCAAGGCGGATGAGGACAACAATTTGCGAGAATTGGTACGATCGCAAACAAAAATCATTACCATTTTTGGGAAAACATGGGATTTTCATGTTCGGGAAGTAATCAAAACAACCTTGGAAGAAAATCTTGCCATGATCGCCGAATCCGTCGACTATCTGAAGAAAAAGAAGCGCACCGTCTATTACGATGCCGAGCATTTCTTTGACGGTTATAAGAAAAATCCCGAGTATTCTTTAAAGACGATTTTGGCGGCCCAAGAGGCAGGGGCTGATGCCATTATTTTATGCGATACCAACGGGGGTTCGCTTTCTCAGGAAATTCAAGATATGATCCATGCCGTTAAACCCCACATGAAAGTTCCTTTAGGGATTCATGCCCATAATGATTTGGGTTTAGCCGTGGCCAACAGTATCACAGCGATTACATCAGGATGCACCCAGGTACAAGGGACTTTTAACGGGCTGGGTGAGCGCTGCGGCAACGCGGATCTGTGCACCATCATCGGCATCCTGCATACAAAAATGGGCCTCAAATCCATTCCGTCGGATCGCGTAAAACATCTTACGGAAACGTCCTATTTCTTAAGTGAAATCAGCAACGCTAAACTTCCGGACAATCACCCGTTTGTGGGTCATTCGGCCTTTGCCCATAAAGGAGGCGTGCATATCGACGCCATGATCAAGAATCTCTCGGCGTACGAACATGTCGATCCGCAAGTCGTCGGAAATCATCGACGATTTCTCACAAGCGAACTGGCCGGAAAAATGCCGATTGTTCTCAAGGCCCAACAAATGGATATGCAGCTAGATAAGAAATCGCCTCAAGCCAAGAAAATTTTGAAAGATCTCCAAGCCAAAGAGCATGATGGATATCAATTTGAGGCGGCGGATGCGTCTTTCGAGCTTTTTATGAAGCGGGCTTTCAAGAAAATCGATCGTTTCTTTAAGCTGGAAGGATTCAAAGTCACTGTCGAAAAACGTTACGACGGCCGTGTTTTTGCCGAGGCGTCCATGCGCTTGAAAATTAAGAACCATGAAGAGTTTACGGCCTCTGAAGGAGACGGTCCGGTGGACGCCCTGGACAAGGCGTTGCGCAAAGCCCTGCATAAGTTTTATCCGGGTATCGACAAAATGCATCTGTCTGACTTTAAGGTGCGCGTCTTGGATACAACGTCGGGAACAGCGGCCAAGGTGCGTGTCTTGATCGAATCGCAAGACGAAACAGATTCCTGGACTACCGTCGGGGTCCACGAAAATATCATCGAGGCCAGCTGGCAAGCCTTGGTCGACAGCATCGAATATAAATTGATGAAAGATAAGAAAAAAGATACCTAAGGCACTCTGGCGGTAATTCATAACCTACGATGGTCGAACTATCCACTCGCTATAATCCACAGGAAACGGAAGAGAAGTGGCTGAAGTTTTGGAAAGAGCACAACACTTTTCACGCCAAAGCCAATCCATCCAAAAAACCGTATTGCATCGTGATTCCACCGCCCAATGTCACGGGCATCCTGCATATGGGCCATGCCCTCAACAACACCCTCCAGGATATCACCATTCGCTTTAAACGCATGCAGGGATTTGAAACCTGCTGGATGCCGGGCACGGATCATGCCGGAATTGCCACTCAGAATGTTGTCGAGAAACAGCTCGCCAAAGAAGGAAAAACCCGTCACGATGTTGGGCGTGAAGAATTTTTGAAACGCCTTTGGCAATGGAAGCAAGAATATGGCGATACCATTATCCGCCAATTGGAAAGACTGGGATGCTCCTGTGATTGGCCGCGTACGCGCTTCACAATGGACGAAGGCTACTCAAGGGCCGTCAAAACTGTTTTTGTGAAGCTCTATGAAAAAGGCTTGATTTACCGCGGTCAATATATCATCAACTGGTGTCCGCGCTGCGAAACAGCTTTGTCGGACGAAGAATCCGAACACAGAGAAACGCAAGGGGCTCTGTATTACATTCGCTATCCACTGAAAGATCATCCCCAAGATTATGTTGTGGTCGCGACCACCCGGCCGGAAACCATGCTTGGTGATACAGCGGTTGCGGTCCATCCCAAAGATAAACGCTACAAAAATCTCATCGGCAAAGCGTTGATCTTGCCTTTGATGAAAAGAGAAATAAAAATTCTTGCGGATGAATTTGTTGACCCGAAATTCGGAACTGGCGCCGTTAAGGTGACCCCGGCGCATGATCCCAACGATTTTCTCATGGGCCAGCGTCATCAGCTGAAGTTCGTTAACATCATGCATCCGGACGCGCGTCTCAATGAAAATGCCGGTGATTTTTGCAACATGGATCGCTTTGAAGCCAGAGAAGCTATTGTCGAAGAACTCAAAGAACAGAAGCTCATTGAAAAGATCGAGCCTCACACGCATGCCGTCGGACACTGCTATCGATGTCATTCGGTGATTGAGCCTTATCTTTCCAAGCAATGGTTTGTCAAAATGAAACCTTTGGCCAAACCGGCTACTGAAGTGGTCAGAAAAAACAAAATCAAATTCTTTCCCGCACGCTGGAGCAAAGTCTATTTGAATTGGATGGATAATATCCGTGATTGGTGCATTTCGCGGCAAATCTGGTGGGGCCACCGCATCCCCGTCTGGTACTGCCAAGATTGCCCGGATGATAAAAATATAATCGTCTCGGCGGATACCCCGGAATGCTGTCCCCAATGTCAATCCAGAAACCTTCATCAAGATGAGGATGTATTGGACACGTGGTTTTCTTCATGGCTCTGGCCGCTGGCCACGTTTGGCTGGCCGCAAAAAAACGAAGATCTTGATTTCTTTTATCCGACATCGTCCTTGTTTACGGCGTCCGAAATCATTTTCTTCTGGGTTGCTCGCATGATTATGGCAGGCTTGGAATTTAAGGGCGACATTCCGTTCTCGGACGTCTATATTCACGGGACCGTTCGGGACGCCAAGGGATTAAAAATGTCTAAATCTCTGGGCAACGCCATCGACCCTTTGGAAATTATCAAAGATTACGGGGCCGATGCACTGCGCTTTAGCCTCATCATTAACTCAGGGCAAGACCTTTTTATTTCCAAAGAGAAATTCGAAATCGGCCGTAATTTTGCCAATAAAATCTGGAACGCCTCGCGATTGGCGCTCATGAATATTCAAAAAGAAAAGATTAAGCCCATCGAGGGATTATCCTTAAAAACTCTTGATTTACCCAGCCGGTGGATTTTATCGCAATTGACTTGCGCCCTTGAAAAGATCAACAAGGCGATCGAGCACTACCGATTCTCCGAAGCCGAGAATCTGATTTATGAGTTCTTCTGGAAAAATTATTGCGACTGGTATTTGGAAATCATTAAAGACCGTTTTAACCAAAGCGACATTCAATCGGTTGCGTATCACGTCTTGGAGCAGTCGTTGAGGATTCTGCATCCCTTCATGCCTTTTGTCACAGAAGAGATTTGGCATCATCTCACGGACAACAAAGATTCCCTTGCGCTTTACCCTTGGCCTAAGATTCAGAAATCCCTCTTGGATAAGTCGGCGCAAGGGGACATGGAAACGATGATTGAACTGATTTCGACTATCCGCAATATCCGCGCCCAATGGCATGTAGAGCCAACCGCCAAGATAGCGTGTCTCGCTCAATGCCCGATTAAAAAGCAGGCTTCTTTGCTCAAAGAGAATTCTTCCATCATCCAAAATCTCGGAAGAATCGAAACGGTGACCATTAAGTCAAAAATGACAAAGCCAAAGGGTTCGGTCACCGGACTCGCCGGCAAGATTAAATTTTATATTCCCTTAACAGATATCGTTGATTTGGCCAAAGAAAAGAAGAACCTTGAGGCCCAAATAGAAGCACAAACGAATATGCGAAAGGGTCTTCTTAAGCGCCTCAAAAATAAGGAATTCCTCAAGAAAGCTCCCCAAGAAGTCATCCAAAAGGAAAGGCTCCGCTTGGAATCCATCCAAATCAAATTCAAAGAGCTCAAGAAAACGCTTTCTGAATTACTTTAAAATTTCTCAAAAATACTTCTTTTTTCGATAGACATGTTATACTTATATAGTGGATAATATAAAGGCAAACTTCCGCTACTAAACATCAGCGGATCCGCCAATAATTTTGGCGGAACTCGAAAGGGTAGGACGTCCCTTAAAGGGATCTCAACTCTCTGCAGGACCGATAGTTGAGGCAAAGCCACAGGTCTTCATATGACGGCGCAACTTACGGAACGAAGTGACGTAATTTGCATGCCGGAATTTGACCCTTGACATTTTGTTTTTGCAAAATGTCAAGGGTTAATTCGCGCTTATCACTTACTTCGTCCGCCACTGAAACAATGCGGACTCAGCAAGTGATGCGCTCATTAAGACAGCTGGGTTGCATTATTCAAACAAATGCCGATTGATTTGTTGAGAATCGGATTTTGCGATAATGTAACTTCCTGTCAACCTGTTGACAGGATTTTTTTGTTATTAGAGGTTTTTTATGAGACAAAATAGAGTTTCAAGCGGTATGACTTTAGCGGAACTTTTGGTTGCTATGTTTGTCATCGTCCTTGGAATGCTCAGTGCTCTTTTGTTCTTTACAAATTCTATTAAGGCCGGTGAATACGCAAGAGACATAACCCTGGCAACGACCCATGCAGAATACATCTTAGAAGAGATGAGGACAACGTCGTATAGTGATCTGGTCAATGGAGATTATTGGAGCGGATGGGTGCAGTCAGAAGGTTTGAATACGTTACCAAGTGAGTCCGTTGTTATTTTGGTTAATGCCGAGGATGATCCTCTTGCTATTGAAACAACGGTCAGTTGGACTAGAGATGGGCGAACAGGCAATGTTGGATTGACAACGCAAATCGCCAACAGCACATTGCCATAAATTGTGAGCATAAAAAGGTTATCCTAATGAGAAAAAGGTCGTTCTTTAATAATAATTTCGGTTTTTCACTCGTGGAAGTGCTTTTTACTGTTGCTATTATTATCTTTGTTGTTAGCTTGCTTTACTCGAGCTTTTCTACGGGTAATTTGTCTTGGCAACAATATCAGTGTTCCACCGAAGTTCAGCGGCAAGCAAGGCAGGCACTAGTGACACTGGCTCGCGAACTTCGAGAGGCAGAAAATTTCTCGATCGTTACGCAAGATGCGAATAACGTTGAGGTGAATTTTAGTCGCGATGGTTATGGAGCTATTACGTTCGCCTGGGCAACGTCAGGCGCTCAAGCAAATCAAATACTGAGAAATGACAATGTGATCGCCCATGATATTTCCGCTCTTTCATTTATTGATAATACAACGTCTGTAACGATCAATGTTACGGCAAGCGCGACTCCGCCCAACGGCAATCCGATCAGTCTGAATTTAAAGAAGAAGGTTACCTTAAGAACATAACAAGGCACTGAACAAAGGGGACCTAAAATGAAAAAACAAGGGAAACTAAGAAATAAGGAAGGATTTATCCTTATCACAACTTACATTTTCTTGACTGTCTTGATTTCAATGACAGCGGGATTTGCCCTATCTTCCGTTAATGAGCTGAACCATGCGAGACGCTACCGTGATTCCGCTAAAGCCTTTTGGCTGGCCGAAGCGGGAGTCCAGCGATTCATTGAAGATACGACTTTGCTGGATGGCAGCAATATAGGCTATTTTAGCGTGGGGAACTATTCTGTAAGCTTAGCCAAAGCGGATGATATGACTGTCCGAACGGTTACATCCTCGAGTATCGTCAATGGCATCCGAAAACAAGTCCAAATTGATTTTCCTGTTGTTCCGCTATCCATCTTTGATAACACTATGTCAACGGCGGGCAATATCGATCTTGATGGAAATTTAGGTGTTATGAATGTTCACGGGAAGGCTCGCTGCTCAGGAGTTTATGACGACTTAGGAAAGAACCTTACAGGCAATTTTGATGATTTAGTGGAGGATGTTAGCTCTGAAGAAACGATATTAACCTATCCCGATCTCAATGACAGCTTGGATCAAGATCTTGTGGATCGCGGCGTTGGAACAAGCGCACCTAATGAATTCGTCGATTTTGTACAATTCAATCGCAATTTGATCAGTCAGTATCCTGAAGGGGAGGTTGCCTATTTTCTTGGAAACGGAACTCTAACAATCACCCCTAACGCTGACTTTAGCGGAAAAAAGATTATTTTCGTTGAGGGTGATTCACCGGGGGGCGGTGACGTGAACATTGTCTTTGATGCGACATGGCAGGATAATCAGAATATAACCATTATCTCGACAGGGTCGGTTAATTACATTCAACCTTTACAAATCGGCGTAGAAGACTCAAAGTTGAATGTCATTGCCTGGAGTGATTATTATGAGCCGGCTGCTCTTGTAAGCGCTCATGACGGCTTAACGTTTTCCCATAGTTATGCGTATTTGCGCGATGTTCTTGACATTTCATCTACCCACGGCAGCCTCATCGGAAATGATAGAATTTATGTCAAAGAGACCTTGGCTTGGAAAGAATTCAACTATGATGAATCGATTCTGGAAGAACTTCCTCCGGGCTTTGAGGGGCTCATCATGGGAAGCGGCGAAGGACAACAAACCGTTGAATACCAAACAACACCCACGGCTTGGAGAGAAATTTAAGCTTTATGAATAAGAGGCTGATTGTTTTTTCCTGCATCTTTGTCCTTGCCTGCGTCATTCTGACAAATTCTTTGATTAATTTTCTCATGGCGCATGATGCTCGCTTGATGGCTGAACGATCAGAGAAAATTAAACCTTCTGTCCAAGGAGAAGATAACACCATTCAAGGCGAGACCATAATAAAACCAAAAAGAAAGCTTACCGCCGAAGATCCTGCCAAATATGGCATTATTGTTACTCCGGAAAATGAATTGCCCCGAACCTCGGCTCAATGGGATCAATATGTAAAGAAGGTCATCGTCAAACCCGGCGTACTTGACAAGAAAAGCGCTGAAAAAGCTTTGGAATACGTTCGCATGACTCCCGATGCCTATGAAAAGAGAGCTTCAGAAATAGAGAATAAAATTAAGGAATTTGAGCAAACAATCAATAATAACCCAAGCGACGAAGAAACAGAAAGACGTCTCCAAACATATTACCTCTTAAAAGCACTGCTATCTTCTATGAAGGAAAAAATCATTTCCTTTCCCTAACCCAGCTAACTAATCCCCCACCGGGTATTGACCGTGCAAAATAACACATTGCTGACGCAAGAATTTCTCTTGAAACTCAATACTCCTGCTACTATAATCAAACATCAATAAAGGACTGAAACGTATGAACAGAACGATCAACTTTGCTTTAAAAGAAGATATCGGCCGAGGAGACATCACGACGAATACCCTTATTCCCAGAAAGGCCGTGTCCCAAGCGTACGTCATCACAAACGAAAAAGCCGTTGTCTGCGGACTCGATGTTGTGCAAAAACTCTTCAGAAAACTCGACCGAAAAGCTACCTTCAGGTGCTTCTTTAAGGAAGGTGAGATTGCTCCTAAGAACAGCAAATTGATTTACATTAAAGCAAAAACGCGAGCTGTTCTTACGGGAGAACGCGTGGCGCTGAATTTTCTTAGCCATCTAATGGCCGTTGCCACCAAAACGCGCCTTTTTGTTCAACAGGTAAAACCTTACCAAGCCAAAATTTATGACACCCGGAAAACAACGCCCGGCCTGCGCGTTCTTGAGAAAAAAGCCGTGCGCGCTGGCGGCGGCATCAATCATCGCCTGAATCTCAACGAAATGATCCTGATCAAAGACAATCACCGGGCCAAAGTTCAATGTTCCACATCAAGCTCTTTGCAGGACATGGTGCGATACGCTAAGAAAGTTTCAAGAAAACCGATCGAAATCGAACTGGACAACCTTATGCATTTTCAAGAAGTGCTGGCAAGTCAACCTGACATTATCTTGCTCGACAATATGTCCATTGCGCAAATCAAGAAAGCTGTCGCTCTTAAGAAAAAATACGTCAAGAACAAAAGAATCAAGCTCGAGGTCTCCGGAAATGTGAATCTCAAGAATGTCAGGGCTATTGCCCGAACAGGCGTTGACCGCATTTCAAGCGGGGCCCTCACCCATACAAAGAAAGCTATTGATATTTCCCTGGAGCTGATCTCCTGACTTATATGAAAAGATCGATCTTCTTTTTGTTATTCATTTCATGTCTTTACTGCACGTTCGCCTCGGCGGAATCTTCCTACACCATATTCGACGACAAAATGCTTCTCGATGGTTATGCAACGAAGTACCAGGAAGAACCCAAAGAAATCCTTTTAGCTATCATCCAGGATGACACGCTCACGTCTTACAAAACAGCAGCCGCAGTCAGGGTTTTTAAAGAAAATTTTTCCTCGAATGTCTTTGCCAAAGAAAGGCACCTAATTGAGAAGATCCTTTTAAGGCGGCTTAATAGAACGGAATCGCCGTTTGTTCAGATTGAAATCATGCATACGCTTTTGAAAATGGACCGTTATAAATATTTTAAATCCATGATTCCGGATTTGATCCAGGAACTGGATCATTACAATAAAACCGTGAATGATTTGTCTTATACGGCCATTGATGATATTATTAAATCTGGACATAATCGACCGCGTGAAGCACGTCTTGTTTTCAACACGTTACGCAAAATTCTTTTTTTGTCCAGGAAGCGACTGCAGAATATCAAAGAGCCCAATGAGAAATTGCAGCATAAATTGGATATCTTGCGCTGGGCCGTTAAGATTCTTGGGACTCAGGAACTCAAAAGACTTCCGCCGGAAGTGATTAATCTTTTTTAAATCAAAATAGAATAATAAGGGCAGGTGAAAAATGGCTGATAAAGATCAAAATAACAAGGAGTCAGTCTTTGAAGAACGAAGAAAATTCTTACGCCTAAACATCAATGTGGATATCAAATACGCCGTCCTTCCCTCGAGTGATAACCACAGCGGTTCCTCCAGAAATATCAGTGCGGGCGGTATCTGCATCATCACTCATGAAGAATTGCTCCCCGGCGACCGCTTAAAGTTAGACATCTCCTTGCCGGACGACCCCTCCATGATCCAGACTATCGGGCAAGTGGTTTGGACAAAAACTTTCAGCATCGCTGGCGAAGGAAAGAATCGCTATGATGTTGGCGTTGAATTCATTGACATCAGCGATGAAGAAAGAGGAAAGATTAAAAAATACGTTTTTAGTCTATCTTAGCTCGATTGCGTCCTGGCCACCTTCTTCTCTTTAGCGACGGTTAAACAACATGCCGATCAAACTCAAAATCTGGATTACTTTTCTCGTCTGCGCTATCTTAAGCGCTGCCGTCTGGTATGCCTTGAGTTACCCGGAGTTTTCTTTTGTTGAGCTCGCTATTGACCGGAAGGAAGCCACGAACATCGCCAAGGCATTTCTTACCGACAAACGGGGTATTGATCCTTCTGCCTTTCAGGATGTTGCTGTCTTTACAGGCGACCACGCTGCCGATCAATATCTTCAGAAAACACTCGGTATCAAAAAAGAGCGGGAATTTCTTGCACAGCATGATTTTGATCTTTTCCTTTGGGTTGTTCGCTTCTTTCGCGAAAACGAAAAAGAAGAGTACCGCCTTTCAGTTAGCGCCTCGACAGGGGAGATTACTTCGTTCAAGCATATCATCGCCGATACGGACAAAAGGGAAGACATCAGCCAGGATCAAGCAAGGCTGATCGCATCGAACTTCCTTAAGACCACTTTTCCTTTTAATCCTGAAGACTATACCCAACAGGCCCAACAGGCAAGCAAGCTCGAGAATCGGACAAACTACAGTTTCAATTGGGAGAAAAAGGATGTCCGGATCCCTTGGAGCCAAGAGCCAGAATCGGGAAACGCCAAGCTTCTTCGCGGCGCAACCGTTTCCGGAGATGAAGTCCTTTCCTTTTACAAAAATCAATTACAGATCCCCGAGAAGTACAATCGAACACTCGCAAAGCAAAGAACCGTCGGCGACAACATCTCCATTGTGTTTCATGTTCTTTATGTCGTGATTTTAACCGCTGGAACTTTTTTTGTCATTGCCCGACGAAACCATCTCGCTATGCATAAGGCAAAAAATTTCATGATTGGATTAGCCGTTGTCTTATTTGCCTTAAGTTTACTGGATTATGCCAACGAACCGCAGAATATTCTCTTTCATTATCCGACAACGTCCTCCATGACGTCTTATCTGTACCGCATGATTTCAACCATTATTCTCGTAACCTTTTATGTCACGATTGCCATTCTGATGCCCGGATTATCGGGGGAATCTCTCCACCATGAAATGCTTCCGGAAAAGAAAAGAGGATCCTTCCTGTTTTATATCAATTCAACCTTTTTCTCAAACCGCATTTTCTCACTCGTGACACTTGGTTATCTCACGTTTATTATTATGCTCGGAATCCAATCCATCGCTTTTCATTTTGGACGACAATATTTAGGCGTTTGGACAGAAAGAGCCTGGATGACTCAACTCTCATCATCAGCCCTGCCGTTCTTGGCTGCGTTCATCATCGGCGTCAAGGCGAGCTTTATTGAAGAGATTACGTTTCGTATCTTTGCCATCAGCTGGATTAGAAAAATCTCAAAAAGTCTACTCGTGGCGGTTGCAGTGTCTTCGATTATCTGGGGATTTGGCCATAGCCATTACCCTGTTTTTCCTATGTGGTTTCGCGGCATCGAAGTCACGCTTCTGGGATTATTATTGTCCTATGTCTACCTGACCTACGGAATCATCCCCGTGCTGGTCGCTCATTACAGTTTTGATGTTTTTTGGTGTGGATCCAATATGCTCTTTGGGAAAGTTAGCCCTTTAAATTTCTACAGTGTCCTGTTTGTATTATCGCTGCCTCTTATATACGGCATTCTCTCTGCGTTAATCAACAAACCCGAAAAAGAGAATCCCATGCGATGGAAGTTCAACAAGCATCAGATCTATAATCTCGGCGTGTTAAAAGCATATCTAAACCAAAGCAAGATGGAGACCAATCAAACGCCTCAGGAAATACGCGAAGAGCTCATAACACATAACTGGGACGTTGCTGTCGTTGAAGAAGCCCTTAGAGACAACAAGAGGGATGAGTCTCCGTAACTTCTTTCAGCATAAATTGCCGCAGATATTCTTCTTGAATAATTTGACCTGCTTGATATAATTCCTCGAAATACTTAAAGACAAAGAACTAAACCAAACGATGCTCCTGAACCCGTTTACTTATCACGCTCCAAAAAACCTTAAAGAAGCCAATCATCTTATGTCTTCCCTGGATGATTTTCGGCTCTTAGCGGGGGGAACTTTCTTAATTAATCAACTAAAGAACTTTAAGAAAAAAGATCTCAAAACTCCCGGACACATTGTGAGTCTAAAGAGAATCGACGAACTCAAAGAAATCCGGGCCGATGCGAAGAGCTTAACCATCGGATCCATGACTACTTTAAGCGAATTGCTGACTTCATCTCACCTGAAAGACAACGCGCTTATTCTCAAAGGCGTTTGTCAAAATATCGCAACGAATCCCATCAGAAATATGGCCACCGTGGGAGGAAACCTGATGAGTCGGTACACCTGGGCTGAATTGGGAACTGTTTTGATAGCCTTGGATGCGAAGATGCATTTTTCCGGCCCCACCAAGGAAGAAGGGAAGACCCAAAGCGTTGAATCCTTCTTTGAAAGTGGCGCAAAAACAGAGAAAATACTGAAATCGATTGCCATTAGCAAGAATAAGAACGATCGGCTTGTTTATAAAAGAACGCCAAAGCTGTCTTGCGTAGACATTCCGCTATTCGGTATTTGCATCAAGGCTTCTTTTGAGGAGAAGAAGCTGGCTAATGCGCGAGTCGTCGTGAATAACGGTATTTCATTTGCCCGGCGAGATTCCGTTTTAGAAGAATTCCTGAATACTTCTGAAGGCAAAGATAGCCTTATTGAAGAATCCGTCCATCATTTAGATAGCGAACTTTATGACGTCCGAAGTGATGATTATAAAAAGAATCTCTTTCGTATCACTATCAAAAACGCTCTTAAAGATTTAATATTTTCTAAAGGATAAATGAGCACACTCACCATCAATCAAAAGAAATATGACGCTGACCTCCAAGGGCACGAAACCCTTCTTGAGGTTTTGCGTGACCAGCTAGGATTGACCGGCACCAAGGCAGGCTGCCAGGAAGCGGAATGCGGCGCTTGCACCGTGCATGTCAACGGAAAAGCTGTGCTGTCCTGCATTACCCTGGCCAAAGACGTGGAAGAAGAAGAGATCACGACCATCGAAGGCCTGGCCGCAGATGAAAATCTTCACCCCGTTCAGCAAGCCTTTTTAGACCATGGGGCTGTTCAGTGCGGTTTCTGCACACCCGGTATGGTCATGGCTGCAAAGGCTTTGCTCGACCATAACCCGCAATCATCAGAAGAAGAAATCAAATTTGCGCTGGATGGCAATCTCTGCCGTTGCACGGGTTACATCAAAATTATTGAGGCTGTAAAAGCGGCATCTAAAACGGGCAAAGTCATCAAAAAGAGAAAATGAGCATGAAAAAAGAATACTGCAATCCGGTCGGAAAATCCGTTGCGCGCATTGACGGAAAAGGCCTCGTCACCGGTCAAACCAAATATGCCTTTGACCTTAATCTCCCCAACATGCTCATCGGAAAAATGCTGCGCAGTCCTCATGCGCACGCACGCATTCTTCATATCAATACCTCGAAGGCAGAAAAACTTCCGGGTGTTAAAGCGATTGTGACCTGCAAAGACACGCACAATATCAAATTCGGCTCTAACGAATATTTCTTTCCTCACACCGTTGATCAAATGGCACTCGAGGCAGAAAAAGTCCGTTATATCGGTGATGAGATCGGTGCCGTGGCCGCGATTGACGAAGAAACAGCCGCTCAAGCGCTTAAGTTGATTGATGTCAAATATGAAATTCTTCCGGCTGTTTTTGACGCGCAAGAAGCCATGCAACCGGAAGCCCCGCAAATCCATGAAGCGCGCAACAATATCGGCGTCATGCTTCCCGTAAACTTCGGAAACGCCGAACGCGCTCTAAAAGAATCAGATTACATCCGTGAAGATGTCTTCACTTTGCAATCAGCCGCCCATTGCTGCCTGGAACCTCATGTTTGCGTCGGCCAATTCGAAACATTTTCAAATAAAATCACTTTGTGGACATCCACGCAAGCGCCTTTTAAGGTGCGCGAGGCCCTCTCTAAGTGCCTCAAGATGGAATTGAACGATGTGCGCGTGATCAAGCTTGCGGTTGGCGGTGGTTTTGGCGGAAAACTGGAAATGCTTCCCATGGATTTTGCGGCCTGTCTTTTATCCAAGAAAGCCGGCGGTTGTCCCGTAAAAATTGCCTACACAAGAGAAGAGGAGTTTTGTTTCTCGCGCCGTAAACATAACATGATCTATAAGCTCAAATCCGGCGTCAAAAAAGACGGCACGCTCATGGCGATCACAGGTGAAGTGATTGCCGACGGCGGCGCGTATTGCAGTTATGGTCCGACGGTGATGGCCGCCGCGATCATGCGCATTTTTATGTCTTATAAAATCAGGAATTTGCGCATCACCGGTTACCGCGTTTATACCAATAATCCAATCAGCGGAGCCATCCGCGGTTTTGGAGGCGTCCAGTCCGGTTTTGCTTTTGAATCGCATTTAGATCTTTTGGCCCGCGGCATCGGCATGGATCCGGCTGAATTCCGTCTAAAAAATATTACCGAGCCGAATATGGTCACAACGAACAAAATGATCCTCACATCCAACGGATTGAAAGATTGCATCCTCAAAGCCACCCAAGCCGCCGGCTGGAAAGATAAAATTCAGAAAAAAGAAAATCGCTCTGATGAGAAAATTGTCCAAGGAATCGGCCTGGCGATCGCCGCGGATGTCATGGGCTCAAAGATGTATAAATCGCATGAATCCGCAGGCTCCATTATCAAAATTGAGGAAGACGGATCCGTTTATTTATTCACGGGAGCGGCCGATACCGGACAAGGCTCCAATACGGCTTTATCCCAAATCGCAGCCCAAGCGCTAGGCGTCAGTTACAGCCGCATCCGCTGTAAAGCCGCGGATACAGAAATTACACCTTTTGATACAGGAAGTTTTGCGAGCCGTGTCACGTTTATTTCAGGAAATGCTACTTTACGGGCCGCGCACGACGCTAAAAATCAAATTCTTGATATTGTGGCCAATGAGCGCAAATTAAACGTCGATGATTTGGATATCAAAGCCGAAGAGGTCATTAATAAAAAAGACAACGCCGTCCTCATGGATTTTGACGAAGCCCTCAAACTCTGTTATTCTTTTAATTATGGAAAACAGATTATCGGCCGCGGCAGCTACAACCCTAAAACAACACCTGTGGATTTTCGCACAGGCGAAGGCAACGTGTCCGGAAGTTATGGCTTTGAATGCCAAATCGCGCATGTTGAAGTCAACAAAGAAACAGGGGAGATCAAAATTTTAAAAATGTGGGATGCGCATGATATCGGTAAAGCCATTAATCCTCAAAGCGTGGAGGGCCAGGTGGAAGGCTCAATCATGATGGGTATTGGGTATACTTTTCATGAAGATCTGAAATTTAAAAATGGCCGCGTTGTGAATCCCAATTTCGCAAATTATAAACTTGTACGTTCACGGGGAGTTGTTCCGATTGAAACCATTTTGGTTGAGACCAATGATCAGGAGGGACCCTTTGGTGCCAAAGGCATGGGCGAAGCATCGCTTCTTCCGACATCCGCGGCCATCGCCAACGCGATTGAGGATGCCGTCGGCGTACGCATCAAGGATCTTCCGATTACGCCGGATAAAATTTTAAAAGCTTTAAAAAACAAGCAATGATCACAACAGCCCTTCATAAAATTCATTCAGGGCTGTTGATTACACAGATTTCTAAAAAATTTCACAGATTTACTCGACGAGGAACATCTGTGTAATCTATTTTTTCATCTGTGTAATCAAAGGCTGAACGAATTTTGTGAAGCCCTAAATGATTACAAAAATAGGAGGGGTGAAATGAAATATGTTTTACTATTATGTCTGATCGTATTACTGTCTTCCTGCACGCTTTATACGATCAAATCCGAAGAGACATCGTCTGAGTTCTACGCGCCCAAAGAGTCTGCCGACCAAGTCCAATATATTGAAAATGTACGGCAATCCAATATCGTGATCGGCCAGGCTATTGTGAACGCGGAACGCCGACAATCCATGGATGAGATCCTGGGAAAATTAAAATATGAGGCTGCGATGATCGGTGGGGATGCCATCACCAATATTCAAACAAATGGCGGTGACGGCCGATGGGCCCGCATCAAACCTAAAGAATTCTTCGGTAACTCGAATGTCCGGGCTAATTTTCTTGCGGATGTTATTGTTTTTAAATAGGAAGAAGATCGCTTAAAGGTTGGCTTTTAATTTTTCAAATTCTTCAGGAGTATTGAACGTCTGGATGACGCCTTTATCTTGAACATCAAGATAGCGGATGCCTGTTTCGTAGTCCCTTTCAAAAAGATTTAATCCCTGCCCGTCGTCCCGCTTTAAAAGTGGATCTCTTAAGACGCTATTAAAAAGAGGGGGATGCCCCTTTTTTTGACGATAGACAGGAATTAAGATCAGCGGCCTATCAGAGGTAAATTCTTCGATCAATCGGTCAATGGTTTCCGTTTGAACAAAAAGAAAGTCCACGGGCAAAAGCATAATTCCCTGGGATTTGTCCGAAGCAACCCTCAAACCGGCCTTAAAGGAAGACGTTTGCCCAAGTTTATGATCTTTGTTGTAGACAAAGGTAACTTTTCTGTGGTTAAATAGATACGGTTTGATAAGATCTTGATGGGCGCCCAGAACAACGATGAGTTCACTAACACGCGAGGCAAGAATAACCTCCTGAAGGTGCTCAACAACAGTTTTACCATTCAATGCCGCTAAGGCTTTTGGTGACCCAAAACGTTCGCTTGAACCGGCTGATAACAAGATACAAGAAATCATTGAGTGTATTATAAGAAGCGCGAATCGCATTGTCAATTGACCTTTAATATTAAGATAAGTATTAATTCAATTACTTAGGTTGAATTTGAATTTATATTTAATAATTTTGACGATAGGTCTTGGCCTGGCCGGATGGCTTTTTTTCCAGGAGGAAAAGGCACCCCCAAAGGACAAGAAAGAGCCCTCCAAGGATCCCGAATCCCTAAAAATACTCGATCGCTTAGGCTTGCGGGAAGACCCGAAAAAAGAGGGCCACCTCACCATCAAAGATATCAAAGAACCGCCCCCCGAAGCCGCAGCCGAAATCACCCAAATTGCTGAAGATAATATAAAACCCGAAGCCCTTTTAGAAGATTCCCAAGAGCAATCGCGGGAAGTGGCTTTACGAGATCTTCAGGAAAAGTACGAACGGCTGGAAACCCTTTTTAATGAAAAATCACAAGAACTGGAAAAGGCACAAAAAGCCCTGTCCATTGAACTGAAAGCCAAGAAAGATTTTAATATCGTCAAAGATATCCTTGAAAAGGAACTCAAGGAAGTCAAAGACCGGGCTCATAAATTGCATCTGGAAGTCGGAGCCGCGCAGGCCGAATCAGAAAATCATCAAAGACGTATTGCGCAGCTAGAAGATAAAATCATTTCTAAAGAAAAAGAAATAAAGGAAAAAGAAAAAGAAATCGATGAGCTGAATAAAAAAATTCAAGAAATTATATCAGCGAAAGCCGCGGTTGCTGATAAACAAGTTGAACCGGCCCTGAAGGAACCAGTACCTCAAGAAGCAAAACCTCAAGAAGCCAAACCCCAAGAGTCAAAGCCTGAAGAAAAGCCTACGGAAGCAGAGCAAGAACAAAAACCCGAACCGAAACCGAAAGAAGAACCTCAAGCAAAGGCTGAAGAACAAAAACCGGAACAAAAACCCGAAGAAAAACCTCAAGAGAGGGTTCAGGAACTCAAACCCGAAGAACAAAAGCTTGAAGAAAAACAAGAAGAAAAACCAAAAGAAGAGACGCCAAAAGAAGAAAAACCCGAACCAAAACCCCAAGAAGAAGCCAAAGAGCCTCAGCAGTCGGAATCGCAAACCAAGGAAGAGAAATCAGAAGAAAAGCCCTCGGGCTCGAAATTCAAGACCTTAGAAGAGCTAAAAATCCCAAGAATCATCCGCCAACCGCCAAGGGAGAGATAGTTCTGTCAAAAAGCCTGCCGCCTGCCTGACGGCAGTCAGGGCAGGCAAGGAGAACGCCATGTTCAAAAGATTATTACTTGCGGCATTCTGTCTCGGATTAATATTACCTATTAATTATTCGGCCAACGCGCAGGAGGATACCGTGATTGTTTTTGAGACCAACCAGGGAAACATCGAGATCAAGCTCTTTACCGACATCGCTCCAAAAACATGTGAAAACATGGTTGGACTGATTAACAAAGACTATTATGACGGCATTATTTTCCATCGAGTCATCAAAAATTTCATGCTTCAAGGTGGCGACCCCACAGGAACCGGCCGCGGCGGCGAAAGTCTTTGGGGCGGAAAATTTGAGGATGAAGTCACGCCTAATGTGAAATTTGATAAACCAGGCCTTTTGGCCATGGCCAATGCCGGTCCTAACACAAACGGCAGTCAATTTTTCATTACAACCGTACCTACACCCTGGCTGAATATGCACCATACCATTTTTGGCGAGGTTATTGCCGGTTATGATGTCGTTCAAAAGATTGAAAATGTTGAAAAAGGCCCTGGGGACCGCCCTGTTGAGGAGCAGAAAATTATCAAGGCTTATGTGAAGAAATAAGCCGCTATTTTGAAACTATTGTTTTAGTTGTGGGTATCGGCATAGTTGGTGTCTGGTTATCGTTATAGTTTTTGTTGTCGGACTTAATTTCACGAAATCTACAACCAAAACCACAGCAAGACTCCAACAATGCCTATACCAAGAACGACAACTTTTTAATTTAAAGATATGCAAGATCTGTTAGAAAAAACCCTTCAAGCTGCTCAAAAAGGCCGGAAATATGCTTTTGCCACAGTGGTCGAATCCACTATAAAAGGCACTCCGCAAAAAGCAGGAGCCAAAATGGTTGTCCTGGAAGACGGCACTATTTTCGGAACTATCGGTGGCGGCAAGTACGAAAAAGAAGCCCAGAAAGAGTGCCTAAAGGCGATCAAAAGGCGCAAGTCGACCTTAGTAACTTATGATTGTTTTGGAAAAGAAGGACAGCCCGTTTGCGGTGGTCAGATGAAGGTTTTCATTGAGCCGTTTGGAGCTCCAAGGCATCTTGTGATTTGCGGGGCCGGCCATATCGGCCTTGCTTTATCGGCTCTTGGCAAAATCCTTGAATTCAAAGTAACGGTCCTGGACAACCGCAAAGAATTTGCCAATAAGAAAAGATTTCCCCATGTTGATGAGATTATGGCCGGCCCCTACAATAAAACCTTGGATCAAATTACACCAAATTTAAACACCTATTTAGTGATCGCGACCCATGGCCATTTGCATGATTTTGAATGCCTCCGAAAGGTTATAAGATCTGATGCGGCCTATATAGGTGTTATTGGGAGCCTTAAAAAACGCCAGGGTTTTCTCAAGCAACTTAAGAAACTGGGGGTCTCTACCAGCCGGCTAAAAAAGGTTTATATGCCTACAGGATTAGATATTGGGGCCCAAACTCCGCAGGAAATTGCCATCTCGATTATGGCGGAAATAGTGACTCATTCCAACCGGGATTTTCTAGGGTCAGCCAAATTTGAAACCAAATAATAACCAAAGGAGCTGTTATGACCAAGCAAAATGTCATTGATTTAGTCAAAGATGCAGGGTATGGCTTCCTGGCAACAGACGAAGGAAACCAGCCAAGGGTCAGGCCGGTTGGTCCTTATTTATCCGAAGATGGCGAGCTATTAATCGCTATTTTATCTCACTCAAGGAGCATCCAGCAGATCCAGAAAAACCCCATGGTTGAACTCTGTTTTGTTGACCGTAAAATGGCGTTTTGCCGGATTACGGGCCAAGCAAAAATCAGCCAAGATGCCGGCAAAAGAGAAACGGTTTGGAATCATGTGCCGCAATTAAAGCAGTATGCCAGCGGTCCTCAGGACAAGATTTTCACCTTAGTTGAAGTTAATATTTCGGCTGCGGAATCAATGTCTCCAAGCGATAAAACCCCGCAAAAAGTCGAATTTTGAAGGCCCAAAACATTCGTTTTTAACTATCATTTTTGGGTTAGTAAACTTTATCAATCAATTGAAATTAAAGGCTCAGAGGGTCAATTTTGACCCTTTCTGGGCCTTTTTAAGGCCCTTCTTCGTTTATATTCCATAATAGAAGAGGGGCATTTTCATGTATCTTTAGGTCAATTTATGATGTATTTTATAGCCATTTTTAATCTTTTATACAAAAATATTCCTCATCAATATTAATAAAAATATCTGCATTATTATGCCAGCAATCGGTCTGATTAGGTAGTCCCATTATAACAGAAGTAAGTTTGAAATCAGTTTTCCACAGATTATATTGGATTATTGGAAATACTTGCCTAAATGGCGTTTGCGCACATTAACTCAATATACCTAGTTAACATAACATATATTATAGGTAGTTGCATATTTATCAATTTAATGTCATTCTTTTTGTTTATACGGTCATCATTTAGCGGTTTTTTGATTATTTTGCGCAAGAAAATTCTTAAGAAAACTTGATGGAATTCAGATTATTTCTGCAGATTGGATCTTTTAAAATTATTTTCAGACAATTGTATTCTTATAATCTTCCCGTTGACCAAGGCGTCAGAAACCTTCTTTCTGGCCTCTCTCAAAATCCTTCCAAATGTCGGCCTGGATGTCTGCATCGCCTCTGCCCCGGATCGTTGATCCAGACCCTTAAAATCGGCCAATCGTAGGGCTTCAAATTGATCCAGGGAAAGCTCAATTTCATCAGGCCTGCCAGGCTTACCCCGCGGGCTAAACTGTAAAATACTCGGCTGATATTCAATTTTCCTCTGTTTTTTTGGTCTTCCTTTGGGCTTCATTTTGACCTCCTGCGTGCACAGTCTTTTATCAAAATTATGGATTATTAGGTTCTCAAATTATATCATTTTATAATGACCAATGGCTTAGAATAAATAGCTATTAATAATGAGCATAGGCTCATAATATCATAGGACTTTCTTTGTGTCAAATAAAAATCAGGTAACCCGTAAGGCTACCTGCTGATTAAGAAATTATTCTTATTTATAAGACTGCTTCAAGCCTTTCTTTCAAGGCATGATATTCGTCTTCAATTTCCTTCGGAAGCATTCCTTTGAATCTTTTTAAATGAACTTCTTTGACGTTCTCCAGCTCTGCAATCCATTCTCTGGGATCAACATGAAATAGTTTTTCCATGGCTTCATTAGAAAGCTCGATCCCTCTTCTATCTATATCCTCTGAATAGGGGACATGGCCAATGGGTGTCTTCTGGGCCTGGACATTTCCTTCGCAACGCTCTAAAATCCAATCTAAAACTCTTAGATTTTCACGAAATCCAGGCCATAAAAAGTCCCCTTTTTCATCCTTCCTAAACCAATTGACGCAAAAGATTTTCGGGACTTTTTGTTCTCCGACCTTTTTACCCATTTTGAGCCAATGCTTAAAATACTCTGTCATGTTATACCCGCAAAATGGGAGCATTGCCATAGGGTCATATCGGACTTCCCCTTGCTTTCCGTATTGAGCTGCGGTTCTCTCAGAGGCCAGCATAGCACCTACATATACTCCATGCTGCCAGCTAAAGGACTCAAAGACCAGAGGCTTTAACCCGGCCCTGCGGCCTCCAAAAATGAATGCAGAAATAGGTACTCCCTTGATCAGATGGGATTTCCCCTTAGGAAAAGATGGACACTGCTTTATGGGTGATGTGAAGCGACTATTGGGGTTGGCCCCCTTGATGGGATTTCCGTTCTCATCCTTCATGCCGGGGGTCCACGGCTTACCTTGCCAATTGATACCTCTCTTTGGAGCCTTCCCATCGCCATCTTCCCACCAAACAGTCTTATCAGGCTTCAATAAAACATTTGTGTAAATAGTGTTCTTGCGCATGGTTTTCATGGCATTGGGATTGGTCTTTGAGTTTGTTCCCGGTAAAACCCCAAAGAAACCAGCTTCCGGATTTACAGCCCAGAGTCTGCCATCAGGACCTTTGCGAATCCAGGCAATATCATCCCCAACCGTAAAAATTTCATATCCCTTCTTGGGTAAGATTTTCGGAGGGACAAGCATCGCCAAATTAGTCTTCCCGCAGGCGCTCGGAAAAGCAGCGGCAATATAGCGGGTTTCTCGGCCAGGCCTTTTGATGCCTAAAATGAGCATATGCTCAGCCATCCAACCCTCATTCTTAGCCAAATAACTGGCAATCCTTAAAGCCATGCATTTCTTTCCCAAAAGAACATTTCCGCCATATCCAGAACTAACGCTCCATACCGTGTTGTCTTGCGGAAAATGAAGGATTAATCTTTTCTTAATATCTAAATCGGCTTTTCCATGCAAACACTTCGTAAATTCACCACTGTCTCCTAAGGCCTCAAGAACCTTTGTTCCCATTTGCGTCATGATACGCATATTCAAAACAACGTAAATGCTGTCGGTTAATTCAACGCCGATTTTCCGAAAAGGCGACTGGATATCTCCCATGCAGAAAGGAATCACATACATGGTTCGGCCCTTCATAGAACCCCGAAATGTTTCGGCGGCTTTTTGGTAGGCTTCCTGGGGAGGCATCCAGTTGTTAGTTGGACCGGCCTGTTCTTTGGTAGGTGTGCAGATAAACGTTAAATTCTCTGTTCGCGCGACATCGCTGGGGTGCGTGCGATGATAGACGCAACCGGGAAGTTTCTTCTGATTGAGCTGGATGAGCTCGCCCGTTGAAAAAGCTTCTTTTTCTAAGCGCCTCTTCTCCGTTTCGGTGCCCGTAATCCAGACGATGCGGTCCGGCTGGCACATGTCGTCCATGTCGCGGACCCATTCAAGAAGTTCTCTATGTTCTGTCGGTGTTTTCATTTTTCACAAATCTTTCTTATGGATAATTTATACCATTATACACAGGAAAGAAGAATAGTAAATATCTTTTTCAGGGAATTCTATGCGCAATCGCGGGAATAATCGTCATGCAGACGTGTGATGTCATCCTCGGCTAAATACTCGCCGCAAGCCACTTCGATAAAAACAAGGGGTGATTCACCGGAATTACCGATGCGATGGATAGACTCCAGGGGAATATCAACCACAGAACCGGGATGAACGGGTATTTCCTGATCATTCACAATGGCTAATCCCTGACCGGAAACAACAATCCACTTCTCCGAACGCTTATGATGTTTTTGGAGGCTAATACGGGATTTGGGTTTCACTTCAACCCTTTTAACCCAGACACCCGCATCCTGGAAAAGTTTATAATAGTTACCCCAGGGTCTTTGAACGTGATCTTTTTTTTGTGATTTCATCGGTTAATCTGCCGGAGACTCCTACAGCCCTGCCGTGGGTCAGCTAAGCGATTCCCTAGGAATCCCCTTGATTTCTTTCCTATAGTAATCCAAACATTTTAAGCAAATGCCATTTTTCTCATCCCACTCCGGGTGCTTCTTTTTGATGACATCGGCAATATGCTCCTCGGAATGTCTGATAAACATCAGAGAATCCCCTGTAACCTTCTTTCCGCAGACATCGCATTGATATTCCATGAGTTCATCCTAAATGATATTATGCTTTCTTTCTTTTAAAGTTTTTGTTTGATGGCCTCAAGTATTTTATTCGATCTTGTTTGATCTCCTAAAACACCAACGCGAATCACAATACGGGTCGAATGGTCGGTAACATATTCGACATCAACCCACACATTTGTTCCGTCCGCGAACTTGGATTCCACCTTGGCCGACATGTCGTCCTTCCGGTCAAACGTGATAGGTAAATCCATGTCCTTAAGACCCGCGAGTGTGGCCTTGTAAAGATTATCCAGGGGCTTATTGATTTCTTCCTGCAGTCGTCCCTTGGCCCAGACTACACCTCCGGCACCGGCCGCAGCTCCCAGCAATAAAGCGCATCCGCTGAGTTGAATCCCTAAGATAAGAACAATAACGCCCTTCATTATCCCTTTCAACATATCAAGCTCCTCTCTTCGTTTAGTAAATTCTCCTATCATTGATCATTCATAAACAAGCTTTTTGATATCCTCCAGCTTGTTGATAACTGCTTCTTCTCCGCGTTGAATCAACTGATCCACTTTATAAAGTTCAAACCAATCAATGCCCGCCAAATGAGGATGGATGAGAACATCCACTTGTTTGGAACTTTGTTCGGCCAGGATATATTCACTGGCTTGAAAACTTCGTATTATTATATTGGAAATGTTCGGAGAAAACAACTGAGAAAAAAATCGATGAAGTCTTATGCGTAAATAAAAACCGGGATTATTCTTTAAAAGAATGCTTTCCTCTTTTTGATGCCAATTGCGAACCATTTGGTTTCCTTCCACAACTTCGGCCGGAGACTGAAAAACGTTAATGGCGATAATTTTTTTAATACCTAAGGCAATAAGAACATTCACCGGCAAAGGATTGAGTATGCCTCCGTCAATAATCAGTTGATCTTGCTTCGTCACGGGTTTCACGATGCCTGGAATAGCCACGCTCTTTTGAATTGCATCAATCAAGCGCCCCTCTTCGATGACTAATTCTTCACGCCGGTTTAAATCATAGGCCGTGACTTTAAAAGGAATCTTGACGTCGTAAAAAGTACGGTCACCGATTTTTCCGCGCAACCACCTTTTGATTCCGTGTCCGCCGATCAGGCCGGCCTTAGAGAGAACAAAATCCAGAAGTTTAAAACACCCTAATTTTGTCGAGAATTCCCGAGCTGCCTTTTCTATTTGATCGACGCTTTGCCCGGAAACCCACAAACCCCCGATCAAAGCTCCTATGCTGCTTCCTACAATTATATCAATGGGTATTTTCTCCCTTTCTAATATCCTCAAAGCGCCGATATGGGCAATCCCCAGGGCCCCGCCGCTTCCTAAAACAAGGCCGACTAAGACCCCGCCAATTTGTCGAGCGATTTTTGTCACTTGTTTGCGATACAGGCTCTCGGACGGCAACTCGTAAAAACACAGATCCTGACTATCTACTTCTTCGTTTAATTCTTCTGAAGAGACAAAAGGAAGTACAGCAAAGACATCATAGCCAATCTTTTGATTGATTTTTTCAAAAGTCAAATGAATAGCGGGTCTTGTCTGGCTGGCCAAAACCTGAATCTTCTCTTTGACAAATTGGGTCTTAAAGACCATCTTCAATCGCTCAATCACTTCGCGCACGGAAGAAAGACTTTTTTCTTCTTCGGTTGTCAGAAGATGGACAATATCAGACTGCGTCAAAGTTTTGAGAACAATTTCATCCATATCATTGGGTAAGTCCACCACGACAAAATGATAATCATTCGCAAGCAAACAAACAAATTCGCTGATTTTATCAACCAGAGAGGAATCGTTGGGGTCAAAAATGACGCTCAGAAGATCAGCGTTTGAAGACATCGTCGTAATATTGTCCAGAATCTTTTGGTGATCATTGACAATGTCCTTAAGCGGTTTCGCCTCTTTCTTCCAGAAAGGCGAAACCGTATGCATCTTCTCAGCCGTTGAGATTGTCTTTTTCTGATGCGAATTGATATTGACCAGAATAACCTTCTTATTCGTCTCTCGTTTTAATCCCAAGGCGAGATAAAGGGCATAAGTTGAAGACCCTGCATTCTTATAAGAACTGTAGATGGAGATAATGGTACTTTCAAAAATTGATTTAGCGTGCAGTTCGCGGCGCTTGAGACGTCTCGAGAGGCTATAGCTAAAGGCGATCCCTAAGCTCGGTATTTGTTTCAAAATAGTTTCAAAATCGCCTTGCGGGATTTTGACAATAATCGAATCATTGACCGCCTGCATGGTGAGGGAATGCTTTTCTTTGGTCAAAAGAGAAATGATGCCAAAATGCATACCCCGATAGATATATTCTACGACGACTTCCTTGGCGTCCTCACTCACGGTATAGGCCCGCAGGCGGCCGGAAATTACGCAATAGAGAGCATCCGGAGGATCGCCTTCGCGATAAATGAGTTCCCCTTTTTGATATCCGACAAATTGGCTTTTGCCGGCAATCATATGCAGCTCAAGCCAGTTCAGCTTATGGAAAATAGGGATTTGTTTGATGAGGGATATTTTGTCAATCATTTGAAATAGGCTGTTCATTTTTTAAGCCTCCTCAACCCCTAAAGAAGGTTTCTTTAAGAAAAACAACACCTGAGGAATGAAATTGAAATGTCGTACGGTAAGAGCACGCAAAGGAAGGATCCTCGCGCAGCTTGTTCGGAAACGATAAGGTCCTCATTTTAATTTCAACGGTTTGCGGCAAGGAGTGCAAAAAGAAGAACTCTAAGGAATTTTATCTATGAGCGCGTTGACGCGATTCACGAAATCTTTAATGTAATCACCGCGACGCACCAGGATATGCGTCTTGGTCTTTCCTTGAATCCGTTCGTCCATTTCTTTGATAACTCGCGGAAAAGCCCCGACCAGTTTATGCGCAAAATAGTAAGCCAGCATTCCTACAAAAAGAAAATAGAAAAATAGAAGGATGACGGTCAGCACCATCAGCTGGTGAAGAAATTGACTAGCAATGCTCGTCTGAAGATGGTTGTAGACTAAATCATTGAAGATGCAATAGAAAAACGCAATAACGAGAATGACCGGGAAACTAGCGGCGATAAAAACGATTGCTAGTATTTTATTCTCATATTCATTACGCGAAAACAGCCTTCGCCCTTGTCTATCCATATATCGTCTCCTTCTTATCAATTATCTTTTTAAAATGAAGAATGATTTTATTATAATGATTTTAAGTCAACTAATCAATGTTAACTTATTATAATTTAACGGGATAAAGACTCAAGAAAGAACAGAGCAATCCATAGAACCACCACGAACACGACCAAAAATAGCCCCATGAATTTTGTGTTTCTTATCTCTTTGGGCAAAGAAATAGGTTCAATTCTCCAGTTGATGAGCGCATAAAACCTTTTTTGAATCTCAAATACGCGTAACGGCCGAAAAATGATAAATAATCCCAGCGAAAGACTTACGACAGACAAAATGACAATAAAGATAGTTTGCCCTATACCTCTGATCATAGTTTTCAGATGACTTGACTCGTTTTGAGATGCGTTTCAAATGTTTACCCGATGCCCGGTTTATTCTCTTCTTCGGTCTCTTTCTCTTTCTGTTTTTGCTTTTTCTTGAGAACATCATTGATCACTTCTATAAGAAGATCGGTCGTAAACGGTTTTGACACATAATCATCGACTCCGTAAGCCGTGGACAAGACTTGAGGATCTTTGCCCTCGACGATTTCGCCTCTGGACTGAGCCATAGGATTATTGGGAAGCCATTGAAACTGGTCTCTCTTGCGAGAATAGACCATCTCCCCTTTTCCGCTAACCATAATGATTGCGATCTCTTTTGTTTCATCCTTCTTCTTTAAGGCCTGGGCGATCTCGGATCCTTTTTTTCCTTTCATCACATTATCCAAAAGAACCAAATCCGGCTTTTCTTGCTGGATCAACGCCTCGGCCGTTAAAGGGTCTGAATGCGTCACAACGTTAAATTCCCCGGTTTCTTCCAGGTTGCCCTTGACCAAGAGGCAAAGATCCGGCTCATCATCGATCATCACAATTTTCTTCTTTTCTGACATCTGACACCCTCCTTTGTCGATAACCACTCAAATCATGAAAGTGGAAATGTTAAAGTAAAAACCGTTCCTTCATTTTGTTTGCTCTGTACGCTGATTGTCGCTTCATGCCGCTCAAGAATCAAATACACTGTGCTCAAACCCAGCCCTGTGCCCTCTCCCACTTCTTTGGTCGTAAAAAAGGGGTCAAAAACACGCGCCATAGCTTCGGGAGCAATTCCTATGCCGGTATCCGCGACCTTAACAATCAGCATTCGTTTCATTCGTTTTTCCTGCTCTTCAGTCATCAAATGTGTCATAACGGAGAGTGTGCCGCCCTCGGGCATGGCATCAACCGCATTCTTAAAAAGATCCAGGAAGACTTGCTGTAAAAGAATTTGATCGCCGGGTATATAGATATCATCCTCAGGATAATCACAAATGATCTCGACATTTCGCGCGGAGGCTTCGCTAGCGATCAAATCGACCGTCGCGTCGATGACCTTATGGATATCGATCGTTTCCATTTCCAGTTTTGACGAGCGGGAAAATTTTAAGAGGGCCTGAACAACCTTGTTCGCCCGCACCGCCGCATCACGCACCATCGTCACATACTGCTGGTTAATAGTCTTGGATTTATTGAAATCTTTCTCGATCCGTTCGATCCCTTGCAAAATAATGGCTAGGGGATTTTTGACTTCATGGGCAATTCCCGTTGACAGTGTTCCGACCGTCGCCATCTTCTCGCTTTGGATCAGTTTATCCTGGGTTTCCTTTAATTCTCGATTGGCCTGCTCCATATCCTTAAGAAGAGAACGCAAGGCCTTTTCATTAATCTCAAGGTCTCGGTTGGCCGCCTCCAAGGCCAATCGATTTTCTTCCAGGCTCTCCTGCATTTTCTTCTTTTCAGTTATATCCGACCCGTAGATATTCACATAATTGGATTGCTTCACAGGCGTTGCCGCAAATGCATAAACTCGTTCACTTAACGTTATTTCGAATTCTTTGACCTGATTGAGCCTGAGGCAGTCCTTGGTAAGCTCAATCCAATCCGAAGGCATTGTTTCTCCAATCCCTCTCTTCCAATGCTTCAAGAATCTCTCGCTAGCCTTGTTCGCATAAAGAATCAGGCCGTTTTGGTCAATGCGCAACACTTGATTGGGATTTTCCAAGGGGAACTTGGCCAAATTCATGATTTCTTCTTCGATGCGCCTTTGCTCTGTGATATCCCGGTCGATTCCGCGATAACCGAGGAGGCGGCCATCCTTATGCCTTAAGGCATACCCTTTAATCTCTAGAATAACCATACGGCCGTCTCTGTGCTGTCGATTGCCGATCTCATGAAAAAAATTCACTCTCTCTCGGCTTTGCCGTTCAGCCCTTTCTTGAATAATTTTTTTCTCCTCGGCAAGACAAAAATCATAAAAATATTTTTTTCCGATCACCTCCCGGGCTTCATATCCCAGAATGTCTTTGACGGCACGGCTACAATAAGTATAGAGTCCGTTAGGATCGGTCTCCCAAATCCAATCACCGCTGCTATCAGCAACATGTCTAAAGCGTTCTTCGCTAATTTTCATCCGTAACGCAATCATGTTGTGTCTTTGACTAAAAAAGAAAATAACGATGATAATACTGAAGAAGAAAGCGGATAACGCAATCGCATAAGATCGATGAAAAGAAATGCCCTCCTCCCAAACATCCGCATCAATATCAAGCCCCAAGACAGCAAGGGTCTCGTGGGTTTGGTCGTCTCTGATAGGAACAAGAGCTGAAACCCAGGTCCCCCATCGATCCGCCAAAGGACCTTCGATAAGACCATCCCCTTTGTTGAATAAGTCTTTTAATTCATCAGAGGCCTCATAATAGATATCTCCGGGATTTGATCCCTCCTCTTCTTCTTCGGTCTCAATATTCTCGACAAGAAAAATCACTTGGCCGTCTCTCATGCCCATCATATAGGCATAGCGCATTTTAGGATTTGACTCAATGACTTTCGACAATTGTTGGCGTAGACGGATGTATTGCGGCTTGATCTCATCGTCTACGGAACCTGTTAAAGCCTTGACCTTGTCAATATCAACGGCAGCGGCAAGAATACGCACGCGCGTAAGGAAATTAATACGCTCAAGAGTCCTTTGACGTTGGACAACCAGATTGACAAAGAACATAGCGCTAATAAAGCAAATAATCAGAAATAGGCAAAATCCCACATACGGTGGATAATTTTTTCTTATGGAATTCAATATTTCGTTTCTATTCATAGGCATATTCAAAACAAATCTCTTTCTTGATTTTAATTATAACAATTTCCCATAGACAGCACAATCAAAAACAAAAACTTGCCTTCCGATTCTTCATAGTTTGCCTATGTTGGATAAGCAACCCAGTTGACCCTTATTCAATTTCCGTCTCGATGGTGATCTTGAGTTGCGGCCTGAGTGGATCGTTGCTCAAAATAAAAATGTCTTCCCGGAAAGGTCCCGGCCGGACATCCGGATGAAGAAGGTCCAGGGTCATATCGATATGGCCCGTTTCTTGGGCTAGTAGCTCCTGGCTCCAAGCCGAGGATGTTCCTTCGGGACCGATAAACTCACTCTGAGTTTTTTGGGTCACGAGAGAAACGGTCATGCATGCGCATGAGGTGGCCATACGCTTGATGACAAGCGGCCCTTCGCCTTTATTGCTGATAGAAATACGATGCTGAATTCTTTGCTGTAGTTTGGGCGGGATCAAATACGGGGGATTTCCTTTATTGCCGGGAATATAATAATCCCGGATGTCACCTTTTGATCTTGAAAATTTGTCAAAACGAAAATAGGTTCCTTCAACCTCAAGGCGAGGTTTTGGTTTAGCCAAATCCAACTCTGCTTCCCTGCGGAGTTCTTCGTTCAAGACATGGCTAGCGCCGTAATGGTCGGCAATTTTGCTATAAATCTCGCTTGGGCTTCTTTCCTGATTGATCAGGGCATCAATCATCGCCTTGGCCATAAAGGCCTCATAACATTTTTCTTCAAGAAGGGTTGATTTATTTTTGCAGAAATGCCCGACATTCTGGTAGATTGCGTTTTGAGTTGATTCTTCCTGCGCCAAGAGGAACGAACAACAAGCGAAAATAAAAATGAATATCGGGAAGATACGCAAAAGGAAGGAAAGCGAAGTTTTCTTGCGATTAGATCTTTGCACAGAGGATTTTTGCCTTTGCTTCAATCGAGTTCAATAATTCCTGAAACGATTTGGAAAAAGCATGGACGCCGTCTTCCAGCAATTTGGAATAGACATCATCGATTTTGATACCAAACTGTTCTAACTTGCCAAAAATATCCTGAGCCTGATTGACGTCCTCGAAGTTGGCCTTTTTGATTTCGCCATGATCCACGAAAGCGCCGAGTGTCTTTTCCGGTAACGTGTTGACGGTCGGATCCGCGATGAGTTCTGTCACATATTTGATATCACGATAGGCCGGATTTTTTGTACCTGTCGAAGCCCAGAGAACTCTCTGGATGCATGCGCCGTGCTCCTGAAGGGATTGGAAATAATTACTGGAAAACATCTGTCGAGATTTCTCGAAAATAACCACGGAATTAGCGACGGCGGCCTTGCCTTTAAGGGATTGGAGTCGATTCTTCATTTCTCCTTCTTCGCTGACATTAATTTCTTGCTCGATTAAACGATCCACGGCCGTATCGATGCGGCTCACGAAAATGCTGGCGACAGAGCGAACATGCCGTAAATCGGAATTCAACGCTTGATATCTTTCCAGGCCTTGGAAGTAAGCCGATACGGTTTCCCAATATTTTTTGGGAGAGAAAATCAGGGTCGCGTTGACATTGACGCCGTGAGCGGTCAGCTCTTCGATGATATCCGGTCCGACATCCGTCACGGGAACCTTGACCATCAGATTCGGACGTCTCACCTTGCCGAAGAGCCTTAATCCTTCCTGGATGGACTCCTCTTTATTATGCGCCAAAAGCGGATTGATTTCCAAGCTGACATATCCGTCATTTTTGTCCGTTGCGTCGTAGACGCGCTTGAATAAATCAGCCGCGTCTTGAATATCACGAACCGTGAGCTCGTCATAAATCTCAAACGTGGTCTGGCCGGCTTCTTTGAGCTTAAAGATGCTCTCATCATAATCATCGCTTGAGCTGATGGATTGATTAAAAATGGTCGGATTAGACGTTAAGCCCAAGATGCCCTGATCGATCAATTTCTTCAGCTTGCCGCTTGCGATCATTGAGCGATTAATATTGTCCAGCCAAAGGCTTTGACCGAGATCCGTTAGTAACTGAATCTTTGTCTTTTCCATTAATTCTTGCCTTTTCAATGAGCCCGCCATTGAATCAGTGGCGGGCGAATTGACCCCGAGCCCGCCATTGATTCAGTGGCGAGCGAGGGGCCAAGCAAATTAAATGATAATATTTCCTTTTCTCTTCATTGCTTTCTTAGCGGCTCCGGCGATATCGACATCCTTCAAATGATATTTCTTAAGTAACCCTTGCGGATCTCCGGATTCACCAAAGGCGTCCTTCATGGCGACCATCTCAACAGGTACCGGTTTGAGCTGCGCGATTGCGCTCGCCACAGAAGAACCTAATCCGCCATGAATGTGATGTTCTTCGGCGGTAACGATGGCACCGGTTTCTTTGGCGCATCGAATAATCATGTCCTCATCCAGGGGTTTGAGCGTATGCATATTGATCACGCGCGCCTCAATACCTTCTTTTCTAAGCATGTCGGCGGCTTGAAGAGATTCAGAAACCATGAGCCCACAACCGATGAGCGTCACATCTTTTCCTTCGCGCATCATAACGGCCTTGCCGATTACGAAGGGATCATTTTCTTTGGTGATGATGGGAAGCGCGGCCCGGCTCAAGCGTATATACACCGGTCCTTTGATATTCATCATCGCGCGCGTTGCTTTCTTCGCTTCGATAAAATCCACGGGACACAAGACTTTCATATTCGGCAAGACGCTCATCAAGGCAAAATCTTCCAAACATTGGGCCGTGGCCCCGTCCTCTCCGACTGTCACGCCGGCATGCGAACAAGCCAGCTTGACATTTCTATTGTTGTAACAAATATCGATACGGATCATGTCGTAGGCGCGGTTGGTTAGAAATACGGCAAACGAATTGGCGACGGGAATTAATTCCTCATGAAGACTCAAGCCTGCCGCGGTTCCGATCATATCCTGTTCGGCTATGCCGAGGCTAAAAAAACGCTCCGGGAATTCCTTTTTGAAATATTCCGCGCGCGTAGCGTCTTCCAAGTCGGCCGAAACAACGACAATGCCTTTGTTTTCCTTGCCTAAGGCAACCAGTTCTTGCCCGAATCCGTCTCGTGTTGGTTTTGCATCCATAGTCATTTTTCTCAGAAAGCTACTTTTTATCTAACTCCTCAAGTGCCTTTTTTAATTGCTCCTCATTGGGGGCCTTGCCGTGCCAGGCGGATTGTCCTTCCATAAAAGAAACACCCTTGCCTTTGATGGTATGCGCAATAATAACGGTCGGCTTTTCTTTGACGGTATCAGCCTTGTCTAAAGCGTTCATTAGGGCTTGAAAGTCGTGGCCGTCGGCTTCGAGGACATTCCATCCAAAACTTGTCCATTTGTCTTTTAAGGGCTCGAGGTTTTTGATATCTTTAACGGGTCCGTTTTCCTGAATTTTATTATAATCAATAATCGCGCAAACATTATCCAGCTTATAATGCGCGGCAGCCATGGCGGCTTCCCAAATGGATCCTTCCTGAATCTCTCCGTCACCCAAAACGCAGTATGTTTTGAATTTTTTGTTCAATAATTTAGCACCCAAGGCCAAACCATTGGCCACAGAAAGCCCATGACCCAAAGAGCCTGTATTGAATTCAATGCCCGGCGTGAGCACAGAAACATGTCCCTGAAGACGGGAATTTATTTTTCGAAATGTCTTGAGCTCTTCTTTTGGAAAATATCCGCAGTTGGCGAGAGTCACATACGCCACAGGCGTGCAGTGACCTTTGGATATAATCAGTCGGTCCCGCTCGGACCATTTGGGTTCTTGTGGCTTGTGGCGCATCTTATAGAAATAGAGAGATATGAAAATCTCGACAGCCGATAAGGAACCGCCGGGATGGCCCGACCCTGCCTGATGGGTGACCGTCAGAATTTCTTTGCGAAATTGAATGGCTTTTTCTTTGAGGTCGGTGATGTTGGGTGATTTGTTGGGCATTGATTATTTCTTATTGGTCAAGAGAAACCTGAAAGCTAAATCAATCTTTTCCTTAAGAACGATCTTCCTGAATGACTTTTTAGATACTCTTCAAAGTTCTTTGCTGTTTGTTCATTCTTGCAAACAACGTATGTTTCAAGCTCCCAAGGAGCAAATCGTCTTGTATAAGCACTTTCGTTCGGTTGTTGATGATTCTTTAATCGTTTCTTTAAATCTGTTGTATAGCCAATATAAAACTTCTCAGGATTTAATTTGCTTCTTAGAATATAAACCGTATATTCCATCCATTTATTGTTCTGCCTGGGTCAGTCTTCGCTGAAATGTCCTTCGACCTTGCTCAGGATGCTTCGAAGGATGCTGAGCTATGCCGAAGCACTTTCGTGTTTGGCTTTCCGTCTTCGCTCAGTTACTTTTGTACTGAGCTTCGCCGGACTATCAACCAGGCGAAGTTAAAGGCGAAAGCGCTTTAACGAAGCCTAGCGCCTGACTCCAGGCTTCGCACAGTATTTATTCACTTGGCAAGTTCAATGCGCAAGCATTGAACGCAGCCAGGCGAAGCTCGAACGTGAAAACGTTCGAGCGAAGCTTCTTATATCGGTTACCTGGGTCAGTCTTCGCTGAAATGCTTTCGCGTTCAGCTTCGCCTGACTCCAGGCTTCGCACAGTATTTATTCACTTGGCAAGTTCAATGCGCAAGCATTGAACGCAGCCAGGCGAAGCTCGAACGTGAAAACGTTCGAGCGAAGCCTGGGCCATGGAGGAGTCGAACCTCCGACCTTGACATTAAGAGTGTCCTGCTCTACCAGCTGAGCTAATGGCCCGAAAAACTTCCACAATTTCATTCCAAGAAAAGTTTGAGGGCACATCGCGACTTTCCATAATTTATTGAAAAGAAAAAGTCGCGATGCCCGAAATTTCCGCCCTATTATATCATCGAAAGACGATTAGGCAAGGCTTTAAAAGAAATTATGCTGTTTTGAAAGATTGTAACATTAAGTGAGACAAAATAAGAAAAAAGCTCCAAAGACCAAAAAAACTGTTAATTTGTAAGTGGAAACAAACAAAAAACAGGAGGTCATATGGAGCTAAAGCATTCTAACACTAAAAAGAAGAAACA
>JBDRMG010000056.1:0-20917 GCA_043812495.1 Candidatus Omnitrophota bacterium | reverse complement strand
CCCGCCACTGAATCAATGGCGGGCGGGGTTAATTCGGTCATGCACTTATGTTCTTCCGCTTCGCGTCATTCATAAGCGCAGACCTCATTAAAAAAACGGGCACGCCGAAATGCGGTAGAAAATAACATCGGCGTGCCCTGCTTCGCCCCTGCTTCGCCCCTGCTCCGCCGTAGCGAAGGCAATCTCCGATTGGCTTCGTCCGCCGATGCTCTGCATCGGCGAGATCTCGCCTAAGGCGGACAGAGGCGTGCCCTGTGTCGTGGCCAGACAGTTATCGTTCGTAGCGAAGCTCTACGGCCTAACAACCGTAGCATCTTCTCAATAGCTCCGACGCTCCTTCGGAGGTCGGAGTCCCGACCCGGAATGCCATTTACGCCCAAGGCGATACCTCGCCCTTACGGACGTGGCATTCTGGTGTCGGGATAAATCGGTTCGGGCTGTCTGTGATCAATCATTTTTGCTCTTTCAACAAGCATAATAAATTCTGAGCGGTAACCTTGGGTATCCTTTCCCAATGATTCGCGCGCTTTTCGGATCACCTGGTCATAGGACGCTTGACCCTTATAAGGGGAATTACGAAGAAGCATTCCAAACTCGGCAACGCTTGAGGCAAGTTTAAGATTATCCGAAACACGATCGGTGCGAATATCCCGTTCGCTAACTTCTCTCGTTAATAATTTGCTTTCTGTTCCTTTGGGATCTTTGTATCTTAGCTTCACATACATTAATCCTTTGTTTCGGTCAAACTGCAGGCCTTGATATCTCAAAGGATCAATCGTTTGTGCCGGTACAATTTCATAAAGCGCTGTGACTGAATGGCCTGTGCCGATCTCACCGGCATCTTTTGTATCGTCATTGAAGTCCTGAGCGGCCATCGTGCGGTTCTCGTATCCGATCAGCCTGTATCCGGCGACCTTGGATGGATTGAATTCAACCTGAATCTTTACGTCTTTGGCAATGGTGAATAGATTCGAACCCAATTCATTGACAAGAACCTTTCTGGCTTCCTGGAAATTGTCGATATAGGCATAATTTCCGTTACCCTTATCAGCCAGTTTTTCCATTTTGCTGTCTTTTAGATTTCCGGTGCCGAAACCAAGAACGGTCAGAAAAACGCCCCGGTTTCTTTTGGATTCGATAAAATTGACCAATTCCTCATCACTGCTAATGCCGATATTAAAATCGCCGTCTGTCGCTAAAATCACACGGTTATTTCCGCGCGAAATAAAATTCTGCTGAGCGACTTGATAAGCCAGTTGGATACCTGCCGCGCCTGATGTTCCCCCGCCTGCCCGCAAACTGTCAATCGCGATGATGATTCTTTCCTTATAGGTTCCGGGTGTTGAAGGAAGCACGACTCTTGCTTGGTTCGAATAGGTGACGATGGAAACACGGTCCTGCGGCCTCAATTGTTCTGTCATCATCTTGAAACCGGATTTTAAAAGCGGCAATTTGTTATGGTCACTCATTGATCCGGAGACATCAATCAGAAAAACGATGTTGCTCGGAGGCATTTCGCGTTGCGCCAATTGTTTTCCCTGTAAACCTATTAGCACGAGATAATGCTGGGAATTCCAAGGACATGTCCCGATTTCGGTTGTTACCGAGAAGGGCTTGCCCCACATCGGCTGGGGATAATCATACGTAAAATAATTGATCATCTCTTCCGCGCGCACCGCATCCGCAGGCGGAAGCTGATTGTTATTCAGGAATCGACGGATATTGGCATAGGAACTTGTGTCTACATCTACAGAAAACGTAGAGAGCGGAACATCATAGACCCTTTGAAAATAGTTTTCATAGATAGGATCATAGGTTTCCGTGCTGTAAGCTACGCGCGGCAGGTCGCGGTAATAGTAATCGTCATAGTATGGTTCTTCCTGCCAAGTTGAAATTTCCTCGTTATCGCCGTACCAATATCGGTTGTCTACTTTTTGATCAACATACCGACCAAGATGATCCGTAGTTGCTAAACCGCCATAGGATTTCCCATCGTAGCGCCATGGTTCTTTTGAAGATATATCTCCAGAATAGACTTCGAATCCTCGAGCTAATTTTTCCTGCTGGAGCAGATTGCCCGTTGCCGATGATTTTGTTGATATGCCTGCTCCTTTAAAACGACCATCATAACCAGCCGCAGCCGGACCAGCCTTTGCCATAACCATACCTTTGTCACGTCTTGACTCAGTCTTTGATCCAGAATATCCTGCTAAGCCCACGCTATCCAATTCCTTATAATTTGATTTAGGGAGAAAGGTGCCGCTTGCAGAAGCGCTCTGCTTTTCATCAACGGCTCCCCTGTTAAGATAATAAGGCTCGTACTGTATGCTTTTTGATAGCTGGCTTGTGCTGCCTGGAGAAAATTGAGCGCCTATATCATCAGTTGCGCTTCTTAATCTTCCTTGAACTCCTCGCTTCATATAAACTTGGATTGTCAAAAGTGACATGATGATAAGTGAAAAAACAACCGCTAGTTCCGCTGTGCGCGGAATCACGTAAGATTTGACTTTCATTTCTGATCCCTCCCTTGATTTGTATCGCTCAAGGCTGCGTTGGATTTTGACATCCAAATCAGGAGAGATATCTTCATCGCGCCATTCCATAAGAGACGAAGACATCTTTCGGAGATCTTCCAGATATTTTTGGCATGACGGACATTTCGCCACATGATTGTCGATCAATGTGTTTTGTTCTTGAGTTGTTTCTCTATCGATATAAGACGATATCAACCGTCTGATTTTGGCATGTGGTAACATCATTCGTCCTCCTTAATAAGACTCCGGAGTTTTTTCTTTAATTGTTCGCGGGCCCTGAAGATGAGGATTTTGACATTGTCCAGAGAGCATTCCATAATTTCGGCGATTTGATCGTAGCTAAGCGCGTGATACTCGCGCAGGATAATCGCTTCCTTTTGCTGAATCGGTAATGTTTGGATCGCTTGTTGGACATAATCGGCCTTTTCCTTTTTGATCAATACTTCAGAGCTTGAGTCTTCGTTATCTGGAATATCCCATGCGCAGTCTTGATCTGTTTTTTTGTCCTTAAACCACATAAATGTGAGTTTCTTTCGTTTTCGAATCTTTGAGATCGAGCAATTGCGAGCGATTTTAAAGAGCCAAGTTGAGAATTTGATCCCGGGTCTTTGCGTGTACTTCTGGGAAGAAAGAGCCACAAAGACATCGCCGACCACATCTTCGGCGTCGGCACGGTTTGCGAGAATGCGAAGCGAGAAATTGAGCACAGGTTTTTTGTAGCGATGGAAAACTTCTTCCAGCGCGCTTACGTTTCCTGCTTGGTAGTCCAAAATTAACTCCTCATCTGTCGGTCTCATGGCTCTTTTCTCGCTCCCGTTTAGTTAAACGGTTTAAACCTGAAAAAGTTACACATTTTTTGGGCCATTCTCATTTAGGGTAAAGGATTATTCATCCGCCTTCGCCGGAGACCACGGCTTTAGCCGTGGAGGAAGGCGAAAACGACGGTACGGCTTCGGCGGATTCCGCCAGAAAGATATTTTGGCGGATGAACCCTGCGAAGCTCCCAAATGAAAATTTTGGAGCGAAGCAGGGTAATAATAAAGGTACCACGGCTTTAGCCGTGGGGCTCCATAACCTATTGCAAGGTGATTAGATAGCAAAAATCATTGAATGGCCCTGATTACAATGATTATAAAATTGATTACACAGATTTATATATCGTCGGAAATCAAATCTGTGTAATCACTCAATAATCTCTGGAATCAGGTGCCATTCTTCCATTTCTATCATTTCTTGTTTCTTAATGCCCTATGAAGTATTAAACAAAATAAATAACAATGGCACCTATTTATACCACAGAAAGATGCGGCATTTGTATTCATTATGAGAAAATTTCTTCAGGAAGCAAAACTAGATCAAAGCGGATAAAATGGTAAGTAAACCAAAGATGGCCACAAAATAGCCAAAATTGATTTTCTGGGCAATCTTAATGAATAGGTGGATAGTGGCAAGTCCGAAAATAAAGGAGAAAATCAATCCTAAAAATGAGGCATTATGCGGATTAAAATCTTTGACATTAAGAATAATATTAGCGAAGAGAACGATGGGTAAGCTCATCAAGAAGCTCAAACGGATCGCCTGGACCTTGTCGAATCCCAATAATAAAAGCGATGCCACGGTCAGGCCGGATCTGGATAAACCCGGCAGCACGGCAAAACCCTGGGCCAGGCCCAAAATAACTCGGTCTCTTTGGGTGATGTCATGAGGTGATCTCTTTCCTCCTTGTTTGCTCGCGATTTGAAGCAGTCCTGTTGCGATGAGCAACCAACCGACAATGAGCGTAGCGATTTTTCCCGGAATTGCTGTAGCGTTGTCTAAATAGTGCAGGAAAACTAATCCCAAAAGACCGCTGATCACCGTTGTGCTAATGAGAAATTGCAGGATCTTCTGATTTTCCTGATTTGATTTTGAGAAATGGAATAAAACAATGAGAAGTTGTTTTACGTCTTTCCGGAAATAGATTAAAGCGGCAAGAAAAGTTCCCAGATGCAGGAACAACATATACCTGAGCGTATCTCCAATGGCCTGGGAAGCTCCAAATATATGCGTCTTGATCAAAAGCATCACGCCTTCAGAGCTGACAGGAAGCCATTCCGCAATGCCTTGGGTGATTCCGAATAGGATCTGTTCTAACATCGGTTATTTGGTTGACATTGACAAAACCATTTTGAACGCAGATTTACGCGAATCAAACGCCCGGCCTCGATGAGGCGAGAGCCGAGGCGGGCAGATTCACGCGAATCTTCAGCCGAGGGTTGATCTCTTCAAAGGTTATAAAGGTTAGCTAAAGTTATCGAGGTTAATCAGGTTGCCTTAAAAAGGTTAATTTCAGGTTGCAAAAAGGTTACTGTTTGGATAACCTCTTGTAACCTCTGATAACCTCCAAGAAGTAACCTTTTTAACCTCATTATTGACTTTCTCTTTATTAAAGGAACGGTGGAAGTCAATATTAGGTCTTCTTTCTCGTATAGAGAAAATATTATTGACTGTTCCATTAATAAGGAAAAGACCAATAACCTCAAATAACATCCATTAACCTTCAATTCTGCGACCATCTGCCCGCCTCGGCCTTTGGCCAAGTCGAGGCCGGGCGTGCAATCTGTGACCATCTGCGTTTAAAGACACTTTTTCAATACGAACCTTTTACTGTTCAATTAACACTTTCTCAAGCAAAGCTCTCAAGCGGTTAACCTGAGACCGCGGAAGTCTAAACTGCGAACGGATCGCCTCGGCCGTGATTGTGAATTCAAAGACATCGGGTATTTGAGGCATTCTGCGCACATCGATTCTCATCGGGGCTTTATTCATTTTTTATTCCTTTCATAAAAGGAAATTCACTCACTTTCATTTTAACAGGGATTATTTGGTTTTGAATATTTTTGTCACATTTGTATTTGACGCGCACAAAATGATCCGTATAGCCGATCCACTCGTCTTGCCGTTTTTCTTCAAAAAGAACATTTTGGGTTGTTCCGATGAGCCCTCGGAGAAAAGCTGTCCTCTTTGATTTGCTTAAATCACGAAGCCGCTGACTTCTGTCTTTGATCTTTTCTGCGGGAACTTCATCTTTCAAATTCTTGCTTCTGGCCAGGTGACGCTTGGAATAACTGAAAACATGCATATAGGCCACGGGCAGATGTTCTACAAATCGATAGGTCTCTTCAAATTGTTCCTTGGATTCACCGGGAAAACCAACCAGCAGATCCGTGCCGATACAAATTTCAGGAACCATTTGATAAGCCTTGACGATAAAATCCGCGAATTCTTGAGCGCCGTATTTTCTGTCCATGGCTTTGAGAATTTGATCACTTCCTGACTGTAAAGGAATATGCAAAAAGCGGCACAATTTAGTCGTGCCCATGCGTTGAATCAATTCGATAGGCACGGTCGTGTGTTCAATGGAAGAAATACGCACCCGAGCCAAGCCATCAGTCTTTTCCAAGGCATCAAGAATGTGCAAGAGGGTTTTATTTTCATGTTTATAGAGACCCACGTTAATGCCCGTTAACACGATTTCCTTATGACCCGATGCGGCCAATGCCTTTGCCTCTAGAAGAACATCCTCAAAAACACGGCTCCGCGCGCGACCGCGCGCGTAAGGAATTTCACAATAAGAGCAGAAGAAATCGCATCCGTCCTGAATTTTGAGATTGGCCCGTGTATGTCCGCGGTCAATTTTCTTGATGGGCATGGTAAAGCTTTCGCGCCGTATAGTGGGCGTGATAACCTGGCATTCTTCGCAAAGGTCAATCTCGTGCACAATATCCACCAAATCCATCTTCCGTTCATTGCCCACAATAAGGCAAACATTGGGGAGTTCGGCAAGCTTTTCTTTCTGGGTTTGGGCCTGACAACCGATCAGGGCAATGCGTGCGTCAGGATTGATGCGATTGATTTTGTTCACCAATCGCCGCGTGTCCGCATCTCCGCCCTGCGTAACTGTACAGGTATTGATAACGGTGAGTTCCGCCGGTTCATCTCCATCAACAAGACGATAACCGCTTTCTTCAAATAGATTTTGAAGACTCGCGGTTTCGGATTGATTGAGACGACATCCTAAGGTATAAAAGGATACAGTTTTTTCCATAAGCATTAAACAGTATATCGCCTATTCTCAAGAAATCAACATATTCTCCTTCGCCCCGCCTTTGGCGGGGCTACGGAGAATCATTCTATCACAGGATATTCCTGCGAAGCAAAAACTATCGGCTGTCCTAATCTTTCTAATCTTGCGAAGCAGAATATTTGCATTAATGAACAAATACGCTATAATCTATCAGCCATGAAAATCGGAAAAATATCAATCCATCAACCTTTGGCTCTTGCGCCTATGGAAGACATCACCGACACGCCTTTTCGTCTGATCTGTAAGCGCCTGGGCGCGGATTTGCTTTTTACAGAATTTACAAGCAGTGAGGCCCTAATTCGCGACGCCCGAAAGGCCTTCGACAAGATTCTGGTCACGGACGAAGAACGTCCGATAGGAATTCAAATTTACGGCGGCCGAGAGTCTGTCATGGAAGAAGCCGCCAAAATTGCGGAAAGTGCCCACCCTGATTTTATTGATATCAACTGCGGGTGCTGGGTCCGCAATCATGCCATGCGCGGCGAAGGAGCCGGATTACTTCGCGACCTTCCCAAATTGGAGCGCATCGTGAAATCAACAGTCAAATCCACCAAGCTCCCGGTAACCGTTAAAACCCGCCTAGGCTGGGACCAAGAAAATATCGTTATTCTCGATATTGTTAAGATTGTCGAGCAAGCCGGTGTCAAGGCGCTGACGGTCCATTGCCGAACCCGCCAACAGGGTTTCAAGGGCATTTCGGATTGGTCTTGGCTTGAGAAAATCAAGAAACGGATTTCCATTCCTCTCGTCGGAAACGGAGACATCAAGACAGCGCAAGATGTCCGGCAAATGTTCTCGATCGGATGTGACGGTGTCATGATCGGCCGCGGAGCTGTCGCGAATCCATGGATTTTTCAGCAGGCCAAAGAATTTTTAAAAACCGGAAAAATTCTTAGCGAGCCGACCTTTGAAGAGAAAGTTAAGATGTGCATCGCGCATTTGGAGTTATCCGTTCGCTTTAAAGGCCAACGGAGCGGCATTGTTGATTTCCGCAAGCATTATTCGGGTTATCTTAAAGGTTTGCCCCATATCGCCAAGCTGCGCGCTGACCTTGTGCAAATGAACAAAACGAAAGATATCATTGATCGACTCACTCAATTTCTTGATCAGACTTCGCTGGTTTCTTCTTAATGAGGTCTGCACTTATGGATGCCGACGATATGTCGGCAGAACATAAGTGCATGACCGAATTAACCCCGCCCGCCACTGAATCAATGGCGGGCGGGGATGAAGCAAATACAATGATAATATTTCCTAACCATAAACTGTGCATTGACAGATATTTTCTAAAAAACTATAATCATACGCCATGAGAGATTCAACAACCTCCGTTACGCTTAAAAATGTGACAAAATTCTATGGTCCATTTAAGGCCCTCAGCGATATTTCCTTTCAGGTAAAACGCGGAGAATTTTTTGGATTTCTCGGTCCCAACGGGGCCGGCAAAACAACCACCATCAACACCATCACCGGTCTCTCTAACTTTCAGAGCGGAACAGTTTCTGTTTTTGGCTACGACGTTGTTTCCGAGTACAAACAAACCCGCCGTCTGGTCGGTCTTTGCGCCCAGGAGTTCAATTTTGATCCGTTTTTGACCGTTGAGCGTATGCTGATTTATCAGGCCGGCTACTTTGGTATTGGCCAAAAAACTGCCTTAAAGCGCACCAATGAATTACTGGAACGATTCCAGCTGAATGAAAAACGAAATGTTAAATACAGGGCCTTGTCCGGTGGGATGAAGAAACGACTATTGATTTGCCGGGCGCTCATTCATGATCCAGAAGTTCTGATTTTGGACGAGCCGACCGCCGGTTGCGATCTTGAGCTCAAATTCCGCATCTGGGATTATCTCAAAAAACTCAACAGCGAAGGAAAAACTATTTTCTTGACCACTCATTATATGGAAGAGGCTGAGCGTCTGTGCCGGACCATCGGCATTCTTCATAAAGGCCGTATTGTTCGCCTCGGAAATAAGCAGGACGTTTTACAGGATAAGTCTCTTGAATCCGTCTTTTTGGAAGTCACGGGTGCTGAATGAACACCGATAATGTCATCATCACAAATCCCATTGGTGTGATGTCGCTTGCAAAGCGCGAAATCATACGCTTCTTGTCCGTGGCCACGCAAACCATTGTCCCGCCGCTGATCTCATCGGCTCTGTTTATGTGCATTTTTGGCCTGGCGATCGGACGACGGATTGATTTCGGCGACATCAACATGACGTATCTTGAGTTTATCATTCCGGGTCTCATGACCATGCATTTGATCACAAGTTCGTATGAAAACACAAGCTCTTCTTTGTTTATCGCTCGCTGGCATAATCATATTCAAGAAATACTTCTCTCGCCGCTTTCCTATTTTGAAATGGTCTTGGGACTCTTGGCCGGAGGACTGGCGCGCGGAGTTATGGTCACGCTGGGCATTTTCCTTCTATCCACTTGGATTAATCCGATGTCGATCGCTCATCCTTTTCTTCTCATTTACTTCATCCTCATGATCTCTTGTATTTTCTCTTGCTTAGGGATGCTCGGGGCTTTGTGGGCCGAAGATTTCAATATGCTCGGGATGTTTAACACCTATTTTATTATGCCCTTGGTTTTTGTCGGCGGCGTGTTTTATCCCATCAAACTTATTCCTCAGGCTTTTCGCTTTATAACCACGTTTGATCCGATTTATTATCTCGTCAACGGCATGCGCTACAGCATGACGGGTCTCACGGAAATACCAATACTTTATAGTGTGATTTTTGCCTTTAGCGTCGCTGTTTCCGTCTTCTTTTTAACCGTTTATCTATTCAAAATCGGATATAAGCTACGCACCTAGGTCAACCGTCAAGAAAGAAATATTTGAACTTCGTATAACGATGCGAAATTTTATTGAAATCATTAAGAACAAACAAGAGCAGATTCACGAGTGGTTAGCTTCTCACGAAAGTAAAACCGAGCTCCCCCTCTATTCATCGGTCGATATCCGTGATGCGTCGTTTAAGGTTGCCATTGTGGATACGAATCTTTTTCCGGCCGGATTCAATAATCTTTGCGAACACGGAATCGAAGACTCCGTCAAGTATATGAAAACCGCGCTTTTAAGACGCGTGAAAAACTGCCAAAATATTCTCATTGTCGCCGAAGAGCATACGCGCAACACATGGTATCTTGAGAATATCCGCATCTTGCAGCAAATTATCGAGCGCGCTGGATTTAAAGTCACCGTTTCGACATTTCTCTATATCCAGCCTGAATTTTGCGAAGAAGCGACGTGTGTAGAGTTTAAGACCGCTACGGGCGAACCCGTGCGCATCTGCTGTTTTCAGATGCTTTTAAAGGAAATTCGAGCCGGGCGGCTTCATTTCGACCTTATTATCATGAACAATGACCTCACAAGCGGTATTCCCGATATTTTGAAACAAGCTCAAGCGCCGATTTATCCGTCGATCCAAGCGGGCTGGCACGCGCGTCTTAAGTCGCATCATTTTCAATATACCGCCGAATTGATGAATGAATTTGCGCGTATTGCTGATCTCGATCCTTGGTTTTTTTCATGCCTGAATTTGACCGTCGATCACGTCAACATTAACGTGGATAAGGATCGCGCGCTTTTAGCCGACCAAGCCGGCACGCTCCTTAAGCAGATTCAAAGCAAATATGATGAACACAAGATCAAGGAGAAGCCTTTTATATTCTTGAAAGCAGATGCCGGTACGTACGGAATGGGGGTTATGTCCTTTGAGGATCCATCCGAAATCTTAGACCTTAATCGAAAGAATAAAAACAAACTTTACAAAGGCAAAAGCGCGCACATTATTACCCGATACCTTCTGCAGGAAGGGGTGCCAACGATTTACAACATCAATCACAAGGTGAGCGAGGTTTGCATTTACCAAATCGAGAATAATCTGGTCGGAGGGTTTTACCGTTCTCATTCGGATAAAACCACCAGGGACAACCTGAATGCCAAAGGAATGGATTTTGTGAAAATGTGTCCCCATCTAAGCAAATATGGTGATTGCGGCGTTCATCACGATGTCAATATTTTTGACGTGTATCGCATCCTCGCGCGCATTGCCGCCGTTGCCGCGCATCGGGAAATCGTTCAGCTGGAAGGAGCCGCCAAACAATGAATTTTCTTTTCCTGATGGATCCTCTTGAAACGATTAAGATCGCCAAGGATACAACCTTTAGGATGATGCTGGAATCTTATAAGCGGGGACACAACGTGTTTTATGTGCCGGATGGGGGAATTCTTCTCAAAGACGGTCGAGTACAGTTTCATGTGAATCGCGTCAAGCCTCAAAAGGAATCGCAACAACCTTTTGTTGTCAGCCCTCGCGAATACCTTTGGGAAAATGATGCAGATATCGTATTTATTAGGAACGACCCGCCTTTTGATGAGCGTTATTTATTCAATACATGGCTTTTGGACCGGGTTATTCCCCAGGTTCCCATTGTCAACAGCCTTAACGGCATTCGCTGTACGAATGAAAAATTATGGGCAACGCGATTTGCGTCGATCGTGCCATCGACGCTCGTCAGCTGTGTCCGAAGCGACCTTTTGGCATTTATCGATCAGGAAAAGGAAGTCATTGCCAAGCCCACGAACAGCTTCGGAGGATCATCGGTCTTCTACATCAAAAGAGGTGATACCAATACCAATGTGATTCTTGAGACCTTAAGCGAATTTTGGTCAAAGGAAATCATTCTTCAACAATATATCCCCGAAGCAAAAAACGGCGATAAGCGCATCCTTCTTTTGGACGGCGAAGTACTCGGCGCGGTCTTGCGTGTGCATGCCGAGGGAGATCATCGAAATAATTTCTTCTCGGGCGGCAAAGGTGTCGGCTGTGATATCACAAAGCGCGATCAGGAAATTATTAACACCCTCAAATCCCACCTGAAGTCTTTGGGTTTGTATTTGGTTGGCCTTGATCTGATCGGCGATTACTTGACCGAAGTCAACGTGACTTCACCGACTTGTCTAGTGGAAATGAATGAACTGTATCAGAAACATCTTGAAACGCGCATTATCGACTTTGCGGAACATCTCATCAAAGATTTCAAGAGTAAAACGAAAGGGCCGCATGCCTGAATTAATCCTTTATGTACGCGACGGATGCCCCTATTGCCGGAAGGTCCTTCAATTTTTGGAAGGTCAGAAATTGACTGTGCCCTTAAAGAAGATTTCTGATAGTGAAAAAATCAGAAGCGAATTGATTAGTCTGGGAGGTAAATCGCAGGTTCCGTGCCTGAGTATTGACGGAAAACCACTTTACGAATCGGATGATATTATTGAATGGTTTAAAAAATCCGCGTAAAAGATCAAAGCTTACCTTTGCGGATTAAGTCTTGAAGTTCTCAACTTCGTTTTGAGCCAAAGCACAAGTTTTTATTTTGAATGCTTTGGCTTTTTCTTTGGAAGGCCAGCACAGCACATCCATAGGCTGGTTATTCCTGTAGCGGGAATAATATTGAACAAGGCTGGCTGCGGTTTGCAGCATTTCCTGGTTGGGACTGGACCCCTTGAGAATCACCGTTGGTCCGGATTCAATTTCGAATTCACAGATATAATCTTCACAATTGGCATAATAAAGCAACATATCGTTTTCTTTCTCATCGCGTCCGGCAATCGCCTTGAATTGATCCGATAGGCGAAAATGCCTGCCCCATTGCAAGCTGATGACGTCTTTAAAATCCCGAACGCCATAGCGCAGAAGGTCTTTAAATCTTTTGGCAAAATCCTTTTCCGTTAAAAGGCATCCGCCGCCCGTCGGAATGAAATTGGTGATTTTATAATAATCCGCCAATTCTTTTTGTTTTTTACGCGAACGATCTGAAATATCCAAAAGACGGTTACGGTCAATCAATCCCACTGTTTCAGGAATTGTCGGGTCAAGAAGCCGGGCACATAACGGCCTTAAAAGACGGCCCTCAAGACCGCTTTTTTTCTCCACAATTTCAATGCTCTGGCGCATCTGCGACATGGGTCTTTGCCCTAATACCTCACCTGTAAAAACAAAATCAGCTTGAATCTGCTCCATATATCGCTTAGCGATCTTCAGATTATAAATACGGCAATCTACACATGGATTAAAACCGCTGCCGTAACCGTATTTTGCATTTTGGATCATATCTATAAAGCCATAGGTGACATTTAAGAATTCGCATTGGACCTGAATATCCTCTGCGATTTTCTGAACTCGTTTGGCCTTTTGAATCCCCCAGGGAAATATAAAATGGAGGCATGTCACATCAACACCCATGTCCATCATGAGTTTTGCCGCTAGAGTACTATCGAGCCCCCCTGATAGCATGCCGACAGCCTTGGGTCTCTTCTTTTTGATTTGCTGTGTCATATCTCCTTGAATCCCAGAATATTATAACTCATCCGTTCAATTATTGCTGATTCCAGAAGTCCATGTACCTTCCATAATAAAATACTTGCAAGCTTTTCTCATTTTATGATACTATAATCCCCTACACTTGATGGTTGAACGATTTATTATAGGGTGGGTGGATGAGAAAGCAAGCTAAAAAACAAAACAGAAAACCAGTGTCAGCCAAACCCAAAAAACAAATGAACGGCGCTGAGGCCCTGATCAAATGCCTTGAGAACCAGGGTGTTGAATACATCTTTGGAATTCCCGGAGGTGTGTTGATTCCCATCTTCGATGCTTTAATGAATTCCAAGATCAAATTGATCCTTGTGCGCCATGAGCAAGGCGCAACGCATATGGCCGACGGTTATGCACGCGCTACAGGTAAAATCGGTGTCGTGATCGCGACCAGCGGTCCGGGCGCGACCAATGTGGTCACCGGCGTGATGACGGCTCATATGGACTCTATTCCCTTGGTGATTCTGACAGGACAAATGGTTACGACCCTTTTGGGCAAAGATGCTTTTCAGGAGACAGATACGTTCGGCATCACCATGCCGATTGTCAAGCATAGCTATTTGGTGAAGAATTCAAATGATATTCCACGCGTCGTCAAAGAAGCCTTTTATATCGCGAATACAGGCCGCCCCGGCCCTGTCCTCATTGATATTCCGAAAGATGTAAGCTGCAATCCATGCGACTCATCTTTAGATCCGGACATGGATTTACCCGGTTATTCCGTGCCGGCCATCATTAATAAGAAGGAAATCCAAGCGCTTGCGGAATATATCAATAAATCAAAAAGACCGCTTTTATTGGTGGGTCACGGCGTTGTTATCGCGAAAGCGGATGCTATAGTGAAAAAGTTAGCCGAGAAATTAAACGCGCCTGTTGTGAATACTCTTCTAGGGAAAGGCGGATTTCCGGAAACCCACCCTCTGTCTTTGGGAATGCTTGGGATGCATGGAACAGCGTATGCCAATAAGGCGTTAACGCGATGCGATCTTATTCTTTCCATTGGTTCGCGTTGGGATGACCGCATCAACGGAAATCCGGCAGAATTCTGTATCAACGCAAAGAAACTTCATATTGATATTGATCCGTCGGAGATCGGAAAGATTGTTAAGCCCGATGCCTATACCATCGGTGACGCCCGGCTGATTGTCGAAGAATTGATACATCACGTGAACCCCCTCGAGACCAAAGAATGGCTCAACGAGCTTAATTTCTACCGTAAGCAATTTCCCTTATCCTACAACACAAAGAAGGGCTTGATCGCCCAGCATATCATTGATGAAATGTATCAATTGACCAAGGGCAAAGCCATTTGCGTGACAGACGTGGGCCAGCATCAGATGTGGACAGCCCAGTTTTACCGGGTTGATGAGCGTGATCACTGGTTGAGCTCAGGCGGAGCAGGGACCATGGGTTATGGCTTTCCGGCTGCCTTAGGCGCTCAATTCGGACGACCTAAAAGTTTAGTGGTGGCCTTTGTGGGAGACGGGGGATTTCAGATGACCGCGCAAGAACTTTCGACCATGGCCATTCATAAACTGCCCGTCAAAGTGATTGTCATGAATAATCGCTATTTGGGCATGGTGCGTCAATGGCAGGAATTATTCTTTGACAACCGGCTCTCGGGTGTGGATTTGGTCGGCAATCCTGATTTTGTTAAATTGGCCGATGCTTATGGAGTGAAAGGCTTTTATATCCGAAAAAGCGAAGAAGTAACAAGTACGCTTAAGAAAGCTCTTGACTATAAAGGTCCGTGTCTCATCCAAGCGGACATTATTAAAGAAGATAACGTTTTTCCGATGGTCCCGGCGGGCAAATCAGCTTATCATATGATTATTGAGCCGCCGAAACGTAAATCAAATAATTCATAGACTTAAATATGGCCATGCCTCAAAAACCAAACAAAAAATATCCTCATCTGAAAAATCTTCACACGATCAGCATGCTGGTGGCCAATAAACCGGGCGTTTTGGTGCGCATCGCCCTTGTTTTTGCCCGTCGGGGCTTCAATGTTGATTCTTTGGTGGTCTCTCCTTCCGTCGATCCCCGTTATTCACGCATGACGATTACCGCCCAAGGAGATATCGCGACACTGGATCAGATTGTGAAGCAGACCGGCAAGCTTGTGGACGTGATTCATGCCAGTGAACACACGCCTCTGGATGCTATCGAGGAAGAGTTGGCCCTTTTTAAAATCCGCATCAAACCGAACTTAAGAACGTCCGCTCATGCGCTTTTGCGAAAATACAACACCAAAATCATCGATACAACGAATGAGACTTTGATTGTCGAAATCGCGGGTTCAACCGAAGAGTTGGATGAATTCGAGAAGCGTCTTAAAAAATTCAGGATCATCGAAATGATCCGCTCCGGCAAGCTTGTCATGACGCGCGGCAAAGACACGACCTAAACCTTCTCATTTTTACATTTTAACCACAACAGGCAGATGGGATTTGCGGTAATTCTTTTGGAGGAAGGACTATTTCTTCGACGGTTGTTCCCTGAGGGTCGTGTTTCACAGAAACAATTTGGCATCTTTGTTTATCGTATTTTTCTTCATTGAGATCCAGATATTGAGCGATTGCGGATCTTAAGGCCGCCCACTCGACATAAAGCATAAATTGCTTCTTTTCCTCATAACAATTCAATGCTTGAGCAGCACTTAAGAATTTAATCTGGACAAGCTCTTCTAACGGTTTTCCTTTGCAATAAGCAGAAAGGGCTGATCGTTCGATTTTTTTGCCGCAAGGTGTTGCGCAAAGATCAAAATGAATCAAGCGATCCTGAGGATCCAAGAAGATGCTGATGTTAGATGTATTGATTTCATGAGGCATCTTTGAAGTATTCCTGCAGGCCTTTTGAATCGGGCTTCATGGCCTTATCGCCGGTTTTCCAATTCACCGGGCAGACTTCGCCGTGTTTTTCCGTAAATTGCAGCGCATCCACCATACGCAACACTTCATCCACATTGCGGCCCAAAGCTAAATTGTTAATCGTCTCATGCTGGATGATGCCCTTACGATCGATTAGAAATAAACCGCGCAAAGCCACGCCATCTTCCTCTTGTAAGATGCCATAGTCTTTCGAAATCGTTTTATTGAAATCCGACACAAGCGGAAAGCTGACACCTTCGATGCCTCCCTCTTTCTTCGGGGTCTTCAGCCAGGCCAAATGGGTATACCAAGAATCTGTCGAAACGCCAATCACCTGGACGTGTCGCTTCTCAAATTCACCAAGCCGATCCTGAAAGGCATGAATTTCGGTCGGGCAAACAAACGTAAAATCCAATGGATAAAAGAACAAAACAATATATTTACCGCGGTAATCCGAAAGCTTGAAATTCTCTTTGATTTGATTGCTGATCACCGCTCGCGCGTTACAATCAGGCGCTATTTTATTGACTAATGACATCGGAGTGCCTCCTTATTCTTCTTATTAAAAAAATATTTTTTCAATGATCCAAGATCCATTCCAGCCCAACGAAAAAATAATCCCATAAATGATTAAAACTTTTACTGTTATTTCAATCGCTTTGTTGTATGCGCTTTCATCGCTTGAAGACATTACAATTTTCATTGGCTTAAAAGTTAATAATAAAGAAAGGACAGCGAATAGAGATAAAAAGTAGTTTTTCGTGATAAAATACACAAAAATAGGAGTCAGTGTTGCTAAAATAATTGAGAAGAAGTATTCTTTCTGCGCAAAAGTCTTCCCGAAACGAACCGCCAGAGTCATTTTCTTAACGCTGCGATCGCTCTCCAGGTCCCGAATATTATTGATGGTTAAAACACTAACAGCGAACAATCCGGGAGCAAATCCCGCGACCACGGTCGCCCAGTTAAACTCCAGAGACTGCACGTAATAAGTCCCGGCGACAGCCACTGGCCCAAAAAAGACAAAAACCATCAAGTCGCCCCATCCCTGATAACCTAAAGGGTATTTTCCGACCGTATAAAAGATTCCTGCCAAAATCGCAAAAACAGCAATCCAAAGAACCGGCCAGCCTCCTCTTTGCATCAAGGTGACGCAAATTGGAATAATGCAAACATAAACTCCAATGATAAAAATCTTCATGGAGCGCGCGGAAAGAAATCCCACGGGAATCTCGCGCATAGGATCAATGCGGCCTTCTTGATCAGCGCCTTTGATCAGGTCGCCGTAATCATTGGTCAAATTGCATCCGATATGAAGAAGTATACCGCCGCAAAGAGCGACAAAGGCTGTCGGTAAATGGGCAATGCCGTCTCCTATGGCCATGGACGTTCCTATGAAGACAGGAACAAAGGTAATCCAAAGCGAATTGGGGCGTGTAGCCATGAGGTATGTTTTTAACTTTAAAGACATTGGTTATTTCCTTTCAAGAAAATACAATTATAATATTTCCTTTTCATTAAGATATCTTTCGGCATCCAGCGCGGCCCTGCATCCGGAACCAGCGGCCGTGACAGCTTGGCGATAGATTTTGTCCTGAACATCTCCGCAGGCAAAGACACCTTCAACGTTTGTTTTCGTACTGGGCGGTTGAGTAACAATATATCCGTTTGGGTCCATTTCTACTTGTTTAGCTAAAAAGTGGGTATTGGGTTGATGTCCAATAGCATAAAACAAACCGCTAGCTTCGATGACCTTCTCTTCATTTGTTTTGACATTTCGCACTTTTACGCCTTGTAAGAACTTTTCCCCAATGGCCTCAACGGGAATCGTATTCCATACGACTTCAATCTTTTTGTTTGATAATACCTTTTCTTGCATAGTCTTAGACGCGCGCAATTGATCCCGGCGGTGAAGAACGCTTACCTTTTTGGCAAATTTTGTCAAATAAATTGATTCCTCAGCCGCGGTATCCCCGCCTCCCACCACGACCACGTGTTGATCGCGAAAAATCGGAAGCCCCCCATCGCATATCGCGCAAGCTGAGATACCCTTCTGCCAAAGCCTCTCCTCACCTGGCAGATTCAACCGTTTAGCCGTGGCGCCGGTCGCGATGATAACAGCCTTGGTTTCTATGCTTTCTTTTCCAAAAAAGATTTTAAACGGCTGCTTCGTCAAATCAGCTTTGTCGATCGTCTTCGTTTCAATGCGCGTGCCGCACTTTATAGACTGTTCGCGCATGCGCTTCATTAATTCCGGTCCTTGAATACCTTCCGGAAATCCCGGAAAATTTTCCACATCGGTCGTTACGGTCAACTGACCTCCGGCCGCAACCCCGCCTGCAATATATCCCTCAAACAACAACGGGCTAAGTTTTGCCCTGGCGCAATAAATAGCCGCCGTGTGCGCTGCCGGCCCCGATCCGATGATCACAACATGTTCCATTATGTTTTATTCCTTTGTTTGAACCTTATTGAGATTTGGTCTTAATTCTTGCAGATTTTTCATAACAATTTCATCCGCCCGGCACTCCTGCTGATCAAGGCCTTCTTCTTTGCAAAGAAGTTCATCCAAGCCATGATCTGATTTGATAGCAAATCCAGCGTCTTTGATCATCTGTAATGTTTTCATATGATCGGACCCTTTTGCGTTAAGATATCCATCAAGAAACAGGGAATTGGCTGGATAAAGTCCAAAAACCTGCATATCTCTAAGATGCAATTCCCGCCCGGCCGCAATACGAATTTCTGCACTTGGATTTAAGAATCGCATTAAACACAAAACACGCAAGCAATACTCAGGCGTTAATCCCTTTGCATTTCTTATTGGAATTCCCTTGATGGGAATAAGAAAATTAACCGGAATGGAGGCAACGGAGTATTTTCTCAAAGTCTTGGCCACACTCACAATATCTTCGGGTTGTTCCCCCATGCCAACAATAATGCCCGAGCAAACTTCTAACTGCATTTGGCGCGCCAAATGGACTGTTTTTAAGCGGTCATCAAATGTATGGGTTGTGCAAATCTTGGGATAAAATTCCTGCGAAGTATTTAAGTTATGATTGATCCGGTCAACTCCCGCATGGCTTAAAATCTTTAGGCTTTCTTCATCCAAAATGCCGGCGGAAACACAAACTTGCATAGAGTAGTTTTCTTTTATCTTTCGGACAACAGAAGCGATAAATTGAATGCGGTCTTTGCCAGCACGCTTACCGGAAAAAACAAGGCAATGTCGAAACGCCCCCATTTTGTAAGCGTGTTCAGCTTCCTTGAGTATTTCGTCTTCACTTTTGCATGCGTAGGCAATAATGTCGGCTTGGGAATGTCTGGATTGAGCACAATAACGGCAGTCTTCCGCACAGGAACCATTTTGCACATTATCAATGATGTGAACAAGCACCTCCTTGCCAAAATACTTCTTTCTAACTTCAAAGGCTGAATGAAGAAGCGACAGGAGCTCAACTTCAGAAGACGCTAATATTTTGAGGCAGATGTCTCCATCAAGGCTTTGATCGCCCAAACTTTGCCGCGTTAATTGGGAATAAAAGTGGTTATCCATGACTTTTGAGGGTATGCGTATTTTAGTATAAATAAACTCATAAATCAACCCATTCGACGCATCCATTCGACGCATCCCGGGCTAAAGCCCAGGGGTTTGCTCCCCGGCCCGCGGCTTTCGCCGCGAAGCGGCGGGGCGGGCAGGGTTGATACTGAGCGGCGCCAAATCACGCCATAAATGGCGCGGTTTGCCGCTGTCGAAGTATCAAATGAATCGATGGGGATTTGAAAAAGTCGAAATAAATTTTTGGGAAATTTTCCAGAACACACCCTCGGCACGTTCTCAGGGATCATTCTGTGTTTCAATCCACGCCCTCGCGCGAGGACGAATTTCGAGGGCGCCACCATCTACAACCTTTTGCGCGTTTCAATCCACGCCCTCGCGCGAGGACGAATAACCGTTTCGCGGGCCGGTATGTCCCCATTGAATGGGTTTCAATCCACGCCCTCGCGCGAGGACGAATTTTAATAGGTATTCGCTTGGCGTTATCCCGAAAGCGGCCTTAGATATTTCCGCGGTCAAAATTTCATAGTCCTTATCTTCCTGAGCTCCCCGCTTCTGCCACTCATCGGTCAACTCTTCGCGGATAGTGATGCCACGCATGCGCTTTTCAATCCAGTTATCGCTGTAGCCTTTCAACTTATAAAGCATGCGCGTTCGTTTTGTCGCCAACTCAGGGTTTTCAATCTCCTGAATGCGTTCGTAACCAACCTTGGCCAACCAGCGCTTAAATGGCTCGGCTTTGGGAGAGGGGATTGACTGGATAATACGGAACATGCCTTCGGTATCGGCGCAGTCGGTTTCCCTCATCTTTCCATCCGGAGCGGGCAATTTCAACCCGTGACAATTTGTCACGACTTCGCTACCCTCATTTTTTAATCTCTCCTTTAGCTTACGCCAATATGCGCCTGGATCTACGCTGTCGGTCAATGCTTCAGCAACATCCACAACCGAAAACCACCATTCGTTATTGTGAATGGTCTTCCTTATTTTCCTGCCTTTGAATATCGCGATTTTGGTGTCTGGGGGCATGAATCGAAACTCCTTTCAAGTTGAATAAACTCCTTCTTTTTGCCTTAAAGTTTCACTATTTTAGGCAATTCTTTCACAGGCTGACCATCAAGCAAAATTTGATAGTCTGAGAACTTGCGAGCAGGACCTTCGGTAATGCGCTTAAAGGTAACTCGTTCAAAAAGAGTTGCCGCGTTTGCCGTTCCCAAGGCGGAGCCATGCTCAAAAATAATCAACGCACGAGTGCTCATGAGACCGCGCGCCGCGGAATGGTCATGATCGAACATTTTCTCCAAAGATTCCCAAAACAGCTTTAAATCTTCTTCTGAAAAACCAGTCTGTGCGGCAAGATGTGCGGACACAAATCCATGAGTCCGATAGAGACCATACGGCACAGTAAATTTACGGCCCATAGTCCGATTGTCACCACTT
>JBDRMG010000055.1:0-2051 GCA_043812495.1 Candidatus Omnitrophota bacterium | reverse complement strand
CGTATCCAATAACCTTTGGAACATCCTGTGCCCTTCTGATTTATATTCAACAAGCGGGTCTTGCTGGCCGTAAGCTCTGAGTCTGACCGAATCTCTTAAAATTTCCATTTCTTCCAAATGATTCATCCAAAGCATATCGAGGGTCCTCAAGGCGACGACCTTCGCTACCTGATCAAAGTTTTCCCCGAGTTCCACTTCCTTTTGATCGAGATTCTTTTTCTCATCGTCGCTTTTCGTCCAATTTTTAATTTCTAATTTACAATTTTTAAACCCCAAAAACTCTCTTCTTTTCTTATATATCACATCTCGGTGTTTATTCATCACGTCGTCGTATTCCAAAATATGCTTTCTCAAATCAAAATTCATGCCTTCGATTTTTGACTGAGCCGATTCAATGGCGCCTGAAATCATTTTATTTTCAATCTTCTCGTCTTCCGGTATTTTCAGAAGATTCATCAATGTCTTGATCCTGTCTCCGCCAAAAATCCTCATAATATCATCTTCCAAAGAAAGAAAAAACTGCGAGGAACCCGGATCGCCTTGCCTGCCGGCCCTGCCCCGCAACTGATTGTCGATTCTTCTTGCCTCATGGCGTTCGGTACCTATTATATGTAACCCGCCTACCTCGCACACCTTTCGAGCCTCGTCGGGATTGGGAGGGTTGCCCCCCAAGACAATATCAACTCCCCGCCCGCCATATTAGTGGCAATGGTAACTGCGCCAAACTTGCCGGCTTGAGCAATAATTTCTCCCTCCCTTTCGTGATGTTTAGCGTTTAAAATCTGATGAACCACTCCTTCTCTTTCTAATAACTTACCCAAGTACTCATTTTTTTCAATACTGGTCGTCCCCACCAAGACCGGCTGGCCGATTTTATGTCTTTCTTTTATCTCTCTCACTAAAGCGCTCAATTTACCGTTGTTAGTTTTATAAACTCCATCAGGTAAATCGTTTCTTCTCATCGGTTTGTTCGTAGGAACTATCGCCGCATCTAATTTATAAACCTTGTCAAATTCTTCAGCCGAGGTCGAAGCGGTTCCTGTCATGCCGGATATTTTCTTATACATTCTGAAATAATTCTGAAAAGTAATGGAAGCCAAAGTTAAAGATTCGGGCTGAACAAAAACGCCTTCTTTCGCTTCAATCGCCTGATGAAGCCCTCCCGACCAGCGGCGGCCCGGCATCATTCTGCCAGTAAATTCATCAACTATAATAATCTGGCCGTCCTTCACCACGTAATTTCTGTCTCTTGCAAAGAATGGTTTGCCGTCGGCCGGATTAATTGCCTGAGCCTTCAGAGCCTGCTCCAAATGATGCAAGTATTTGATGCCTTTTTCTTCATAAATATTATCTACGCCCAAAATCTTCTCCACTTTATTAATACCGACTTCTGTCATACTGACAGCTTTCATTTTCTCATCTAATTCATAATCAAGATCAGGATCCAATTTGGGTATTATTTTAGCAAATTCGGAGTATGTCTGGGAAGATTCCGTATCTGGCGCCGAAATAATCAGCGGAGTTCTGGCTTCATCGATTAAAATAGAGTCCACTTCGTCAACAATGGCAAAATGATGTCCCCGCTGAACCTGTTGCTCTAAATCCTGCACCATATTATCTTTCAAATAATCAAAACCGAATTCGTTATTGGTGCCGTAAGTGACATCAGTTGCGTACGCTTCTTTTCTTGCAACCGGCCTTAAATAATCTTCCATCACCTTAAAACCGCCCACGATATCTCTTTCTTTATCTTTGTTGGCGGTTGGATCATAAACAAAAGCAGTGTCGTGCGCGATACAGCCTATGGATAATCCGAGCAAATGATAAATCTGGCCCATCCAAACAGCATCTCTTTTGGCCAAATAGTCGTTGACCGTCACCACGTGCACTCCCTTTCCCGTCAAAGCGTTTAAATAAACAGGCAGGGTGGCGGCCAGCGTTTTCCCCTCGCCGGTTTTCATTTCCGCAATCTTGCCTTCGTGCAAAACCATTCCGCCGATTAATTGGACATCGAAATGACGCTGATTTAAAGTTCTCTTCGCCGATTCTCT
>JBDRMG010000054.1:0-16242 GCA_043812495.1 Candidatus Omnitrophota bacterium | reverse complement strand
TATAATGCCTGCCATCTTTTAGGCTTTCTAAGATATACACATAAAACATATTTCAAAGATTTGAACCCGCTTGCCCCGCCGTCTTGTTCCGCCTATGGCGGAACAGGCGGGGTGTCCTGACCAGGCTAGACGATGGGGTCGAAAGGTTGCAAATAAGTTTTTTTATTATACTTAAAAATTTATTTTCGTAAAGAAAATTTGTTTTCTATTCTTCCTTTGCCGCGATATACGCCACGGAACTGACGTGATCGCTCTTCTCCAAAGACAGCAGCCTCACGCCCTGGGTGTTCCGGCCGGTTTGGCGGATATCTTTGACGCGGCAGCGCACAATCATGGCGTTTTTGGTAATCGCCATAATCTCGTCGTCATCCGTGACAGCCACAATGCCGACCACCTCGCCTGTTTTGTCGCCGACTTTGACGTTGATAATGCCTTTACCTCCCCGGGATTGAATCCGGTATTCGTCAAATTCCGTTCGTTTGGCAAACCCAAGCGAAGTCGCCGTTAAAAGAGTGCTGCCGGTTTTGGAAATATCCGGCGGAAAAACCTGCATCCCAACAACTTCATCTTTTTTTCCGAGCCTAATGCCGCGCACACCCTTGGCGCCCCGGCCCATGTCGCGGATATTTTTTTCCGAAAACCGCAAGGCCTTTCCTTCGCGTGTGGCCAGCAAAATTTCATAATTGCCGTTGCTGATGGCCGTCCCGATCAATCGATCGTCCTTGTCCAGGCCAATGCCGACGATGCCAGCTTTGCGCGGATTGCCAAATGCTGACAATTTTGTTTTCTTGATATTTCCTTGGGCCGTTCCCATGACAACGAATTGGTCGTCGGTGAATTCTTTCGCAGCGACGATGGAGCTGATATATTCGTCTTTGCCGATGGATAAAAGATTGACGATGGCCTTGCCTTTGGCCGCGCGCGAGGCAATCGGAATTTCGTAAACTTTGAGCCAGCGCACAATGCCCTTATTGGAAAAGATCAAAAGATAGTCTTTGGATGAGGCGATAAACAAATGGCTTATAAAGTCTTCCTCATTGGTGCCCATGCCGGTGACGCCTTTGCCGCCACGTTTTTGCCGACGGTACGCATCCACGGCCAGACGCTTGATATAACCCGAATTGGTGACCGTAATCACCATATCTTCTTCGGCAATCAAATCCTCGATCTCGATCTCTTCGGCCTTGGCCGCGATTTCCGTGCGGCGCTCATCTCCGTATTTTTTCTTAACCACCTGAAGTTCTTCTTTGATAATTTCGTCAATCTTTTTCGGCGAAGCCAAGATCGCGTTGAGATGATCGATAGTTTTCAAAAGTTCTTTGTATTCGGCTTCGAGCTTGCTTTGTTCGAGAGCGGTCAGGCGCTGTAATTGCATTTCCAGAATTGCCTGGGACTGAATCTCGCTTAAGCCGAATTTCTTCATGAGGGCCTTTTTGGCGTCTTGTGTCGTTTTTGAAGATTTGATGGTCTTCACGATTTGATTGATATATTTAAGCGCGATGCGCAAGCCCTCGAGAATATGGGCGCGGTGCAAGGCCTTGTTTAAATCAAACTGCGTGCGTCGACGGATGATGATGCGCCGATGGCCGATATATAACTCCATCAACTGTTTGAGGGTCAAAACGCGCGGACTTTGGTTCACGAGCGCAAGATTGATGATGCCGAAGGTTGTTTCCAGCTGAGTATGCTTGTAGAGATAATTGAGAATGATTTGCGGTTCAACATCGCGACGCAATTCAATCACCATGCGCACGCCGTCTTTATCGCTTTCATCGCGGATATCGGTAATGCCGTCGACCTTTTTGTCTTGAACAAGGGCGGCAATCGCCTCAATCAGATTGGCCTTATTGACCTGATAGGGCAATTCAGAAACAACGATGGTGTCTTTGTTGCCTTTCTGGCGTTCGATCGCGGCTTTGGCGCGCAGAGTCAATTTTCCGCGGCCCGTGTTGTAGGCGTCCAGAATGCCTTCCCGGCCGCAAATAATGCCGGCGGTCGGAAAATCCGGCCCTTTCACGTATTTCATCAGGTCTTTTATTTCGGCGTCCGGTTTATCGACCAAATAGGTGATCCCGTCTACGATTTCGGTCATATTGTGCGGCGCCATGTTTGTGGCCATCCCGACCGCGATGCCGCTGGAGCCGTTAACCAAGAGATTCGGCATCGTAGCCGGCAGAATCTCCGGCTCTTGCAAGGTCGCGTCAAAATTAGGAGAAAAATAAACCGTATCTTTTTCAATGTCTGCAAGCATCTGCGAAGATACGGACGCCATGCGTACTTCGGTATATCGCATGGCCGCGGCCGCGTCGCCGTCGATCGAGCCGAAGTTGCCCTGACCGTCGATTAAAGGGTATCGTAAGGAAAAATCCTGAACCATGCGCACGATGGCGTCGTAGACGGCCATATCGCCGTGAGGATGGTATTTACCGAGCACCTCACCCACGATGCGCGCGCTTTTTTTGTAGGGCTTACTGTGCTCCAAGCTCAGATCTTTCATCGCATACAAAATACGTCTGTGCACGGGCTTTAATCCGTCGCGCACATCCGGAAGAGCGCGGCTGACAATAACGCTCATCGCGTACGAGAGATAGGAATTTTTCATCTCGTCTTCAATGGAGACGGGAATGATTTTCTCTTTGATGGTTATATCTTTCATGAAAATATGACCTCTTTCGTTGTTGTTGACTTATATATCTAAATTTTTCACATCGTGTGCGTTTGCTTCTATGAATTCCCTGCGCGGCGCAACTTCATCCCCCATGAGGGTCGTGAATGTCTTGTCGGCCGCCACGGCGTCATCGAGATTGACTTGCAAAATCGTGCGCGTGGCCGGGTTCATGGTGGTATCCCAAAGCTGCTGAGGATTCATTTCACCCAAACCTTTATAGCGCTGGATATGAACGCCCTTGTTGGCCTGTTCGCGAACATAGGTCAAGATATCCTTTAGGCAAAGCGCCTCGGTTTTTTCATTTTCGTTTTCTATGATAAATAGGGGCTTCGCCTTTTCCTTTTTAATTGTTTTCTTCTTGCTTTTCTTCTTTTTGCCAGCTTGCAGATGAATACCCTCTTCGGCTTCTTTAAGATAATCTTTTATATCGAGTCCTTGTTTTTTAAGCCTTTTTCTAATAGCATCTATGTCTTCGTGTTCGAATATTTCTATATACTGGGCTTCTTCGTCCTTTTTCGTGAGCTTTGCAAGCTCTTTATCATCATAAACGAAATGGGTCTCCTGATCCACTTTAACCCTATAAACTGGTGCTTTTTTGGTCTTCTGATGCACATTATCTATATATTTCCTGAAATTTACTCCCCTTTTATGTAAAATGCCAACAACTTCTTCCAGCTCAACTAATGCCGTAAGAATTTCCTTAATTTGTGTAGGCGTAAATTGTCTTTTCCCTTTAACTCTTGTCAGCTTAAGTCCTTCTGTGCCCATGTCCAAAATCAATGCGTTCATTTCGGCTTCGGTTTCAATGTATTCCTCCCGGGTGCCGCGCTTGATCTTATATAAAGGCGGCTGAGCGATATAGACAAAGCCCTTTTCGATGAGTTCGCGCATCTGGCGGTAAAGCAATGTTAAAAGAAGCGTTCGGATGTGCGAACCGTCAACGTCCGCGTCGCACATTAGAATCACTTTATGGTAGCGTAATTTTTCTGCATTGAACTCTTCGCCCACACCGGTGCCTAGGGCTGTGATGATGGTACGGATTTCTTCGTTGCTTAAAATCTTGTCCAGCCTGGATTTCTCCACATTAAGAATTTTACCTTTGAGCGGCAAAATGGCTTGAAATGTCCGATCGCGCCCCTGCTTAGCCGAACCACCTGCGGAATCACCTTCAACCAAGTAAACCTCGCAATGGGCAGGATCTCTTTCCGAACAGTCCGCAAGCTTGCCCGGAAGACCTCCGCTCTCAAGTGCGCCTTTTCTTCTTGTGAGTTCGCGTGCTTTGCGCGCCGCTTCTCTTGCCCTTGAGGCCAGAAAGACTTTTTCCACGATTTTGTTGGCCACCGAGGGGTTTTCCTCAAAAAAACTGGCCAGGCTTTCAAAAGTCGTTGAGGCCATGAGGCCTTCGACTTCGGAGTTCCCGAGCTTTGTTTTTGTCTGGCCTTCGTATTGTGGATTGGGGATCTTAACGCTGATCACGGCGACCAGCCCTTCGCGGGTATCGTCGCCCGAAATGGTCACGTCGCCTTTGAGCAAATTTTTGTTTTTTGCGTATTGATTGATAACGCGCGTTAGCGCCGAGCGGAAACCGGTTAAATGGGTTCCTCCTTCGGTCGTGTTGATGTTGTTCGCAAACGAGAAGACGTTTTCGGCATAATCATCCGTGTATTGGATGGCGACTTCAACGTCTATCCGGTCTTTTTCTTTATTAAAATAAATGACTTTCCGGTGGAGCGAATTTTTGTTGGCGGTCAAATGCTCGATAAACGAAACGATGCCTCCTTGAAAATGAAATACCGCTTCCTTTTCTTTGGTCCCGCGCTTGTCAACCAGTTTAATCGTCAGGCCTTTGTTCAAAAAGGCCAGCTCTCGCAATCTCTTGGATAAGATGTCGTAAGAAAACACGGTCGATTGCTTAAAAATTGTTTTATCCGGCTTAAAGGTCACGGCGGTTCCGGTGCTTTTGGTTTTTCCGATGATGGTCAGCTTGCTCGCGGTTTTTCCTTTTTCATAGCGCTGATGATAGATCTTCCCTTCTCTTTTAACCTCGACTTCAAGCCATTCCGAAAGGGCGTTCACGACGCTCACGCCCACGCCGTGCAAGCCGCCAGAAACTTTATAGACACGGTGGTCAAACTTTCCGCCGGCATGCAGCGTCGTCATAACAACTTCAACGGCCGGTTTCTTTTCGGTCTTGTGAATATCAACGGGGATGCCGCGGCCATTATCAATCACGGTGATTGTATCTTTTGGATTGATAAAAACTTCGATATTATCGCAGTAGCCGCCCATAGCCTCATCGATGGAGTTGTCCACGACCTCGTAGACCGTATGATGAAGGCCGCGGCTTGTCGTGTCGCCGATATACATGGCGGGCCGCATGCGCACGGCTTCTACGCCCTCAAGAACCTGTATGTTTGTGGCGTCGTAATCTGTTTTTGGCTTGGATTCTTCTTTGGCGGAGGCCTTTTCCAGCGCTTTGCTTTGAGGATCTTTGTTTGTTTCCTTGGTGTTTTCTTTTTTCTTTGATTTTTTCATTTGACCTTCCCTATTTTAAAACGGATTCCCGTAATTTCTGGTATCTGAGCTTTGATGGCCTTTAAAAGCTTTGTCTTTTGTAAACTCATCTGAAACAACCACGCCGGCGCATCGACGCACACCAGCAGTTCTCCTTTGTGAAGACCCGTAACGCTTGTATGCTTAGCGGCTTTTTTTTCGCAAATCGACGGCCAAAGCACCATGATTCTGTCTTGGGGCGCTGTTTTTTTCTGTCCCAGATCATTCATCACCTGCTTAACAATATCTTGAACTCGGTCCATTGGCCCCCAAAATTATAGAATTATATTCTCATAGGTAGAGCCAAATATACATAGTTCGCCATTCTAATCACGCAAGGTTTGTCTGAGCCCAAAAGCTCTAACTCAATGGTTTCGTTTTCGATATTCTTAAGAACATCTATTAAAAATTGCGGATTGAAGCCTACAATAAGCTCTTGTCCGTTGTTTTCGATAGTAATTTCTTCGGTCGATTCGCCAATATCCGGTGTTGATTTAGAAATCACGAGCTTATTCGTAAATACCTCAAATTTAATGGCTTGGAAATCTGGCGTGGACAAAAGGTTGGCTCTTCGAATTGCCGACAAAAGTTCTTGGGTGCTCACTTTGATTTTTGTTTTGCTTTCTTTGGGGACAACTTGGTTGTAATTAGGAAACTCGCCTTCAATGATTCTGGTGGCGATCAAAACACCGCCAATATCAAACAAAACTTGATTGGTCCCTGCCATGAAAGATAACTGCCCTTCATCTTTGAGATTGCGGTTGATTTCCTGAACGGCTTTGATGGGTAAAATGATTGAAATTTCTTTTTTTGTTGGTTTTGGCAAATTTTTTTCAATTTTGGCCAAGCGCCGTCCGTCCGTTGCTATGGCCCGCATCGTGTTTCCGTTAATTTCAATCAGTATTCCATTTAGAATATATCTCGTTTCTTCATGGGAAACAGCGAAAACTGTCATGCGAAACATTTCTTTAAGATCTTGTTGTCCAATCTGAATGACTTCAATGTCTTTAAACTCAGGAAATTTCGGAAATTCTTCTTTTGGTAAGCCGATAAGTTTGAAATGAATTTTATCCCCTTCAATGTCCACTTGATGGTTCTTTCTCACGTGGATCATGATTTCGCCGGACGGCAATTCTCGAACGATATCACTAAATCGTTTGGCCGGAAGCGTAATCGCTCCTTCTTCAAGAACATTCACAGGTATTTCACAAGAAATACCGATATCTAAATCGGTCGAGTTCATTCTAAGTTTGTCGCTTTTTGTTTCTAAAAGTATGTTGGAAAGGATCGGGAGTGTTGATTTTGATGAAACAATGTTTTGGGTCGCCTGAATACCCATCAACAAATCGTCTTTTGTAAGCGTAACTTTCATGTTTTATTAACCTCCAAAGGTTTTTAGATTCTTTGATTCTATATTAATAGTATATAAATAGTCGTAGTATTAGTATGCGCTGTGAATAACTATAATAGCAACAAAACTTATTCCAGTTGATGTGGTTGTGGAAAAATTCAATGTTAATTAACCGTTAGCAGCTTCTCGTTATCTTTTAATTTCTGTTGATAGTTGCTCGAGCAGGTCTCTCATTTTTTTATCATTGGACATTTCTTTATCGATTTTCTTGCAGGAATGCAAAACCGTGGTGTGGTCTTTTCCTCCAAAAGCCCCGCCGATCTCAGGAAAAGAAAAATTAGTCAACTGACGCGACAAATACATAGCGACTTGTCTCGGAAGAACAATATTCTTGTTCCTTCTTTTTGATCGGAGATCCGAAAGCGCAACGTTAAAATGGTTGGCCACGGCCTTTTGAATCATATCAATGCTGATAATTTTTGAGGTTTCCATGACCATATCCTTTAAAACGAGCTTGGCCATGTCCAAAGTAATGGTTTTTTCCTCCAAAAGCGAATAGGCCGCAACCCGGATCAGCGCTCCCTCCAGCTCGCGGATGTTGGTTTTAATCTCCTGGGCAATAAAAACAATAACATCATCAGGGACCTGAACAGGCTCGCGCTCAATCTTTTTTCTTAAAATGGCCGCGCGTGTTTCAAAATCCGGAGGCTGGATATCGGTGATAAGCCCCCAGGTAAAGCGCGAGGTCAGCCTTTCTTCGAGGTTGGCGATAGCCTTGGGCGGCCGATCCGACGCAATAATGATCTGCTTGTGGTTATCGTGCAGGGTATTAAAGGTATGAAAGAACTCTTCTTGAGTTGATTCTTTGCCGGCAATAAAATGAATGTCGTCAATTAAAAGAACGTCCATATTTCGATATTTTTGGCGAAAACTAGCTGTCGCACGATGGCGTATGGCATCGATCAGCTCATTGGTAAAGCGCTCGGATGTCATATAGCAATGCTTGGATTTTGGGTTAATCTCTTTGATCTTATGGGTAATGGCCTGCATGAGGTGTGTTTTACCCAAGCCCACCCCACCATAGATAAAAAGGGGGTTATAGGCCTTGGCCGGGGATTCAGCCACAGCCAAGCAAGCCGCATAGGCAAAGCGATTGGACGATCCGATTACAAAGCTATCAAAATGAAAACGCGGATTTAAACTGGCTTGTTGAGGATCCGGGGTTTGAAACCCTTTCTCGAGTTGCGTCAACCGACTTTGCGTGCCCTTCTTTAATATTTGAGGATTTACTTCAAATTCAATTGTGATGTTTTTTGAAGAAATTCCGTCGAAGGATTCCTTGATGACTCGGCCGTAATGTTCGATTATCCAATTTTTAAAAAACTCGTCAGGCGCGCCGATAATAAGCGTCGAAGGATTCTTTTCCTTGGCGCTAAGAGACGAAAACCAGGTTTCGTATGTTGTTACCCCGACTTTTTCCCGCAAGGAGCTTTGAATGTCTTTCCAGGCCGCTATAAGATCCATAGAAATTAATAAATTAAGAGACAGTTAAGGTGTTTTAGGGGGCGCGATTAACAGAATCCACAACTTATCCACATCAGCTAAACACATATATATCAATTAGATATGTAATTATCCTAAGGTGTTGTCTTTGCCCTCTTTATTTATCCAATAGTCAAGCATTACAGAATGTATTTTGGCCAATAGCGAAAAATTAGGAGGCTCGCGTCCAAAAATAGGCTTCGTGCAATGGTTCGCCCGACCAGCGAAACGGCATAATCCCAAACAAGAATCAGAATCGGCGTCGAGCGATTGCATTTTTTCCGACGAGAACAGAAATCATTTTATTCCTTTTCACCAAAAGAACAAAAATAAACCCACTCTCTTCGCCAGGCATTATAACAGTCCTTTTCTATTTTTCAATGAAATAATTTTTGTTTCTTATTTTTTGTCACAACAGGCCCGAAGGATGAATTTCCAACGTCTTCAAAAACGAAAAGACTTGACTTCAAAAGACCCTATGCTATAATTGACCAGCCATGAAGAAACATTTAAAAACACCGACGATCCTCAAGGGCAAAAAACGTCATGGTTTCCGTCGAAAAACGAAAACTTCTTCCGGACGCGATGTCTTAAAGAGACGACGCGCAAAAGGCCGTAAGCGGCTCGTTACCATCTAAGGCCTTTACGACATAATCAAAGAATTGACGATGACCAACCTCATGACTTGTTTAATTCGGCTTTATCAAAAAGTCAGCCGCAGCATTTTCTCACCCTCCTGCCGGTTTGCTCCCTCGTGCTCCGACTATGCCATAGACGCACTCCATCAGCATGGCCCTCTGAGGGGCTCCTTAAAATCCCTATGGCGAATCGCACGTTGCTCTCCTTTTTCTAAGGGAGGATACGATCCGGTAAAATAGACTATGGAACAAAAAACATTAATAGCCATAACATTAACACTATTAGTATTAATAGCGTTTAATTTTCCAGCGAAGAAATCCGGGCCGGTCTATTCTGTTAAAGAGGATTATTTAGTTCGGAAAGATTCCGAACAATCTATACAACCAAATTTTGCAACACCGGACAAAATCAGGGAAAAATTAGAAGAGAAAACAATTTCGGAAGATGTGCAAACAATTGAAAACAAAGAGGTTAAGATATATTTAACAAATATCGGAGGATCCATTAAATCCATTGAAATCAACCAGCATTCCCTTGTAATGCCGGTCAAAGGATTGTTTAATATTGTAGGATACAGCTCTCTTGACTTCGATTTAAAGGATGCGGATAACGAAATCGCCGCTTATGAATTTAGGGATAACGAAGTTGCAATTCAAAAAACATACGACATCTCAAGCAATGACGATACAATCAAGACCGAAATAGTTATCGAGAATATTTCAAACCAGACGATTTCAAAGGAATTCTCTTTGATAAATTTCTCTCTCGATACAAGCGAATTAGACGGAAAGCTAGATTCGCCGCGTGATTATAATTTGTTTGAATACTCCTACTCCATCAACCATATGATCGAGAGAAAAGGAAATGCGTATAAGTTTTCACCAAAGGATAACTTGCAAAGACAGGGATTTGTTGATTGGGTGGGCTTCAGGGATCGCTATTTTTGTATAGTGATAAAGCCAGAATACACAACAACCGGTCTCACTACTTTTGTCACCGGAGAAAAAAGCATAAATATCATGAGTCAGGGACAGAAAATTGACCTTCACCCAAAAGAAAAAGCGATATTCAGGCTCATCTCCTATGTGGGTCCGCAAGATACTAATCGACTAAAAAGCTATAATAAAGGGTTTGAAGAAATATTTGTTTTTAGCAAGTTTTCAGCTCTTGATTTTATCGGGAAGTCGGTTGTGAGAGCCATGAATTTCGTGCACGGCTTCATTCCAAATTGGGGTGTTTGTGTTATCTTGATCGGACTTCTTGTGAACGGAGCTCTATATCCTTTGACATTGAGTTCTATGAAATCAATGAAGAAAATGCAACTCATTCAGCCGGAAATGGCAAAACTGCGCGAACAATACAAGAATAATCCACAAAGACTAAACAAGGAAATGATGGTTCTTTATAAAGAGCACGGCGTCAATCCTCTCGGCGGGTGCTTGCCGATGATTCTACAAATGCCCATCTTTATTTCCGTATATCAAGCCATGTGGAGAAATGTGAGTCTCAAGGGGGCAAACTTTTTGTGGATCACAGACCTATCAAGGCCAGACCATCTTTTTAAGCTGCCTTTTAAATTTCCAATAGGAAATGTTGAATATTTTAATATTTTGCCTATAATAATAATGGCACTTATGTTTATACAGCAAAAACTAACGTCAAAGAATATGGTTGTTACAGATCCTAATCAAGCGGCTCAGCAACGCATGATGCAGGTCTTTTTGCCATTATTTATAGGAATGATATTTTATAAATTTTCCAGTGGATTAGCACTATATTTTACGACATTTTATTTATTCTCAATTGCCACGCAAATAAAAATGTCCAAAATAACGGTGATGAAATAATGGCCAAGCAAAGACAAACAAGAGTTGAGTCAGAAGGAAGCACCGTCGAAGAGGCTATTCAAAAAGGTTTAAGCGTATTAAAAACCACAAGAGACAAAGTCTCCGTAAAAGTGGTTTGTGAAGAGCAAAAGGGTTTATTTGGAATGGAAGGGGCCAAGCAGGCCAAGGTCATTATTTCATTAAATCAGGAAAAATCTTGATTTATTTGAATTAATCAAATAAAATAGGATTAAATAACTAAAACCAATGTTCCACGTGAAACATTACCTATAGTCAATGAGCAGAATAGTTTCCATCTGTAATCAAAAAGGAGGGACAGGAAAAACAACCACAGCGGTTAATTTGTCATCGAACTTGGCTATTCTTGGAAAGAAAATACTGTTGGTTGATATCGATCCTCAAGGAAATGCAACAAGCGGTGTTGGAGTCAACAAAAATACAATAAAAAAATCAATTTACGAAGTTCTTATTGACCAAATTAATATAAATGAAATTATTGTCCAAACTGAAATTCAAGGATTAGACATAGCCCCATGTAATATAAACTTGACAGGAGCCGAGATAGAGCTCGTTGGCGCCCTGTCAAGAGAAAGTCGCCTGAAAAAATCATTGGACAATATTCGCGACCAATATGATTATATTTTTATTGACTCCCCGCCTTCATTAAGTCTTCTTACGCTGAATTCCTTTGTTGCAAGCGATTCTATTATTATTCCTATCCAATGTGAGTTTTATGCACTTGAAGGAGTTTCGCAACTCATTAAGACTATTAATCTTATAAAAAATAACCTAAATTCTTCTCTTGAGATAGAAGGCGTTCTATTGACTATGGCTGATTTCAGAACCAATTTGACAAATGAAGTCATTAATGAGATAAAAAAATATTTTAGAGACAAGGTTTATAAAACAATCATTCCTCGAAATGTTAAATTAAGCGAAGCGCCCAGCTTTGGGAAGCCTATTACTATTTATGATAGAAGTTCTATTGGATCAAAGAAATACGATGAATTTGCAAGGGAATTCCTCGGGCAATATATTGAATCCAAAGAAACAATAAATGTTGAAGAATCAGAATCGGCGGAGTTGTCAAAAGAAAATTCCGAAAATATGACTGTTATGGAATCTGGAGGATAAAATGGAAGGCAAAGCACTAGGCAAAGGTTTGGCCGCACTTATTCCGGATCAAGAAAAATCCGAAGGCGTCATGTATTTAAAGACAGCGCAAATCAAGGACAGCTCGCTTCAGCCTCGTCAAGATTATGATCCGAAGAAGCTCGAAGATTTGATTGCATCGATCAAGGAGAAGGGCGTTCTTCAGCCAATCTTAGTGAGAAAAAGAGACGATGGTTTTGAAATTATCGCAGGCGAAAGAAGATTGAGAGCTGCGCGAGAACTGGGCATGGACGATATGCCGGTCATTATTAAGTCTGCCACAGATCAAGAGGCATTGGTACTTGCCCTGGTTGAGAATATTCAACGAGAGGAATTGAATGCGATTGAAGAAGCCAATGCCTACAAACGGCTGATTAACGAATTTCAATATACGCAAGATGTTGTAGCACAATCAGTTGGGAAAGACCGGACAACGATTACCAATATTCTCCGGTTGCTCAAGTTGCCATTGGAAATTCAGCAAAGCATTTCCAGCAACATTATTTCCATGGGCCATGCGCGATCATTGTTGAGCCTGGACAATCCTCAAAAACAAAAAAGTTTTTTTGACAAAACAATAAAAAAAGGATTATCTGTCCGCGAGCTGGAAAACAGTATCAAACGAGAGCTGGGCACAACAGCAAAGACACGTAAAACAGCTCAAGCGAAAGATCCTTATGTGCGCGCCACAGAAGAAGACCTTCAGCGAACATTGGGCACAAAGGTCCGCATCGATCATAAAAAGAAAAATGGGAAGATTATCATTGAATACTATTCCCCGGAAGACTTGGAGCGGCTGACGGAGTTGATCAAAAAATGAACAAACAAACATTAATTCTCATCAAGCCTGACGGGCTTGCGAAATCTTTAACCGGAAATATTTTGACTCGTCTCTCTGAAACAAAACTGGAAATCGTGGCCGCGCGCATGGTTCGCGTCTCTCGCGAGCTAGCGGAACAACACTACATTCAGCTTAAGGACAAACCTTTTTATCCTGACCTTATCAAATACATCACAGGAGAATATCACGAGAGAAAGAAGGTCATGGCCATGGTGTATTGGGGAGAAGACGCCATTAATAAATGCCGGCAATTAGTGGGAAAAACAAATCCCGAAGAGGCCGAATCCATCAGCATCCGCGGGCAATACGGCCGCATCAAGACAAGCGGTGTCTACGAAAATGTGATCCATGTTTCATCCGAAGCGAAAGAAGCAGAGCGAGAGATCAAGCTGTGGTTTGAGCCGTCCGAAATCATCGTCGATCTCTACCCAACAAAAGAAACCATTTTGGACAACGTCAAAAAGAAGGTGTGGGCATGATTAAGGGAATGACCGGTTTCGGCCGAGCCAGTATTCATTATGGACAAACAAAAGGATGCGTTGAAATTCGAAGCGTCAATCATCGGTATATGGACATCGCTTACTTTCTGCCGTCGGGATTTGCTTTTGCCGAAAGCAAAATCAAAGAGATATTACAAAAAAAGATATCCAGGGGACGGTTGACCGTTTCCCTCAAAATCATGGATAAACCCCAAAGCGTGGTTGGCTTTAATAAGGAAGCGGCCCGCGCTTATCTTCGCCAGGCCAAGACACTCAGAAACGATCTTCATCTCAAGGGGAATTTATCTTTAACCGAAATCATTCAACTTCCCGGGGTTGTCGAATTGAAAGAAACAGCCATGGAACCCGAGAAACTTTGGCCGGCTATCCAGCAAGGAGTCCATAAGGCTCTGCAAAGCGTTGTGACGATGCGCACAAGCGAAGGAAAGAGCCTCGGCAAAGACATAAGAATACTACTAAAACACATGTCATTGCAGATAAAAAGGATACAAAAAAGAGCAAGAGAAATTGCTCAAGCAAGAAAGAAAGTTCTGAAAGAAGACGAATTGCTGTCCTTTCTCAAAAGCAGTGATATCAACGAAGAGATTTCACGATTAGTTCATCATATTGAGGAATTCAAAGGATTGATCCAGCAGGATGGGGCCGTAGGGAAGAAGTTAGATTTTATCGCTCAAGAAATGCAGCGCGAAACCAACACGATGGGCTCCAAGCTTCCAGATCGGATCGTGTCCAAGGCCGTTATTGCTTTAAAAACAGAGATCGAAAAATTACGTGAGCAGGCGCAAAATATCGAATAAATGATGACTTGTGACGCCCATAGTTTAAATCAAGCATGAGCAAGGGCAAAATCATTATCCTCTCTGGCCCTTCCGGTTCGGGTAAGACAACCTTACACAAAAGACTACTTTGCGCTAGACGCCTGAAAGGAAAACTGGTAAAATCGGTTTCTGTGACGACGCGGCCTCGACGAAGAAACGAACGCCATGGCCGCGATTATTTATTTATAAGCCAAAAAGAGTATTTTGTTCAAAAGAAAAAAGGCCGGTTTCTCGAATCCGAAAAGGTTTTTGATCATGATTATGCCACGCCCAAAAAAGGCGTGCGGGATTTATTAGCAAAGAAAAAAAACGTTCTTTTATGCATTGACGTCAAGGGCGCGAAAACCGTGAGCCGCTGCTTCCCGGATGCCGTCAAGATATTCATTACGGCCCCGTCGATGAAAGAATTAGCTAAGCGGCTAAACAAAAGAAAATCGGAAACAAAAAAGACTCTAGCGCTTCGCCTCAAAGTCGCCCGCAAAGAAATGAAAGAGGCGCGGCATTATGATTATGTCGTCGTGAATGCTCATCTGCCGAGCGCCCTTAAGCGCTTAGAGACCATTGTTGAGCGTGAAATTAAAAAATAGAAAACAAACTTTAGGATAGGATAAAGGAAATATAATAATTGTATTTGTTTGATCCCCCACACCAATTATTTCATAATTGGCGCGGGGGTCAATTCGTCCTTGCACTTATGTTCTCCGCCATAATTCGTGGCGGATCCATAAGTGCGGGCCTCATTGAAAGGGAGGGTCGATGGCGTATCAACCAATAGAAAAATTATTACCCAGAGCCAACATGAGTATTTTCAAGCTTGTCCTTTTGGCTTCGAAGCGAGCCACGGAAATAGCGGATGGTATGCCAAAATTAATTGATTTTCCATCTTCGAATAAAGCCACAACCATTGCGCTCGATGAGATTTTAGAAGGCAAAGTCGAGCTCAAAGAAGTAGCAACGCAGCGCGAAGCCGGGAAAGAAAAGACCAAAGAAAAAGGCAAGGAAAAAACATAGTGGTCAAAGTAAAAAAAGTGATATTGGGTGTGACGGGCGGCATCGCGGCGTATAAGGCTTGCGAGATCATTCGTCGACTTCAGGACAAAAACATTGAAGTGAGCGTGATTATGACAAAAGAAGCCGAGCAATTCGTGACGCCTTTAACATTCGCAACACTAACCGGATCAAAGGTTTATAGAGAAATGTTTGATCAAGACCATAACTCTTGGGAATCAGCCCATATTCCTTTAGCGCAAAGCGCCGATGTTCTTTTGATTGCGCCCGCTACAGCCAATATGATAGGAAAAATCGCGAACGGCCTTGCGGATGACTTGCTTTCCTGTGTGGCTATGGCGGCCAGCGCGCCTATCGTTATAGCGCCGGCCATGAACGACCAAATGTATAAAAACAAAATTGTCCAGGACAACATTCAAAGACTTAGAAAAATTGGCATTCGCTTTGTTGATCCCATTAAAGGAAAACTCGCTTGCGGCACAAAAGGTATCGGACATTTGGCCGAAGTCGAAGATATCGTTAAAGAAACAATGCGCTCTTTAAAATGATTTTCAAATAAATTGGCGTGGTAGCACTTCGACTCGGCCCAACATAATGTTGGGCCTCGCTCAGTGTTTTAGTATTTCGGCCGAGGCGAAGTGTCCTGAGCAAGCCTGCCAATAAATTAATGGCGGGCGCGTTGAAGGACGCGAGATTTTACGGCGTGGTAGCCAAGTGGTAAGGCGGTGGTCTTGCCTCGCTTTTCGCTCGGCATCCCGAGCGAGAATATTTATAATAAATTTGGCGACGTAGCCAAGTGGTAAGGCAGTGGTCTGCAAAACCATTATTCACCGGTTCGATTCCGGTCGTCGCCTTTAAATGGAATTGTATTAAATCTAAAAGCGAGGGGCAAAACCATTATTCACCGGTTCGATTCCGGTCCACGCCTTAAATGAATGTTTAATTTATGGAGTCCCGCCGAAGGCGGGACGAACATAAATTAAAACATGAATTTAATTCTACGAAGCCCGCCACTGATTCAATGGCGGGCGAAGTAGAATCAAACGAAAAGTACGAGGTCCGCCTTCGCTAAATACTTACGGTCTTCTTCGTTAAAACTTCGCAGACCGTTCTCCGAAGCTTTAGCGAAGGAGAACGTATTTAGCTTTGGCGGACCCAGTTCGCACATAAATTTATGATCGCTATCGCTCCATAAATTTAGTGCTCACTGGGCAAGTGGTGGAATGGCATACACGCAGGACTTAAAATCCTGTGGCCGTAAGGCTGTGAGGGTTCGACTCCCTCCTTGCCCACCATCCCGCCAAATTTAATAAATATTCAAGA
>JBDRMG010000053.1:0-33716 GCA_043812495.1 Candidatus Omnitrophota bacterium | reverse complement strand
GCCGATGAAAGAATCGTCAGGTTCAGCGGATGAAAAATAAATTCAATTTTTTTCGATGATTTCTCCGGGGAAAGAACATAGTCAAAAATAATGCTTCGCACGCTTAAGGAACCGCGAATATCCGTAACCGATAAACCGGTCTGATTCAACTGATTGATGATCCAGACAGCTTCCGGCGCAACTTTCATCCATTCGACCCCTTCGCCATAAAGCTCAATTTCGACCGGTTCTTTCTGGTTTTTGAGTCTATTGCCGATTTCTCTGGCATAATGAGCCCTCTGTTCAATTTGCTCCTGGCTTTTCCCGAGAAAATCCACAAAGTTCTGCCGTTGCGCGATGTCCTTTTTGATTTTCTCGCGTTCATTCTCTTGATCAGCGGACAACTCCTCCATTTTTTCTTGCAGCACTTTGATTTCTCCCATAAGATGGACTTGCCTTCTGACTAATCTTTGTAAAGTCCTTTCTCTATTGTCGCTTTTGATGCCGACCCTGGCTAAAATCTCCGCAACATAACGGCTAATTTTTAAATCTCTATGAAAGAGAAGCTTTCTTACGGCCCGGATGCATGAGGCGCAGGAAACATCCCTGATGGTTTGAAGCATTTCCCTAAGATCATCCTCGGTCACCTTCCCCGCATCTTCCGCAAAGAAAATTTCCTTCATTTCTGAGGATGGTTTGCTAAGAAAATGCAAAAGGATTTGGCTACTTAACAGTTGAAGTTTTTTCCGGTCCAGCGCATCTTCCTCCCGGCCCAGAGCCCTTTCCTTAAGGACATCGATGGTCCATCTTCGCACCAGAATATCTTCATGCGCAAAGAGGTCATCCAGTTCATCGGCGATCCCCCGAATATCGTCTCTGCCGACCATATTGACGGCGCAATCAATGATGCCTTTGACGGCCCTACGCACAGCGAATACTTCGGAGAGACCGGAACGGTACATTGAGCCATAGTCTCCGCCTTCCCCTTGCAAATAATTTTGAGGATCTTGCTTGAAGCTGTCGACTTCTTCATCGAGGGCAAAAACCCCTTTGGTGGTTCTAAAAACAATCATCCTGTAATGATCCATGGATTCCACGTATCGCCCTAAACGTCTTAAGAGATCCCCTGTATTGTTGAGCGTGTCAAAAGGAGCGAGCCCCGGATATCTGTGAAGGGCTTTCCAGCGGTATTTTAAGCTCGCCTGATAGGTCCTTAGGGCCGTGAAATGATAGCCTAAGTTTTTATCATGAACTTCTGCAATTTTCTCTAAAATATTACCCAGCTGCGTCCAGGTCGCCTGGAGGTCTTTTCCTCCACCCACCATGGTGTCTTTCAGATAATCAATTTCTTGAAGGCGCAAACGGGCAATTCCTTTTTCCCACTTCATAAACTCTGATTCGCTTTCTATATTAATGATCAGCTCATAAAATTTTTTGGATTTTTCTAAGGCTTGCACTCCTTGGCTTTTGAGCGCATTGGCTCTATCGCGCTCTTTTTTCAAGCTGGTCTGACATTCTTCAATAAATATTTTTCTTTCCCATTTTTTGGCTATGGTGGGCTTGGGACTTTTTTCTATTTTAAGCCGCTCTTCCAGAGGGCGAATGTTTCCCTCAAGAATCTCTTCATACTGATCAAATTTCAATACACCGGCCCGATGGTTTATCCAGGCCAGAAACTGAATGAGCTGCTCATAGACCGTTCGCACGCCGACATAATCCTTTTCGTCGAGATTCATGACGTTCTCCAAATGCCTTAAGCCGACATCATAAAGCCCTTCATAGATCGTGACCCTGCCTTTTTTATCCTCAGAATCACCTGCTTTCTGCGCGCCCTCCGTCCTTCCGAACAATTCCTTTTTGCCGTACGACATAATCCTGACGAAAGCCACATACTCACGTAACGCCTCCATCAATGACTCAAATCTTCTACCCTCCGCACTTTGCTTAAATTCTTTATTCTTTCGGGAATTTCGCTTGAGATCGAGCTCTAGGCTTCTGAGCAACTGCTCCGCCTCTACGGCAATACCGCGTTTGCAGTAAGCTCTCGCGCAGTCCAGTGTGGCCCATAATTTTCTTTTACCTTTCTTCTTTGCCATTTCTTCCAGAGACTCGGAAATATTCGTACGGAATGTGATATGCGCTATGAACATTTCGCCTGTGTTATCCGAGATAAGTACGGGAACAGTGATAAGGCCAGTTTGGACATCCATCGTTGAATCCGGGAATCCCCAGGGATTTTTCTCACCGAAGGCAACAGCCACCATGGTGGCTTGTTCTGTCCTAATGAGGTCATGGATGTCCAGTGTCCGGTTCCATGGAATCTGACGTCCTTTTTGAGTTCCGGGTCGTACAATTTCCACCGTTCTTAGATCCGCTTCCTCGGCGGATGTAAAATCTTCTTTATTATCATCAATATTGCCTCCTCTTTTTAATGCTTCCAAGGGAAGGGGTTTAACATAAACGGCACCGCCGTGCTGTTTAAGAATCAGGGCAGCCATGAGGCCTTCAATGCCGCGACCTGCTCCAATAAAGCAATCAATCTGTCCATCCATGAGGGCAAGATTGATAGCAGGAGTCGCGTCCCCGGCCGCAACGAGCGTGAGATTACCGCTTCGATACATCCCGACGGACTTACCTTTTTCGACAGAATCGACATACGCGACAATTTTTTCATATTCCCGCTGTGCATCTCTGCTATCCAGTTTGATACCCATCTCAAAAATAAGCTGCTTAATCCACGTGAGATAATGCCTTCTGGCAAGCATAGCTAATTTAAAGTTCCGATATCGTCTTTGATCAACGGGAAAACGAAGAAATCTCAATGCAGACTTTATTATTTCTTTGCATTGCTCACTTCTTTCTTCTCCAAGCATGCGACACAAGCCATTAAAGAAAGGATTGGTAATCTTTCTCCAAAGAGAATACTTGAATTTCTCATCGATAATTCTGTCCACGTTTTCTTTTAAAGGCAGAGAACAATCGATCGGGGCGCCGGCCACCTCAGGAGACAATAAGTATTTCTCCAGATAGACGGCACCTTTCGTGGGCGGCAGGGGGCGCCTCCGGTTCTGCTCTTGGTACATGAGAGCTGCCCAGGACGAAAGACCAAGGCCGCGACTCAGTGAATTGAGGGCGGGAGCGCATTCATCCACATTAAAGGCGCCGAACACATTATGCCAAGATTGTTCCCCGATGAATTCACCTTCGCTTAAATCCGCAGAGCGCGCGCCTTCGCGCTCTCCTTCTGCGTTGTTAACAAACAGACAATGATGTAATCGGGCGGTCAGGCTCCCCAGGGACCGGCGGGCAACTTTTCCTGTTTCTTCAACCAAATGGATGCGGGTAAAGCCAAGCTTATTGTCCGATTGCCGGCCTTTTACGTAGGCCATAACTTGGGCCGGCGTCAGGGCATAGGCTAAGAACTCATCAATACCACTTTGTCCTTCGGGTTTTTCTATTGTTGCTTCTTTCAGGGGTTGGAATCGTACGCTATGCACGGCTGTTAATTCTCCGTCCTGTGCTGGCGTAAAATCATTCTTAAATTGTCTTTCGCGTTCTCTGTCTCTATTGTCTCTTTCTTGCTTTTGTTGGCGATTTTTAGAAACTTTCAATGCCGCTGACCGGATGAGCCATACCAATACGATGATGATAAGAATAAGTACAACCTGAACCACCGGATTTTGTACCATGTTCGATAAATCATTCCATGAAAACCCAGCGAGCAAGGGGAGGGCGCCGAGCACAGGTAGATCACGGGCTCCCTCCAGAGCTCTTATTCTGCGGCCCTCAATCATAAGACGGTGAATCAGCTTAACAGCGTCCTCGGCTCTCTGCGTCGAGGGCTTGCCTTCGGCCGCGGCTAATAAATCTTCAAACGTCACATCAGAAGGCAGCCGCTTAATCCACTGACCTTCCTGAATGCCCGGCGTATTGAGACGATACCCATCCCCTAATCCCAATAGGTCGATCCAGGTCAATACGGCTATTTTTGCTTTTGACGAATAAACCAACTCTAATAATTTTTCCTGAACTTTGGGCGTGAGGGTCAAAAGATCGTCATCGCTCCAATCTTGGCCAAACCATTCTTTAAGCAGGTCTTGTTTGGTGGTTCGACTGAGCTGTTCTTCTTCATTTTCCCATCGCTCTCTCATGGAGCAGGAATCATGCAGACCATACGTGACAAAAGCATTTTCGATATGGTTGGACGGATGATATGGATTCTTGATTTTGCCCCATGCGGGCACCTCACCCCAGATCACCGGAATATAATTGGTGCCGCCCAGGCGTTCGACGGATTCCTGAATCCACGGCGGGACAACGCCGAGCGTTTCCCAAATGAGTGTTGTTCCCTGTTCTTGAGCCAATTTTAAGAATTCGCTCATCATGGCTTCGCCAAGCGCCAGCTTGAAATATCCAAGATGAATACTATCCGTCGGCCGGACATTGCTGCCATCTTCGGGGAATAAATATTCATAGAGGAATCCTTGATCCTTGATTGGGGTACTTGGTGTAATGCGGATAAAATCCCATTGCGGCTGAGTGCGGTACACCGCTTTTTCCACGACATATGTCCTGGCCCATGGTGAATCTTCAGGCAGTTTTTCATTGATCTTACCATCGGGAACTTGCCGGCCGACACGAATCATCGCATCAGAAGAAAGATTTCCTTCTTCGTCCATCAATAGAGAAATAGCATCCTCCGGCAATCCGCAAGGAAGCCGGTTACCTTGAGAACCGTTCAAATCCAAAAGCTTCTTCGTAATTAATTCATAGACCTCTTTAACGGCTTCTTGTTTTGCTTCGCGGCCTTTTGTCTGCGCTTGTTTTTGCAATCTCCCGATTTCTTCGTCCAATCCAAGTTTCTCAAGGGTCATTTCTGCGTCAATATCTTCCGTATAGAGATAACTCCTGTAATAACCCAGCACGTGATCCAAGCGGATATAGGTGGCTTTTGTCTGGTTGAATCTGAACATATCAAGGATGAATTCAACCGCTTTTGGATGACTCCAGTCATACGGATAGAACTGCCAGTATTGACCGGCCAGATAGGCCGCCTCAGGCGGGACTCCTTGCGTGACAAGGCGTTTGTATCCGTTCTCTTTTTTAAGACCAAAGACATCGGGATGAATCCAGATATCCGCGCCGTCCAAGGCAAATGGGATATCAATCATAAATTCAACGCCCTTGTCTTCTGCGTATTGAACAAGCTGACGATACTGCCGGAAAGCGGCAAACTGAACAAAGGCGCCGAAAAGGATTTCTTCCTGATGTTGGCTCTTGGCCGCGCTGATCGCTTGCGCGTTACGGTCGCGCAAGCCCGCCTGCCAATTTCGCCAATCCCACATCTTCAGCTTGTTCCAGTCAGCGCCCGAGGACATTTCCTCTTTGATATAGAAGTCTTTAAGAATGAGATAAAGCACATGATCTTGAAGCCAACTTTTATTTTCCTCTTGAAAGATGTCGAAATCCCTGCTCAGAGCGCTTTTTTCATTTTTCCGGAAAGATTCCCAGATCATCCTGAGTAAACTCAGTTTGAGTGCCCGGATTCTTTCATAATCAACCTGATCGGCTTGTCGTAATTCCTCGATAGTTTGAAGGCTGTCTTGAATCGCTTGACGGGCAGCCGGGCTATTGATTTCAGCTAAAAGACCCTCAATGCCGATGTAAACCGGATCCATCAATCTTGAGCTGGCCACCGAATACGGCGCATTATTGGCGGAAGACATATTAAACGGCAGAATCTGAATAATGTTTTGACCCGTTTGCGAGTGGAAATCAACCGCTGTTTTCATAGTTTCAAAATCTCCAACGCCCCAGTCGCGCTTTGAGCGGACCTGCAAAAGCGGCATGAATGTGCCAACGGTATTTCTTTTGCCGGCACCTTGAGGAGAAACAGGATGAGATTTTTCGCTGCTTTGATCTTGGATTAATTGCTCAATATCCTTCGCGATCTTCCAGACAGGCAGGACCTTTCGGACGCTGGTTTCAAGCATGCCCTCATCTCTTGTGGCAACGGCCCGGAAAAATCTTTCGAATCCTATGCGAATCGCATCGCGGTCAACATTTTGTTCAAGAGTTATACTTCTTGCTGCGGAACCGGGGATGTCTTCTGTGAGGCGCGCGGTGAGCGTTCGCGGATTCATCAAATCAAGCGTCATTGAACCGTATTCGCCGCAGACGGTGATGTAGCGGCGCTCTTTGTCGCTTTTGTAGAAATTATCGGCCTTGATGACAACCGACAGGGGCCCTGTCCCGTTAAGGTCAAACCGGACATAGACGCGCTTTGTATGCTCGGCGGCATCAGTGAGCAGGGTCAGATTTTCAAAGCAATTGAGCCGGTCACCCAAAAGTATATTTAAAGCAGCTAAAAGGTGAATACCAAGATTGTCAAATTGGTCCATATCGTCATTTTCTTTTGAATTGAGCAGAGCGGCTTCTATCGATACGATCGGGCCCAATTGTTTCATTTGTTTTTTAAGAAAGAGGAGGTCGGGATCATAAATCCATTGCATACCAACGGCATAGATTTTCTTTAGCCGTTCTGCCGAAGCGGCGAGTTCGTCCGCCCTTGGGCCCAGAGGCTTTTCCGTAAACGCATCCTTGCCATGCAAGAGGGCTTGCAGACAAACCTCTTCATTGTCTTTAGCAAAGCGTTTAGCCGCTATGACTATGCCGACATCCTCGTGTTGCATCGCTTCTTCTTCCGTGTCGAGAATCTGGATATTGGAATTGTTTTGTAAAACCCCGTCGATATTGTTCCGCCAGGGACTGTTCTTTTTGGATGTCGGGTCGCGCGGACGGACCAGATAAATGATTTGATCTTGGCTAAAGTACGGAAAATCCGGGTTTTGGCGCAAGGCCAAAAGTTTCGGAATAATTCTCAAAAAGGCCCAGCGTCCGCAACCGAGGATGGCGATCCCTTGAGGCCTTTGCATTCCCTTGATTTCATCCGCAATAAGCATTTTGTGCAGGAGACGTCTAAGCGCGTAATTTGTTAAATAACTGTATCTCAGAGTCGGTGTATTGACTCCACCTCCTTTTACGTCATAATTTCTGGCACTGTCATAACGATTGCCGAGCCAATAAGCGGCGTTTATGACGGCCTGCCGTTCTTCGCGGGGGACATTCTGGCTGTAGGTATTTTTTCCTTTCCGGCCCCGTGCGTGCATAATGACCGTATCAATTTTTTCTTCCGGAGTTTCAATCTGTTTCCAGAGATGACCTTTTGCCCCAAAAATCATCTCATTAATCAGAACGATACCCTGAGTATTTTCTGGGTCAAGGCCAATCGCTTCTTGCGCATACCCTGCCAGCTTGATGGGCAAGACATGCTCAAAGGACTGTCCGGGATAATCCACAACAAAAAGATCTCCCTGCCGATCTTGGTATGCGGAATCGAAATGTGTGAGCGCCTCGGCCGCGTCATAGACAAGATCACAAGACCGCCCCAAGAAGACAAGTTTTTTGCCTTTAAAATCCTCGCAATCCAGGATCCATTTGGCAAAAGCGACAATGACGGGTAAATGAGGCCTCAACTCTCTCGTATTTTCTTCTCTTTGGCCACAGTCAAAATCTTCCTGATTCACGTGACTCCATTTCTCGTCCGCAGCCAGCTCACCCGTACCTTGCGGATCCGCAAGGTCTCTCAAATAACCGTAGCGAGGATCCCGTTCCACGCGTGTCAGAAGGCCGTTGACGCCGGACAGACGTTTCTGGAGCTTGTCCTCTATGCGCCTGACATTCTTTTCAAGCAGCGCTTGCATGTCTTTCTTCATCCGCGCATAAGCCGCATCGTTTAGAATTTCATCTTCTGAAATGATCGGATAGGCTGCTCTCAGGTATTCCTCGACATTATTATCTGTCAAGATCAACGGACTATATCCGGTTTTGATTAGAATATAGTTCATGGCAAGCCCAAAGACGCGGTGATTTCCGGAACCCAAAACTTGACTTTTGAGGAGTTCGATGAAAATATCGCTGATGGCATCAAGGGCCTCTTTGTGTAATCGCTCCCCAAATTCGTCGCTAAACAAATACTCAAGCAATCGTTCAAACTGACCAAGGGCGTCAGGACGCAGCCCCCCGGATTGCTGACGAGTCTTTGCATCAGCTATTGAGAAAAGATAATGCAATCTTTTTATTCCATAAAGCAGGGTAGAAGGGCCGAACTCCCTTTTCATTTCTTTACCCAAAAGTTGGTTAAACAATTCTATGGCAGGCCGATAGGCTTCCAAAACTTCGTCATCAAATATTTCCGGCTTTGGATCTCCCCGGGAGAGTCGGTAGATGTCAGCCAACTGCATTCCCTCGTGGAATCGCCATTCGTCTATGGCCCGGCCAATTGCCCTGAGGCCATTGATGTATACATCGGGGTCAACAAACATTTTTGGCTCGGATGCATACCAAGAGTTATGGTCTTTATCGTCCGATTGTATCAAGCCCAAGAAAGGCAACAACATGGCGCTCAAAGCAAACGCTTCCGCAGATAGCAAAATAAAAATGATGACGGCGAGGATCGCGCCGATCGTCAAGAAGAGAAGAAGTATTCCACGAGGCAGGTTTTTGATAAACCGCGCGAGGAAGACAAAGGGTTTCTTCACCTTTCCGTAATATCGCCCGAAGAAGTATTGCCGATAAACAGCTTTCCCTTGACAATAGATATCCCGGATAAGAACGCTGAATTTCGGCATTTTGCTGAATTGATTATAATATTCGTCCAAGTAATCCGTCTGTCTTCTTTTCTTTAGAGCGGAATAAATCCACCAGGCGAGCGGGGCAATAATTAACAATATTATTGCAAAATCGATGCTAATCACGGCTTCTGTGCCGGTCAAAGGTGTTGCCGCAAGATGCGATCTACGATTATCAACATTTGAGGAAACTCCGCCTATTGGTTTTTGGTCTCTTGGCTGTTTCGTTGTGATCGGTTTTGGCCAGCCGGAGAGCGAAATAAGTCCTTTGTACTCGATTTGTAATGTTTTGCCACTTTCCTGATCAATCGCTATGATTTTGAGTCCATCCATTTTAATATCAACGCCTTCGATTGATGATTTTGTTATTAAGTTTCCATCAGTCGTTTTTTGAGGCCGCAACAACGCCGGCCTCTCTTCCCCTGTCATGATTTCTAAGGGACCGACGACTTCGGAGTCTAGTAATGAAGCATCAACATGGTCATGCGCAGACCATTTTCCCGGAACGGCAGAAAACATAATCTTTCTTTCGGGATCATAAATTCTGCCAGCAAAATAAGTAATGAGCGGATTGTGTATGCCTTCAATTTTTAGCCCAAAGGACTTTCTTTTTGCTTCCAGGGCTAGCCAATTTAAAATACTCATGGCAATGCCTTGATTGCTGAAGTGATCTTTAACTTTAATCTTTTCCAAGACAAAAGTTCTGTCTTCTATTTGGAAACGTCGATAGCCCGCGAATTCATTATTCACAAGGATAGAAAACGCGATATGGCCATCAGAATAATCACGCTCAAGGACAATGTATTCCGGGTCCTTAGCAAATAGGTTCCGAATTTTAACTCTTTCGATTGAGCTTTCGTTGATTTGTTCATCAAGATGCCGATAAAGGGCCAATAATTCCCCATTTTGATTGACAATATAGTTAATATTGCCATCCGGATCATATTGACAAACAAAATCGCCAAAATCCTGTGTTGCAATTGATCCGATCAATGCCAAAGGCGCAAGAACAGCGCTAGAAGCAAACGCCTGCTCCGCTAAAGAAGTAAAAATGGCCGCGGCAGCGATGAGGACGAGGGCCGCGGAGGTTATGAGCGTATAGCGTTTAGCGGATAGCGTAGAGCGAGTTTGGTGAGGTGATTTGGAGATCGGGTGACTCGGGACTAGGGAATCCGGCGATTGGGAAATCGGGGACAAATCATTTACGTCCCCAATCTCCTGATATCCTGATATCCTAGTCCCGGATCCCCGGATCCCCGGATATCCTCTAATCCAATGAATCCAATGCGGGTTTGTTATTTTAGAGATTAGGAAATGGGGGTTAGAGGTTAGGGTTCTACTTGTGACTTGTGCCCTGTGCCCGCCGTAAAGCGGCGAGGTCTCGCCACAGTTTGTGGCGGAACTTGTGACCAATGTCTGATGGTCAATGCCATTCTGTGCCCGAATCTGCTTACTGTATCTTAAAAGCGCCGCCACAAGCGCAAGGAAGATGACCCCTGTCAAAAGGGCAAAGGCCAATAGATGACTGTCGATGATTGTGTTTTCACTCATTGCGCCTAATGGCGCGACTATGGCTTGACTTACATGTGCGTTCGTGCTATCTTTGAGTGCGAAGTGAAAATAAGGAGGTAGCGCAAGATGAAATATAAGACTATCATAAAGCAAGACGAGGACGGTTGGTACGTTGCTGAATGTCCCGCCATTCCTGGCTGCGTTAGTCAAGGACGAACTCTTAAGGAAGTTAAGGAAAACATCAAGGACGCGATGAGAGGCTGTCTTGAGGTGCTCAATAGGCGCGCTGAAAGAGAAAAAGCCAAGCATAAAGAAGAACTTCTTTATGAGGTTTCGATATAAATGCCCAAGATTCCTTCTGATATTTCTGGCCAAGAGGCTGTCAAGGCCTTTCGTAAGGACGGATGGATTATCGCGCGTTACGGCTCTCATATCATCATGGAAAAGGAAGGTATGTGTAGCGTTTTGTCTATTCCCAACCACAAAATCCTCGCCAAGGGTACCTTGCGGTCTTTGATCCGCAACGCCAATCTCACCGTGGAAGAATTCATCAAGCTGCTTTAGGTTTTTCCCTGTCCGCCCTAAAAGAGAAAGATTGTCTACCGGTACATTCTGAATCTTACCTAAAAGAAATGCGTCAGAAGTTAGCGCCGTACTATGAGGCATGATAAAGAAGAGGACCGTCGCGGCAGCGAGGGAGATGAAGCCCCACTGGTTAAAGCCCATGCCTGCACGCCGAAGTGCGACATTACGGCACGCAGGCGTGGTGCCTGGATATGACCCGTCTTCGCTAAATTGTTTCATCCCGCCAAAAGACGGCGGGACTTCACGTTTAGCTTCACCGGGTTCATCCGTCTTCATAGTCTGTTGGGTGAAATCCGGCGTAGCCCCGCCGAAGGCGGGGCGAAGACGGATGAGGGCCGCGGAGGTAAGAGGAATAGCGGATAGCGTATAGCGGTTAGCGTATAGGTCTTTATCAACTCTACGCTCTACGCTAAACGCTAAACGCTCAAGGATAGCGGATAGCGTAGAGCGAGTTTGATGGGGTGATCCGGCGATGGGGCGACCCGGGACTAGGAAATTGGGAGATTGAGGTATTGGGGACAAAGGAGATTTGAATTTCCAAGCACCAAGTAACAAATTCCAAACAATATCCAAATTCCAATTTCCAAATCCCAAACGTTTGAATATTGAAATTTGATTCTTGAGTATTGTTTGGAGCTTGCCCGGCAATTTGTTTCCAACAAATTGCCGAGGTCTCGTCAAATTCGAAGAATTTGACGGATTTCTTGTATCTTGTACCTTCTGTCTTTGAGGATCTTTAAATTCAGCGTTGAGGGGATAGGGATTGCCTTGACACGTGACACTTGAAACTTGACACTTGATATCCTCTGCCCGCACCTGCTTTGCGTATCTTAAAAGTAGTCCGGTTAGGATGATCAAAATAATTCCGCTTAGGAGAGAAACAAAATGAGGCCCATGGAAGATTGAAAGCAGCTCGGATGATTGGCTTGAGGAACCGGCCGTGTCGGAGCTGTCTTGCGGCGTTGGTTTTAGGCCGCCCTCGGACAACAGATAATCTTCTTCTGTCAACATTCTCTCCACCCTTACGATGCTAATAATTCGCCGTATTCCCACAAAGCAGAACAATGTGAATTTGCGTCCCAATCGATAAGACCAGGACCATTGGGAAGAATCTCCGTTTCTCTCTATGCTAAGGTGCGCATAGGGACCTTGGGCAGGGTTAAAAAGGAATTCCACACGGTTCATCTTTCCATGCCGCCGGGTGACTTTCATTTTGGAAACTCTTTCACAAAGAGATGGGTTGTTGTTGATAAATAATACCATTGAGCGCAGCGGCATTTTTATAAGGTTGAATCCGGGCGAATTCACTTCGTTGAAAGAGACAAAGAGAGATGCTATCTGTTGCGGCGTTTTCCCGTCAATTTCAGCCAGCATTTTGATGAAGCCATGTTCTGCGGCGAATTCGACGAGGTCTTCCGGCTTGAGGGTCTCACTACTACCATCCGTCTCTTGTTCCTTTTCCTTTCGTGAAGCTTCTACTTCTCTGCGTATAGCTCCTCTGAACATAAACAGAGATATAATAAACATCGCCGTGAAAATGAGGAGTATATTTATAATCAAGCTTAACGGTTCAGCGGTTTGGGTATTTGCGAGCGCGTTCCATAGCATCTCTAAGTTGAGGCTGAGAGTTCCCAGAAGTGCGAGAGAAAACGCGGCAATAAAATGCCATTTCGCCAGTTGTTGAGGAATCTGCTCTTCGGTTAACTCCGACGCATTAAGTATCTTTCGTGCTTTGAGCCTAAATATTTTCTCGACAATGAAAATAACGACCAAAGTAGTCACTATGGGCATAAGCCATCCTGTGGTGGTTTCACTGTTCATAAGAGAAAGTAAAGGAAGGAAGAAGGCGTGAGCTTGGCTGTGCTGGAACGATATAATCGACTTTGTCCTATTTAATTGAAGCTGATTGGAGGCAAAAATCCCGCTAGGAAGCAATCGTGATGCCCCACTTCCGACGCTCCAACTTCGTTGTCGGTCGGGACTCCGACCCCCGACATTCTTTTCATTATTTCGTGGTATCGGAGCAGTCCAGAAATTTTCTGATATTGAATTGTGGAAGACGGGATCCGGATCTTCGACGGAACGTCGGAGCGTCGGGACCACGGATAATACAAAAGCCGCTGTGGCCAAACTTGCTCTTCCACCAGCCACGGTAAGAGGTCGAGCAAGCGCATTTCTGACTTTTGGCCACAGCGGCTTAATTTGATTACTTATAAATTGACTGACTCCCGGCGCCCTCGCCCCATTCACTTTTTCGTTCTTTCTTAAAATCAACCCTGTGGCCGTGACTACTGCCAGCACCGCAGCCGCCGCCAATCCCATCGCAAGAGAAGAATCAACGGCACCTGTAAATAATTCAAGGTATCCACTCTGCGATAAGTTTTCTTTGTCTTTATTGACACTAAAGTCGAGCTTTGTAAGCGGTAATTCATTATTCTCCCCCCTTTCCTCAAAAGGTGGAGCAACAAGATTAACATAAATCATAGGATAAGGTAGAGTTATAATGAATTTGGTGCCGGTTGGATACCTTAAATGTGCTTGTTCGTTTTTCTGATTTACGGATTTGACCTTTGAAAACTTTCCGTTATTATAGTTAATCTCATACGCCATTTCGCCACGGACTCTACTTATAACCTGGATGCTTCCATTGTGCATATCCACGATGTTTTTCACTTCGGCAAGGCCAACGCCTCCTCCTGCAAATTTCTTATAAAGATCCCCCCTAGTTGATTCACAAACATAGAAGATTTTCTCTAAATTTCTCGGGAGGATACCATTGTTGTTGTCTTCAATTGTATAAAGAAATCCTTCTTTTGTCTCTCTATGGTCTTCGCGAATCTTTCCGGTCAAGGAACGCGTATTTTCATTAAATTTTGCATATACAATGGCATTTTTGAGAAGTTCGGTAATAAGCAAATCTACCCGTGAGCCGAAAACAAGAATATTAGTTGTAAGAGGTTCTCTGGGACACTCTCGCTCAATACCAGAAATATCAATATTCTCATAAATCAAAAAAGCCTGCTTGATAGATTCCCAAGGGTCAATTTCCATTCCGAAGCCAATGACATTATCCGAGCTACGTATATAGGGATATTTCAACAATGAATAAGCAGCCCCCTCCGTAGTGACACCAACCATAAAAGCGTTTAAGCGAGCATTGTCAAAATCGATTTCGTTGAGTCTTGATAAGACTCTTTGAACTTTCTCATCGCGGGCACTCTTAGCCAGGATAGAGGTAAACTGACGATTAATAAGCGTGGGATATGTATTATTAGATAATTCGCTATCGACATTTGCAAAGATTGCTGAGGCGGATCTTATGGCTTTTGCATATTCTTGCCTGCTTAACAGCTCTTGTGCATCCTTATACGCATCAATGATTTTTTCCTTCATGACCATAATTTTAGGTATACGTAAAAATAAAATTTCTTCCCGGAAGATAACCTTCTCGTCATCAAGAATCTGTTCCAATCCCCTAAGAAGTTTCGTAAATTCCGAGAGAAACATATAGAGCTTATTCAGGACAACTAGGGCTATTTCGGAAATCTCCTCTTGGTGCTTGTCGATGGGATAGATGCGAAAATACATCTCTAAATAATCAGAAATGCTTCGGATACGCTTATGCCGCGGAGCAAGAATTCTTCCAATGTGGAATATTCTTTCGTCAAAAAGAGCAGGGACAGAATTCTCATCTAACCCAAGAATGTCATTAATTACATTCATTTCTTTGAGAGTATCTTCCCTATTGCCAAGAGGGGGCCGCAAGCCACCCATAATCACGTCGCGTTCATAATCAATGGAAGAACCGTCTTCTTTTGTTCCGGCCATCATATTCTCATAGGCCTCGATTTCTTCTATTATTTGATGCAACCTTTCTCTTCTTTGTCTCAGGATCTCTTCAAAATTAGGCGTCTGACCCGCTTTTGTCAATTTCAGCAAATAACTAAAGGCCTCTCCGGTTTTTGCTTGAGAACCGTCTCTGGTTTGCAGAAATGCAGTCAAAAATTCCTTTGCGCGTTCATCCAAGGCAAGGTTGCGTAATCTAAATTCGAAACCGGTGGATTGCGTAAAAGTTCTACGTAGCAGATCTTTTAATGCTGTATCCAAACTAGAAGTCAATGCAAAATACCGAATAGATCTTCTTACAACGCCTACATCAAGAGGAATTTTCAACTGATGTTGAATATTATCTTCTTGACTTACGATATTAATCGTTGTTTGTCCCAAGCGCTGGGCAACCCGATTAATGACAAACATAAGTTGGTGTTTCTCTAAAGAAAGGGATTCACTCGTATCCCACAACTTTTGCAAATTATTCGGTAAAGCGATAACCATGGATGAAAGAACTTCTTCTCTGAAATCCTGGTCTTTTAAGAATTTGTTGACAGCATCCTCAGCGTGAATTTCCCCAGAAAATGCAATCATAATTTCAATATCATTCTCATCTAAACGGATAAATTTTAATGCTTCTATCAATCCTATAACTAGCCTCTCCATCTTTCTATTGGATTCAAGGTTTTCTCCTATCTTTCCCAACACCGGTACCAACGCTAACATCGACACCTGGCCCAAGAAGCCGGCGGCCAGGGCGTGAGGGATGATGATCAAAGCCGCTGCGAAGAGGCCGAGAAGGCCGAGAATGGATAATGGCGATGCTATGATTCCAAGGCGGGACTTCTGTTTGGAAAACTCTTGTCGGATACGATCAACGAAATCGCTTGTTTCTTTATCCAATTCAAGCTGTCCTGCCATCAATTTCTTTCTCTCTCGATATCCTGCGGCTAACATAGCCAATAATAACGTGTGGCCGGAAGCAGTTTGACTAACATTGGCCTCAGAGCATTCAAAAATATCAAGCTGCTTTATGGCATCATCGTACTCATGGATTAAAATGAAATCATCGTCAAACCAACGGGATCCGTCAAGAAACAGAGCTTTTTTGTTATCGACAATGAGTGAAACAAAATAATGACCATTGATTGGATTGGTTAATATTCCACTTACAACTTCCAGTCTGATTGAATCATAACCAAATATGGGCAGGCCAAACTGATCTGACAAGATGCGCGCCAAAGCAAACGCGGTCTTGCGGCAAATTCTCAGGTTGCCTGGGTGAATCTTTTCGCGAATGAAGCGAATAAACCAGGGCTCAATTTTCTTGGTAAAGCGTATAATTTCAGAAATTAATTTCTCTTCTTTCGTGCCTTCATGTGTTATTCGTTTTTTGCGTAAAACGGACAAGATTTGATTGACCAGCGCATCGATATCCACCGGCCCGGCCTCGATGAGGCCTTCGCTGCCTTTTGAGTTGTAATCCTGGATCTCAGGGAAAATGCCTCTTAAAAGCGCGTCCTCCATTCTTTGATCGATCAATTCCCGAAGCGTTTTATTCACTTGCCCCCGGTCGATAAGAAGAATGGCTTGATGGTCAAAACCCGTGAGCACGGATTCGATTTCGTGAGCAATGTTCCTTTCGTTGCGATTATTATCCATGATGATCACGGGCTGATTGCGATAAAGCGCGATCGATTCGCCGATGCCCCAGCCGTCGGGCGCCATGACAAAATACACTCCGCGCATACGCAAGAGTTTTATCACCACGTCTATGCTGACGTTGAGATTCTTTGCGGCAATCTCGACAGCCCTGTAAATCGCGGCAAACCTGACATCGCTTCTTTCGACACCTTCGGTGAGTAGCGCATAACGGTCCGGCTCAAGAATAAGACCGTCTTTAATCAGAAAATCTATGGCGCCCTCCAAGTCTTTGCCGCCCTTCAGGTCTTTAATCTCTTTCTCCACGGCTTCCCGGCCTAAACCGCTAATGGAGTAATCTTCAATAGCATCGGCGCGTCTCTGATGGGCCCCGGCTTCTTTTGTGGCTGCCCTGAGAGAGGACCGGAATTGCGCACTTGTGGTTACGTTTTTCTCAAGCTCCCGCAAATGGGAATAGAGATACGCCATCAGTCGTTTGTTTAAAAGGACTGTCTTAAGGATTCTTTGCATCGCAAATAAATCGTCCGTCACAATAAAGCCTAGATTTGTCATCTTCCAAAGCACATGCTTGAGAAGCTCAAATTCGTCTGTCCCTGGTTCAATCGTATTGATATAGGCGCAAAGTTCACTGATTCTTTGTTTATGGTCCTGCCGACTTGGAGATTGATGAAATATCTGATTACTGACAGCGATAACGTTATTGAGCATACCTCTAAGATCGGCGGGTCGTTCCATGGTTTTTGTTCCTCCACTCTCGACAAGGACCGTAAGCCGGTCGATTGTGTTGATTGCTTTTTCGATTTCTGGTTTCAGCGGTGATGTCTCAAAAGCAACAAGTTCAAAGGCAAATGATTCTCTGATCTCGGATAGATGATCCAACGTCTTTGCTTCGTCAAAGTCTTTAGCTTGGAAAAGTTCTCTTAAACAGGAATAGTAGACGACCATTTTACGTTTTAAGGGCCCATGCCTAAACGCATCCACGCGCGTCAGTCCTGCGATTGTCCTATCGACCAAGTCCACGACTTTACTATAATTTTTTAGATCGAAATAGAGCCTGGCCAGCCGAAAGTAGAGAGCAAGTCTTTCGTCTGCTTCTTGCGTCCCATCGAGCCTTTCCTGAAGCTCATTGACCTTCGTGCGATAGGCGACACGATAAGTCGCTTCTTCTAAGGGTGAGGACACGCGATAATAGACGATCACATAGCGGCCATCGCTTGTGATCTGAATGGGTGAACCATTTGCATCTTCTTGGTGCCCATTGTATCGAACAATCTCAAAGGTGAGCGTGAAACCTTGATCGGCCGCAATATCGGCAACGGCTCTAAAATCGATCCTGAAGCGTTCGTTTTCTCTGCGGGCAAAAGCGCTGGTCCTATTTCGGCAGTAAGGGTCGAAGAGGTAAGGCATGCCGTAGAAATTCTCATTGAGATACATGCCGCTTGGGCCTTTAACCAAAGTCGTCAACTTATAGGGTAATAAATTATAAACTCCTCCGACTAGATGGAAAATCTCATCGTGCATAAGTTTTCCAAAGATCTTTTGGTTATGTCCGAAATGACTGTACGCGGAAAGCGTCATGAGACCAAAGAGATGGATATGCCCGGAAAGGGCGTCTCTCACGACTTTAAACTGGCGATAGGACATTTGGTACAGGGCAAGGGCGTGTCCGACTTTGTCAAGCCGGGAAACAGAAGGGTCTTTGACTCTTTGGACGGATTCAACGGCACCGATCATGTCTTTGGGATAAAGAACGGGGAAGCTTTTTTGAATGCCCCTAAGGATAACAAAGCGGCGATAAGCGATTTTTATGACCCTGGAAATCAATGCGATAAATATCATCATGGCCAAGACAAAAATTAAGAAAGACGCTGCATCCCAGAAGAGCGCGCCTATATCATTTGAATCGCTTGATGCGTTCCTGTTTGGTAACGTATCCCGGACGCTTAATTGCGCATCAAGATCCAATTTTGTAAGGTCATAGGTTATGACCGTATAAATCGCGCCCTTTGTATCCGTTCGAAAAGATTGTTCTTCTGAGCCAGCCCAAAACATCAATGTCTGCTCAAGAAAAGAAACAGCATGTTTATTGCTGACAAAAAACCGGCCTTGGACGAATCCTTCGTCTTTAAGCCACTTGAGAATGACGCGAACAAGTTCCTTGGAGTATGCGCGGCGATCCTCGTTATCTTCAATCGCCGCGGCCGGCCCGGTGAGGATTCCGTCTTGGACCTGAATCTCAAAAGGAATCTCGTAGGAATCTGTTACCAAGGTCCCTTCGAGAATTGATTCGCTATTCTGCTTAATTGTTATACTTCTTACAAATTGTTCTAACGCGGTTCCTTGAATCCAACGCTTATAAAGTGTTTCTTCTCTTTCGATTATGAGGTTCGGATTGGCTTGCGGTTTCCCAGAGACGAAATATCCAACGGGTAAGTTATCGACAAAATCGGAATGAGGTTGACTTGGATCGTTTTCTTTTCTATACAAACCCTGTACGCACAAGACCACCATAGCCTCTATGGCATCGAACATCTCAGGAAGAGAAGTTGCTTGATTAAACTCACCTAGGTGCGGACCGGTCATAATCGCGACAGGACTCTCCCCTTTTCTTTTTGCAGATGCCTCCTCCTTAGAGAAACCTCCACGGACAAGTGCTTCTCTAAATTCTTCATCAGACATCCGATTTTGGATATCTTTTCTTAACACTTCGGTCATATATTTATCCACGCCCATTTCATCAATCATTCGCTTGATAAGAAAATCAAAATTCACGGGGAGTTCATTTGCGCAAGCTTCTCTTGTAAAACCCCGATAATAATTCAGAAAGATCTTCTCAACCATTTTCCTAAATAACTCCCCATCGAATAAGTCTCGAGCATCAACGGGCCTGGAATTTTCACCTACACCTACTCTGGTTCTATCCTTATTTCTAAAGTAACTACCGCTTGCGTCAAGCAGACTTAAAAAGTGTATTTCCATAAGATGGCATAATCCTAATTGACCTTTCATGTAACCTGCTGGCGGCTGATCTGTCGGCCACGATATGTAGTGTTCAAAGTCTCTTCCGCCGCTTACGCCAAAATTTGGACAATCGCAAGAATATAGCCAGCGATCTTGTCGTCCTCTTTTCCAGACATGGTATATGCCACCATCGCGATCTGTCTTATAGGCCTGCATCCTGCTGTGAAATAAAGCAATAACATCCGTGGTGAGGATACCTAAAGAGGCAAGGCGGCCTAAGAGAAAAGCATTTCTAGGATAAACCTCTAGGGCCTGCTCCTCATTAAGTCTTAGTTCAGGATCTGTTTCATTGGGATATCTAAAATAGTCTTTATGAACCACAAAGCAGATCGCGTACTGTTTGGGATGAAGCTTTAGCCCGCGAGGAACATCGATGGGAATATCTTGCAGTTTAATAACATGAGAATCTGAAAACTCTAAAGGCTCAGGTATCTCAAATCTTACGTCTTCGAATTCTCCATTTTGCTTAAGTGTTTTCAGATGTTTCATCCAAAACACCTCCCGCAATAAACTTAAAGGACTCCCATTTTTGTCGGATATCTTGAAGACTAAAAGATTATCATCGTCTAGATCATAAACTAGCTGCCTTGAATAAGCCAATTCCATTGAAAGGCCTAAATGCCGTGAAATGAATCTGGCATGGCGAGGATGGCCGGAGTCAACCTTGCTTAATACATCTTCTATTCTGACAAGAGGATAATCTCCTTCAGTCAAATTGAGTTCTGGACCGCTAATTCCAAGAGGCAATTTCATTAATGCGTTAACAGCCTCTTTTCTTAAATCATCAGGAATTGGATGAGTCATGAGTTTTAGTAAATAAGGAGCTAATTCCGCTAATGTCTGGGCCGCAAGGCGATTTCCTTGATGAGCCTTCGATTTAAATAGCCGGAGACCGTTTACCTTTAGTGGATCTAGTTCACCAGGCGTCGGTAAACGGGTCATCAGATTGGCTAACGCGCAAGCTGCGTGTTCATTATCGAAATACTCAAATGCATATAATAAGGCCTGATAAAGTTCGGACTTTAAGTGAGGGGGCATCTGGAAATTAGCAATAAGGAATTCAATGGTTTGGGCCACAGGTTTACTTTTGCGATGATAAACAGCGGACGTTAATATTTCGACAATTCCGCTCAATACGTCGTCTTTATCCTTTATCGATAGAGCAAGCTCTATGGCCTCGCGCATATTCTCAAAAGCGTTTTTATGATCTTGGCCTTCGCCAGTGCTAAAATATCTGACTGTTTCTTCTGAAGATGATTTTGAGGAGCTATTGATATACAAAAATACTGCAGCGCTTAGCATAATTAATGCCGGAATCATAAATTCTTGGCTAAAGATGAAGATGGATAATTCTGCGTTGGGTTTGCCTTTGACAGAAGCGTCTTGGGGGATAACTTCTAACGCTTTTCGCCGCGGATTTCTGATGAGACACGTCGGATGGTTCCAATAGTCAGTGAAGATTCCGCCTTTGTTTTTTTCATAATGCAATCCGGCTTGAGCGAGGATATCTCCTACAGGATCGCGACCTAATTCTGGGATTTCATTCCAAGTAACAGCCAATCCTCGTTTTGAATCCTGAATGATGCGCAGGCCTTCGGCAAATCGCGACAGATAGTTCCGTCCCGCCTGACCGCCGTCATGATATTGCTCAAGCCTTATGTGCATGGCATTGTCTTGCGGTTCATCCAATTCTTTCTTTTCATACGAAGGGCTGTTGGAAATAATGAATTGGAAGACAACCGGCTTAATCTTGTCTTTGTGTTTCTCTGTAAATGCAGGCGTGCCTTCTTTGGAAATGACATTGTTATGTGCTTTGACTTGCACAGGAATTCCAGCAATGTCTTGCAAATTAATAAGGGCACTGGCTGCGGCCAAAGGATTGATATCCAGGGCATAATAGTTCAAGTCTTTTCTTTTTCCAGCCATAACCCACGCCACCCAGAGAAGATAACCCGTGCCCGTGGCCGAATCGAGAATATTGTCATCTTTGGCAAACTTAAATTTCTTGACTTCTTGCATAATGTGAATAACAAAATCATCGTCCGCAGATCGATTTTTATGGAAAGCGGGCGAGAAGACCGTTGGAGGAGCGATCAGGATGACGCTCTCCGTATCAGGATTCTGCGTTAACATGCGGTCAATCTTCTTTTTGATCTTGCTTTCTTTATCAATCCCCAAGAAAATGTTGGGATCAAAAGAATACATAGATGGAACAATGCTTTCTTCAGGCAACTCAATGTATATAAAAGGAGTTTGTTTTTCTTTTTCTCCCCAGACCCTCTCGATTGTCTTACCGATTGATTTGGCCTTTTGGTACTGATCAACTAGATCTCTATTTTTGTTTCTTTGGGCTGCAAATTCCTGCCAGCCTCTGATGATGTCTTCTTTTTTGCCTTCTCTTCTTAATAAGACATACGAAACATAATAATCACAAAAATCAATGTATCGGGCACCTTCTGCTTTCCTTTCAAGCACAGGGAAGATCGCAATAAGCTCACTGTTATCGTTATACAGAAGATCGAAGCGTCTGACCGCAGCCAATTCATTATCCAAAATCTCCAATCCTTGCGGCGCCTCGGTCCTGTCGATTCTCTCAGGGGTTTCAATTGTGTAAATGGTTAAGCCCTCCACGATATTATTCTCGGATTGTTCAATAATTTTAGCTTCATGGAGTTTGAACGCATCCAAAAGTCTTCCGGCGGGTGATTGGAATTCTTGAGAGCTTGTTGGCAATGGCATTTTTTGCCCCTGCCCGGACCCGGCCATTGGACCATTTTCTGCTTCAGTGGTTTTATTAAGCGAATCGTCTTCTTTGCGGATAACCCCCGCGTAATCCGCCGCGGCTGATTCGATGCGGTCAAGAATACTGTCCAAATGATTTTCGATAGTTCGCCTTAAAGGCTGGTAGGTCTTGCCATTAATAATCTTGCGGTCATCTTGAGTGGCATGTAAATCCTTATCCCCAAGAAGCAGGAATATTTTCTTTTCAATCTCGGGATATTTTGATATCAGAAAGGCTCTTTGTTCTTCCGTCATGACCAAGATTAGACCGGCTTGTCTGATTTGACGGCTTTGCGCGGCCACAGGGATATGGCCAAAGAGGATTGGTTGGTCCTGGATCAATCTTCTGAGAAGCTCCCTCTCGGCGCCTCTGTCGAGATAGTTTTCGTATAAAGAAATCCCGGCCGTAATGATGTCGATTCTATCCAGCAGACCTTCGTCCGCGCTCGCATCGATAAGAGCTCTGGCCATAACGGAGCGCTCCAAATTGTAATCGCAAAGGATCAAAACCGTCATTTTCTGTTTTTGCCGGATTCTGAGAACATCGAGTATTTTCCGGGCTAATACTTCGGACTCGCCAGCATCTTCCTTCTTTTGTTCCTGGTTTTTATTCTCGAAAGCGATGAGATCATTAAGTTCCTCAAGCCCGCCTAACGCCCGCATTTGATCAAGTAAGCCGAGGGTGATATATTTCCCTTCATTCAGGTAGCCTGTTTTTTCATGAAGCGTTAAAGCAAAGAGGAATTGTTTTCCGTTCTTGTTCAAAAGATAAGGAGAATCCGTACAAACAATGAGCCAGCCTTTTTGTTGCAATTTCTGGAAAATATTTTGCGGTATGTGGCTGAACTCTTCCGGTGCCTCGGTGATGCGGATAATATCTGCTTTTTTGAGGAATTTCAGAGCTTCTTTCTGAACGCCTTTTTTCATGGTGCCGTCTTTCCTGAAAACTTTCCATCCGCAGGCCAAAGGACCGCCATAGCGAAGAAGCTTTTCGAGAATTTTGACCCAAAGGTCCCATTTATGGAGATCTCCATTCTCGAGATGTCTGAGGGTTTGATTAGCTGTTTTCTGCGCCATGGCCTTCTCTGCCCGGTCAAACCGGTGCGGCTGAAGAATCATGACCGCACTGCCCGCGATCACGGTCAGAATTCCGAAAATAATTCCAACGGTCGTCAGAGAGCTGATATTCATAAGACCGATCAAGATGGTGATGCCGGCAGTCAAAGGCAGGATTCGGTTGAATATTTTCTTTTGGCGGGAAACAGCGGCTTCTTTTTTGTTTTCATAATGATACATGCCAAAAAGTCTTGCGAGCGCCGAGGCCATGGCGATATTGATAGAGCCTGACAAAATTCCCACGATACCCAAAACGATCTGGCCGGCTCGTATCAACTCAACTGACGCGACCAAGGCCATAAAAAGCCCGGCCGCGACCAGCAGCACCCCGAACGCATAGCCCAAAACAACAAAGTTATGACCTCGATAAGGGAGGTTTGTGCGGCTGAAAACAATATTTCTTAACCACCGCACGGCCAGCGCAAGGCCAACCGCCAATCCGGCTAAAAGCGCTATCTCACAGCTTAAAGGCAGGCCGAACACGGCGGACAGTCCGATGGTCGTGTCATCCTCTGTTTCTCCTTCATAAAGGGCATCGCCCCCGATGATGTCCGCGGCGTCATGGATTCCCTTCACAATCAAATCCAGAAATTCCTGCGCTTTGTCGATTTGCTTCTGGCCCTCCAGGGCCAGGAGAAGGCCGAGACCGCCCGTGATGAACCCTAGAGCATTTTTCACGTCATGCCATAAGTTTCTTTCAATCCGCGGTATCTTATCAACCGCTTGAATGATGTCATCGAGGCCGGCCGTATCCAGATTTTGGCTTATGCTTTGGAGCGTGGAAGCCAAGTCAGCCGCGTCTTTGCCGGCTTTGATTTGTTCAACAACGTCCTTAAGTCTTCCAACTTCCTTTTGAACAGCCGCGCTTAAGACAATTAATTTTTCTTTCAGGCCCAGTCTCATGAGTTCACTTGTAATCTGGATGAATGTGGCTATTGTACCCTCGGGATTTTCGAGCGCTTTCTCTAATTGTCGAAGCAGCAACTGCCTGGTGGTAACGATATCTAACAAACCGGGGTCTTCTTTTTCCTGGCAATTTTGTAGAACTCCGGCCAGGACCATCGCGGCCAAAGGCAGCATGTTTTGAGCGTAGAAAGCGGATTGACCGAAAATAAGCGCCGCCGGAATAAGGACCAAGAGCATAACGGCGAGAGCCGCGAGAATGCGATTGATATTTTCTTTTTGGGCCGCTTCTTTCTCGCTTAATCGCCCTTTTCTTTCTCTTCTTCCAAGCTCCCCAAGCGCATGTTTTAAATTTTCTTTTCCTCCCAGTTGACGGATGAAGCGCTCGGCCATGGCCACCTGGGCCTCATTGCCCTCGCCAAGCCACGCGATGCATGTGTCCAAAACCAGTTGTTTGATTCTTCTGACCTGATTTCTCACGGCTGTCTTATTGAGGTCTTGTCCTCTTCCGGAATGAAATGTTCTTTTAACATGACCATCTTTTTTACTTTTTAATTCCTGGAGTATTTCGACTAATTTTAAAATGACGCTCTTGCCTTGTGTTTGAATATATCGATTTATGACTGCTTCTCCGTGATGCGCTTTATCCGTATTGCTGGAGCCAAGATCGCTAAATGCGACTTTAAACTCTTTTGTCAGAGTAAACTTTTCTTGTTGTTCCTTTTCCAGCGCCTCTTGTTTTTCTTTGTCTTCGGCGGACTCTTCGCTCTCTATGGCTGCGGTTGCTCCCTTAATAAGGTCGCTTTTTAACTGCTCAGCAAGGGCTAATGCTGATTCTTCATCTTGTCCGCAGATTTCTAACGCAAGCTCCAAGACAATATCGTCCAACCCGCCCGTAAAAGCACTTAAGTAATTCTCAACATTACTTGCATCTGGCACAATATGGCTCTCTTTACACCATTCGACAAATCGAGCAATGATTTCTTCTTTTTTGCTTTCAACATCTGCCCGATTCATGATCGCGCCTAAGAGCGGAAGAACCATCGGAATCAGGCTCAAGCCCGTGGGGTCGAAGAGGCAATAGGATGTTGCTGGAAGAGACAAGGTTTCGTTCTTAATGCCAAATGAAAAATTCCCAATATCAAATAAATGACCAATGACAAATTTCCAATGAATCAAAACCCATTTAACATTGGGCATTGGGAATTTATTGGACATTTGATATTTGCCATTTGTCATTATCGCCTTTACCATCATCCTTGCCAAAACCACCAACAAGACGCCAACGAGGCCTAAGACGACAACCTCAACCGACAAATCAATCCCCATCATCCCCATCGGATCGACGGCGGCGAAGCTATAGACCGGCAACTTGGCGATTTGATAATGCCGGACATTGACATCTTTACCCGCAAACGCTATACTGAAATCAAAACAAGGAGGATTTGAATTATGATTAAGATGTCTTTGGATATTAACGAGAAGGAAATTGAGAAGATCATTGATCGCATGCCCATAAGATTTAAAATTGAGCTGTTTCGTAAGCTTCAAAAGGAAACGTGGGCTAAGCGCCTCGACGCGATCCTGACGAGCATCGATCAACGCCGTAAAAGACTTAAGATTTCCAATAAAAAGATTTCTCAAGAGATCGAGAAGGCAAGGACTTCTTTCACTGTCCCCGTTTAAAGGCGTGGAAATATTCACGCCGCACGCCTTTCTTGAAATATTGAACAAGCAATAGGCAATCCCGATTCCCGCCGCAACCGACACCAACGCCGCAATCCCCAGCATTGCTCCATCCGCTGCAATCAATGGTATTGGGATAAAGATGTTTACTCTAGATTCAGCAGATTCCATTTGTCTGGTGGATCGCTTTAAGGATTTCTGCATGGACATAATCCTAATGCGAATGGCCCATAACAGCTTATCCCAACCTGTAAATGGAGATGGATGAATGATGCGATTTTCTGCAGATCGACTATTATCGATCAATTGAAATAGACCATAGACATATCCTATCCAAAAAGAATTAAAGATTGACACATATCCAGAGACTATCACAACTTTCATTCCGGCAGGAATTGCTAAGCCGCCTTTATGAGCATTGTGACTAATGATCGCCGCGTTCTTTACGCCATATTCTTTCTTTAACTTTGCAAGATAATAACCCCAGCGAATAAGATTTATTGTGTCCCCATCACGTAACTCTGTTACCCACCAACCATCCCTGCTAACACATCCATAGCCTCTTATAACAGCCCAATCATTACGAATAAAGGCAGTTGGGTTCGGCCCAATGTCTCTAGAAAACACACGCATCCCAAGAATGTCTCTTTGATATATCTCTGTTAGCTTCAGCTTTTCTATGCCCGGATCACCCAATACAGGGGCATCTATAGGATGGCGAGGTAAAATCCAGCTAGGCGGTACAATATTCTTTGGAAGGGATACAAAAAATCCTATAAGGTTTTTGAGAGAAATGTATTTCATCTTTGGAGAAACAAATGTTGGGAAGAAAGTCCCGCCGTTTTTGATATGCCTCACATAGAGGATGGCCTGATAAACGAAAAGCATCGCAGCCACTACGAGCGACACCTTCATCCCCAATATGATCCAGTCGATTGCAGTAGCCGGCATCATCCCAACAGGCCCGAGGCCGGCGTAAACAAAGACAGGTTGCAATACCTGCCGGGTTGGGGTGTTGACATTTTTATTTGAAAACGCTATACTTGAGTCATGATCAAAATCAAATTGAATTCCAAGCAGCTTAAGGAAGCTATTTTGGAACTTCCCACCAAAGACAGAGTCAAGCTGATTCAAGAGCTTGAGCGCGACACCTGGAAGGCGCGATTTAAGCAATTGCTCTCTCGTATTGACGCCCGCCTTAAGAAGAATCCCCTTTCTCAGAAGCAAATCACCAAAATCGTCCATCAGGCTAGAGACGAATATTATGCTCGAAGCCGTCATTGACACGAATGTGTTCATCAGCGGACTATTGAAAGGATCAGCGCGGGCGATTATCAACGCTTTCGTTGAAGGAAGATTTTTGCTCGTTACATCTGATGAACTCCTGAATGAACTCGTCTTTGCCGTAAGAAAACCGGAACTATCTTTTGCCATTCCTAGCGCGGACGGCGAGCTTCTCATTGCCTTGATTAAAGAAAAAGCTCGTTTTAATAATCCTCGTATCCAAGTGAAGATATGTCGAGATATCAAAGACAATATGGTTCTTTCCTGCGCGCTGGCCTCTAAGTCATATCTTGTGACCGGCGATAAGGATATTCTCGCGTTGTCTCCGCTGGAAGGTATTGAGATAGTCACCCCTCGCGCCTTTCTTGAAATATTGAACAAGCAATAGGCAATCCCGATTCCCGCCGCAACCACCGCCAACACCCCAAGCCCCAGCATCGTCCAGCCCAACCCGCTCAACGGCATCATCCCCAACGGCCACAGGGCGGCGTGGAGCTTCACGGCTTTGCCGGTTTCGGTATCGATCACTTTGAGTTTGTCGTCTCTGGCTTCGATTTGAATAAGATACACGCCGTTCGCCGCGGGATCGGCGTCCCAGCGGATTTCGTGCACGCCGCGTTCGCGCAAGCCTTCCTCGAATTCTTCGACAAGCTGCCCCAGCATATTGTAAACGCGAACCGTCATATCACTCCTGCGGTAAAGTTCATAACGGATAACGGTTTCGTCATTGAACGGGTTGGGATAATTGATATGCTGGGCCGGGTCGCGGACAAGCAGAACGCCTTGCGGAATAGCTTGGGGTTCTTCGCCTTCGTCCGCCGGGGTCATGACATCCACATTAAGAATATTGAGGACCGTGACCCCGCTGCCGTTAAGCATCCAAAGAATCGTGCCCGTAACATCGGCATAAGGATAATTCCACGGCCAGCCTTGTTCAGGACTGCCCCGGCTGTAATAAATGCCGCCTGTCACGGGGTCTTTGAGGAGACGCACCTGGGCGTAGTTAAATTCGGCATTCGCGGTATTGCCCACAACACCGTTAGCAATACCGACCTGCGCTGTTCCTTGGGCCCAGACGCTCGGGGAGCTTGGGTCCTGCGGATAGCCTACGATAGTCACATCATTGACATCAATAGTATTCTCCAGAGAATCCTTAAGCCAGGGAAGACCGTTGCGCGATTGAGGATTATACGGGAGCCATCCGGATCCAAAGAAATAATCCAGAACAAGAATGGGATCGGTCTGCGATCCGATTAAACCATCGGTGCCGGTCATGAGCGTACCGGTCGTATCGGCCATGCCGAGAATAAAATGCTGGCCGTCCGGCAGAGGTCTTGCGTCCCAAAAACCTGTAAATGAGACTAACTTAACAGCGGCATAGGGAATCGGCGTCATGTATTTGAGGGAATCCGCGCCGTCGTGGTTTTCACCGGAAAACCTTGAGACCGCAAAGAGGGAATTTATGGCCATGGCGGTCGAGACCGTCGGGAAGATTTTGATCTTTTCGCTTCCCTGGTCTGTTTGTATTTCGCCCCAGCCAAAGGCGTTAAACGTTTCATTGCCGTCATTTAAGTCTTGCTGCCCTAAGATCCAATCATTGGCCGCAATGGCCGCGTCCAAAACGCTGTCATCGCCTGTGATGATGTAATAGACAATGAGGCTTGTGGCCATGCCGGAAATGTCATCAGTGGGTTTTTCATCCGTCGGAGAAATATTAAAATCCCAACGGTAAGTGCCGAACCAACTGCCGTCGCTATTTTGGAGCGCGAGCATGGCATTAACGATTTGCTGCAACGCCGCCAAGTCCCGTTCTTGGAGGGACCCGCCTTCGAGCACAGTACGGCTGAAGAACATAACGGCATGCCATTGAGTTTTCAGAGAAGCGGTGTGATTTTGCGCATCCGCGTTATCTTTGACGCGGTGCGTATTGGGATGAATTTGATCGTTGACAATCCAGTTGCTTGCGGTCACGTGGTCGGGATTGTCATAAATATGACGTTGGGACCACGCGCTCTGCTGACCGCTGGACCCTTTGAAAAATTCGCTTATGTCGCCCCGGACACCCGTATACGCCGGATCGGTTTGCACTTTCCACCAAAAATACTCTTCGAGAAAATCTTCACTCCTGAAATTGGAATCGTATTTTAGGCGGGCATTTATATATTGCGCGTATTTGGCAAAGAATTCGACGCGAATTTTTTGATACGGCTGGATATCAAATCGAGCGATCAAATAGTCGAAAATGGCCCTTTCCTGAGCGCTGAGAGAACGGTAAAGGTCCGGGTACATATCCATTATTTTCCAGCTGTAACTCAATGAAGATTGGGCAAAAGCCTCGGCAAAGGCTCTGATCCTTTGGCTTGGCAGGGGCAAGAATGTCAACACTGTCACAAGGACGGCTACTAAAACCGCATGCCAGTTGATGCCGCAAGGTTTAAAGAAAGAGGCCGTTGGCGCAATATTCTCTTTTGCTCCATGAGTACTGGAAGAAATTGCCTTGACAATAACTTTTCGCCGGCCTACAATAACTCTCGCTATGAAAAGCAAAGGCAGCAAGACAACAAAGGCTTTCAAAGAATTCTCCAAGGACAGGGAATTCGCGGTCGTGCTTGAGAACATCCATTCGGATATCAAGACGATTATCGATGATTTATCGGTTGTCAAGAAAAAGCTTGATATCGTATTTGAAGAATTGGGCAAGCAGAAGGAACAAATATTTATAATCCAGGCCGATATTCGAATAATGAAGGCAGATATTGCTGTTTTGAAATCTGATGTCGCGATCCTTAAGTCTGATGTCGCCGTCCTGAAAACTGATGTCTCAGAAATAAAAGTATCTCTCAAAGACCACGGCCATCGCTTAACCCACCTCGAAACTATTAAGTAAATCTCCTTAAATTGTGTTGTCATTACTGGATCCCCCCGCCTTCGGCGGAACTCGCTCTCCGGCCCGCGGTTTTCGCTGCGAAGCGGCGGGACGGGCAGGGTGGCTCGACTCTTCAACCAGTGGTGAGCGAGCTGAATCCTGAGCTTGCCGAAGGACGAAGCGAGTCGAACCAATAAAGAACGGGCCGTTAGCGCATTTGAGCTATCAGCTATCAGCTTTCGGCTTTCAGCTGATTGCTGATGTGATTGCTGATGGCTGATAGCTGCAACGTCCCGAGCTTGTCGAGGGAATGACTGAAGGCTACTTCCCTGTACCAACGGCCTCTTGTCTGTTTGGATCCCGCTCATTTTGCCTTCGGCAAAACGATCAGCGGGATCCCCCATGTCCGTTTTGCCTACGGCAAAACGATGGGGGACTACACCAGCAATCTTTTCTTTAACCCTATCAAACACATCCTTCAGTCCGAACCAGTTGCGGTGCACTGCCACTATGACAAGGCCGGCAAGAATCAGAATGCCAATTATGCCAACAGGCAAAATGAGGCTATGTAGCTCCTCAGATGATACAGAGATTGTTGTGTCGCTTTTAACGGCCGATGTATCGGCAGGAAAGCGTCTTTGCGGATCGCTTGAGACCACAAAAGACTGCAGGACATTGGGCATCAGATTGAGCGCCACCCATGAACTGATAATCCTGGCCTCGGGACTAACGTACGGATCCTGCTGCGGAATACTCTGCTGTTGGTGAAATGGAAATTCTCTTGAAAAGCGTTCTAATTCCATATTAAATCGAATATCATTCGTCCAAGACATCGGTTCTCTTTCTTCAAGCAGTTGGTCATGTTCATTCCAGCCGTGAATTTTATTAGCCCAGTCATTAAAATAGCACCAAACATAATAGTTGAAAGCGTGCTGCCAGCTGATGTGATCTATTAAAAACCGGTAAGTTCCGAAGTCTCCCAAATAAGGTGCTTTGTTAAGTAACGATGAAATTTCCTCATCACCAACGAGAGTGACTCCTATCTCATCATGAAAATTGAAGGCATGAATCTTTTCATGCCAAAGTATCACATTATCTTCACTACTTAATGTAATCACATTATGATTTAGATGGCTCAGCATGCCTTGAGGATCGTCGTTGACAAAAACTGGGGCAGCGACCTTGAGAGAGCTCTTGAAGTCAAAACGATATCCCTGAATGATGTTCTCAGTGAGTTCTGCAACTGTCCCCGGTAATACTTTCCAATCCCACGAACTGTTCTGACGATTACCCTGGGGGTAATATCGAAATACGAAAGGAACCAACAAGTCCGTTTCGAGCACATAAAACGGATCTTCCCCATAACGCAGCAGATTTTTAATCCCGGAATTGGCCGCATCATAGCCAACGGTCATTAACCAGGAAAAACCGTCAATGTCACGATATTCGATCGTGGCATATTTTAATCCAAATTTGGATGTGCCTAAAAATGCGGCGGTTTCCGTATTGCGGATCAGGTGGGGCATATTAAACCCATGTGAACGAACAGTGCCGAAAGTGCTCAAGGCTATGGCATTCAGAACATCTGCATAAAGATAGGCTGGCAAATCATTTGGCCCTGGAGAATGCTCTAAGGTTGTAGTCATCTTTATGGTGCCATCTTCGTAATAAGTATGCTTGGTGAAAATATGTTTGAATTGATCTTTTGCTTTCACCTCATTGCGCAGCATCAAGAATAAGCCAGCGGTTGCGACAGTTAAGGCCACATCCTGCCATCCCAAGTGGACTTTAGGCGCGGGACGCTCGATTTGTTGCGTATTTTTATCTAAGGGAATGGTTAAACCGATATAAATACCGTCTTTGAAAGGCGCGATATTAAGATCCACCCCCGAAGACCATGGTTGTTTTGCATAGGCTTGACTCCAATTTCCGATAAACGGTGTCAATATCAACAAAGTAGTCAAACCGATGCTGAAGACTTCGCGCCAAAGAGAGGTCCGGGATCCTTGGAATTCGTCTTTAAATTCATAGGCCGCTGGCGCAGTATTAAAGCTCAAGTCCCCAGCCACGGATGAGTATGAGCTTTGCGCCAGCAGCCTCTTTGGTTTCTGTGCTCTGGTTTCTGTTATCTCTTGATCATCCGGCGCGTTAATGAGGCGGGCGAGCCACTTCCGCACTCCCGGCACAAGAAGAACGCCCAGGGCCAATCCGATCACAACAGCAGCGAGGATGATCATTCCCGTAGTCATCGGAAATGTTGTATAGCTGGCGACTTTCGCGGTCGATAATTTTTGATCTTTTGCTGACTCAAGATGCGCTAATATTTCATTAAGAGACCGCGCAGCTCCCTGTACCATCTGCCATATTGCTGGTTTTGTGAGTCTTTCATGATCAGCGACGCTAAGTGTCTGATGGAACAGACAAGCGGCGAGAAGTTTTTTATATTCTTCCCCGATCGATAGGGTCTGTATTAACCTTCTTATTTCACTTTGGCCCATAGTCCCCATGGCTTTTTCCAAAGAAGGATATTGACCAAGGATTTTTTCTCTGAGGATATCGACCGCGCCCGTAATCCGTACGCGAGAGATATTGGCAAAAAGTTGGTTTAATTTATCATTGAGGCGCTCCGCAGCTCTATGGATAGAGGCGCTGACTCCTGCTCTTTTTTCCTTCCCAAATCGCGTTGTCCTGAATTCGTCGTTAAATAAACAATCCCTAAGGTTCTGTTTGATAGCCTCCTTGATCCGTAAGGCATGGATTAACCTTTCTATTTCTTCTCTATCCATAGAGCTCATGGCTTCTTGTAAAGCAGGATTCTTTTTAAGAATATTTTGCCGCAAACTATCGATTGTTTTTTCTCGAGTTGGTCTTCGGGAAGCATGAAGCAAAGCGGTCGTCGTCTCTGCTGGTTGACTAACATCCGACTCCGTAGGCGTTTGCGTTTGAGGTAAACAACAAAGCTTATCTTCTAAAGTCTTTATATCTGAATCATCTTCCCTTCCTGTCTTTGAAGATAAAGACCCGTGAATAGAAATCTCTCGGCCCAATACTGGCAAAATCTTCTTATAGACTTCCTGGATAATGGCCCATCTTATCATTTTGGCAAGGAATGTTTGCAGAGTGCTTGATTTTGGATCAAAATCCTTTAATTTTCCTAACGCATAAACAAGCCCTGCGTCTGATGTTTGATAGGAACCGTACAGCCCGACATGAATCAAATCCTCTCTGTTCAAATCATAATCTGGATAACGACTCCTGATGGATAGAACGCAACATATGACCAAGGGCGTCATCATAACCATAAGAACATCTCTGGCTGCTTTATAGCCTCGGTTGTTGTAGTCAATTAACAGCGTGATTTGTTTTTGATTGGACACGTATTTTGCAACATACGAATAGGCAAGCTTGATATCTGTGCGCGGATCGCGCCACAACAGATCGACTTCTTTTTGTATTTTCTTCCATTGGGGAACAATTTTCCTGATGATCTCCCATTCTTGTCCGACGGTAGATGAATCAGGGTAGGCGCGCGGATCTATAGAAATTGAGGTCGATGGTTCTAAAGAGAACTGCCGTGGTTCGATTATGGCGCCCAAAAAGCCAGCGCCGAAGAATAATCCTTGCTCTAGAGCTTTTGGATTTGTCAATGCTAAAACAATGGCCGCGGCGAGAAGGGTGAGTAATAGTATATGTAGAATCGGTGATCTGGTTATCCGGGAATCGGGGACTAGGTTATCCGGGGAATCTGGATATCCGGGACGGAACATGAATCTCCACAGAGATTCATGGTGAGCAAGCGA
>JBDRMG010000052.1:0-4808 GCA_043812495.1 Candidatus Omnitrophota bacterium | reverse complement strand
TTGCGAAATAAAGCCAAAGCCATCAATATCCGCGCCATTGATTATTTGGATGGTTCAGCGCTTGATGTGGTGCGCGATCAATATGTCCAGCTCATCCCCGCCTGGGCGAATTGCGCAATTCTTATTGAACAGGAATTTTTTGAAGAGACTGAAGATATATACGAACATAAAACCGTTAAGCGCTTATTGTCTTTGATCGGCGAGGACAGATTAGAGCAGGACAAAGCTGTTTGGCTATCCCATTCAAGCGAGGACCCCAAACAGGCGAAACTTGTTACGGAAATGCGTCACGCAATCCCCGAAGAAGTTAATCGCCGTTTGAAATTCGAAAAAATGGGTACCGACTTGGCTGTGCCCTTTGAGCATGTGCGCGCATTTCTTGAATTTTCTATTTCGACCTGTCAAGAGCACAATGTTCCTTATGTCATTTGGGGGCATATTCCTCAACTCCATATCAATCTTGTTCCAAAAACAGAAAAAGAATACGTGCGTGCGAAAAAAGTATATAGCATCTTGGTCCAAAGGGCCGTTGATTTGACCGGTACGCCGGCCGCCGAGCACGGTATCGGCAAAAACAAACACGAATACCTGCGCCTGATGGTCGGCGACGAAGGCATTGAGGGAATGCGAAGAATTAAGCTCGCCCTGGATCCGAAAGATATTTTAGGACGGGGAAATATTCTTGGTTCAGCAGAAAAGCTTATTGGAGAAATTGAGCGGCTTTCGCAGCCAAGAGATGATGAGTGGGAAGATCAAGAAGGCCATCTGCAAAGACTAATCAACTATAGCAACGCTGTATGGGAATTACTGGCTGCAGGTATTGATATTTTACCAGCTCATTATGTAAATACGGTTATCCTTAACAAAGAAGATTATCTGCCCTCCGCGTGCATATTAATTGAAGTGGAAGATTATTTCGCAGATCCTTTGGATTATCGTAGCGGTTTCGATGTCCTTGATTTTGATAGATATGGTGATTTGCTATCGCAGATAACAACTTCAAGGAAAACATATTTATTAAAGGGCTTTCGTGATTCTGTGACAAAAGATTTGGATGAATTCTTTGAGAAATTAGACAATTTCTTGGAGCCAGGCGACAGAATTCTCATTTTAGATGCCTTTGATGCATTTCACGCTAAAGAATTGATTTTGCAAAGAGGCTATAAAGAAATAACGGATTGGCTCTCATCAGAACTTCAATCAAGATTGGAAGAAGTTTTCCAAAGGGTATACAAAACTGAACGGTTGATGAAACTAGAAGGTAAGACTGCGTTCTATGTGCCGACGTCCATTGTTATTCTTGAGAAGCCTAAAACCAACACCTCCCCATCCGTGCCGGACGATTCAACCGACTCAAGCGGCACGCAAAATGGCGTGCTTGGTTGGCCGATTCAGATGGACATAGGATTACTCGAATCAGTGGGGATTCTTGTTATTGGGCTCTTGGCGATATGGGTGATCAACCAATTTACAAACCCGCATTGTAATTTTGGTTATTTTAGAGAGTTTGATCTTGTTGCTTTGCAAAAATTGTTTCCTGACTTACCAGAAGAAGATATGGGCCTTTTCTGCCAGGGCCAAAGGACATTAAATGTCTTTGGCTTGCCTTTGAGAGTGTCTGATGATGGCAAGACGCTTTTGGTGGATTTCAAGGGCTACAAGGAGGGATCGACAGAACTCACATTTAATGGCCTTTTGGGGATGGACTGCGGATTATTTGGAGAAATCGGAATTCTTCCGACAGTTCTTAGCTTTGCTATGGTGGTGGGCATGCTGATGACAAAGGAACAAAGAATCCAAGCTGTCCGAAACAACGGCTTTGACCGCGACCAGGACGAGGCTGAAATCATCGCTGATGAAATTGAAAAAAGCGTACGGCGTATCTATGCTTACTGGCTTGGCGTCGGGATGAAGAAAAAAGACCGAGAACAACAAATCCGCTTTAAGGCCGATCAGTTCGCTTCAAACGCGCATCCCATTTTATTGACTCGTTGGCAAAGATCCTCTCCTTTGAGGCATTATGTCGATATGCTGTTTGACATATTAGTTGCAATATCAGGATTATATCTGATTTTCTTTGTCCTTGTTCTCAAAAAAGAGATTTGCACGGCTTGTAGTGAAGGAATACTTGTCTTGATAACCGTTTTTCTCGCCATGGGGGCTATTAACGCGATTTCTTATCTCTATCGGATATGGGATTATCGCAGAACAAAAGCAAGGATTGATTATGGTGAGTCCTATGACAAAATTTCGATCAAACCCACCGATGATGAAGCTAATTTAAGAAAAAGCGTTGCTCATGAGATATTTCATAGCTTCTGCTCAGATCAATCTTTGCTCATGGATGCCTTCGCGGAACTTCGCGTTATTCAAGAAAGATTAATGGGGCAGGATTCGGATATCATCAAAATGGTGCACGATCAAAGACACCCCATCGATACACTCGAGAAGAGATTGGAAGAAAAAGCGCATTTTGATCATCGGTATTCGTTGCCTTGGGGCGTAGAACCGCGATGGACTTATAGGTTTGCCGAAGATCTTGGACAAGCGATTTATGAGTCAACAGGCCGGCGTATCGGAGCTTCTTACCGTGTCCTTTTTGCCATGGAAGATGGCTTGAGCCTTGCTGAAGCATTGGAGAAATATAACATCAAGGTTGGCAATGAAAAAGAGAGGCACCCGTCCTCCGGCGGCTCAATGAATGTTCTCACGGCTCCCCTTGGTCTTGATTCTGCTTTGCTGCAATACCCTTCGACTTTCGCTCAGGCAGGCATTCTTTTGATGATTTTGGGCTTTGCGGCGGTTGCAATGATAAAGAGCAAAAAGGGTGATAACAAAAACGAAAATAAGATCGGCGAAGATGAGTTGCATTATCCCGCTCTCACCAGTTCCGAAGTCGCTGCTGTTAATAGGCCCAACTATGTCAGCCCATTGGATTTTCGCCAGGCTTATCAGGATGCCAGACGACGCATTTTAAATGAGCAAAAAAGAAAGCGGAAAAAGAATCAAAACGAAAAGAGCGAGAACGAATCCACCCAAAACATGGTTGTCACGCCGCCTGGTTTGGAATCGGGATTATCCGCGGAAGCCGGCATTCTCCTGTTTATCTTGAGCGCCTTTGTCTTTGCGATGGCTAAACAAAATCGCCGACAGAAGAGGTTCAAAAATAGGAAGAAAAACAAATCCCCTCCCAAGAAAACAAACAAGCTCCTTCGCTTTTTCAAAGAACACATCCCGCTTCGCGTTTATCTCTATGCTGCTTTTGTCACCATTCTCTTTCTCTTTGCCAAACTCTTCTTCCTTCGAAGCCCACCGCACACCGACGAAATCCGAAAAATCATGACCGAACGTATTATGGCTATGGGTTATCCTGAAAGTGTCGCTCAAGACTATATTGAATATTCTGCTGATTGGGATATCGAAGAAATGCGCGAACTTTATCATTATTTCGTCTTGGGAATGTCCATGCAAGAAAGAAACCAGAAAGATATTCATATCATCAAGGCAGCAATCCTTTTCCATTTGGAAACCCATATAGAAAATTCCTCGTTAAGTGATTCCATATGGTATAGCGATGAGCTGGATGACATGATGAAAGGCGCCTATCCTCACTGTTTAGGCGTTCCCATAGTCTCTGACCCTGTGCTTTGGGCTTGCGGTTTTCATGTTCAAGGAATAGAAACGATTAGAGTACCTAATATCGATAGCACAGGCACATCGCTTCATATCGGGCAACTCATAAGGCTTTCAAGCGGCCAATACGTGATTCTTGATATGGGAGGAGGCTTATCCGGAGAGCTTATTTACAAAACGGAAGATTTGTCGGATGGCTTGAATTTAGATAGGAACATAAGTGAACCTTTCGAGTTTGAGAAAATGTACCAGCCCGATGGGTATTATTTTGTTGCTATTGATTCTACGTTCATTAATAGAGTTTACTGGAGAATCCGTCTTCTGAATTCCCGGCAAATGGAGGGTATGCGGTATTATCAGCAGGCTATTTATTTTCCTTCCGGAGAAAAAATACCATTTCTAATCAAAGCGCATGAGATCGATTCTTTAGCAACAGCACCTTTGCTTGATTTAAGCACAAACAAATTCGCGATGACAAGGGATGTGGTTGCTATTGAGGGAGACTCTTTGCTGTATCAAGATGCTAGGGAATTATTAAATGAGGTCATACGCATTGATCCTCATTATGCTGGCGCTTATCTAGAGCGTTCTCTTCTTCATTATGAAATAGGTGATTCTTTGAGCGCCGAAGATGACTTTCAAAAGCTATTGAGTCTCCTCAACGGATATGAGCGTATTTACTTAAGAAGATATTTATTCCAAGGGAGCGGATATTTTCACTATTTAAATATTCGAAGTGCTCTGTATTGCTTTCAAAAAGCCATTGAAATCGATCCGAACAGCGCTCAAGCCTATTATGGATTAGCCTGCGTCCAGTATCCATTTACTGATCTTCGAGAGGAGGCAAAAAGAAACCTTGATAGAGCTCTTGCGCTTGATCCTTCCTTAAAAACCTTGGTCGACAACCTTATCCAATCCATGGATTCTACGTCAAACTTAAATTATCAGGATTGGATTCATAGCCCAAGAACCAATCTCCACGAACTCACCGCGCCTTTTGGGTTTGGGGAAATGGATCTTGTGGCAGGGTTGGTTTTGGCGCTGGCGGTCCTCGCCATGGTACGGGCCAATCAGCAGCAATCCTTTGACATTATCCCCTCCAAACGATTCATGCAGGATTGGGATACTTTGCCGGCGGTATTAAAGCCTGTTGTTGCCGCAAAGATTTGGATTAT
>JBDRMG010000051.1:0-10746 GCA_043812495.1 Candidatus Omnitrophota bacterium | reverse complement strand
ATCAAATGAAGAAAAAAGTCGAGATAACTTATATACCTATTAAAGACAAGGCCCAGTGGGAAGAGGGTTTTATCGACATCCTCTCCGATGGCCTATACGAATACTTGAAGGACCAGGGCCTCTTAAAAGAACGCCCGGATCGGAAAAAGCGGGTTGAAGCCCTGCTTGATAGAACTAAGCCAAGCGATGAATCGCCCTTACAAGGCCTTGATTCAGCTTGACTTGTGCCAAGTATTGTTATAGGGGTTATGTTGTTATGGAAGATAAGATAATCAAAAACTGCGGATTCGTGATAAGGGTAAGCACCGACAAACAGGCCCGAAACCCTGAGGGCTCGCTTACCAATCAACTCCAGCGTCTGCAGGCCCATATCGAATATAAAACCACTGCCTGCGGGGAACGATGGGTCGAAACCGGCCGATACATTCTTAAAGGTATCTCCGGCAAGGATTCCTTCCGAAGCATCGAATTTGCCCAACTTCTCGAGGATATCAAGTCAGGTAAGGTAAATACCGTTATATGTACCGCACTTGACCGGATAAGCCGCTCGGTAAGAGATTTCTTAAACTTCTTCGAGATCCTCACCAAATACGATGTCGAATTCGTATGTTTAAAACAAAACTACGACACCACGTCTTCTCAAGGAAAACTTTTCATCACTATAATGATGGCTTTGGCCGAATTCGAGCGGACACAGACCTCCGAGCGCAATAAAGAAGCTACACTTGCCCGGGCAGAACGAGGCCTGTGGAATGGCGGGCATTTGTTAGGCTTTGACCTTGATCCTAACCGTAAAGGTTACCCAATCGTAAACGAAAAAGAAAAGGCCCTTGTGCGATTCGCCTTCAAGAAATACCTTGAATGCGGTTCGCTTATGGGAACAGCCCGGGCCCTTAATGATAATGGCTATCGCACCAAAGGATATACCTCACGAAGAGGCAAATTCCGCACTCCCGAGAAATTCGGCCGGTCATCCATAAAACAACTACTCGTCAATTGCGCCTATATCGGACTTAAAGAGATCAACAAAAAGAAAAGATTAGAGGATCAGACAAAGCTACAGGAAAAAGAGCGCTACAGGACCGTCAAGGCGGTCTGGGAGCCTTTAATCGATGAGGAGACCTTCTACAAGGTCCAGAAGCTCATCAAGCAAAACACCAAAACCAAGCACAACGGCACGAAAACAATCAAACACACTTATATTTTAAATGGCGGACTTTTGTGGTGCGGTAAATGCGGCGGGCAGATGGAAGGAACCTGCGGGACAGGCAGACGTGGTAATAAATACTTTTTCTACGTATGCAAAAATAAAGATTGCCGGTTCAAACTCCCGGCTGATGAGATTGAACGTATTATAATCAAACGTATAAAATATCTCTCATCCGATTCCGGCCTAATGGAAAAGCTAATAGAGCATACCAATGAAAAGCTAATGAAGGAACTGCCACAGCTTAAACACAGGAAAACTCATCTTCAAAAAGAGCTGGCCGAGGTAAAGGCTTTTGCCGATGGGATAATGAATAAATGGACTGCCATGGCCACGGATGACAGCAGTATATTCCTCAAAGAGAAACTTGCCGAGCTTGGCCAACGCCGGAAAGAGATAGAAACCGGCATAGCCTCGCTTGAGGCCATGATCAAGGAGATCGAGCGGGAATCGATAAGCCGGGAGCTTGTAACGCTGGCTTTGAGCCGATTCTCCGACCTTTTCGATAAGATAAAGCCTTACCGGCAGAAGGACATGGTAAGGCTCGTCCTGCACAAAGCTACCCTAAGCCCCACCAAAATACAAATAGCCCTGTATGGGCGTCAACCCGACACAGGGCTACTTGATCTATGCGAATCTGACAGCGAAGAAATCCGCTGTCAGACGTCTAACTGGCTCCCCCGCGAGGACTCGAACCTCGGACCTAGTGGTTACAAGTGACCCGAAATTACTTTCGGACTTGGACTATCTCTTTACCTTATCCAATGAATCTTGGATTTAGGTAGCGGGTGCATAGTCTCTGCACCTTCCCTAAATTACAGGGCTCGGCTCAGGATTACCCTCGACTTAACGTTTGGGCTTCCCTGAATCCTCCCGCTTTTTCAACCACGGTTTCCCGTAGAAGCTGCGTTTTGAGCATGAATTTCACGATGGCAATTGGCGCAAACGAGAATACATTTTTCTAACTCTTCTTTGACTTTAACCCAGCTTCGAGTATATCCTTTGCTTGATATGCTAAAGTCTTTTCCCGAAGAGTCATTATGATGAAACTCGAGAGCGTCGATACAACGATGATAGCCACATATTTGGCAACGACCACCTTTATATTTAACTGCGTTCTGACGAACTTTTTTTCTTCGCTTTCGAACGGCAGAGATTAAATATTCGCGGCGATCTTCATAAGTCCTTGTATCGCGCTTTGCCAGTTGCCACCTCCCTTCATACCCTGCTCACAGCCACCCGCTCTACCAACTGAGCTACAGGGGAATAAATGTTCTGCTAGTTTTCTTTTAAGAAAATTTCGTCCGTGACCAGATTTTAGAAATCGCTCACGCTTTTGGGCGAAACTTTTATTATCGTATTCCTCAGAATAAATAACTTCAAAAGGTTTATTTTGACGCGTAAAACTGTTTGATCCAGAATTGTGTTCCTTTAATCGCTCAGCTACAGTTTTGCTTGTAAAACCTACATATCTTTTCTTGTTTTTACTACTTTGAAGAACATATACATTATACATTATACATTAGCCACCTCCGCCAAAAATCTTGGCGGACCCGCCACGTTTTATAGCGGGCGCTCTACCAACTGAGCTACAGGGGAATAAGTACTAAAAGAACGATTCTAGTTGCTCAGCCAATAGTAAATACCGGCTGAGCCCTCTCGCCCTAACGGGTCCCTCGGCCTGAGGCCTCGGGATTAATTCAGCCTCATGGTTTATGTTCATCTTATTCCATAAACCATGGCCTCATTAATCGAGGTAAATTCGCCCATGTCACTTATGTCATTTTATTTCATAAGCGACGGGCTCATTTAACAGGGGAATTTTCTCTTATTTTATAATCTGAAAATTCCCTCATCGATTTCCCCTAATTAAAAACCAAGGTTATCGATGTGGGAAAACGTTTATTAAAGAACGTTGTAAAAATTGAATTATACTTAAATATTTCTAAAAGTCAACCTTTTCAAACTTAATGTCCGGTTTCCTTGGTGATCTCCCGGCGCGCGCTCAAGGACATACTCAAGGTCGAAAGGTCCGCATACTCCAAAGATCCGCCCATAGGAAGCCCGAGGCCGATACGCGTGATCTTAACGCCTGTTTTCTTAAGTTCCCTGGAAATAAAAAGCGCCGTGGTCTCACCTTCCGTATCGGGGTCAGTCGCAATCACGATTTCACGGATATTTTGATTCCTGATTCGCCCCAAGAGCTTTTCGATCTTGATATCATCCGGGCCTCGCCCGTCGGAGGGCGATATCGCGCCCAACAAAACATGATAATGACCGCGGTACACGCCGGTCTTTTCGATGGCCAATACGTCCTTGGGATTTTCCACGACACAGATGGTCCCCTCATCTCTTTCGGTGTCGCTGCAGATCAGACAAATTTCTGTATCACTTAAATTGTTACAGATGCGGCAAAACATCAATTCGCTTTTGACGCGCGCAATATCCTTCGATAGCCCTTCGGCCTCTTCCTTCGTATTATTGAGTAAGTAAAACACGATGCGCTCGGCACTGCGCCGGCCAATGCCGGGAAGCCTGGTGAGTTTCTGGATGAGATCCTCAATAAGTTTTGGATAATTCATCGTTTCCAAAATCTATTCATGGCGATGCCATTTATTGACCACTTTTCCTTTAAATGTATCCAAAGCGGCCTTAATATTGGGTTCGTCTTCGGGAGGCTTATGGTCGTCCACAATTTTGAGCTTGACCCTGACATTTCTTTTAAGCGTTTCTGAGAATGCCTTTTCAATGAGAGATATTTTATCCCTTTCTTCCAAGGTCTCTTTGTGAAACGCGGCTTCTTTGGAAAAGCTGATCGTAATAGTGTTTTTGCAAATGGCATAGGGTGCGCCTTCTTGTAAAAACGTTGCCACGGACATTTTCTTAAGGCTGATCGCGTGGGTTACGGCGTCCCATGATTTTTTCACTGCCTCTATACTCAATTCACCGGGAAAGTCAATCTCTTCGTTTAATGTTTGCGCTTGCTCTTCGCTGTCTTCGGCGCTAGCGTCGGTCTTTTCTATTCCAAAATTGACATGACCTTTTTGGTTGGACAGGATTTCTATAACGGAAGCCGACGGCTTGTTTTTCTTAAAATTATTTGCGTTGTCCGGTTGCTGATTCTCTGTCTTGATTGTTTGCGGTTCTTTATCGTTCGAAGCCTCAGGCCGGTAAGCGAGCTTGGCAAACGCGACTTCAAGAGGAATCTGAAGGGAATCCATGATGCGGCTCATTTCCTGCGCTTCAATGAGCGTATCAATGGCCTTAAGGATTTCTTTTAAATCAAATTTTTCGCATTGGACTAAGAGTTGTTCTTTAATCGCGACGGGATATTCGATCAAACGGCCTAAGGCTTTTCCGCCTATCTTGACGATCATAAGATTCCGGAAATGCTCAATCAGGTCTTTGGCCAGCTGCCGGACGTCCTTGCCTTTTGTCAGAATCTGATCAAAAATATCCAGGGCCTTCGCGCAATCTTTATCACCGAGAGCATCCGCAAGCGCAAACAACAGGTCAACCTCGACCATCCCAAGCATCGAAAACACGTCATCGGCCTTGATGGCGCGGCTACTGAGCGCGCTCAACTGGTCCAGGATGCTTAAAGCATCGCGTAAACTGCCTGAGGCCGCCTTCGCGATAGCCTGCAAGGCATTCTCATCAACTTTAAATTTCTCACTTTTGCAGATATCCACAAGGGATTTGGTAATTCCATCCATAGAAATACGGCGAAAATCAAACCGCTGACAACGCGAAATGATAGTTGAGGGAACTTTGTTCGGCACGGTTGTGGCCAGGATAAATTTCACATATTCGGGCGGTTCTTCGAGAGTCTTTAGAAGCGCATTGAAGGCCTCGGTGGTGAGCATATGGACTTCGTCGACAATATAGATCTTGTATCGGCCGTAGCTAGGAGCAAACTTGACATTTTCGCGAAGCGTTCGGATTTCATCGATGCCGCGATTGGAGGCCCCGTCAACTTCAATCACATCGAAACTGTTTCCTAGGGCAATCTCTTTGCAGGCCGGACACACCCCGCAGGGCTTGAGGGTCGCACCCTTGGCGCAATTGAGCGATTTAGCCAAGATGCGCGCGCAAGAGGTTTTTCCGATTCCGCGCGGGCCGCAAAAAAGATAGGCATGCGCCAATCGGTCGGCCTGAACGGCTTTCTTGAGGATATCCGTGATGTGACCTTGGCCAATGACATCGTCAAAAATCTGAGGTCGGTACTTTCTGGCTAAAACAATATAATTCATAGAAAAATATCAGCACGATGAAACATTATAATTCCATTTTTTTGTTCCTCGACCGTCAAACTTGTGTAATCAGATTGATGGTCGGGGTTAATTCGGTCTTGCACTTATGTCTTTCACTCCTGCCTTTCGGCAGGCGCTCAATCCATAAGTGCAGACCTCATTAAATTGTATCACAAAAATGATTTTTTCATACTGTTGAAAAGAATACTCTCATTTCACATAAACATCATCTGATGATCTGTAACCTCAACACTCCCTTGCGACTCGATCATCGAAAGGACATTCGCAAGACACTGGTTGATATAGCGGCGGTCGCTGTTGATCATAGCGATCGCGCAGTTAGCGACCTGCCACTTGTCCTGGCTATCGAGCTCAGCGACGGAAACATTAAATGTCTGACGGACGCGGTCTTTCAAGCTTTTGATCACTGTCCGCTTGTCCTTCAAGGACCGGGCACTGGGAATAAATAACGCAATGAGCAAAACACCGATATGGCAGGTGACGTCCTTCATGAAGATATTGTGCGCGAGATAAAACGGTTACTTCGATCAGGAATACTTAACGGGAGAAACGTTTAGTCTTTGACAATCCGGTATGTCGTATAAGCAAAGTTGACTTTTTCTTCTTTGGCGAAATCATCTAAAATCGCCCGGCACAATTTGTCCTGCGTGGAACGACGTTTTTTGGCTTCGGTCAAGTAGCGCAAGATGAGCTCAACTCCGCTGTCCTTGATGTTGACATAAACAATGGGCGTTAATTTTCCGTAATAAATCATGTAGTGCCTGGCCATGGATTCGATTTTCTTCTGCACGCCGTCTTCGACGCCTAAGGCATATGTCTGGCCATGTTCAAGCATAATCTGTTCGGCGCGTTTCCAATCGCTTTCAAAAGTTACCATAATAGGTATTTCGTTCCATATATATTCAAACCCGCGATTATAGTTATAGTTTTCTTTTTTAAAGACGGCACTATTGGGAACATTGGCAATGCGCCCGGTGCTTTGATCGGCATCGACCCAATTGCCGATTTCGAGCAACGATGTCTGAAAAAGGCGGATGTCGATGACATCACCTTTAACGCCGTTCAGCTCGACACGATCACCCACATCAAAGGGTTTTCTGAGCAAAATCAAAAACCAGCCGGCAATGCATAAAATTGCTTCCTGAAGAGCCAAGGCTAAACCGGCGGATGCAACGCCTAAAAATATGGTCAGCGAGTTGATTTTCTGAATCCATATGAAGATGACAAATAGGAGGATCAGAAAGGTCAAGAAATAGACAATATTTCTTCTTACAAAATGCCTGGTTCTTATCTCTTTAATTTTCTTATTGGTAATACCGACAAATATAAAAATCAGCAAATAGCCGATCAAAACAACCAACGCCGTTTCAAATATTTTCTTGTTCAGGATTTCTTTTTCCTGATCATCGTTGCTTATGCTGGATCGGTCCTGGGCGGGTGTTGGCCCCAAAGATTTCTGGAGCTCAACTTTCTGGACTTTTGGGCTAAGGGCCTGAGCAAGGACTAAAGAAGAACGCATCGACAACGCTAACGCAAGTGTAACCATCGAAACAAGCAGATATCTGAATTTTAGGCTTTTCATCGTTTTCTCTCGCTTAAAATATAAATTTTCTTCATTTCTTCTCGTCGATATTTATGTTACATGACGGGTCATGAGTTGTCAATGGGGGATACTGATTTTCTTTAGAATCTTGCAGTTCGTTCTGCTTCGCGCTTTAATGCTTGAATGATGGTACGCGCTTCGCAAGAACTTGTTGCTTCGAAGCCCCCGCATGAAAATGCGGGGGCGAAGCAGAACGGAGAGGTCGGGATTCGAACCCGAGGGCCCCATGACAGGGCCAACTGCTTAGCAGGCAGCTCCGTTCAGCCACTCCGGCACCTCTCCCGTCAAATTTTCCAATTACTTAAGTGAGAGAAAATTTGCCGAGGCTCGGCATCCCATTAAAAATGGGATGCCGGCCAAAAAATTTTCCATCTTATTCTATTCGTTTGCTGAAAAATTGCCGAGACCGGCGCCCTGCCTTTGGGCAGGGCACCGAGTCTCGGACTTTCCATTATATTATAAAAATTTCGAAATGTTGTCTTTGTAGCACTTTGATTTTGTTTCCAATTTTCCATGATTCTCTTTAATTGGCGTCTTCCTGTTCTAGATTTATAGAATACTTCTTTGATCTTTGCTTCCTTCTTATCAGAAAATTCTTCAAAATGCATTAACTCAAACGGTCTAAATGCCCTTGAAGACTTGACTTCGCCTAAATTATGTTCTTTTATTCGTCTCTTTAAATCAGACGTACTCCCTGTATACGTCCTTCTCCCGCACTTGCTAATCAAAATATACGTATAAAACATCTTTTTCGGCCATTTGTCTTTCTTAAATGGCGAACGATTCATTAAGCAAAAATTTGGATCCCGAGCCCGCCAATAAATCAATGGCGGGCGAGGGATCTCGCTTCCTTCTTCAATTCGTCATCGCCAGATAGCTTCGTCTTTTCTTTTTAAAGAATTCGCTTACAAGCTCTGCGCATTCCTGCGCCATCAGGCCTTGCTGGATGTCCACGCGATGATTGAGGTCTCTGTGATACGCGATGTTCATCACAGACCCGCACGCGCCGGCTTTAAGGTCTTTGGCTCCAAATACCAGTTTCTTGATCCGCGCCAAGACTAAAGCGCCCGCGCACATCGCGCAGGGTTCGATTGTAACATACAGGGTGCATTCCTGCAACCACTTGGACGACAATGTACTGGTCGCCTGCGTAATCGCCAGCATTTCGGCATGCGCGGTCGGATCCTTAAGCGTTTCAACCTGGTTGTGGGCTTTTGCTATAATCTTCCCTTTATGGGTGATAACGGCACCGACCGGCACTTCATCCTTTTCAAAGGCGATTTGTGCCAATTTGAGCGCTTCATTCATAAAGTGGTTGGCTTCTTTTTGCATCAAAAGATCTCTATTTACTTTTAACGGGGAGGATAACCTTAATGAGCGTTCCTTGCCTTAAATTGCTCTGGATGGACACATCGCCCTTGGCTGCTTTGATAATGGAATGAACCACGGAAAGCCCGAGTCCGGCGCTTTGACCGATGCCGCGTTGACGTGTCGTGAAAAAGGCTTCGAAGACATGGGGTAGATTTTCTTTGGGAATACCGATCCCCTCGTCTTTAAATTCCAGCTGCGCTTTCCCTTCTTTCCTTCTTAAAAACGATTTTATGGTCAAACGGCCGCCGCTGGGCATGGCATAAATCGCATTAGAAACAAGATGGCGGATCACTTGATTCAGGTCGCTTTCGCTTATGGCCACAGGTGGTAAATTTCTCGAGCATTTAAGCTGTACCTTAACGGACGTATAATTTAATTGCTGCGATAATATCCGCAAGTTTTCCTGGATGCAATCATTGGCATTGCAGCTTCCTTCCTTGGTACCTGCTCTTTTCCTATTTAAGGTCAAAAGTTTGCCGGTGATGTCACAACAGTGGCGAATTTGATTACTGATATCCGTCATGGTTTTGATGATATTCTTGAATTCCTTGTATCCGATATATTCAAAATCGCACTGCCCGTATTTTTTGAGCATTGTTTGGATATGTGAAAGGATGGCTTCGAGAGGATATTTGATTTCTTGAGCCGTTCCCGACACAAACAGGCTAAGCGCAATCATCTTTTCGTAATCCTGACGATTCCTCGTAAATTCTAATTTCTCTGTGACATCCCGACCGATGGATAAGATAAATTCTTGCGTCCCGTAGCACACGTAAACAGCGGTCGCTTCCAGAGTGCGCGTTTTTCCATTTCGGACAACACGCTCAATCTGGTAAGAAATAGGCCTCCCGCTTCTTTTAAGCTCCTGAAAGTATTTTGTTTTCCATATTTTGAGACTTAACTTTTGCTTATAAAAATCCATGATGCGCTTGCTCAGAAGAGTCTTTCGCGGATAACCCAAACCCTGAACCGCGGATTCATTGGCATAGATAATCCTTCCTTGATGATTGATCAGAATGATTTCATCGCCAATCTTATTAAAAATATCATTGCACGAATTAAGTCTGTCTTTGAGGGACATATTTCCTAAATGCGGGATTATGGAAGATGTGTTTAATTTATTTTTATTCATTGTTCACTATTTTCATCTAAATAGAGTGCGCCTGGGCCCACTTCGCCCGCCATTGATGCAGTGGCGGGCTTCGTAGCCCTGACGGACTAAGGTATATTCGCAATTCTACGTAGCCCAACGCGTAAGTTTTGCTCCGCAAAATATTTTCCATATTTTGCTTCGCAGAATTCTTCGAAGCTTCATGCGAAGAAGAACATTTGGGCAAAGTAGAATGCGCCTGGGAAGTCCGTCTTCGCCACATACTTTATCGTGTGTGGCTTCGCCGGGTTTTTGAATACCCAAACGTAACTATTTTTAAAACCAGGCGTAGTTCCCAAACGAAAGTTTGGGAACGAAGACTGGTGCGCCTGGGAAGATTCGCCCGCCTCATCAAAATTGTTTCACAATTTTGATGGGCGAGGTCTCGTCTGTCTCGCTATCCCTCAAAATGATAGCGAGACGAGACGGAAACTTCCTATATTAATGCGCCTGCCAGGATTCGCCCGTCCCGCCATTGGCGGGACGAGGTCTCGGCAATCCCGCCAAAGGCGGGATTGCCGGAAACCTGACAACTTATCCAATGCGCCTGGGGGGATTCGAACCTCCAACCCTTTGCTCCGTAGGCAAATGCTCTATCCGATTGAGCTACAGGCGCAAATTTATTTATTAACATATTCTTAAACATCCAATTGCTCCGACGTTCCGACTTTTTGTGATTTTTTTGGGAGTCGGAAGTCGGAGTCCCGACATCCGACTTTCTCTTATAATCAATTATGGAAGTCGGAGCGTCGGGAAGCCACAGGCGCATTTATCCATTATTTCTATATTGAGAGAAAAATGCGCCTTGTCCCGACTTCCTTAATGTCTATTTTAGAAAACGTCGGGGCAGGCGTAGATTCTCTATTTTTTTATGAGCGAAATTTGCGCCTCGTCCCGACTTCCTTAATGTCTATTTTAGAAAACGTCGGGGCAGGCGTAGATTCTCTATTTTTTTATGAGCGAAATTTGCGCCTCGTCCCGACTTCCTTAATGTCTATTTTACAGTACTTTGTTAAAAAATATTTTAAAATAATTTTTTTACGTTTATTTTGAAAAACTGTCTTTACGTAAAATTTGCGGAATCATAACTTACGTCATTTCAATGCGTTGCGTCAAATTTTCTTCATTTCCCCTTGATTTA
>JBDRMG010000050.1:0-16661 GCA_043812495.1 Candidatus Omnitrophota bacterium | reverse complement strand
CGACTCCCTCCTTGCCCACCATCCCGCCAAATTTAATAAATATTCAAGAAGGCGGGATGTTGTCCCGAGCAGCCATAACAAAGGAATAGCTGCGAGGGATTGACTTTATGAAATATGTGGTATATTTACATTTTACTCTGCTCGGATAGATCTTTTTACGTAGGGTCATCAGAAGATATTCATTCAAGGGTTCAGCAGCACAATGAAGGAAGAGGAGCCAAATACACAAAGCATAGACGACCTGTTGAATTGATTTATTATGAAGAGTTGTCGAGCAAGAAAAGCGCTGAGTTGAGAGAAAAAGAAATAAAAAGATATAGCAGGAAGAATAAGGAAAATTTAGCTCTTTATGGAACTGGCAAGAGGTTTCCCTCGTCTCGCAATCAAGAAAAGAGGGAGACTCGGGACTTCGCTCAATGATGAAAAGCATCATTGAGCTTGCGACTCCCTCCTTGCCCACCATCCCGCCAAATTTAATAAATATTCAAGAAGGCGGGATGTTGTCCCGAGCAATCGTATGATAAGCTTGTGTTGCGAGGGATTGTGATATATATATAGAATAGGTTGAATGTGGACCCGTAGCCCGGCATCCCGCCAATTGGCGGGATGCCGAGGCCTCGTCATTGCGCCTAAAGGCGCAATGACGGGCTCAGTTGGCTCCGACATTCGTTTTACTCAGTCGGAGTCCCGACCTCCATCTTTGGCTTTTAATTGGGGTATTAGGAGTGTCGGGATTAGAGCGCTTCTCCGTCCCGATAAATCGGGACTATAGAAATTAGATTTGTGGACTCATAGCTCAGTTGGTTAGAGAGTTGCTCTTCGATAAAATAAGTTGATATAAGGAAAGAATTTTGGACCCGTAGCTCAGTTGGTTAGAGCGCTTCCTTGACATGGAAGAGGCCACAAGTTCGAGTCTTGTCGGGTCCATTGTAATTGACTCAAAGCGCTTTGCCGGCTCTTCTATTTTTAAATTGTGGAAGCCGGCACCCCGATTTCCATAGTGTCAATAAAAGCAAAATCGGGGCTTGACATGGAAGAGGTCGGAGGTTCGAGCCCCCCTGAGTCCACCAGAAATATAGAATACCCTTATAGTATTCAGAATTGTTTTGTCCCGATTTATCGGGACGAGACTTCGGCACGCGTTTACGCGTGACGAGCTTGACATGGAAGAGGCCACCCCGCCGCCTGTCTGCCGACAGGCAGACGGCGGGGTCGGGTCCATTCTTCTCCGTCAGCCATTGAATCAGTGGCGGACTTCGAAGAAACAAGCCAGGCAGAATGTTCTACGAAGCCCCGCTGCATTCTTGCAGAATGCAAGAAGCGAGGTGAAGTAGAACACCAGAATTTTCTATGAATGATAAAACACAGTTAGAAACATTAAGGCACTCCTGTTCTCATGTGATGGCCCAGGCCGTGAAACAATTATGGCCTGACGTCAAGGTAGCCATCGGCCCGGCGATCGAAAACGGATTCTACTATGATTTCGAACGCACGCAACCATTTGCGCCGGAAGACCTTGCGAAGATTGAAAAGGTCATGAAAGAAATCATCAAGAAAAAGCCGAAACTGGTTCAAAAATTTATCCCCCGACAAGAGGCCATCAAAATTTTTCAAGACAAAGGCGAAACGTATAAAGTCGAATTGATTCAAGACCTCCCGGACGAAAAAGTCTCCATTTTTTCTACGGAAGATGAATGGTTTGATTTGTGTAAAGGTCCTCACGTGTCCGATGCCGGACAAATCAAGGCCTTTAAATTGCTTTCGGTCGCCGGCGCCTATTGGCACGGTGATGAGAAAAAAGCAAAACTTCAACGCATCTATGGAACATGTTTTTCTAGCGAAAATGAGCTCAAGGAGCATCTTCATCTTCTTGAGGAAGCCAAAAAAAGAGATCACCGCAAATTGGGGCCGGAACTCGAGCTTTTCAATATTTTTCATGATGAGGCAGGGGCCGGCTTGGCTTTTTTCTATCCCAACGGGGCGATGGTCAGGAAAATTATCGAAGATTATCTCAAAGATCAAAATTTAAAACGCGGTTACGAAATGGTCATTACGCCGCATCTTCTTAAAGGACGCCTCTGGGAAACATCGGGCCATGCCGGCTACTACCGTGAGCTGATGTATTATCTTGATGTTGACGGCGAGGAATACGCGGTCAAGCCCATGAACTGCCCGGGGCACATCCTGATTTATAAATCAAAAATCCGCTCCTACCGCGACATGCCCGTGCGTTATTTTGAGCTGGGCACAGTCTATCGCCATGAAAAGACCGGTGTTTTGCACGGACTTTTACGCGTGCGGGGCTTTACGCAGGATGACGGGCATATCTTTTGCCGGCCGGATCAAATCAAACCGGAGGTTATGGCGGCCGTTGATTTTCTTTTTGATGTGATGAAGGATTTTAATTTTAAGGAAATCGAAATTGAAATCAGCACCCGTCCCGAAAAATATATCGGCAAAATCGAAGACTGGGACATGGCGACACAAGCGCTGAAAGAATCACTGAATGAGAAAAAGCTCAGTTACAAAATCTGCGAAGGCGAAGGAGCCTTTTACGGCCCCAAGATCGATATCAAGCTTAAAGACGCCATCGGACGCCTTTGGCAATGCGCCACCATCCAATGCGATTTTGCCATCCCCGAGCGCTTTGACATGCATTATGTGAATGAAAACGGAGAGAAGGCCAGGCCCATCATGATTCATCGGGCCATGCTCGGGAGCATCGAACGCTTTATGGGAACCCTGATCGAACATTACGCGGGCGCTTTTCCTGCGTGGCTGGCGCCCGTGCAGGCCCTGATTATTCCGATTAAGCCCGAACACGAGGACTTCACAAAATCCCTAAAAGGAAAATTGCAGACGCGCGGAATTCGGGTTATAATTGACCCAAGAAACGAAACGCTCGGCAAGCGTATCCGCGAAGGAACCTTAAAAAAGATTCCTTATCTTTTGGTGGTCGGCGACAAAGAAATCAAAGCCGACCAGGTGGCTGTTCGCAAAAGACAAGAGGGGGATCTGGGCGCGATGAGTGTAGATCAATGGATCGAGCGCATCGAAAAAGAAATTCAGGATAAAATTTAGGTTAACCTTTATCTGAGGAGGTGTGCTATTCAAAAATTTGTTCGCGTGAATGACAGAATCAGAAGTCCGGAAGTGCGGGTCATTGGCCCGAATTCAGAACAATTGGGCGTTGTGCCTATCCGTCGGGCGCTTGAGTTAGCGGCCGAGAGCACTCTCGACTTGGTCGAAGTGGCTCCGATGGCCAAACCGCCTGTATGCCGGATCATTGATTATAGTAAATATAAATACGACCAGGAAAAAAAGGAAAAGCGCGTCAAAAAGACACAGAAACAAACGCACTTGAAGCAAATTCGCGTCAAGCCCCACATCGAAGACCACGATTATCAGATTAAGCTCAAACAGGCCATCGCTTTTTTAGAGAAAAAAGACAAAGTCAAGGTGAACCTGTTTTTCCGCGGCCGCGAGATGGCCTTTAAGGACCAGGGGCAAAGAATAATCAACCGGTTTGTCGAAGACATGAAAGACCACGGAAATATTGAGAGCTCTCCGTCGATGATGGGACGCGTCATGTCGGTTGTGATCGCGCCAAAAGCAGCAAAATAATCAAGAACGCATAGTCAAGCAATCAAGGAAGGTTCCTTATGCCAAAGTTAAAGACCAATCGATCGGCGGCCAAGCGTTTTAAGCGCACCAAAAGCGGAAAGTTCAAAAAGAGAAGCGCAGGACGCGGCCATGTCTTAGGAAAAAAATCCCGCAAGCGCAAACGAAAATTACGCAAAGGCACGTATCTCTCGGGTGGAGACGCCAAGCGTATGAGGAGGTTGTTACCGTATGGTTAGAGCCAGACATTCTGTCGCTTCACACAAGAGAAAAAAGAGACTTCTCAAAATCGCCAAAGGACAATTCGGCGATCGCAGCAAACGATACCGAGAAGCCGTCCGTTCCGTCAAGAGGGGGCTGAGGTACGCCACCCGGGATCGACAAGTCAAAAGCCGGTTGATCAAACGGCTTTGGGTCGCCCGCATCAACGCGGCTTGCCGGGAGGAGGAGCTGTCGTACAGCCGTTTTATCAAAGGGCTCAGCGAAGCGAAGGTTACGATCAATCGCAAAATGTTAGCCGAGCTTGCGGTCCATTCTCCGGGCGCTTTCAAAAAGCTGATCAAGATGGCCAAAGAGTCGATTCCCGCAAAATCCGCCAAGCCGTCCGCTAAGACAAAAGCAGCTTAAACAATGAAAATCATTATTGTCGGGGCAGGAACGATCGGGCATAATCTCGCCAAATATTTCTCCAAAGAGAATCATGAAGTTTATCTTTTAGAGAAAAACGAAGATATTGTGCGTAAGCTCGGCGAAAAGCTGGACGCTAAGGTCATTGCCGGAAACGGCGCGGATCCGGACGCCCTCAAAAGTGTCGGCGTGGCGCAATCTGATTTGGTGATTGCCGTGACCACCTCCGATGAGACCAATCTTGTGGTCTGCGCCCTGGCCGCGGCCTATGGCGCCAAAAAACGCATCGCGCGCGTGCGCAGTGTTTCTTTAAACAAAGTCTTTGAAGAACTCGGCTACAAGCGTTTTTATATCGACGAGATTATCTATCCCGAATATGTGGCTTCGCATGCCATCGTCCAGGCCATCAAAGCACCGGGCGCGCGCGAAGTCGCTGATTTTGCCAACGGAAAAATTCTCTTGCGGACCTTTGATATTCGAAAAGGCTCGCCCTTAAGCGGACTCAAGGTTGAAGAACTGCGCGACGAAAACTTCCCCTGGCCTTTTCTGATCACGGCTATTTTACGCAAAGGCACCGTTATCATCCCCAAAGGTGAAACGTTTATCGAAGAAGAAGACAGGATATATGTTCTTCTTCCGACGCAGTCTTTGGGGGAATTTCTAACCTTTGTGAATCCCGATATCCGCAAACCCAAAAAAATTGTGATTTACGGCGCTACCAATATCGGCGAGTATGTCGCCACGGCTTTGGCCCAAGACATCAAAGATATTATTCTTCTTGAGGAAAATACCGAAAAGGCCGAAAAAATCGCGGGACGATTAAAATCAGCGCGCGTCATTAACGGATCAGCCTGCGAGACGGATATTTTGAATGAATCCGGCATTGAAGCGGCCGATGTCTTTATCGCGGCCTCGGACCACGATCATTCGAATCTCGTGAGTGCGGTTCTGGCCAAAAAAATGGGCGCTAAAACAACCATGATCACCACGCAGCTGCCGGACTATATGTCCATCGTGGATGCGCTCAATGTCGATGTGGTGATCAATCCGCGCTTTCTTGCGGTTGACCAAATCCTTCGCCTGGTGCGCGGCGGCAGCGTAAGCTCTGTAACAAAATTCATGGATTGCGATGCTGAGGCCCTTGAATTCATCCCCCAAGAGGGATCGATGGTCACCAAACATCCCATCAAAGAGATTTCATTTCCAAAAAATTCCATTGTCGGGGCTATTTATAGAGGATCAGAAGTTATTCTCGCCAAAGGGGATACGCAGATTATGGCAGGGGGAAAGGTCATTGTATTCTGTCAAGAATCGGCGGTGAAGAAACTTCAGGAACTTTTTACCCGTTAAAAATCTTCGATTTTTAACGAGGCTCGCCCCGTCAAAATTTTAAATTTTGACGGGCGGCCCACAACAGTTATTCAGAGAAATTTCCATGCACAAAAGACTCGTAGTTAATATTATTTCGCGCATTCTTTTGGTGGTCTGCCTTTTTATGATGATCCCCTTGGCCTGGGCCGTCGCGGATAATTTGTACAGCGTTGAGACAAACGCTTTCGTCGTGACGATTCTTTTTGGCGTTATGGCCTCGAGCTTGTTTCGCTTTTTCTATGGCGTTAAGAAAGAAGCTTTTAACCGCTTGAATGCCAAAGACGGGCTGGCGATTGTCGGGTTGTCTTGGGTTTGCATGGCAGCCTTTGGCGCTTTGCCGCTTTTTTTAAGCGGCTCCACCTTATCGTTTACTGATGCGTTTTTTGAGGTGACAAGCGGGTTCACGACAACAGGGGCAAGCATTATAACCAATATCGAGGGCTTATCGCGAGGGATTCTTTTCTGGCGCAGCCTTACGCATTGGCTCGGCGGCATGGGCATTATTGTTTTGTATGTTGCCCTCTTACCCGCCTTGGGTATTAATACCTATCAACTTTATAAAGCCGAAACCTCAGGGCTTAAAGCAGAACGCATTCAACCTCAAATTCGAGAAACGGCCAAGACGCTTTGGGGTATTTATCTTTTTTTTACGATCGCCTGCGCAACGCTTCTTTTATTTGGAGGAATGCCTCTATTCGATGCCCTTTGCCAAACGTTTGGAGCTGTGTCAACGGGCGGCTTCTCCACCAACAATGCAAGCATGGGAGGTTTCGATGCCTATGCTCAATGGGTGATTATCATTTTTATGTTTCTGGGGGGCATTAATTTTATGCTACATTCCCGCGCCCTGAGAGGAAACCCGAGGGTCTTTTTTCTCGATGAAGAATTTCGGCTATTCTTTATGCTCGTTGCTGTTTCCATCCTGATTTTTACATCGGTCCTTGCGGGGTATAATATTTCACAAAATCCTTTGCGCGAATCCGCGTTCCAGGTTGTATCCATCATAACGGCAACTGGTTTTTCAACCGCTGATTTCGACATGTGGCCTTCGGTGTTAAAATTTTCTCTTTTTTTAATGATGTTTATCGGCGGCTGCGGAGGCTCAACAAGCGGAGGGTTAAAGGTGATTAGAGTCCTTCTGTCGTGCAAGATCGCCAAACGCTCTATGGCCAAGGCGGTTTCTCCCAATGCTGTTTTACCAATAAAATTTAACAATACGCCGCTCCAAGATACGATGATTATCGTTATTTTGGCCTTTGTTGTTATTTATATATCGCTCTTTTTTATCGGTTCGTTATTATTGACCCTTACTGAAGCATGCGATCATGTCACCGCAACCTCAGCAGCCATTTCAGCGCTAAGCAATGTTGGGCCGGGTCTCGGGAAGGTTGGCCCGAATACAAACTTTGCCTGGATTTCCATCCCCGGCAAATACATCCTTATTTTTCTCATGCTCGCCGGACGCCTGGAGCTGTATTCTATTTTGATTCTCTTTGTTCCCTCGACGTGGAAGAAGTAGATAATACAAAAGCCATGTCTATTAAAGGCAGATAAGGCAAACACGGCACTAAAGGCAAAAAGTCTATGAATGCCATCAAGGCGTTAAGGCTAACAAGGCGTAAGGAATTTGGTAATAAATTATTATAGAATAGCAGTGCCTTTCATAGCCTTTCTGCCATACTAGCCTTGATGCCTTTTTGCCCCATTAGCCTTTTCGGCCCTGCTTGCCTTAATAGACTTGTAAATTTGATGATTAAATAGTACAATTTAAAATTATGCAATGGAACTTCCAACAACTCCACCAACAAGCGCAAGACGGCATTCAAGGCGTTAGCGACGAGCAAGGCCTGGAAGCCTTTCGCATAAAATATTTGGGTCGCAAAGGTATCGTCTCCGAGATTTATGCGAGCCTGGGATCACTTTCGCCGGACGAGAAGCCGGCCGTCGGCAAGGGCGCCAATAATTTAAAGAATTTTCTTGCGCAAGCGATTGAGGGAAAAAAAGCAGAGATTCAGTCCGCGCAGAAAGCGCAGAACGGCCCCGCCATCGACGTAACGATTCCCGGAACCGCACGCGCCTTGGGCCACGCGCATATTCTTTCCAAAACCATCGATGATATCTGCGAAATATTTGAAAAACTCGGTTTCGTGGTCGTCGAAGGCCCGGAAATCGAAACCGAATTTAATAATTTTACGGCGCTCAATATCCCCGTAGACCACCCTTCGCGCGATGCCTTTGATACGTTTTATCTTGATCTTGAGGATCCGCACGCCAAAGGACGCTTTCAGTTATTGCGCAGCCATACCTCACCGGCACAGATTCGCGTCATGAAAGAACACAAACCGCCTTTGGCCGTTGTGGTGCCTGGCAAAGTCTACAGGCCCGACGCCGTGGACGCGAGCCATTCGTTTATGTTCCATCAAATCGAAGGGCTTTTGGTCGACGAGGATGTGAAATTCTCCGACCTCAAAGGGCTTTTGACCATTTTTGCCAAACGGTATTTTAGCGAGCAGATCAAGATGCGTTTTCGTCCGCACTTTTTTCCCTTCACCGAACCGTCCGCCGAAGTGGATATCTCCTGCTATATCTGCGGCGGTAAAGGTTGCTCTGTCTGCGGCCGCAAAGGCTGGCTGGAGATCCTCGGCTGCGGCATGGTGCACCCCAAAGTCTTTGAACATGTCGGATATGCTAAGGGAAAATACACCGGCCTGGCCTTTGGCATGGGCGTTGAGCGCATGGCCATGCTCAAACATGGCATTCACGACATCCGCTTTTTCTTCGAAAACGACAAACGCTTTGCCGAGCAATTCTGATGCTTTGCACGCTCCGAATCATCCCTTTTTCTGTTTAAGAATTCCAATTAAATTTTCTAACATCCTCAAAAATCAGCATTTATCAATTTGTGCATTTGAGCAACCGTTTCCTTTTTCTTTTCAATATCTATTGTCTTTAACAGGATGATGTAATAGACTTTATAGTAGAGAGATCAATGGCCTATCTTCAAAAATATATCAATCCGGGGGGATCATGAAAAAAATAAATTTTTCTTTAATGATTTTAGCTTTTAGCATCTTCATTCCGCTTGCCTTTGCGCAGGAGACTATGACGCTTACGACCTATTATCCGTCACCCGCGGGTTCCTACAGTCAGGTTAAACTCGTTGCTTGGCCATTGGGGACGCGGCCGACATGCTCAGGCTCCAATGAGTGGGGAACGCTTTTTTATGAAGAAGGCCCTGATGCCGCAACGCCGGGGATCTTATATATTTGCGAAAACGACGGAACCGGTAATGCGAAATGGACACCGGCAGGCGGAGGGGGTACGGGTTTTTGGAGTCGCAATAACGCTTCAGGATTCTTATTTCCCGGGACCATCACCGACTTTATCGGCATTGGCACGAATAATCCGCAGGAAGCGCTTGAAGTTAACGGTAATATTCGGATCCCTGCCACCTCCGCAACGGGCGGTGCCATCCTGCAAGGTACTAATTTATTCATGCATAGCGCTGGAAACTGGAATACGTTTCTTGGCCTGAACGCAGGTAATTTAACGTTGGCTGGCATAGCCAACACAGCGGTTGGCTCCAGAGCCCTGATGAATCACACATCTGGCGATAACAACACGGCCATAGGCGCATCGGCTCTTGAAAATAATACCACTGGCTTCAGTAATACCGCTATAGGCTCTATGAGCCTGCGTTCTAACATAGATGGTGATCAAAACGTAGCTATAGGCGAGAACGCTTTGAACTCGAATACAGCAGGAAATGCCAATACAGCCATAGGAATTCTTACTCTCCAAAACAATACCACAGGAGGGATAAATACAGCGGTCGGCGCAGGTGCTTTAGGCTCAAACACAACAGGAGTGAACAATGTGGCTGTTGGTAGCGCCACCATAGAGGATAATACAACGGGTCAATTTAATACGGCGGTTGGCTCAGGCGCTCTGCGTCAAACCACAGGAGGCAATAATGTGGGTATTGGTTTTACGGCAGGCGAGCAAAACGTATCAGGCGCGGATAATGTTTTTGTTGGCCACAATGCCCAGCCCACAGCAAATAATTTAATTAACGCCATCGCCATTGGTTCTCAAGCCCAAGTCGGCGCGAGCAATTCCATGGCCTTAGGAGGAACCGGCGCCAATGCCGTCAACGTAGGGATTGGAACAACGACTCCGGCAGAAGCATTGGATGTTAATGGAAATATTATTGCCTCGGGCACAATTTGCGATAGCACCGGATGCATAGGCGGCGGAGGCGCTGTAATGTATTTGCGAAGTGACGGCGTAAATCCTGCGGCTTGTCCTGCTGCTGGTTGGGCAGAGGTAGATATTAAAAATGAAGCAGCAGCTGGTGAGGACGGAGATGTATACTTGAACAGAGTTCGTACTTGCGTGACTGATAGAAAATGCGCTGTAATGTATTTACGAAGTGACGGCGTAAATCCTGCGGCTTGTCCTATTGCTAATGGTTGGATTGAGGCAGATTTTAAAAATGAAGTGGCAGGTGCATTTATTCCACCACCAGGGCCTGGATCAACTCCACTTATAAACCGAGTCCGCACCTGTTATCGGTGTAATTAGGATATTTGAGTCACTGAATGAGTTATCTTAAGTAAGCTTTTTTGTCTTGATTGTTTTATTGTAGAAGCGGATCAGCGTCGATAATGTATTTAAGGAACGATGCCGGGGTCATTCCTCAATCCATAGTCTTAAGAAAAAGATATTTTCATCAACCGCTTTTTTGTTTTATAATAGAGCTTGAGATATTTCAGCGGAAATAGGATTTTTGTATTTGCTTTTACCACCCACCACTTTTTCGAAAAGTGGTGGGTGGTTAATTCGCCCGCCATTGAACCAGTGGCGGGCTCATTACAAGGAGGCGATTGAAATGAAAAACACCATTATCTTTTTCCTTGCCATTATTTTCTTGGGAATTCCCTTGCCGGCGGACGCCCAGCAGACGTTAACGCTATCAACCTACTATCCCGCGCCTTTCGGCGGGTATGCGGCCCTTAAGCTTGTTCCGCGGGATGCGACAGCTGTGCCAACGGAAATACCCTCGTGTTCCGCCGTCAGCGATTTGGGTACACTCTACTATGATAAGGCGGAGAATGTTGTAAAAGTTTGCGAAGACGATGGTTTTGGCACTATTCAGTTTGAAACGATTAGCGCCGATTATTGGAATCGGGACGATGTCAGCGGTTATTTATACACATCAGCTCCCAATGATTTTGTTGGTATCGGTACCTCGACGCCGGAATTTAAACTAACAATTGAGGGCGATGGAGGGATTTATGCAAAAGGAACCGTGGGTAGCGGAGCGACGCTTCCCGCGACTCCGGCCGGGGCGAAATTTATCTGGTATCCCCGAAAAGCATCTATTCGCGCAGGTGAATCAAATGCCGGCTGGTGGGATAATGCCAACATAGGAAGTCATTCCGTTGCTTTTGGCGGGATGAACAATCAGGCCTTGGGGGATTCTTCCGCAGTGAGCGGTGGTGCCGGTAACGTGGCTGGAAATGTTCCGGGAGGTGCGGCTGGAAGCGGAGTGGGCGCTACGGTTGGCGGCGGCTGGGGGAATTCCGCCAGAGGTGACTATTCAACCATTGGCGGAGGCTCGATCAACCAAGCATTCAATACAGGCGCTACGGTTGGCGGCGGTACCATTAATTTTGCCAATGGAGACTATGCAGCGATTGCCGGCGGGGCAAATAATACAGCTATCGGAAAACTCTCGTTTATCGGCGGCGGCGGCAATGATCTCTGCATGAATTGCGGCCACCAAGCCACAGGAGATTACTCAGCCATTGGTGGTGGGCTTACGCATACAGCGGGCGGCGATTATTCAACTGTATCCGGAGGATATACAAATGTTGCCAGCAATACATATGCTGTTGTTGCCGGAGGATTTCAAAATACCGCAAGCGGCCTTAATTCTGGCGTTCTTTCAGGTGAAAGCAATTCAGCGACGGTGGCCAAGGCCACTGTGGTCGGCGGACACTCCAATACGGCTTCGGGCGTCGGATCAACCGTTTCCGGCGGTGAATATAATATTTCGGCGGGAGACTATTCATGGGCCGGGGGTTATCGGATGCAGCTCGATGCCAACGCGGACCATACCTTTGTCTGGGGATACGCGAGCACAGATGCCGATATCTCAACACCGGATGCCTTTCTTATCTTTCCAAGAGGCAGTACGGGGCGGGCTGGTATTAATTTAGAGGATCCTGATACGGCGCTTGATGTCAATGGCGCGCTGACGCTGCGAAAGCTTACGGCGGATCCGCTGGACCCGGACGACAATTCAGCTGTAATATGGCTGAATTCTTTCGGACAGCTTATGGTGAAAATAACCGAAGGAGGAGTAACGGGACCGACAAAACAATTGGCACCTTAATTGAATAGGCCGGATGGAAATATATTAAGCGGGCTTTTTCCTAAAGGAAAAAGCCCGCTTAATATCTCCGCTTAATATCTCCGTAAATATTTCCTGGTCAATCGTCCGTCTTTGAGTTAAAATATTCCCGCTTAATTGTTTATAATTACTTAAATGTCATAACCGCTGTAATCAAATCCAGACAATGAAAAAGTGCATTCAATACGGCTTCCAACACGAAACATTAGAAGCAAAAATTAAATGGATGCTTTCTTTATCTTTAGCAGAGAGGTATTCCTATGGCTTAGCCAAAGGAGAGCTGGCTAGAATCTTAGAGAGAAATCACAGGAGACTTTATGGACGAGAGGGATTTAAACGTATACAGGTACTTAAACAAACATAGGGTAAGATATGTATTGATCGGAGGAATGGCTGCGATTTTATATGGTTCTCCTCGATTAACAAAAGACACGGATGTATTGATTGAGCCAGAAATCGAAAATTGTCGGAAGTTGATAGCTGCACTAAAAGCGGCACATTTTGTCACAGCTAGCCTAACAACAGCTGAAAAGATTCTTAAAAATGAAGTCAACATATTCAAAGATTATGTTCGTTTGGATATATTAACAGAGATTAAAGGATTAAGTTTTAAGAAAGCATGGAAAAATAGGAAAATAAAGCGGATTAAAGGCGTGCGTTTATCTGTTATCAGCTTATCTGATCTTATTATATCTAAACAGGCTGTCGCAAGAAGCATAGATCTCGAAGACGTAACTACCTTAAAAAAAATAGCCCACATTAAAAAAACTGTTATTAGAATAAGACCACATAAATGAAAATTTCTTTAGACTGGCTCAGAAATTATGTTCCGATTTCAACGCCTCCCGAGGCCCTGGCCCATCGGCTGACCATGGCCGGCCTGGAAGTCGAGAAGATCGAGAACGTGGACGGCGATGCGGTTTTCGAAATGGAAATCACGCCCAACCGGCCGGATTGCTTGAGCCATCTTGGCATCGCTCGCGAAATATCCGCGATTCTCAACAAAACCCTCAAACCACCGAAAATCAAAAAACTCAAAATCCCGACCAAAAAAGCAGACATAACAATCGAGGACAAAAACGATTGCCGCCGCTATATCGGGGTCGTTGTTCAAAACATATCCGCGAAAGAATCGCCTTCAAAAATCGCTCAAATGATTTTCCGCCTGGGCCTGCGTTCGGTCAACAACATTGTGGACATCACCAACTTTTGTCTTTTGGAAACAGGCCAGCCTATGCATGCGTTTGATTATGATAAGCTCATTGGCGGTAAGATTATTGTCCGCCGTGCAAGACAGGGCGAAACCATTGTGACGATCGACGGTGAAGAAAGAAAATTGGACACGTCCATTCTCATTATTGCCGATGCAAAAAGGCCTGTCGCCATTGCCGGCATCATGGGCGGAAAAGAAACAGAAGTCACCGAGAGCACAAAGAATATCCTTTTAGAAAGCGCGTACTTTGACCCCATACTCATACGTCGGGCAAGCCGCGTACTTGGGCTATCAAGCGATTCGTCCTACCGCTTTGAGCGCGGGGTGGATATGGAGACAGTCAAGACAGGGGCACATCGGGCCTTGTCTTTGATCCAGGAATATGCGGGCGGGCAAATTCAATCTTGTGCGGATGTTTTTCCGAGAAAATCCAAGACATCAAAATCCGCCCTTACGCTTTCCCTGAAACAAGTGAATACATTTTTAGGGGTAAAACTTCCTCCCCAAAGAATAAAATCCATTTTAGTGAAGTTAGGTTTTAAAATCAGTTCATCAAAAAAAGATTCTTTGAAGATAATGCCGCCCTCGTTTCGCGAAGACATCAAGCAAGTCGTTGATGTGCTCGAAGAAATCGCCCGTATCATCGGATATGACCGGTTGCCGGTGAGCCTTCCTTTGGTGAAAGCGACCGGCATACCGCCGGACCGAAACAGAGCCCTTCGCAAAATTATTCGCGAAAGCCTGTGCGCGCAAGGATTGAATGAAGCCATTACCTACGCGATGATCAATCCGGAAAGCTTGCTCAAAGCCAAACAAAAACCCAAAGACGTTGTCAAAGTGAAAAACCCTTTGTCCAAGGACCAGGAAATCATGCGGCCTACGCTTTTGCCGGGCTTTTTATCGCTCGCGCAGACTAATATTAACAAAGGGCAAAAAGACCTCGCTTTCTTTGAAACAGGAAAAATTTATGGCCCGGCGGGCGAACAAGACGTTATTGCCATTCTCATGGCCGGACAACGCTCGCAAAGTTGGAGAGATAAAGAACGCACTGATTTCTTTGACATCAAAGGTGTGATCCAGGAAACGGCCAAAAGACTCGGTTGCGAAGATCTTGAATTTGCAAACAATCCGCATGACATTTTTGAAGAAGGTCAAGGCACTCACATTCTTCTTGACGGGAAAAAGATTGGCGAGCTTGGCCCCATCAATCAAGAGATTTTGTCGCAGTGGGATATCAAGCAAAAGGGCATTTATTATGCCGAGATGCGTGCCCGTACACTTTACGAAAAGGCTTGCCGGGACAAACGCTACGCACCTATCCCCCAATTTCCGTCGATTGCGCGCGATATCAGCCTGGCCGTCCAAAAAGATATTTCTTTCAATCAGATCAAAGAGATCATTTCCCGACGAGGCTCGGAATTCTTAACATCCATTCGCTTTGTGGAGCAATATTTGGGTGAGAAAATTTCCGACCGCCAACGCGGCATGACCATTTCGCTTCTGTACCAATCGAGTGAACGAACCCTTCAGGAAGACGAAGTGAATCGGAATTACCAAGACATTTGCCAGGCTTTGAAAAATGAGCTTGGCGCCATCCAGCGCTAAAAAGACGCCAAAGTGATTGCGGGCTCTGAGGCCGCGTGCTAGAATGATTTTGAATATAATCCCTGCTAAGCGCGTCGGGGAAAAATATACTGAACCAACACAGTATAAAAGGGCGCTTCACTTCTGGCTTGCCTGTGGGCAGTCGGAGATGGTACCCACGTTTAATACGGGTTCATGTAATGCTCTTCCGACGGCGGTGCGGGGATTTTAATGAGTCCGCCACTAATTCAATGGCGGGCGAATTAACCCCCACACCAACTTACTTGTAATAAGTTGGTGTGGGGGTAAGACAAACTTTTTAGGATTCATCACCCATCATGAAGAAAAAACCCATTCCTTCCCTTTCAAGCGAAAACCTCTTTTCCGACATCCAAGCCGAAGAAAATTTCCTCAAAGCCCCTTTGAGCGTGCGCATGCGGCCGCAATCTCTGGAGGAATTCGTCGGGCAAGAGCATATTTTAGGTAAAGGAAAATTATTAACGCGCGCTATTGAGGCCGATCGCATCAACTCCCTCATCCTTTACGGGCCGCCGGGAAGCGGAAAGACGACGCTTGCACATTGCATCAGCCAAAAAACCCAAGCCCACTTTGACCGCATCAACGCCGTTTCCTCAAACGTGGATGAACTAAGACGCCTGATGGCGGCAAGCAAAAACCGTTTCCTTTCAACCGGGCGCAAGACCATTCTTTTTATTGACGAGATCCACCGGTTTAATAAAGCCCAGCAGGATGTGATGATGCCGGACTTGGAAGAAGGGCATGTCGTCCTCATCGGCGCGACCGTATTCAACCCGTTTTTTTCTCTCACCGGGCCGCTTTTGTCCCGCTCGCTCGTTTTTGAACTCAAACCTTTATCATCCCAAGAAATTTCTCTTCTTATCCACCGGGCGCTTAAAGACAAAGAGCGGGGGCTGGGCGATTTGCCGATTCAAACGGAAACAAAGGCTGTGGAATTTTTAGCTGATATCTGCGATGGGGATGCCCGGCGCGCCCTCAATGCTCTTGAAATCGGCGTCATGACTACGCCCAAAGACAACAAAGAAACGATTCATTTTACTTTAGACGTCGCGCAAGAATCGATTCAAAAAAAACAGGTCAACTACGACAGAGACGGTGATGCGCATTACGATACGGCTTCGGCTTTCATCAAATCCATGCGAGGCTCTGACCCCGATGCCACGCTCTATTGGCTCGCGAAAATGCTTTATGCGGGCGAAGACCACCGATTTATTGCCCGCAGGATTTGTATCTGCGCGGCAGAGGATGTCGGAAATGCGGATCCTCAGGCCCTTTGCCTGGCTAGCGCAGCGTTGCAAGTATCTGAATTTGTTGGACTTCCGGAAGCCCGCATTCCTTTGGCCCAGGCCGCCGTCTATGTGGCATGCGCGCCAAAATCCAATGCATCCTATATGGGCCTGGAAAAGGCCTTGCAGGATGTTAAGAATAAGAAAACACAAGAAGTGCCGGTGCACTTAAAAGACGCGTCCTATTCCGGAGCCGAAAAACTCGGCCACGGGAAAGATTATAAATATGCGCATAATTTTGAAGGCCACTATGTCGAGCAAGACTACATGCCCAATAAGGCATCCTATTATCAGCCAACGGATTCGGGCCAGGAAAAAATAATTCGTCAAAGACTCAAAGAATTACGCTCCAAGGCATAAGGCGGTGGATTGCAATCTAAAGTGAGACAAAATTAAGCCCTCGTCTTTCTGTTAATTTGTAAGCATTTTTCAGCAATTTGATTGGCAGTCCAATAATTTAACTTTTTTCTAGGATAATTATTCATCCAAACTTGTATTTTCT
>JBDRMG010000049.1:0-11673 GCA_043812495.1 Candidatus Omnitrophota bacterium | reverse complement strand
CCTTTGATCTTCAGGTCCATCTGAATAGCTGTGATGCCTTTGCGTGATCCGGCCACTTTGTAATCCATATCCCCAAAATGATCTTCGACGCCCATGATATCCGTTAAAAGAACCGTCTTTGCGTTTTCCTTGACAAGGCCGATAGAAATCCCAGCGACCGCCTCTTTGATCGGAACACCCGCATCCATCAAGCATAATGTTCCCGCGCAAACCGTTGCCATGCTCGAAGAACCGTTTGATTCAAGAATTTCCGAAACAACTCTGACGGTATAGGGAAACTCATCTTTGGTCGGCATCATCGCCCGAATAGCCTTTTCGGCTAAGGCGCCATGACCGATTTCGCGTCGGCCGGGCCCACGCATGGGTCTAGCTTCCCCAACGCTAAAGGAGGGAAAATTATAATGCAGCATAAAATGCTTATAAGATTTCCCTTCCAGGGCCTCAATGAGGCGCTCGTCCATCTTTGTTCCTAACGTGGTGATGGCAAGGCTCTGAGTCTGACCGCGTGTAAATAATCCGCTTCCGTGTGTTCGCGGAAGCACATTGACCTCGCAGGCGATCTCTCGAACCTCGTCGAACCCGCGGCCATCCACGCGTCTTTTTTCCTCGATCACGATCCTTCGCACCTCTTGGGCTTCAATTTCACAGAGCGCTTCCTTGACCTCATTAGCGGTCACTTCTTTGTCTTCTTGGGCAAACTCTTCAAAAACGGAAATGTCTTTGGACAAATCCTCGAGGAGCAAATCCATGGCCTCTTCTCGGTCTTCCTTCTGGCCCATTTTGTAAATCTCACTGAGCCGCTTCAAAGATAATTCCTTCACTTTATCCACAAAAGCAGGCTCGAGAATTTTAAGAGCTACTTTTTGTTTTTTCTTGCCCGTTTCCTTGGCCAATTCATGCTGAATCGCAACAATGGGTTGTAATTTTTCAAATCCAAATTCAATCGCTTCTAGGACTTTTTCTTCCGGCATCTCTTTGGCTTCTCCTTCGAGCATGATGATGCCGTCTTGGTGCCCGACAATGATCAAATCAAGCGTACTCTTTTCTCTTTGTTCGTAGGTCGGATTGAGTATGAATTGATCCTCCATCAAGCCGACGCGGATAGCGCCGATAGGTCCTTCGAAAGGAATATCCGAGATCATCAAGGCCGCGGAAGCTCCCACAATCCCTAAAACATCAGGATCGTTTTCTCCATCGCTACTTAAAACTGTCGCGACCACTTGAACTTCATTTCGCATACCCGTTGGGAAAAGCGGACGGATGGGCCGATCAATCATGCGTGCAGCAAGAATTTCGCTTTCCGATGGGCGGCCTTCTCTTTTAAAGAATCCACCGGGAATCCGGCCTGCCGCATATGTCTTCTCTTGATACTCGACCATTAAAGGAAAGTAGTCTATTCCTTGCCTGATGTTGCGGGATATGCAAGCCGTAACTAACACCACGGTCCCACCGTAGGTTAATGTCACAGCCCCATTGGCTAATTTGGCGTATTTTCCTGTTTCAATAATAAGATTCTGGCCGCCAAAGGGAATCTCAATATGAGTTAACTCCATAAAAAAGCCTCACTTACGTAGGTTAAGTTTTTTGATGGTCTCTTCGTACTTCTGGGGGTCTGTCTTTTTCAGGTAGGCTAAAAGACGGCGTCTTTTGCCAATCATGACCAAAAGTCCTCGGCGGGAATGAAAATCCTTTCGATAAATCTTAAAATGCTCTGCGAGTTGATTGATTTTCTCTGTCAAGAGGGCAATTTGGACAACGGCCGATCCTGTATCCCGAGAATGCACTTTAAATCCATCGATGATTTCTGTCTTTTTTTCTTTGACTAAAGCCAATTGTTCTTTTCCTCCTTTCCATGAGCACATCCCGACGTTACGTCGAGATCAGTGCGAATGGACCCCGCCTCTTGCATTCTTGCAGAATGCAAGAATGCGGCGGGGATAAAGCAAATACAATTTTTTATTATTTCAACTATGTTTCTTTATGTGTCGCTTATTATACTATCTGGATGCTCGAGAGTCAAGCTCAAACGCTCCTCTATTAAAATTTTGATTAAAATTACTGATTATTATTAATATTAAAAACTATTTTAGGCAAGGAATATTACTGTGAACGCATCAACCAAGGCTGGCTTCATGACAATAAAAATCGCAGCTAAGAATGGGAGGCGTAGGACATAAAATGGGGCCAAGTTCTTTGGCTTGACCCCATTTTGTTTAATGAAGTATTATTCCTCAAAAACGTAATTAGGCTTCATGATCGGCTCATAGACTTCCTTTAACTCGAAAGGAAATGTGACGATATCCACAAGTCCGGAACCTAATCTCTTGAGCGTAAAGCCAACGCCTTTAACGAGTCCGCCGAGAAAGCCAAGTTGTTTTTTGTCCGTTGCGCGCCATTCCAAAGTGATTTGTTTGCCGATTTCCAAAGGCGAACTCACAACATTGGCAACGCCTCTTGCTAATTTCTCAACAGGACGGGGTAAGGCAAATGACGGTGCAGCAAAGCTCAGCACCAAAGCACCCGCTAAAACTAGTACAAGAATTTTTCTCATACCCACCTCCTTATTGAATGCATAATATCATGCATCATTTATTAAGTCAATAAGTTGTATTCTTTTTTTCGCGCGCAGCAAGACAAACTTTCTTCAAATGATTTATTCTTCTTGAATTGACAAAGACATCATTGTGTCTTTAACCGCAACCTTTAAACCCCTGATGAGCTGAGCCATTTTCAGATAATCGAGCTTGTCGGGAGTATCCGAAAGGCTATGGTAATCCGGATTCCGATAGCTTCCCGTATCCGTAATCAGAATAGCGGGGTAATCTTCTTGCCAGAAATTCGTATGATCCGAATCAACAAAATCATAACCAAAAATAGTGTAAATCGGAAAAGAAGTCTCCCTGCGCAGGATTTGGGTGATGGCTCTGGCCGACCGGCGCGACTTGAGAGAGGAAATCAAGCTGATAAATTGTCCCTTGTCAGGAAAGAATATGCCCAAAAACGGCGGATAACGCTGAGAAAAGTTCTTCGTCGTAAAGAAGCCGATGGAATCAAAAATAAAAACCATCCCCACGTTCTGTTTTTCCTCTTTAAGCTCTCGGACATAACGGGTGCTCCCCATGTTACCCGTCTGAAAATACGGAGATTCCTTATTCACAAAAGCAACAAAGCGAAGTGTTTGATCCGTCTGCTCTTTGGCAAATAAACGAGCTAGCTCGAGAACAGCCGCGACGCCGCTCGCGTTGGTGTCCGCTCCCGGATTATGATATGTATCATAATTGGCCCCAAAGATGATGACGCTATCGGGATGCCTCGCGCCCTTCTTTTCGGCAATGATATTTCCGACCTTTTGACCATCGACTTCAAAAATCTGAACGCGAACGTCAAGCTCGAGCCCTTTAAAGTGGTCAACAATGTATTGGGCCGCGCGCTTTAAGTTTTCGTATTCCTGAATGTTACGCGACCCAACGGTTTCTGACAAAAAGACAACATGGTTCTTCAAATTTTCTTTGATGAGTTGATCTTTTTCCATATGGACCGAATAGCCGACGCTGGAAAGGCGCCAGCCATACGTAGACAAGATAGCCACAAGGCCAATCAACAAAAACAAGAGAAAAGAATAGATGGATTTAAAATATCGTCTGGCTGCCATAATTAGGTAAAATTCTTATTCATACTCGTCATTGGGTCAATTGAAATATTGTGATTGTATTTGTTTTGCCCCCGCCCAGAGGCTCCTTGAGAATTGTTCTACTTCGCTTTCTTTTCAACCTTGACGATATACTTGCCCCCAATGTCCCAAAAATGGGTCAGCTCATATCCGCTATTTTGACAAATTCTTTCCAGGTCTTTGACATTGGATTCCTTGACAATCGCATAGGTAAACGGCTGACGATCCAGAAAAGCCCGAACCTTGTCGTCGTTATTAAGATAAGGAACGGGATGCGGACTAAAGAATCCTTCTCCGCTGTCCATCACGGCGACATCGCGATCGGTGTAATAGCGCACTCCGCGCACAAAGAATTTTGAGCACAAAACGGTTGTCTCGGATTGATCGATGGTCTTAAATACATCGCAGATTTGTTTGCACGACACCCACGGCTCTGTATCCGGGATCCCAAAAAAAGCGGACATCAGAAAAATGATGGCGACAGAAAAGATACATCCCGTCGCTTGGAGATACTTTGATTTTCTCGTCAAAATAAATAGGCCGACACCGCAGGCCAAAAGCAATAAGGAAAAAAGATAAATAGGAAACATGTTCCTGAAAATGATCGGATATTGCTTGCTAAAGAGTATGGCGGCAATACCGCCCACAAGGCAGATGAAAACAATGATGAACTGGGTGATTTTTGCAGATTTAGCGAGGAAGGGGTCGTCCTTATTTTTCATAAGCTGCGCAAAATAATATCCCAAAAGAATCGCCAGGGCCGGAAACACAGGAAAAACATAGCTGGATAACTTCGAAGCCGCCACCTGCATGGACATCCAAACAAAAATAATCCATATGAAAAGAAAAATAAATTGATCCCTCTCGGCGCTGATCTGCTTGACTTTCTTGACAACAAACCAACCGGCCGGCACCAAGAACAAACTCCAGGGAAAAACGCCGGTGAACATCGTCAAGGGATAAAAATACCACGTATTGCTCTTTTGATGTTCCGCGTCAAAGATACGCCGAACATGAACGTTATGCCAGTATTCTTGAAAAAAGGTATTTCCGTACAATTTGACCATCAGCACATGCCACGGGACAACGATCGCAAGCAAAGCCAGAACCCCCAGTGCGGTCGCCTTGGCCTTCAAAAAAGAAAGTTCTTTCTTCCACAAAAGGAAAAGGAAAATAATGCCAAACGGAAAAATGAAGCCTAAAATCCCTTTAGTTAAAACAGCGACACCCGAAACGACGAAGCACAGGAAAATTCCCAGGGACTTGTATTTCCTGTCTGAGTAACCCCAATAAAAACAGGCCAGAGCCAGAACCACCCATATCGAAAACACCATATCCGTTAAGATGGCCCTCGAGAGAGCAATGTAAATAAAACTGCTGGCCAAAATCATTCCCGAATAAAATCCCGTTCGTTTATCTTTAAACAACAAAAAAGCCATCCAGTACGTCAAAATCACTCCCAGAATTCCAAAACAGGCCGGCCAAAACCTTGCCACGAAGGCCGAGAGCCCAAAAAGACGAATCACCGCCACCATCAACCAATAAAAGAAAATAGGTTTCTCGAAATTGGGTTCATCAAAAATGTAGGGCGTCATCCAGGAATGATGGTGGATCATTTCTTTGGCGATCTGAGCGTAAAAAACCTCGTCGGGGTGTGTCAGGCTCAGGGCCCCATTACCGAACATCAAGAAAATGAAACTGACCCCAAGCAAAATAAGAATGATTTTCCGGTGAGTCCAATTACTCACTAGGTCTCTGTCCATGAAGAAGCTCCTCTACGGTTACAAACGTAAAACCTTGTTGTCTGATTTTCTTTGCCAATCGGGAAATAGAATCCACGGTTTCCTTGCGATTGCCCCCTTCTTTTGAAAAAACGCCACCGCTGTCATGAAACAACAAAATATCGCCGTTGCTGATATTGCGGGAAATAAACCGCGCGATGTATTTACTGTCAAACGTCACCCAGTCCTTGGAATTCAAAGACCACAAAACCACTTCGTAGCCCATGGCCTTGATTTTCTTCTTGATGGCCGGTTGCAGCCACGCCTTGGGCGGCCGGAAATATTTGGTGGTCCGGCCGGTTGCGTCCCGAATGACATGCTCCGTGTATTTGATCTCTTCTTCGATCTCTTCGGGCGTGTAGTAGACTAAAACACTGTGGGCATAGCCGTGATTTTCAATCTCATGGCCTTCTTGCGCAACTCGCCGGGCGATATCCGGATATTCTTTGGCGTGATGGCCAATCATAAAAAAGGTCGCTTTGATCCCTTCTTTTTTGAGTTCATCGAGAATTTTGGGCGTCCAGACCGGAGACGGCCCATCGTCAAATGTAAGGGCCACTTGTTTTTGGCCTGTGTCCGCGCGATAGACGGTCCCTCGGCGCGTAAAAACTGCCTGGTCGAAAAACACGCAAAAACTGGCCACGGCAAACGCCAGCACAAAAAGCGCGATGAAAATTTTAAGGATCAGGACACCCTCAATCATGATGAGCGCATTCCTCCTGCAAAATATTCTGGAAAATACGGAAATCTTTTTTCAGCAAATCCAGCTTGCTTGCATCGTAGGTCGCGACCGCCGGATGAAAAAGCGGAATGATTTTCTTTGGCCCAAAAGGTGTTTGCGTGTCAAAAACTTTTCCGTGCACGGCGCTGATCTTGGCCGGGGCAAGACCGAATTTCTCAAAAATGGTGGTGGTCGCAAAACTTCCCAGCGTTGCGATGATCACAGGATCAATAACTTTGATCTGTCTATCTAAAGCCCCTGCACACGCCCGGATCTCATCGCTTAAGGGGTTACGATTGGACGGCGGCCGGCATTTTAAGATATTGCAAATGTAAACGTCCTCCCGTTTCAAGTCAATCGATTCCAAAAGCTGATCAAGGATATGCCCCGCGCGCCCCACAAAAGGTCTTCCCTGTTCATCTTCGCTTTGTCCCGGCGCCTCGCCGATGAACATGATCCTTGCGTCCGCCGACCCTTCGCCCGGCACTGTATTCGTGCGTGTTTTGTTCAGGACACAACGCCGACAACGCGCAATCTGCCGTTTGAGTTTTTCAATTTTATCTTTTTTCTCTTCCATTGACATAAAATCTAAAGTCTTGGTCTTTGGTCTGTAGTCTGTAGTCTGTGGTCTGTGGTCTGATTATTTCTTAAATTTAATCAGCGACGGCTCATAATCCTCGGGCTTTTCATATCCCAAGAGATTCAGAATAGTCGCTGCGACATTCGAAAGACCGGCCTCTTTCAAGTCAGCCATTTCATATTCCCCCTGATACCCGGAGTCAATAATCACAAACGGCACGGGATTTAAAGAATGCGCGGTGCGTACATCCTTTTTTCCTTTTTTCACATCAAACATGTGATCGCTGTTTCCGTGGTCCGCCGAAACAATGGCGATTCCCTTAAGTTCTTTCACAACACCAAGAAGTTTTGCAACGCAGACATCCACCGTTTCCACGGCCTCAAGAATCGCCGGGACAATACCCGTGTGACCCACCATGTCGCCGTTGGCAAAATTTAAGCGGCCGAATTTGTACTTCCCACTTTTCAAAAGCTCGATTGTTTTCTCGGTAATCTCGGGCGCCTTCATCTTCGGCGCCTTGTCGAACTGGATTTTATCCGAAGGGATTTCGATGTATTTTTCGAGTTTTTCATCGATGTATCCGGAATTATTTCCGTTCCAGAAATACGTGACATGGCCAAATTTCTGCGTCTCCGAAATCGCGAAAGACGTGACGCCTTGCGCGCACAAATACTGCCCGATAGTCCGGTCGATCTGCGGAGGGTTGACCAAAAAATTCTTCGGGATCTTCAAATCGCCGTCGTATTCCATGATGCCGGCGTACAAAACGCGGGGTACGCGTTCGCGATCGAATTCCTTAAAATCTTTCTCCTCAAAAGCACGCGAAATCTCAATGGCCCGGTCCCCGCGGAAATTGAAAAACACAACCGCGTCCCCGTCTTCAATCGTTCCGACCGGTTTTTCATTTTTCATAATCACAAAAGAATCGAGATATTGATCCGTAATTTTGGGATCTTCCTTGTAATACGTGGAAATCGCTTCAGCAGCTGAAGAAAACGTCCGGGCCCTGCCTAACACATGCGCGTCCCAGCCGCGCTTGACCACGCTCCAGTCTGCGTTGTAGCGGTCCATGGTCGTGATCATACGGCCCCCGCCGGAAGCAATCTTTGCGTCTACACCAAATTGTTGGTTGATGTCCTTGAGGAAATTTTCTGTTTTCTCGATATACGTCAGCGCGGATTTTTCCGGCACATCGCGGCCGTCTAAGAGCGGATGAAGGCAAATGCGCTTAACACCATCTTGCGCGCATTGTTTGATTAAAGCGAAGAGCTGCTCAATATGCGAATGCACGTTGCCGTCTGAAAGAAGACCGATGAAATGAACGGTGTGCCCCGCGTATTTCGAGCGCTCAATGATTTTTGCCCAAAGTTCTGTTTGAAATATTTTCCCGGTTTGAATCGAATCATTGACAAAGCGCGCGCCCTGCGCAAACACGCGTCCGGCCCCAAGCGCGTTGTGCCCGACTTCGCTGTTGCCCATATCGTCATCGGACGGAAGTCCGACGGCCTTGCCGTGCGCCTTGAGGGCCGCAAAGAGCTTGCTTTTGAACAGTTCATCCAGGCAGGGTGTCTTCGCGAGAAAAAGCCCGTCTGTTTCGTCTTTCTTTCCAAGGCCCACGCCGTCCATGATGATGTACATAAGCGGGCCCGGCCGGCCGTGAAAGTTTTTGAGTTTATTTAAATGAAGATTCATGACAGGTTTTTTAATCCCTAATAAAATAACACAATTTCTTTAAAATTAGTATGAATAATAATATTTCTGAAGGCAGCCTTTGGACCATCTCCCCTCCGGGAACGGAGGCGGTTTTTTATCTTAAAATCGCAAAAGGACAAATCTGGTTGAAGGCGCAATAGGTGCAGTTGATTTGACTGGGTGTGGCCTGAAAATGATGAGCGCGTATGCCGGCCGCCGCTTTGTCAACGGACTGGGCGGCCTTTTTAAGGTTTTTTTCCGTTAAAGGCGCGCGTCCGATCAAACCCGTTTCCAGAAAATGCAATTCCTTAAAATCCGGCAGGCGGCCAAAAACCTTTTCGTAGGCCATGGCGTACAAATCAAGCTGAAGGCTGTCTTTGGTCCGCTTGTCCGCCTGTTCCTGTTTGGCAATATGGGATGATTTAAAGTCGATGAGAATAATTTCGTCGCCTCTTTCATCCACACGGTCCCATCGCCCGATGATGCGATTATGGCCAAGCGCAAAAGAAAATTCTTTTTCAACAAACTGCGGAATGATACGTGTGTGCTCCTGTTGTTGAAAAAACTGATGAATGGCCTGCGCCCCGGATTTCATCCGAAGAGCAATATGTTCCTGAGAAAGAAAACCTTCCTTGGTAAAAGACTCCTCAAAAATCCTCATCAGCTCATCTTCCTTGACGCTTTCCTTTTTCATGGTCCTCAGATGGTAATATTGCACAGCATCATGAAGGGCCTTGCCGTAGAGCACCGTATGATGCGCCATGATGGGCACGCGCAAAACATGCACATATTTGTATTTGAGCGGGCACGTCAGGTAGTCATCGATTTGAAAATAGCTTAAGTTGATGATTTGGTTATCACTCGTGACGCTTTGCACGACGGCAACCCGTTGACCGGCGGCATGGCGCTCGATGGATTCAAGCGCGCTTGTCTTGGCGATCTTTTCTGTTTTCTTCCGCGTCACGGCCTCTTCAACAAACCGGCTGACTTTTTTTAGGCGTTTGGTCCCGTAATCCGTGGCGCTCGTTAAATATAATTCTTTTTGCGCGCGCGTCATGCCGACATAAAACAGGCGCCGTTCCTCCTGGATATGGAAATCACCGATAGGCAGAATATCTTTGATGAGCTCCTGCGGAAGCTCAATGGGGTCTTTGCGGTACGGCCAGGGAAACCGCTGCTCCACAAGGCCGACCAAAAACACAACGGGAAATTCCAGGCCCTTGGCCTTGTGAATCGTCAGGACACTGACGGCCTCGACATCGAAATCCGCTTCGGCGACAGCCGGGTCATCCCCGACATTGATGAGCAAGTCCAGGTAATTGATGAAATACACAACACGGTTTTCTTTGGCCGCGTACTCAAATTCCTTGATGATGTCAAAAAACTTGGCGAGATTTTTGATTTTGTCTTCGTTGTCCTGGGATTCGTTTTGAACAAGTCCTTTCAGATATCCGGATTCCGTCAAGAACGCATAAAGAAGCTGGCCCGCGGGCAGTTCCCTTGAGAGCTCCATGTATTTTTCGATGTCGGTGAGGATTTTGTCTTTTGATTCTTTAAATTCTTGCGAAAGATCTTCAAAACCTTCAATACCGGAAATTCTTTTAAGTGTTGAATAAAGATCGAAATTGCGGCGCCTGGCCGCGTGCATCACACGTGAAAGCTCGACAATGGGCACATGGTAAATGGAAGACGTGGCTAGAAAATAAAGACTGAGCGAATCCGCCGGATTTGCCATCAACCGCAAAAACGAAATGCATAATTTCACCTCGGAGCGCGCGTACAGCCCCTGATTGCCGCTGAACTGCCAAGGTATCCCGCGCATGTTAAACGCGTGCAGAAACGATTCGGCGTCGGAATTGGAGCGCACCAGGACCGCGAAGTCGCGGTACGTGCGTTTTTTCTTTTTGATGTCGTTGGCTATTTTCTCGGCGACCCAGTCCGATTCGCTTGAAAGCGTGTCGAATTGTTTGGCCGCTGGGCCCTGGCCTGCTTTTGTCTTGGCCACCAGGCGTTTGTTGATTTTGGCCTGGACTTCAAAACGGTCGGGATTGTTGTTCTGAATCAACCGGTAGGCGGAATCCAGAATTTTTTGCGTCGAGCGGTAATTGCGCGTGAGCGCCACTTTTTCGCAAGCCGGGTAGGTCGCCATGAAGTTGCGGATATTGGAAACCGCGGCCCCGCGCCATTTGTAAATCGACTGGTCGTCGTCCGCGACCACGGTCAGGTTTTTTGTGCCCCTGGCTAAAAGCTTGACCAACTCGAATTGCGCGTAATTGGTGTCCTGAAATTCATCGACCAGGATGTACCTGAACTGGTCCTGGTAATATTTCAACACGCTAGGATGCGCGCGGAAAAGCTGGAGTGTGAGATAAAACTGATTGGCGAAATCAATCCGGCCTTCTTTCAAAAGAAGTTCGCAATACTGCTGGTAGCAGCGCGCGATCTCTATCTGGTGCAGGGCCTCTTCGGCTAAGGCCTCATCTTCGGGGTGCGCCGCTGCTTTTTGCGAAAGTGCCTGCGCGTGCGCGAGATATTCTTCACACGAGATGTCCTCGTCGCGCGCCCGTGAAAAAAGCGAAATAAAGGCCTTAACGTATTTGGTGGGCGTACCCAGAGGACGGTAGTATTCCAGAGAAAATTTAAAAAGATTTTCCCGCAGCAAGACCGCGGACTGCGGCCGCGTCATCACCCGGAAATCGGGACTCAAGCCCATATCCAAGGCATTCTCGCGCAACACCCGGTCGCCGAAGGCGTGAAACGTGGAAATCCACGTGTCGGTAAAACCGTAGGGCACAAGAATGTCCACGCGCTCCTGCATCTGAAACGCGGCCTTGTCCGTGAAGGTCAGTGCAAGGATTTCATTGGGCCTTATGCCTTTGTTGACGATCAAATGGGCAATGCGGTGGGTGATGACCGTGGTCTTGCCGGTTCCCGCGCCGGCAATGATCAGAAGCGGCCCTTGTTCGTGTTTAACCGCTTTTTTTTGTTCGGGATTAAGGTTTTTGAGAATGACATCGGGCATGGTGAGAGGTATTTTAGCATATCACGGATGGGTATGAAAAGATTTTTTGGAGATGTGGCGCGATAAGAAAGATTGTAACATTAAGTGAGACAAAATAAGAAAAAAGCTCCAAAGACCAAAAAAACTGTTAATTTGTAAGTGGAAACAAACAAAAAACAGGAGGTCATATGGAGCTAAAGCATTCTAACACTAAAAAGAAGAAACACA
>JBDRMG010000048.1:0-12644 GCA_043812495.1 Candidatus Omnitrophota bacterium | reverse complement strand
TATTAATGGAACAGTCAATAATATTTTCTCTATACGAGAAAGAAGACCTTATATTGACTTCCACCGTTCCTTTAATAAAGAAAAAGTCAATAAAGAAGAATGGCCCAATTTAATATCCTTTCGAAAGGGAAAATCAAAATGCGATCAAAATATTCTCTCTTAGCGTTTATCGTTTCATTGACGGTTAGTTGGGCATCTGCCGAGACGATTCAATTCAAATCCGGCAAGACGCTAAAAGGCAAAATCATTGAACAGACATCTGATTTTATCAAAGTCGATATCGGGATTGATATGCCGGTGACCTATTATCGTGATGAGATTCTAAACATCGAAAACGATATCCCATCAGATTCAGAAGCCTCTCATGATCAACAAAGTCATCCCCCGATTGAAATCTTAAAGCCTGATTCCCCTCCAGAAGGGATATCAAATCAATTATTGAATGTCTACGAAATGAAAAACGAAGCCCAACTTAAGGGCGATCTGCAAACAATGATGTCGTTTTTGTCTTTAAACAAAAAGGGGCAATTGGCTAAAACACTCGATGGGGTGGCCTTTAATGAGAAGGAACTCATGATCGGCGCGCTCAAAAGCCTTGTTCCCGTAGAATATAAACTTCAGAATTATGAAGTCCGCAATCAGGATCATAAGGCCATTCTCTTTCTCAATGGTCAATTAAAAAGTCTTGAATCAGGATCAATCAGCCCTCAGCAAGGCCAGGTTGTCTTTATCCATGAAAACGGGCAATGGAAAATAGAAGAAGAAAACTGGACGCAAGTATCTCAGGAAAATTTAAACCCCTCTAGCGAGCCAACAGAATAAAAAGGAGATCAAGATGAGCGGAATTTTTGGCGCGGTATCAAAGAACAACTGTCCTGAGATATTATTTTACGGAACCGATTACCATTCTCATCTGGGCACGGAGTATGGGGGGATGGCCCTGTTGGGTCAGCAGTTTGTACGTCAAATTCATAATATCAGTCAGTCCCAATTCAAATCCAAGTTTTACGACGATTATCATCGCATGAAAGGCGAAAAAGGCATCGGCGTCATCAGCGACAGTGACGAGCAGCCCATTTTCTTAAATTCTCGGTTTGGGACCTTTTGTATTGTCACGATGGGCTTGATTGAAAACAAGGATAAGCTGAAGGCGCATCTTTTTGAGAAAGGTATTTCTTTTAGCGAAACAAGTAAGCACGACATCAATATCACCGAGCTGATCGCTAAATTGATCAGCCTTGGCGATAATCTGATTGATGGTATCGAGAAGATGTTTGACTTAATCGAAGGATCCTGCTCATTGCTGCTTTTGAACAAAGACGGCCTCTACGCGGCACGCGATCGCCTTGGGTATACACCCCTTGTGCTCGGAAGAAAAGGGAATGATTGGGCCATCACATCCGAAAGCAGCGCCCTGCCCAATATCGGATTTGAGGTTGTTAAATTTCTCCAGCCGGGAGAAATCATTCTTTTAAATGAAAAAGGTCTGACCGACAAAAGTCCGGGAAACAAAGTCAATCAGATATGCACTTTCTTATGGATCTATACGGGATTCCCGGCCTCAAGCTATGAAGGAATCAATGTCGAAACCGTGCGCGAACGCTGCGGCCGAGCACTGGCCAGAAATGACAAAGATATTGAGGTCGATGTTGTCTCGGGCGTTCCTGACTCCGGTATCGCGCATGCGATCGGATACGCCATGGAATCAAAAAAACCATATCGCCGGCCACTCGTAAAATACACACCCGGTTACGGCCGAAGCTACACACCGCCAAATCAGGAAACACGTGATTTAGTCGCCAAAATGAAACTGATCCCTGTCAAAGAAATTATTGAAAACAACCGTATTGTCGTCTGCGAAGATTCGATTGTCCGCGGAACCCAACTGAAGAATTTTACGATTAATAAGTTATGGGATTGCAAAGCGAGAGAGGTTCATGTGCGGCCGGCGTGCCCCCCTTTGATGTTTCCGTGCCGGTTTTGCCTTTCCACACGCAGCATCCAGGAATTGGCCGCGCGCAAAGCCATCCGTGCGATTGAAGGCCGCGATATCGATAATGTTTCAGCGTACATTGATCCGAATTCCGATCAATACAAGAAAATGGTTGATTGGATTGCCAAAGATATCGAAGTCACAACGTTGCGCTATCAAACGGTAGAGGACATGGTTCAGGCCATCGGTCTGCCGCGCGAAAAACTCTGCCTCTACTGCTGGTTGGGCGAATGCCCCAAGAAGAAGAATTCTCAAGTCCAAGCCAAAGAGGCATACGCTGCATAGCTCGCCAAGATCGCTCGATATGACACAAAATTCCATGAAGATCGGCATGGGCCAACTATTGGTCGAAGGGGGAGAGCCGCAGCGCAACCTTCAAAGAGCCGGCGTCATGATCCGGGAGGCCAAAAACAAAGAATGCGCCATTATTCTTTTGCCTGAATGTCTGGATCTCGCGTGGACGCATCCTAGCGCAAAGACTGAAGCTAAGCCCATCCACACGGTGACAAGTGGTTTAAACCTTACCATACATTGGCGAGTCTTTACAATCTTGTTGTCATCAGCGCGACCAGCGTTGGCTATATCGTCGGGGGTCCATATGAAGGCAAAAAGATGGTCGGATGCTCTTTAGCCATCGGCAAAGACGGGATTATCGAGAGAGGCGACTATAATGAATTTGCGGGTGAGCTCGTTGTCGCAAAGATTGACATTCCGCAAAGAAAAGAAAAGGGAACAGCCATCGGTGAGATGCTAAGAAAGAATGGGTTTTATAAAAATGGGCTATAAGATTTGCACACGCTGTATTGTCGATACGACTGTGGCCGGCGCCACCTTTGATGAAAAGGGCGAATGCAGTTACTGCAAGCTGCATGACAAATTAGAGAAGGAATTTCCTTTAAACGATGATGGAGAGAAAAAATTTGATCAGATTGTCGAGAAAATTAAGCGTGCCGGAAGAAACAATAAATTCGATTGCGTCATCGGGATTAGCGGCGGCCGCGACAGTATCTATACCCTTTATCTAACAAAGAAACTTGGCTTAAGGCCGCTTGCTGTTCACTTTAATGACGGTTACGGAAATCCGGTTGCCGGCGAAAACATGAAGAAAGCTACGCAAAAGCTCTCTGTTGAGCTTCGCACCATCACGTCCAATTGGCGCGAATCAAAGGACTTGCGTATCGCTTTCCTAAAAGCCTCTACGCCTGATTTGGAAGAAGCAACGGATGTCGGGATTGCCACGGCCCTCTATGGGGTCGCTGCTAAGGAAAATATCAAATTCATCATTATCGGGCAGTCATTTCGTTCTGAAGGCATCAGTCCTTTAGAGTGGAACTTTTTAGACGGCAAATATCTTAAAAGCGTTCATCAGCGTTTTGGCACAATCAAACTAAGAAAGTGGACACCCGAAGATCCCGGCTTTAGTCTTGACTTGTCGCATATCTTTTACTATACGATCATAAAAGGAATCAAGACCGTCCCTATTTTGTACTTTCAGGAATATATTCGCAAAGACGCTGAGGCCATCATCAAGAAGGAGTTCGACTGGATTTATCCGGGCGCGCATTATTATGACGATCTCTACCAGAGCCTGATGACTCATGTGTACCGGATCAAATTCAATATTGATCGGAGACGGTTTAATTATTCGGCCCTTGTCCGTTCGGGCCAGATGACAAGAGAAGAGGCGATTGAGAGTGTCAAGAGCGTGTATTCCATTGAAGATCCGAAAGTGATTGATTTGTGTATCAAGCGCCTGGGTCTAACGCGCGAAGAATTCGATTCCTATGTGGCGCTACCGCCAAAAACTTTCCGCGATTATCCGTCCAATTACAGATACATCAAGGCTCTTCGCATCCCGATAAAGATTTTATCCAAACTGAATATCCTGCCCGGCACCGCCTACGATAAGTATTTTGGATGCGGGTAAATAAAGTAAAGGTGAAGTCGTGCCAACAATTTTAATTATAGGAATTATTATGTCCGCGGGTTTTTTGTGCGGAGAAATAGCGACCAAAATTAAATTGCCGAAGGTCACAGGATACATCCTGGCCGGCGTTTTGTTAAACCCGGATATTGTAACGGCGATACCAAAAAATTTTATCAATCAGACGAATGCAGTCACCAATATTGCTCTTAGCTTCGTTACGTTTTCTATAGGAGGGACCTTATTATTTTCCCGCTTAAAAACTCTGGGCAAGAAAATTCTCAGCATCACTGTCTTTGAGGCCGAGGCTGCTTTTTTAGCTGTGACGGCCGGCTTATGCCTTTGCTTACCGTTTCTCTACGGCACTCAGAATTCCTGGCTCACGTTTATTTTTCCTTTAAGTTTATTGCTCGGCTGCCTGGCATCCCCGACAGATCCGACTTCTAATCTTGCTGTTGTCCATGAATACAAAGCCAAAGGAGAAGTTTCGTCAACCATCTTAGGCGTAGCGGCCTTTGACGATGCTTTAGGGATTATCAATTACAGCTTGGCCATTGTTGTAGCCCACACGCTCATTTTGCATGTGAAATTTGACATATTCCATTCATTCATAAAACCATTGATTATATTAGGCGGCTCTTTGCTGCTGGGCATTGTCTTCGGACTCTTTTTCAATCTCATCAGTTTCCTTATCAAGAAAGAAACGGAAGGAACATTGACTGTCTTGATTTTTGCCTTGCTTCCGCTTTGTTATGGAATGGCAACGCTTTTGGGCTTAGACGAACTTTTATCAACGATGATCATGGGGATTATCGTAGTTAATTTGAATTATAAAAAGGATAAAATATTTAAAATTCTTGAGCGCTATACGGAACAATTAATTTTCGTTCTCTTTTTTACTTTAAGCGGGATGCATCTTAATTTTTCTGTTCTGAAATCTTCATTTTTCTTGATTGTCATATTTATACTATTTAGAACGATAGGAAAATATGTCGGAACGGCCTGGGGCGCTAGCCTATCGCATGCTTCTTTGAAAATACGCAAATACGTCCCTGCCGGATTAATTCCTCAAGGCGGGATTGTTGTTGGTTTAGCTCTCCTGATCGGCCAAGAACCTGTTTTTCATTCGTTCTCTGAAGTCATTGTTAATGTCATCATCGGCGCCACTATATTTCATGAACTCATCGGCCCGGTCCTTGTCAAGGCTTCGCTTAAAAAAGCCGGAGAAATCCATTGATTGTCGTCTTGGTGACTTCTGGCTGGCCAACAACTTGCCTTTGTTCATTGAATGGCAGGCAAAAGTGGAAAATGAGTCAGTCAGCGATGGAAGGGTAGTGGAATGAAAAACAAAAGAAATAAAAAATCAAAGAAAAACACAACCAAAGATTGGTTCAGCAGCTGGTCCAACGAGTATGATGATACTCTCGGGAAGATCGGGTTTCATACGGAATTATTATCGACGATAGCAAAGAATGCGCACCTGAAAAGCAAAGATAAAGTACTGGATATCGGCTGCGGCACCGGGCTTCTGAGCCTGAAGTTATTGCAGAAAGCGGCTTGCCACATTACCGGCATTGATAATTCAGAAGGCATGATGGCGATCTTTCAAGAGAAGATCAAGCGTTTAAATCTGCAAGCGAACGTGACCTGCCAATTCATGGATGCACTTGATTTGAAATTCAAGAAAGATACTTTTGATAAGGTTGTTTCTTCCGTGACCTTGCATCACCTGAAAGATAAGAAGAAGGCTATCCGAGCAGCACACAGGATATTAAAACCGGGTGGTATTTTTATCCTTGGTGAAATTGATATGGATTCGACAGGAAGTCATAGCGATGCCAACAGGCTCAAAAGGATATTGAACGTATTGGAACAAGAATGGATTTTTGCTCTTAAGAATGTTGGCATCAAGGCTTTTGTCAGAATGTATGACAACGGCAAAAAGCATATCTTCAATGAAGGTGAATATTGCATCAGCTTGAAACAGTGGGCTAAAATATGCAGGGACGCGGGATTTAAGCAAGTTAGGGTAAAAAGACTGCCTCACTACAAATGTTTTGGAATCATCACAGCCAAGAAGATGAGGAATCGTGGAAAATACCCCGACCCCTCAATTATTTATTAAATAGAATTGGACGGTCACGATGGCCAAAGACCCTGTTTGCGGGATGGACGTTGATGAAAATTCCTCTTTGAGCGCGCAAAAAAACGGGACAACATACTTTTTTTGCGGCGAACATTGCAAAAAAATATTTTTATCCGGCGCGCGTTCAACTCATCAGGAATCTTCCCATACGAAGTCGAGTCATTCCAATATTTACACCTGCCCGATGCATCCGGAAATTGCGCAGGATCATCCCGGAGATTGCCCCAAATGCGGGATGCATCTTGAACTCAAGAATGTTTCTGGCCAGGAGACCGAGAAAGATCATGAAATCAGGACGCTTTCAATAAAATTGCGGCTAGGGCTTGCCTTTACATTACCGGTTTTTCTATCAGCTCTTGGGGATATGATTCCTTCATTCAGTTTTGAATCCTTCATACCTTCATTGATTTCCCGTTGGATACAGCTTATTTCTGCTACATTCGTTGTGTTCTTCGCGGGAGGATTTTTCTTTGCCAAAGCTTGGCGTTCAGTCATCCATAAAAGCTTAAACATGTTTACGCTCATTGCTCTTGGTGTTGGAGCCGCTTATGGATACAGTGCCGTTGCGGTCATGTTTCCTTTTATTTTTCCGGACGCACTTAAAAAACACGGTGAAATAGGGTTATATTTCGAAGCGGCTTGCGTCATAACAGTTCTCGTCCTCCTGGGGCAATTTCTTGAAGCAAAGGCTCGCAACAGAACGGGCCAGGCCATTAAAGCCCTGCTTGGGCTAGCTGCCAAGAACGCCCATCGTCTTCGCAATGGGAATGAAGAGGAAATCGCCATTGAAAAGGTCCAGAAAGGTGATTACCTGCGTGTACGGCCTGGAGAAAAGATCCCACTGGACGGGATCATTGCCGAAGGCAAAAGCACTATTGATGAATCCATGATTTCAGGGGAACCTGTTCCGGTGGAAAAGAAAGAAGGGGATCGAGTAATCGGCGCAACGGTTAACCAAACCGGAACTTTTGTCATGAAGACAGCGAGGGTCGGATCAGAAACTCTTCTTTCTCAGATTATTCATATGGTTGGCCAAGCCCAGCGCAGCCGTGCACCGATACAGAAATTAGCGGACGTTGTAGCAGGTTTCTTTGTCCCGGCTGTTCTCGTTTGCGCAATGATTTCCTTTTTTGCGTGGATCACATGGGGGCCGGAACCGGCTTTGGCCTATGCATTGGTTAGCGCAATTTCCGTTTTGATCATTGCCTGCCCGTGCGCGCTGGGACTGGCGACGCCTATGTCGATTATGGTGGGTGTTGGCCGCGGAGCACAGTCCGGAATATTGATAAAGAATGCTGAGGCCATAGAAAAAACCGAAAACATCACGCATGTTTTAACCGATAAGACAGGAACACTCACGGAAGGAAAACCTCGCGTAACATCTGTCGAGTTAGCGGAAAATGTTGATGAGAAAGAATTCCTTGCCATCGCCGGATCTTTAGAGCAACCTAGTGAGCATCCCCTCGCTCGGGCTGTGTTGGATTTTGTTAAAGAGAAGAACATTTCGCTCAAGACGTTAGAAGGGTTTGACTCTATTACGGGAGGCGGTGTCAAAGGCAAGATAGAGGGGAATGAAGTCAAGTTGGGTAAGCAAAAGTTTGTTGCTGAGGATAATAGTTCTTTGCCCGAGAGGTTAAAAGAAAAGGCCATAGCGATGCAGGAAAAAGCTCAGACAGTTGTTTGGGTCGCTCAGGAGAAGAAAGTTTTGGGAATTCTTGGAATTTCCGATCCGATCAAAAAAAGCACACCTCAAGCTATCAAAGAGCTTCATAGTTTGGGTTTGAAGGTTATCATGCTGACAGGAGATAATCAAAAAACGGCCCAAGCTATTGCCAGAGAACTTAACATCGACGATGTCCGGGCCGAACTCGAACCCAAAGATAAGCAGAAAATCGTCAAGGAACTCACGGAAAAAGGCGCTTTGGTCTTAATGGCCGGCGACGGTATTAATGATGCTCCGGCCTTGGCACAGGCCGAAGTCGGTGTGGCTATGGGGACAGGAACGGATGTGGCTATGGAAAGCGCGGGGATCACACTGGTTAAAGGGGATCTCAACGGTATCGTTAAAGCCTTGAAGTTGAGCCGCGGCGTCATGCGCAATATCCGCCAGAATCTATTCTTTGCTTTTATTTATAACGCCTTGGGAGTTCCCGTCGCGGCCGGTGTTTTGTATCCTTTTATCGGATTGCTGCTCAATCCTATGATAGCCGGTGCCGCAATGAGTTTCAGTTCGGTCTCTGTCATCGGAAATGCCCTGAGATTACGGCGGTTAAGAATATGAGAAGTTAAAATCTAAAGAGAATCAGTAGTGTCCCGTTATTAGTGGAATAATTCCAACTGGTTACGGGAATTAACAAAAGTGTTTATGTTATCAGAATCTTTACCTAGTCGAGAAACGTCAATTTTCTCGAAAATTGTGACGCTTAAAATCTGTAAAAAAGTGTAGAGATTGTACTCTATTTTCACCCGTTTTTTGACAATGGCAATCAGGACATAAATTGAGATTGCAATCCAAATTTGAGTTTTAACGGCATTGACCGAAGTTCCGAAGAATGCTTTGATACGTAAATGCTGCTTGATCCATTTGAAAAAGAGCTCAATCTTCCAGCGTTGTTTATAAGCCTGAGCAATGGTTAAAGCTGGAAGGAAAAAATTGTTTGTTAAAAAGACATAATATTGCTCGTGCTCTGAATCGAAAAAATGAACACGTCTTAAATGCTCTGGATAATCTTTGGAAGCATAATAATTTTTTAAACGGATTGTTTGATCTGATCTTAGTCCTGTTGATTTGTCGATTTTTTGTGAATAAACCCTGGCACCTTTTAAGTTGTCTTTGGCCCGAATGATAAAGAACGCGCACGATTGATTGAACCGATAAAGTTTTTCGTAATCGATGTACCCGCGATCCATGAGGTAAAAGGAACCTGGTTCGGGGATGAGGATATCCAGGACATTGACTTCGTGAACTTTTGCTGGCGTAATCTCGACGAAGGATGGAATCGGGCCGCGTAAATCCAAGAGCGTATGCATCTTGATTCCACCTTTGGTGGTTCTGAATTTGGCCCAAGGAAATAGAGATAAACATAAATCGATTGTCGTTGCGTCTAAAGCGTAAACCGTTTCTTTGAGATCTAAGCCAAAGTCGTCGTTTGAATACAAGTCTCTGGCACAATGAATCAAAATTTGAGCAAAGTCGGCGTAAATACGCCAGTCTCGATTTTCGTTGGCTCTGGCCAGAGTTGTCCGGCTGACTTTGCCGCGAATACCCATGTGATAAAGTTTGCTTTGCATGGACCGCAGACAGGCTTCGATATCCCGCAGACTTTCGCGGAATGTTAATTGAGCAAAAGCCATGCAACGGAATTGATCCTGGCATGAAAAAGTTCTGCTTCTGTAGTTGCCAGAATAGCGTTCGACACATTTCTGGAATTCGTACCATGGAATAAAATCCATGAGTTGAGAAAAAATTGTTTTGCCGGTATTCATGATGCGCTCCTTTGCTGAAACGCTCATGATAACCGAAAAGCTGATTCAAATCGAAAAATGTAAAATTTGTCGTAACCATATTTAAATTAACAAATTGCAAAATTTATAAAATCCTTAACGGGACACTACTGAAAGAGAATAATCATTAAAAAATGTTAGAAAAATTAGCGGCCACTGCCTTTTTATAATCCACGCGCTCATTTAACCTAAAGAAGCTATAATAAACTATGAAAGAAAAGATATTAATCGTAGAGGATGAAAAAGATATCGTCAAGATGTTGGACTACAACCTTAAGAAAGAAGGATTCAGGCCTTTATCTGTTCATGACGGCGAAGATGCCATAGATTCTGCGAGCAAAGAACAACCTGACCTTATCATTTTGGATTTAATGCTTCCGGGGATGGACGGTTTAGAAGTTTGTAAGAGTCTAAAGAACAGCAATAAAACCGCGTCTATCCCCATCATTATGCTGACAGCCAAGAGCCAGGAATCGGATAAAGTGATCGGCCTTGAGCTGGGAGCGGATGATTATGTCACCAAGCCGTTTAGCCCAAGAGAATTGATTGCCCGGATAAAAGCGGTATTGCGGCGCATGAAGGAAAAAGATAAGCTGCCGGAAGTGATGAAAAAAGGCGATTTAACCATCGACTTCTCAACAATCAGCGTAGCCGTGAAAGGCAAACCCATCAAGCTTACCGCGAAGGAATTTGAGCTCTTGAAGACATTGCTGAACGCGAAAGGCAGGGTCTTATCGCGTGATTATCTCCTGGATACTATCTGGGGACTTGATCATGCCATGGAAATCCAAACCCGCACCGTTGACGTGCATATCCGGACCCTGCGGATAAAATTAAAAAACGAATCAAAACGCATTATCACGGTCAAAAATTACGGCTATAGGTTTGATTATGAAAATTAGAAGTTTTAAGTTAAAGCTGATTTTTTCGTATTTTCTTATTATTTTAGTTTCCTTTGGGTTTACAGCCTTCTTTTTAAATAGGAACCTGGAAAAAATCTTTCTCAACCATATTGAAACTTCTCTTATTCATCAGGCCCGCCTCGTTGATCATCAAATCAGTGTCGATCGTATTAAGAATGAAGACACAGGCTTTCTGGACCCGCTAGTGACGTCCCTGGGTCAGAAGATCAAATGCCGCATTACTGTTATTAACAAACTTGGTAAAGTCTTAGCTGATTCAGAAAAGCCCCAACAAGAAATTCTTAAGATGGAGAATCATCTCTATCGGCCGGAGGTACGGACGGCTCTGGACGATAGAATCGGTATCGACACGCGCTATTCCTCGACACTAAAAATAGATATGCTCTACGTCGCCTTGCCCATAAAAGAAAATAAAGAGATTCTCGCGGTGGTAAGGCTCGCGCTCCCGCTTGAGAATGTAGAGAAAACATTGGGCGAGACCCGCAAGACAGTTCTCCTCGGTTTAGTTTTTGCCTTAATCCTTGCCTTTACGTTAGGCTCAGTCATAGCAGCTCAGACTACAAGGCCAATCAACAGAATGATTCAGGTCTCCCGTAAGTTTTCCGAAGGAAACTTTAGCCGCAGAATTATACAATCCTCCGATGATGAGATCGGGGAACTTGCCGCGACTTTGAACACAATGGCGCAGGGACTAGAAGATAAGGTTAAAGAAATCAGGACTCAGAATCAAAAACTTTCCGCAATCTTTAACAGCATGATTGAAGGCATCATTGTTGTCGATCGTCAGCCCTGCATCGTTTCTGTGAATCCTACGATTGAAAACATATTCAATGTTTCAAAAGGGGAAGCAGAAGGAAAACCATTCCTGGAAGCGATACGTAATAACGATATCGCTGAGGTCATCAGCAGTGTACTCAAAAATGGTAAATCACTATCCGTAGAGATAGACCTTGTTTTGCCGGTGCGCAAAACATTCGAAGTCAACGCAACCCCCATTTTTGATAATCATTCTGTTGGCGGGTGTTTGATTGTTATCCACGATATAACCGAAATTCGTAAATTAGAAACTGTGCGAAGCGATTTTGTGGCGAATGTCTCCCATGAGTTAAAAACACCGCTGACTTCTATCAAAGGTTTCGTAGAAACGCTTCTTGAAGGCGCTCTGGATGACAAGAAGAATAACCGTCATTTCCTGAAAATCATTCAAGAACATGCCGAACGCCTTAACAATTTAGTTGAAGATTTACTTTCTTTGTCGCACCTTGAATCAAAAGAAATCGTGCTGCACAAGAAAAGCTTTCATTTAAGGCAGCAGCTTGAAGAGGTCGTCTTGAGTTTTAAGTCTCAGCTGAAAAAGAAGGATATCGAAATCAAAAATGAGTTGCCTGCCGGCCTTTTGGTGATGGCTGATAAAAACAGAATAGAGCAGGTATTGATCAACCTTATCGATAACGCCATAAAATTTAACAAAGAAAAGGGTTATATTCGGATCACTTCCCAAGAAAGTAACGGGAAAATACAAGTTGTTGTCGAAGATTCAGGAATCGGCATTCTTGAAAAAGATATTCCCCGTATTTTTGAGCGTTTCTACCGCGTGGATAAAGCGCGCTCACGCGAGCTTGGCGGCACCGGACTCGGGCTTTCTATCGTTAAGCATATTATCGAGCTGCATGGCGGACGCGTAGGCGTAGAAAGCTCTGAAGGCCTCGGCTCAAAGTTTTGGTTTATCCTTCCTAAGTAATTTGAAATTCCCCATAAGATTTTACTCACATTTAACTTCTCCTTAAAGCAGATTTAATACCCTCATTATATACTTTTTCAGAATTGAAATGAAGCCTGTCGGCGGGGAGGGAGGTGATCTGTTTATCCGTTTGGCTTGCTATAGGCGCTGTGCATTTTAGTTGAGTCGAAAGAAAATCGTTATTGTGAAAGGAGAATACGTCATGAAGAGGATTTTTGTAAGTGTCGGGTTAGCCCTACTCATAACAACAAAAGTTTATGCTTACGATGATGGTGATTTTCAAATATGGAATACAGATGTAGAAGAAGTTAAAGTTAGCAAGGATTCTAAAATAACATTTGAGGAAGAATTCCGCTGGGGGCACAATGCCAGCGAATTCTATTATCATCACTATGACGTAGGTTATTATTACA
>JBDRMG010000047.1:0-108289 GCA_043812495.1 Candidatus Omnitrophota bacterium | reverse complement strand
ACATTGAAGCATGAAACCAAATGTTGGGAAAGAGATCGCAATGCCAGACAAAAATCTGTTGATTGGCAATTTACAACTGATGATGCTCGCATCAAACTAAAGCGTCTCTATCCGCAAATTCAATGTTGTTAGGGTAGTAGTACTGTCTAAACTATTTTTAACAAAGTACTGTAAAGTATTGTCGAGGGTTGAAAATTGTCAGTTATCTTTTATTTGCCCTGGCCCAGAGTTCCCGCTCTGGGTTTTTCTTTTCCCGGATTAACAGAAATCTGTTTTCTTAGATCACAATTTCGGTATTAGTGAGCCATAATCGATTGATCGTGATCTGGGATTCCATTTACATACCTTCATCATACTGCTATGCCCAGGACCATACCTCAATAAATCTTCTCGTTTATAAATCTTAAAAATCCTTTCTAGTGATCCCAAGCCCTTCGATGAAATTAAAAAAGACTCAGCCGGATTCAAGAGTTGAGTGTAACCCCAAAGCTGCCCCAGATCCTTTAATGTTAAAGGACCATCTTTTACCTCAACAAAAACCAATCTGACTTTTTGCCCTCGCACAAGGATACCAACGATGTCAACCTTAATCGATAATCCAATGGCTTCTTTGATCTCGATTCCAAGGCTCTTAAGGCAAACATCTAAATTCTGCCTAGAAGTCTTGCGAGTCGTAATAATTTTATTGGTCGAATATTTCTCAGTTAAATATACTTTTAACCATTCTTCGATATCCGGATATAATTTTTCTTCCTGCTTGCTCATGCCTATCGTGGTTTATAACCTAAGATTTCTGCAATCTCGGTCCAATGATTAAAATGTTTTCCTCTGATTTCCGGAGGCAGCAACTCACTCTTTTCCATCGGATGAGCTGACCTGGACTTCCTTACAAGCCTCTTAACATCCCAATAGAACTTCTTATGCTGTTCTTCAACCTTTCCAACTTGCGAAAGGAATTTTTCTTTAGTCTTCTCATTTTTAGCGCGTGACGCCTTTTTTCTTCGATCTTTATCCCATTCGCTACGGTTTTTATCAGCCAACTTCTTTAAGATTTCCATTTTATGGATAATTCTGAATCCAATCTTTTCATAAAGCTCAGCAAAAATCTTAATCTGGTGTTCCTTGTTCCAAAAATTCTTTTTGCCCTCTCTATATTTTTTTAGATTGCCATCCCTCATATTTGGATGACCCCAATCAATATTCTGAACAGGAATATCCAAATCAGCCAATAAATTACAGATATCAACGGCCAAGTACCAATTCACTGGTATTTCCACAAACACTCTGTGAGCATGAGAGTAACCATATGCCTCGCCCCCATGACCAATATGGGCTGTGACATCGGATAGCCCAATCAAAAATTCTTTTTTTATATCTGAAGATGCTGAGAAAATATCCTTAGGAATTCTAAAATCTTTCCACTCGCTTTTATTCCTATAATGACGATTAATTTCCCTTATCAAAAAATCTTCGTTGAGCTTAGAAAATTTGATGATTGTCCTTATACGCTCTTGGATAGTTCTAACGGAAACGCTAATTAAAGGTTCGATGTTGTTTCGGAAGTCATCTAAGCTCGCCTTGACGGAAAGCTGCGCATCTTTATCCTCTACAATTAAATTTTTGTGAGGAATTTCAATTAAGATGTCAGTTGTTGATTCTCCTCTCTTAATGAAACCCTTTCCTGCAAGCATGCCTAAAAGATATGCCAATTCTGGATTATTCATTATTTACGTTTCCTAAAAATTAAAACATATTCATGGACTTTGTTGACCCGGAACACCGAGGGCCAGCCCAATGGTTTCATATTGTTATATTCATGTTGTCTGTCCCAGATGATTATATCTTCAAAGGTGAAGCCAATGCTTTTCATTTTTTCGGCTAGATCAGAATGAAGCGGATAAAATTTATCCTTTTTTCTGATATCCATAACCACAACCACGCAATGGCCACCGGTCTTCAAAACATCATATACGCCTGAAAAGATTTGAATTAATTCAGACAAAAATTGTTCATAATTATCGATATTTCCTAAATCGGTTTTATCCTTACCATAGTTCTTTATTGTTTTTCCATCAGCCGTTCTTCGCATATTGAGAATATCCCAATAAGGCGGAGAAGTAACGCAAAGATCAATTTCTTGATCCTTCAAATGTTCTTTCAAGTGCCGAGCATCTGCATTAATGACTTTTATTTTTTTATTATTTAAAGCTCCCTTCAGCTCTTTCAAGCGTCGGTTTGCTAAGCTTATAAACTCCTTTGATAAATCTATGCCGATTGCCTTTCGATTCTGTTTGTATGCGGCAATAATGGTACTGCCAATACCCATAAACGGATCCAACACGGCATCGTTCTCACGAGTATAAGTCTTGATAACTTTCTCGGCAAGTGCGGAAGGAAACATGGCGGGATGCTTAATATTCCTTTCATCATCGCTTTTGCGAATATCCCGCCAAATGCTGAAGGAATATTGAAGCCATTCTTTACCTGTTAACTCGTTGTATCTTGTCGAACTTTTTATTACCATAGACTTTTTGGAGAAAGCATCTTATTTACAGCATCTTCTATTAATTGGATCTCTTGTTTCTTTAAATCATAAAGGTCATAGACAATTTTATCAATCTCTTTATTTTTTTGCTTCTGTACTCCTTTATCTTCTGTTTTATCCAGCAAGTCGACAATCCCTTTTAATCTGCTAAGAACAGATTGACTCGGATTGGGAATAATCGGGATTGAGCCAATGTAAGATTTATCAAGGTGCATCGTCAATTTTGATCTATTAAATAACGCATACATAATATAGAAATTGATTAGTTTTGAGTTTAATAATGCAAGGAAATATTTCCCCTCATCATCACTCTTAACAATGATGTTTGTTACGGTATCAAGGTTTAATAATTTATTAGGATCATAAGCCGCTATTACGCCTGCCTCTGATGAAAAAATATTTTGTAAGACTACCTTCTTTTGTCTAATTTCATTTATTTTTATTTTACTCTGCCTTTCCAGAAGATCTCTCTTCATAAATGGCAGAGGCTTTAATCTGAATTTCGCTATATCCCTTCCTCGGATTACTTTTTCGTATCCGGTATTACTTTTCTGTTCGGCACGATTTCCACCGATAGGCAACCCTCTAAATATTTTATCATTCACGATTTCCCTCAACTCTGATCCAATCCCAGCCAGCTTGGAAATTAAGCTATAATGCTTCTGTAATTCGTATGTATAAAATCTCGGCATACGAACAAGATCTTTGTGGTAAATGTCTATGTGCGTCTGCTGCGTCATCGACTTGTTTCTGTCAGTAAACACACAAATTTTTACACTACCATTGATAGTATTTGCTTTCTTTTTAACAAAAAGAATAAATTGTTCTCCTCGGACATCCTTAAATTTTGAGCCTAGATCATAAATCTGTAAAATATCTGTATTGTGACTTAAATAGTCACGCAATTTCTGATAGGAATCGACATAAAGGATAGATTTCGGCAATAAAAATGCAAGCACACCTTGATCCCTTAACAATTCGAGTGAACGTCCGATCATAAGAGTCGCGGCATTGACCGGCCCACCGATAATTTGCCTATATATTGATTCCGAAGAATCAAAATCCTTGGAGTTTCTTAAAGTTACATACGGCGGATTCCCTATAATAAAGTCAAAACCACCTTCATTCAAAACTTCCGCATATTCATCCTTCCAATTAAACGCTTGCTTATTCAGTAATGAATTTGAAACTAGGCTGTTTCCTGATTTTATGTTTTGTTTGATTACAGGAATATATTTTCTATTAAAGCCTGCCTTCATGTGCAAACAAAGACGTGTCATATTTGCGGCGTCTTCGTTAATATCAACCCCATAAATATTTTTCAAGAATTCCGTACCATGTTTTTCTTTGAATCTGTCAAAAACAGTTAAAAGAAATGAACCGCAACCACAGGAAGGATCTAAGATTTTTGAATCTTGTCGAATGTTGAGCTGAGAAATTATGTACTCAACTATGGTCTTGGGAGTATAGTACTGCCCCATATCCTTGCGCTCAAATTTCTCTAAAGAACGCTCAAAAAGATCGACAATTGATTCTGAAGAATGACCTTGTTTAACCGAATCAATAAAAAAATCTTTTATACGTCGATTACGATCATCGATCAGATTGCTCGTTTCAACTAAAACTGAATTCAATTTTACCGCCTCTCCTTCAATTAATTGATTATTCTGTTTAGCATCCCCAACGCTTGTTGTTATTTCTAAACTCATATCTTTCTCCTCTCATTACCAATGTGCAGAGGGGAAATTGAAAAGGGATGCTACACATTGAAATCTGGTTAAAATTATTTTTTATACATTCGGTATTGCTGTTATCATAACTCCTTGTACCTGAAAATCCCTTGTTAAAACAATCGGTTGATGTTTCTTGTTGCGCGAGTGCGGTTTCAAAATGACCGTTTCTCCGTTTGCATGAAACTCCTTCACCGTTGCCTCATCATCAATCAACGCTACCACTATATCACCATTTTCTGCTGTTGCCTGTTGTCGAATTAAAAGTAAATCGCCATCGTTAATGCCCTTTTGATCCATCGAATCGCCTTTAGCTCTTAACAAAAAATATTTATTCGATGGCTTGGCCAATTTAGTCGAAACTGGAATCATAGCTTCGACATTTTCTTCTGCAAGTATCGGAACGCCGCAAAAAATACTTCCCACTAAAGGTACATCGACAGTTTGTGCTCGAATCGTATCGTCTTCGAGTCCTTTTACAAATTGAAAACTACCGTCACGCTTTCGACGCAAAACACCTTTTTCAATTAAATTCTCATAAATTACTGCCGCAGAGCGTGGGGATCGATACCCTAATGAATTCATCAACTCTCGAATAGACGGGACTCTTCCTCTATGCATGAGGGAATTGCGAATTTCGCGAATGGCTGCTAATTCTCTACTTGACATTGTCATTACTTTCATACATACAATAGCATACACCTAGACATACACCTTGTCAATTATTTTATTCTTACTTCAAAAGCTTCAAATATCCCTTGCTATCTCTCGAATTGTATGGCCCTATATGCGTAAGGGAAAATCCGATGACAGAGATAATTGAAGAAAGAATAAAAGCCTTTGAAAATATGGCGGTTCCTGATCTCCAGAAAGAGTATAGGGCGCTTTTTGACGGCCAGAAAGCCACTTCAGATAATAAGGTCTTTTTGATACGAAGGCTTGCCTACCGCCTTCAAGAGCTTGAATACGGCAGTTTATCAGAAAATGCGCAAACAAGGCTTAATGAATTTATAAAAGCCTACGACCCTGTTAATAATAAAGCCTTAAGGCTAAAGCCAAGCCCTGAAGCTGACGGGAAAACAAAAGGGCGCACGCGGGACAACCGCCTCCCTATTCCGGGAAGCATCATCATGAAGGAATATAAGGGCAAGAAAATAGAGGTTAAGGTTTTGGAAGACGGCTTTGAGCATAACGGAAAAATCTATAAACATCTCTCGGCCATTGCCAAAGAAATTACCGGCGCGCATTGGAACGGGTATTGTTTCTTTAACCTTTAAAAATCATTATGAACGTTAAGCAAAAAGAGGAACAACAAGAAAAACCGATTATCCGCTGTGCCATTTATACGCGGAAATCAATCAGTGATGGGCTTGAGCGTGACTTTACTACGCTGGATGCCCAGCGTGAATCCTGTGAAAGCTACATTGCCAGCCAGAAGAATTCCGGTTGGATTTGCCTGCCAGAAAAATATGACGACGGTGGTTTTACAGGCGCCAACACAGACAGGCCCGCTCTTCAAAAGCTTATGGCTGACATTAAAGCCGGAACGGTTAACTGTGTCGTTGTCTACAAAGTTGACCGTCTCTCTCGCTCGCTTCTTGATTTTGCCGAATTGTTGTCCATATTCGAAGAGAATAATATTACTTTTGTATCTGTAACTCAGCATTTTAATACGCAAAACTCGATGGGAAGGCTTACACTTAATATTCTTCTGTCCTTCGCCCAATTCGAACGCGAAATTATCTCGGAGCGCACCCGTGACAAGATGTGCGCTGCTAAAAGAAAAGGTAAGTGGCTCGGCGGGCACCCTCCCTTAGGTTATGATGTCGATAAGAAAGAACGCAAGCTCATCATCAATCCCAAAGAAGCTGAAATCGTACGGGAGATATTTGACTTATACCTTGAAAAATGCTCCATCATGGCTGTTACAAAAATTCTTAATGAGAAGGGGTATTTGACAAAATTGCACGAATCCAAAAAGGGAAAAAGTTTCGGCGGTATTACCTTTAAGATTTCCAGCGTCCAACGCCTTCTCAGGAATGTCCTTTATATGGGTAAAGTTCAGCATCTGGATATACTGTATCCGGGAGAACAAGAAGCTATTGTTTCCGAGGAAATCTTTCAAAAGGCTCAAGAGATGCTCGCCAAAAACAAACCCGAATGGAGCATGGCCAAGACAAATAAACATGTGGGCTTGTTAAGTGGAATCTTACGCTGCAAATCCTGCAACTGCGCGATGTATTTTACGTATCAAGTCAAAGAAGACAAATACAAATATCACTATTATCTTTGCATAAATGCCATTAAGCGAGGCTATCAAAGCTGCCCTGTACGCCTGGTCAATGCCAGGAAGATTGAAGAAAAGATCGTCGAGCTTTTGAGAGCCACGGCGTCCTTCCCTAAGCTTGACGCAAAGACGTGGGAATTGTTGACGCTTAAAGAAAAAATTCCCATCCTAAAGTCAATCATTAAAGAGGCAAGTTATGATTGGAAAAAACAGATTTTGGAGATCGCATTGAGAGAAGGTATCAGAAAATATGAGTTTCCGGTTGATATAAAGGATCTTAAAAATCAGCCTTCATTTTTAAACCAAGAGAAAATCAACAAAGAACCGAAGTTAAAGCAAAACTTAATTCTGGCTCATCAGATACAAAAGGTAATATCCGAAGGCCGGGTCAAAGATTTGAAGCAAATGGCCAATTGTTTGAACATGAGCAATATCAAAGTTTACGTTGTCATGAATCTTCTTTTGCTTGCGCCGGACATTCAAGAGGAAATCCTTTTAGACGAAAATGAAAGTCTCTTTTCCGTCCCCGAATACAAAATCAATGAAATCTCCCGCCAAATGAGCTGGGCAAAACAAAAAGAAATGTGGCAAGTGCTTTTCAAAAATCCTGCCGAGAAGTAATAGAATTCCTCTCTGATTGAAAATTCCTATATAATGCCCTCAAACTCGTCGAAAATCTTCCAAATAAGAACAAATTTTTGATTATATACGAGCCATTATATGTGAGATGTTTTCGGCATTTTATGAGATAAAGCCGATTATTTCAGAGAGGATTTTAAAGCAGGTGCTTTGTAATTAAATAACTTTGGTGAGCTAATAAACGGAATGTTGTAACCTTTTGAGGGGGAAAGCGTTAAAAGGGCCCCGCCATTGGAACAATGGCGGGGCCCAAACAATCTCTCTTACCCTAAAGAGAGGCAGATTTCTGGTAGCCCCGGCGGGATTTGAACCCGCGTCTGATGGCTGAGAACCATCTGTCCTGGACCAGGCTAGACGACGGGGCCTCAAATGATTACACAGATTATAAAACAATCCGTTTTGATCTGTGTAATCCATTAAAATCTGTGTAATCAACCCATAAATAATATCATAATCCTCTCTATGGTCAACAAAAATTATTGACACTGTTATAGTTAGAAGATAGAATGAAAAATATTCTGTTTTTTAATAGCCCATCGACATAGGCGTCATCATGAGGAGCTTTGCTTTAGGTGTCCATTGAAATCGGCATAGGTTTTAGCCAAGAAACGCAAACCTCTACGGCCGCGCGAGAGGCCGCCTTCCAGGCCCTGACTCAGTCAAGGCAAGATCATATCGACTGCGCGATTGTTTTCTCAACCGTTCATTATAACCCTCTCGAAACCTTACATACTGTTCAAAGAACATTGAATCCAAGCAGAATTATCGGCGGTTCGACGGCCGGTATCCTTCTGTCTGAATCCATTGAAACGCAAGGCATTGCTGTTCTTGCCCTCGCATCGAAAGATGTCCAATTCGGCATAGGTCATACCCGAGACATTCGAGGACAAGATCTTCATATTGCCGGCAATTCTTTGGCAAGAAATACGGTGAGTGATTTCAGTTCTTCCCATCGCAGCATCTTTCTTCTCTTAAGCGACGGATTACTGAGAGACGGCTCACTTCTTGTGAAAGGGGCCCAAGAAATTCTCGGCAATGTCTTTCCTATCATCGGCGCGGGAACAAGCGATAATTTTCGCTTTCAAGAAACCTATCAATATTTCCAAGATCAATCGATGAATGATTCCGCCGTGGGTCTTTTGATGGGCGGACACATAAGCGTCGGGATAGGCAGTAAGCATGGCTGGAAGCCGTTAGGAAAACCCCGATTCGCCGACCGCACAGAAGGGTCGGTGATCAAGCAAATTGACGGAAAAAGAGCCTCTAGTCTCTATGAAGAATTTTTTGGAACGGATCTGAGTGATTTACGCTCCGGTTCATTCGCTCAAAAGGCTTATCTGCATCCCTTGGGAATTTATATCGAGGGAGAAAGTGAGTATCTGTTAAGAAATGCTTTGGAGGTTAGACCCGATGGGAGTATTATATGTCAAGGTAACGTGCCTCAGGGGTCTGAGGTTCACATCATGATTGGCAACAAAGACTTCTGTAAGCGGGCGGCTCTTGAGGCCGCGCAAGAAGTCAAAGACGCCCTTTTGGGCAAAACGCCGAAACTCATTATTATTTTCGAGTCATTCTCAAGAAATAAAATACTCCGGCGCTCGGCGATTCAAGAAATTCAAATGGTCAAAGAAATTCTCGGCACGGATACTCCGCTCATCGGCATGTACACCTACGGTGAAATTGCGCCTGTCAAGTCCCTTGAGCGCTTCGGATCTGCTCATTTGCTCAATGAAACCATAACGATTGCGGGCATCGTATAATGTTGAAATATTATGATTGCATTTGCTTAACCCCCGCCCACCGAAATTGTTTAACAACTCCGGTGAGCGGGGTCCATAAGCGCAAACCTCATTAAATGGATATCCTGACGAATTTCTTTAATCAAATCCAGATCAACAATTCGGCCGGCATTTTTGGTTTTTTGGGCCTCGTGACGATTACCGTGTTCGTCTTAGCCTTTCTCAATAAAGCAGAGCAGGCTCGACAGCTTCGCCTCCAAATCAACAAACTAAAACGTTCTTTCGATGATTTAGACGAGCAGGCCAAATTGATCGTTAAAACAGATCTTGAGCTCAATAAAACGCAGGAAGAGCTGGATAAGCGATTAGCCGCTTTAAATGCTCTGCAAAAAACATCTCGTTTAATCAGCACAACGCTCGACGCGGATGAGATATTCCAACGCCTGGCCAGGTCTCTTGTCACCGAATTGGGTTTTGAGAAGACCACCGTTTGCATGCTGGATGAGAAAAAAGAACTTTATCCCCGACTGGCCTTAGGTCTTTCGAAAGAAGAAGCCCTCGAAGCCCTTCATCATCTAACAAAAGAAAATTCTATTTATACATCCTTACGGGAGGGACGAACATTTTCATCAGCGACTTCGCCTAAACAGAAGAAAGAAAAAATTGCTCAATTTTTCAAGGTGGACCATTTTATCTGCATTCCCATCCTTTCGCAGGACGGAATGATCGGAATCCTTTTTGTCGGCAACGGCAGCGAACGGCCCCCCATTACCGAAGGAGACGAGGAGCTCATTTCCATCTTGGCCCATCAAATTGGACAGTCTCTCGAAAACGCTCAATTGTTTGAGCAAGTTTATCGGTCCCGCCAAGAACTGGAGTCAAAAATCCAAGACCGTACCAGTGAGCTAGCCAGGGCCCTGGAAGAAGTCAAGACCATCAGCAAAGCCAAGTCTGAATTCGTCTCCGCTGTTTCTCATGAATTACGCACACCCCTGACCTCTATCAAAGGATACGCGTCTATCTTGATTACGGGTAAAATGGGAGAAATTCCCGAGGAAGTCAAGCAGCGCTTAGCCAAGATCGATAAACATTCCGATAATCTTGTCAGCCTCATTAACGATCTTTTGGATATTTCCCGCATAGAATCCGGCCGGGTCGAGATGAAGGTCCAAGAGCAAAATATCGCCGAACTGCTCGATTATATTCGCGATCTTCTCCTGCCGCAGATGAAAGAAAAGAATATCACATTTAGCACGCAAATCGAACCCAACCTTCCGTCGGTTTTCATTGACCGAAGTCAATTTGAGCGGGTCCTGATCAATCTGTTAAGCAATGCCATCAAGTTTACTCCTGCAAACGGGCAAATCACCATCCGTATTCAACGAGAAAACTATAACGTCTATTTTACCGTTTGTGATACCGGCATCGGGATTAAACAAGAAGATTTGTCGCAACTTTTTAATGAATTTTACCGGGTTGAAAACGAAATCAATCAAAACGTCAAAGGAACGGGTTTGGGCTTAGCTCTTGTCAAGAAAATTATTGAAGCCCATCAAGGTAAAATCTGGGTCACAAGCCAAGTCGGCCAAGGAACTGTTTTTCATTTCCAAATACCCGTTGTCCAAAGTAAAGGCGAATCCTATTCTACTTCGCATAACCAATAGAAATAATAGTATATGTCCTTCTTCGTCCGCCATTGTTTCATTGGCGGACTTCGAAGGATTCCTCCGTAGCCTTGGCGAAGGAGAACTTCGTAGAATATTCTCATCGGAATAATTCTCCGAAGCCTGTACCATTATGTTCCATTAGTAAGGCGAAGGAGAATAAATAAGGCTCCTGAAATTATGAGTAAAGAAAAAATACTGACGATCGATGATGATCCCGATATTCTGGATGTCCTCTCGTTGACTCTTTCTGATGTTTATGACGTTATCCAGGCCAACAACGGAAAAGAAGGGCTGGAGCTGGCCAAGTCTAAACCACCCAGTCTCATTATTGTCGATTACAAGATGCCCGTCATGGATGGACGGAAATTCTGCCAAGAAGTTAAAAAGGATATTCTCCTTCAGCATATTCCCATTATTATGCTGACCGGAAAAAAGGAAGTCGAAGACAAGGTCAGCGGTATCAATGCCGGTGCGGATGATTATGTCGTTAAGCCATTTGAACCCAACGAGCTCCTGGCCAGAATCAAGATGATTCTGCGGCGCACGGAACGCAGCCTTGACGCCAATCCGCTTACGCATCTTCCCGGGAATGTTACCATTATGGAAGAGCTTCAGCGCTCTATCGATGAAAAGAAAATCTTTGCTGTGGGCTATGTCGATTTAGATAAATTCAAGGCCTATAATGATAAGTACGGTTTTGAACACGGCGACGAAGTCATCCGTGAAACCGCCCGCATATTGATTAAGTCTGTGCGCGCCAAAGGGAATCCCGAAGCCTTTATCGGTCATATCGGCGGGGATGATTTTGTTTTTATTGCCGATGATGACAAAGCGGATGCGATCTGTCAGGATATCATCCAAGAATTCGATAACAGTGCTGCGAATTTTTATAATGAAAAGGATAAAAACAATAAATATATTTTAACAAAGGACCGGCAGGGAAACGCGGTCCGCATCGGCTTTTTGTCTGTTTCTATCGGCATCGTCAGTAATGCCGTGCAAAAAATCAGTCACATTGCTCAAGTCGGAGAAATCGGCGCGGAATTAAAAAAATACGCCAAAAGTCAGGAAGGCAGTGCTTTTGTCAGGGATAAGCGCAAGACATAACGCTCTCCGATAAGCCCATGATCAAAATAAAAACGCTACAGCCCTTATTGGCCTGTAGCGTTTTTTCTTTTCTTTCCTAATGAAATCTTATAGATCCGGCGGATCACCCATAATTCTTTCGGAAATGGCGTTGAAGTAACCTTCGGACGCATCCCGGCTTCTTTCTAGCACTCCACCTTTGGAGAGGGCAAGAAATGTTATGGTGGCCACAACTGTCAATAGAATCATGTATTCAATAGCTGTTTGGGCAAATTCTTTCTTGATTTTCATTGGTTCAGTCACTTCCTCTTTTCCTTCTACCTAAAATATAACACGGAAAACGCCTGGCTTCAACAAACAACATTCCCCATGATCATTTCTCTTTTAGGCTCTTAAGGTCCTTGACAAGCCTTTTGGGATGAGGGCTTGAGAAAAAGTAACTGGCTGTAGCCAGAATATTGGCCCCGGCCTTGACGGCCTCGGGAGCTGTTGTTTCATTGATCCCGCCGTCTACGGCAATATCCCCTTTAAAAATTTTGCGTAATTTCTGGATTTTCGGCAATACGCTTGGCATAAACTTCTGCCCGGCAAATCCGGGATTCACCGACATAATCAAAACACCATCGATCTTGTCCAGAACCGGCTGAATGCAAAGAGGCGTTCCGGGGTTAATAACCATAAAGACTTTTTTGCCTCGGCTCTTTGCTTTTTTGATGTCTTCGTTTGCGAGCGCAGGATCAAAAGATTCTATTTCCTTAGGGAACTGTCCGAAGGCCTGACACCCTTGTGTTCGCTTGCCGTAACATTCTGTTTGAAGTGAAATGACATCGGATCCCGCGTCAATGAAATCATCGATATAGCTCCCGGGGTGCTCAATCATCAAATGGGCATTAATGTGTAATTTGGTCAAGGGCCTTATGGCTTTGACAATGATGGGGCCGATCGTAATATTAGGGACAAAATGTCCGTCCATGACATCGATATGGAGCTCATCGATGCCGGCGGCCTCGCACTTCTTGATCTCTTCTGCGAGTTTGGAAAAGTCAGCGCATAGGATGCTCGCGCTCACAAGAATTTTTCCTGGCATGGCTTCCCCTTCTGTTTTATTCATTGAATCATTCTACCACAAAAACGGCGCAAACGAGAGTTCTTGTCCCGAATAAACAATGCGCGAAATACACAAAGCCACGACCATTAAGAAAATGATAAAAGCCGCATGGAGAATCCCGTAAAAATATTTATTTATTCTTTTGGTGATCCCGATCCCCTTGATCGTTAAATAGAAAATAAACGGGCAGTAAACAAGCGACGTGCGCGGCTCGGTAAAAGGATACAAATGCAAGGCCCCGAGCGCAAATAGCTCTAAGTATAAAATGAAGGCTATGGTATTCAATGATTTCAAATAACCTCCGTCTTTCTTAAAATTCTTGAAAAATCCATAAAAAAGAAAAATGAACCCGAAACCTAAAAAGCATCGGGCAATTTTTTTGATAACGCGAGGCCGCTCCGCAAAGAAACGCGAAAATAGATTGTTGGTCCCCTCGCCAAACGACCGGAAGAACTCAGGGACATTTTTAAAGGAAATAAAATATTCGGCATGCCCTCCCGGCATCATCACCGCTCCGGGCCGAAAGCGCATATCAAAAAAGAACGACAACAAGGCAAAAATAACGCAAGACGCGCAAAACAACACCAGCGAGCGATAGAGGGTTTTGTCCTTCTTGGCGGATACCAACATATTAGTAAACGGAAACAGACAAAACAAGAACGCCGTATAGGAAAGCAACCCTAGGGCCGGTAGCAAAACAAGAAAGATATTCAAGCGCAGGCGGCTTGTGCTTTGCAGATATTCTTGGCGGTAAATAAAGTAAAGAAAGATTGCTCCCGCCAAAACATCCATGGAATATTGTTTTAATTCAGCAGCGTAATAAACCATAGGAATAGAGGCACACCAGCAGAGCAGAAACGTCCAATACTCTTTGTTGTCTTTCATTTCATAGCGGGCAATTTTCATCCACAAAAAATAGGCCGACAACATGAATACAAAAGACAAAAAGCGAAGGCTCAAAAGATGGAAATCAAATGGATGTGAGATTTTCTGGATCAAAAAAAGATAAAGCCGAGGAAACATCTGAACGGCAAACAACGGCCTTGTGAAGAAATCCCTGCTGGCGAATTGTTCCAGGCTGAGAGAAACCGCCCATTCATCGTTCCATAGCGGCCGCGCAGACATATAATGCGCCAAGCACATTGAAACATACCAAGAAATAAGAACGGCGGCGATAACGAATGGGATGTCTTTTTTTGTGACTTTTCTCTTAAGGGTTTGAAGACCATTCATGATTTTGGATTTTAGGTCTAGAGCTGCATAATTGATATCTCTAAAAGCATTTATGGGAAATCTGGCAAATAAAATGGGAGCAAAACGGAAGCTTTCTAAGTAGAAGGAATTAAATTTCTAACTTTTCTATATCATGACATAAGCCTGCAAAAACTTTTTCTACCCCGTCAACCAATGGTAAAATTCTGTCACCACGCAAATCAAAAGCATAAGCATGGCTGAAGAAATGACGAAAAGCCAAATATTGTTTCAACAGATTGCTTGTTGTCTGTGAAATTAGATCGTGAGAGACCGCTAGCTCAACAAGATCACGCTGCCATGTTTGCCCCTGAGGGATGTCAAGGCCTTTCTCTTGCACCATTTGCTTTAGGATATTTTCAATTCCATTATAAAAACTGTTAAGAAAGGCAGCGACGCCTGCTAATTCGAGTTCAGATAAATTTGGCAACGATCTACTTTTAGGTAATTGTGCAATAATTCTTTGAATATTATCGTACTCTACTTCTATCCGTTTTTTTAAGCTAGCCATAGATGGGTATTCCTTCTTCTCGAACAAGGCTATTAAACTTACAATCTGATGAAAGATCAATCAAATCTACCGACTTTTTCAATTTGAAAAGCAGATCTCCATAAAATTTAAAAAAATCTTTAGCTTGAATTCCCTCTACGGCCAAATCGATATCCCTCGCGTTCTCTTCAGGCAAAGCAGCATAAGAACCAAATAAAAGAATACGTTTGACGTTATACTTGTCTGCTATGGCAGCTATCGCTTGTTTGTCTTTTTCCGAAATCATAGGAGAATTATAACAAACGTTTCAAGAAGTGTCAAAATAGTCATAATTTTATTTATTGACAATTCCCCCCCCCATATTAAAATATAAAAAATTGGAGGTTGATATGAAAAGATTGTTTTTGGGTATTTTAGTTATAGTATTTATTTTTAGCGTTGTGGGAAATAGTTACGCTGCTAAAAAAGGCGGTGGTAACAGCGGAAAGAAGAAGTCTCCATCAGGTGACCGCATTGTAGTGGGTGGAGGATAAAAATAAGTTTTAGAATCTTTCCTTTAAAATTCTTAAGAGCATTCAAGGTAATTTCGAATGCTCTTTTTTTATCTCCACAACTCATCACATTTTTAACTTTCTAATCCCTCGCGGCCTAAAATTAATTTTCATGCCGTTCGCCTCAGCGCCGAGCGTTAACGGGTACGCTTCGCCGCGAGGCGGGATAAAAATTTAAATAACTTATGTCGCTTCGCTCTAAGTTATTTAAAATCTAATGCGCGGGGTGGGACTTGAACCCACACGGGTTGCCCCACACGCCCCTCAAACGTGCGCGTATACCAATTCCGCCACCCGCGCTTCTTCGCTTCAAAATTTTCAGTCTTCTTCGCTCTAATGTTTTGACATTAGAGCTTCGAAGGACTGATTCCTGCGAAGTTAAATACGTAAGCATTTAACGAAGCAGAATCATTTGGAAGCTTCGAAGCCGCTAACGCTTCCAAATTAATTCTTTATTTCAAAATGTTGCTGCGAAGTCCGCCAATGCATCAATGGCGGACGAAGCAGAACCGCGCAAATATTCTTTTTAAGTCTTATTTATTATACATAGATCAAGCCAAAAAGCAAAAAATGCTTAGGTCTTTTGTTTTATCTTGCTTATCCACGGCCGCGCGGATGAAATGGTCAAAGAGAGGATGGGCTTTGTCGGGTTTTGACTTAAACTCCGGATGAAATTGGCAGGCAACAAACCAGGGATGGTCCTTGAGTTCAATAATTTCAACTAAACTTTTATTGGTATAAATACCACAGAACACCATCCCCTTCTTTTCCATCATCTTTTTGTATTCGTTGTTGAATTCATAACGATGACGGTGGCGTTCGGAAATATTTTCCTTTTTGTAGGCGGCCATGGCTTTGGATTTCTTCGCCAATTTGCAAGGGTAGGCCCCCAGGCGCATGGTGGCCCCCATATTTTTCACTTTCTTTTGCTCTTCCAAAAGGCTAATCACCGGAGATTTCGTGTCTTTATCAAATTCGGTTGAATTGGCATTCTTCAATCCGACAATATTGCGCGCAAACTCAATCGTCGCGCATTGCATCCCCAGGCAAATCCCCAGAAACGGAATATTGTTTTCCCGCGCAAATTCAACGGCTTTGATTTTTCCTTCGATGCCCCGTGTTCCAAACCCGCCCGGAATCAGAATACCGTCCGATCCTTTCAGGTATTTCTCGATATTTCCTTTTTCAATATCCTCCGAATCGACCCTATTGATATTGACCCGGGCATCATTGGCGATTCCGCCGTGCGCCAAGGCCTCATAAATAGATTTGTAGGCATCGGGCAGGGTGATATATTTTCCGACTACGGAAATTTTGACTTCTTTGGAAGGATTTTTGAGCCTTTGCATAACAAATTCCTGCCAATGCTTCAGATCTTTTTCTTCCCGCTTGATATTTAGCTTTCTTAAGATCAAATCATCCAATTGCTGTTTTTTGAGGGCCAGGGGAACTTCGTAAATGTGTTTTACGTCCGCGGCCTCAATCACGGCCTCTTTATCGACATTGCAAAACAGGGCGATTTTATCTCTTTGCTCTTTTTTGATGGGTCTTTCCGTACGGCAAAGAAGGATATCGGCATTGATACCGATTTCGCGCAGGCGCCCGACGCTGTGCTGCGTCGGCTTGGTTTTCTGCTCGCCGGCCGAACGGATAAACGGAAGCAAGGTCACGTGGATATTGATCGCGTACTCAGCGCCCAATTCCCAGCGCAGTTGACGAATGGCCTCCAAAAAAGGAAGGCTTTCGATATCGCCTACGGTTCCGCCGATTTCCACAATCGTTACGTCCACGTCCCGGTCATGGGCCACTTTCTTGATGCAATTCTTTATTTCATCCGTGATGTGAGGAATGATCTGAACGGTCTTTCCCAAATAATCCCCGCGGCGCTCTTTGGTGATGACAGAAAAATAAATCTTTCCCGTGGTGATATTATTCTCCTTGCCGATCTTGGCATTGGTAAAGCGCTCATAATGACCTAAATCCAGGTCTGCTTCGGCGCCGTCATCCGTTACATAAACCTCGCCATGCTGAAAAGGGTTCATGGTTCCCGGATCAACATTAATATAAGGATCGCATTTGATAATGGTTGTCTTGAGGCCTCTGGCCTCCAGGAGCTTTCCAATGGATGACGAGGCAATCCCTTTGCCTAAGCTGGACACAACCCCCCCTGTCACAAAGATGAACTTGCTCATTATTCCTTCCTTCTCATTAACCCGTTTAAGTCCCTGCCTGCTAGCAGGAAATACTTATTGTATTTGATCCGTCTTCGTCAAATACTTAACGTATTTGACGAAGACGGATAAATTTACTCATCGCTTTCCCGGTCCTTCCAATAAATATTTACTTTTATTTTTCGGAATACATACAGGGTACTCTCCGCTATAACAGGCATGGCAGAAAGCCCTCTTGTCTTTCATAACGCTGAGCATTCCTTCCAGGCTCAGATATTTCAGAGAATCGACTTTGATAAAGTCGGCAATGACCTTGACGCTTTTTTTCGACGCAATCAATTCTCTCCGGCTTGGAAAATCGATGCCGTAAAAACAGGGGAATCTGATGGGCGGGCAGCTGATGCGCATATGGATTTCTTTGACGCCGGTGCGCCGGATTTCTTCGATGCGGCTTCGGCTGGTCGTGCCGCGCACAATCGAATCTTCCACAACCACAATCTTCTTGCCCTTGAGAACCTCGGTGATGGGATTGAGTTTGACCCGGACTCTAAAATCCCTCAAGAATTGCGACGGCTGGATAAAGGTCCGGCCGATATAATGATTACGGATCATGCCGATCTCAAGCGGTAAGCCTGATTCTTGAGCAAAACCAAGCGCGGCATAATTTCCGGAATCCGGAATAGACATGACAAAATCCGCGCCTTTTGCCGAGTGCTCTTTGGCCAACTGTTTTCCCAGGCGTTTTCTGACCAGATAGACATTATCGCCAAAAATATGACTATCGGGCCTGGCAAAATAAATATTTTCAAAAATGCATTGAGAGGGTCTGGTTTTACTTGCGTCTGGCAAGAAGCAGGATTCCAGTTTCTTCCCTTTGATAAAGACAACTTCTCCGGGTTCAATCTCCCGGATAAACTTTGCCTTCATTAAGTCCAAGGCACAGCTTTCGGAAGCCAAAATATAAGAATCATCCAATTTCCCTAAACACAGCGGCCGAAAACCCGACGGATCACGCACGCCGACCAACGTATCCTCAACGAGAAATATAAGCGAAAAGGCACCTTGGAGTTGAGAAAGAATTTTCTTAAATTTCTCCTTCAGATCACCGTTTTTTTCTTTGACCAAAAGATGAATAATCAATTCCGAATCCATGGATGTCTGAAAAATGGACCCTTCTTCTTCCAATTGTTTATAGAGACTTTCCGTATTGGTCAGATTGCCGTTATGGGCCACGGCGAGGGGTTTATTCTTATGGGTCACAAGAAACGGTTGGATATTTTTCAGATTGCTTGAACCGGTCGTGGAATAACGGGTGTGGCCGATCGCCACTTTGCCGCGCAGGCTATTGAGCGCCTTTTCATCAAATGTATCCGCCACAAGGCCGGGGGCTTTGGTCATATGTACATTTTCGCCGTCGTACGAAACAATGCCCGCCGCCTCTTCTCCGCGGTGCTGAAGGGCATAGAGGGCCAAAAAAATTATTTTTGCCGCTTCCGGATGATTGGAGGCACCGGCTATTCCGCACATGATAAGCTCCCTTGACGATAATATTCCTGCAAGGATTGGATTGTAAAATCTTTATGCAAGCTGGCCTCAATACCGTTAACCGCCGCCCAGGCCCCTTGCAAGGTCGTGATGCAGGGGATGCCGTGTAAGATAGCGGCGGCGCGAATAGCGCGCATATCCGATTGACTTTTTTGGCCCGAAGGGGTATTGATCACTAAATTTATCTCACCTTTCTTGATATAAGTCAACAGATCGTTCTTGCCTTCGCCGAATTTATCCACAACGCTCACCTTGACGTCATTGGACTTAAGAACCTTAGATGTCCCTTTCGTCGAGATGATTTCGAATTTCAGATCAGACAGCTTTTTAGCTAAGAAAACCACATGGCGTTTGTCATTGTCATTAACGCTGATAAAAACCGTTCCTTTTCTCGGCAGGGCCTGATTCGCGCAGATTTGCGATTTGGCAAAGGCCGCGCCAAAGGTCATGTCAATACCCATAACCTCACCGGTGGATTTCATCTCCGGGCCCAGGACAATATCGACTCCGGAGAAGCGCGAAAAAGGCAGCACGGATTCTTTCACGGAAACATATTTTAGGTCAGCGATATCCACGCGTTTAAAATCCGTAACTTTTTTTCCGACCATAATTTGAGCCGCCATTTTGGCCAAAGGCACACCCGTTGCCTTACTGACAAAAGGAACCGTGCGCGAGGCCCGGGGATTAACTTCCAAAACATAAATCTGATGTCCTTTGATGGCGTATTGAATATTCATGAGCCCCACGACATGGAGATGTTTCGCGATTGCGTAAGTGTATTCTTTTATTTTTCCGATCAGCTCGTCGCTGATCGTCAAGGGAGGAAGAACGCACGCCGAATCACCGGAATGGATTCCCGCATTTTCAATATGCTCCATAATACCGGCGACATACGTCTCTTGTCCGTCACAAACGGCATCGACATCCACTTCAATGGCATCCTCAATAAATTTGTCAATCAAAAGGGGATGACCCGCCGAGACCTCTTTGGCCTCTTCCACAAAGGACAAAAGAGATTTCTCGTCATAAACGATGCGCATGGCACGGCCGCCCAAGACATACGACGGACGCGCCAAAACAGGATACCCGATCAGAGACGCGGTTTTGACCGCCTCATCGACGTTGAGGGCATAACCGTTGGCCGGTTGGACAAGGCCAAGTTTTTTGATAAACTCCGAAAATTTCTCCCGATCTTCCGCCAAATCAATCGAGTCAATGCTGGTTCCGATAATGGGAGCGCCGGCCTCATGCAGCCGGCGCGCCAGATTTAAAGGCGTTTGGCCGCCAAACTGAACAATAATACCGTCGGGCTTCTCGACTTCAATAATATTCATAACATCTTCAAAGGTTAACGGCTCAAAATACAATCGGTCGGATGTATCATAATCGGTTGACACTGTTTCGGGATTGGAGTTGACCATAATGGCTTCATAGCCTAATTCCTGAAGCGTAAAGGCGGCATGGCAACAACAATAGTCAAACTCAATGCCCTGACCGATGCGGTTCGGGCCGCCGCCGAGGATAATAATCTTTCTTTTCTTTGCAACCGCAGATTTCACCAATTGCAACCGCCGATGTCGCAGATTAATATCTGCGTCATCCGCGATTGCATTCTTCGCCAATTTCTCAATCTGCTCTTGGGCCTCATCTTCAATTTCATAGGTCGAATAAAAATAAGGAGTGTAGGCTTTAAATTCGGCCGCGCACGTATCGACAAGTTTAAAGGTGGCCACAATCCCGAGCTTCTTGCGATACTCTCGAAATTCCTCCTCTTTTAAGTTCATTGAAGCACTCAGTTGCGCATCGCTGAAACCAAGCTCCTTGGCACGACGCAACACAGATACATCCAGCGTCTTTTTCTGGTTCAAAGTCTCGGTCATTTGATTCTCAAACTGCACAATTTCCTTTATTTGCGCAATAAACCACGGATCAATCTTAGAGTAGTTAAAAATATCTTCTTCGCTGAAACCTTTCTGAAGAGCATATTTGACATAAAAAATACGCGAGGCATTGGGTTCCTGCAAGCGCCATTTGATTTTTTCATCGGGTATTTCAGAAAATTTGAGTTTATTATCCAGACCCGTATGGCCGATTTCCAAACCCCGCAAACCTTTTTGCAAGGCTTCCTTGAACGTGCGGCCGATGGCCATGGTTTCCCCGACGGATTTCATGGATATCCCCAGGATATCCTTGGCTTCGGGAAATTTCTCAAACGTAAAACGGGGAATCTTCACCACACAATAATCAATGGTCGGCTCAAAGGAAGCCGGCGTTTCCTTGGTGATGTCATTTTGGATTTCGTCTAAGGAATAACCTACGGCGAGCTTCGCGGCAAACTTGGCAATGGGAAAACCGGTGGCTTTGCTCGCCAAAGCAGAGCTGCGAGAAACACGCGGATTCATTTCAATCACAACCATGCGCCCATCCGCGGGATTGACAGCAAATTGAATATTGGACCCGCCTGTCTCGACACCGATTTCGCGGATCAAAGCAAGGGACTGATCGCGCATGTGCTGGTATTCTTTATCCGTTAACGTCTGCGCCGGCGCAACGGTAATACTGTCGCCTGTATGAATGCCCATGGGATCAAGATTCTCGATGGAGCAAATGATAACCACATTATCTTTATTGTCGCGCATAACCTCAAGCTCAAACTCTTTCCATCCGATAATGGATTCTTCGATGAGAATCTCATGGATCATACTGCTTTCAATCCCCAGAGAAGCAACTTTCTCAAATTCCTCCATGTTATTGGCAATCCCTCCGCCTGCGCCGCCGAGGGTATAACTGGGTCGGATGATGAGGGGAAAACCGAGTTTCTTAGTCACATCCATGGCTTCTTCGATATTATAGGCAAAGGCGCTTTCAGGGACTTCCAGGCCGGCCTTGATGGCTGCTTTCTTGAAACACTCGCGGTCCTCGGCCTTCTTGATGATTTCATATCCGGCGCCGATGAGCTCAGCGTTGTGGCGCTTGAGAGCACCATTTTCATGAAGCTGGATGGCAATATTCAAGGCTGTCTGCCCGCCCAAGGTCGGTAGAACCGCATCGGGTTTCTCTTTAGCGATAATCTTCTCAACGAATTCGGCCGTCAAAGGTTCGATATACGTATGATCGGCGATTTCCGGATCCGTCATAATGGTCGCGGGATTGGAATTCACCAAAACAATTTCAAAACCCTCTTCCTTGAGGGCCTTGCAGGCTTGGGTTCCGGAATAATCAAATTCACAGGCCTGGCCGATCACGATGGGCCCGGACCCAATCACAAGGATTTTCTTTATGTCTGTACGCTTAGGCATTGTTTCTTACTTTTTTTTCTTATGACTTTTCATCAATTCAATAAAATCTTCAAACAAATACTGCGCGTCATGCGGTCCCGGTGCCGCCTCCGGATGATATTGCACGGAATAGAGCGGATATTTCTTATGCCGCAAACCTTCGACGGTCTGGTCATTCAAATTCATGTGCGTGACTTCGACATTGTCTTTTCCTAAGCTTTCGAAATCCACACAAAAGCTATGATTTTGCGACGTGATGCCGATGCGCTGGCGCAAAAGATCCTTGGCCGGATGATTCGCGCCGTGATGGCCGAACTTTAACTTATATGTTTTTCCCCCAAGGGCTAGGCCCAAAATTTGATGGCCTAAGCAGATTCCGAATATCGGTAAAACACCGAGGCATTTTTTAACCGTCTCGATGACATAGGTCACAGGCGCCGGATCACCCGGACCATTGGACAAAAACAAGCCGTCTGGCTCAACCGCCATGATGTCATCAAAAGACGACTGCGCCGGAAAAACATGAACTTGGCAGCCGAGCTGCGCGAGGATGCGAAGGATATTAAACTTAATTCCGCAATCAATGGCCGCCACTTTAAAGGCATAATCTTTGCGTCCGTCCCAGATATATTTTTCTTTGGTCGTCACATCCTTAACAAGATCACAACCAACCATATCTGGAATTTTCTTTAGTTTTTTGGCCAGGCTTTTCTTATCAAGATCTTCCGTCGAGATGATGCCTTTCATGGCCCCTTGAGTACGCAGTAATTTGGTGATGGCACGCGTATCCACGCCTTCGATGGCCATAATTTTATTTTCATTCAGATAATCGATCAGGCTTTGGGTTGCGCGGAAATTGGAATGGCGTTTGCAGAATTCTTTGGCTACAAAACCCTTGACGTGGATCTTATTGGACTCGACATCCTCCGGATTGACGCCGTAATTGCCGATCAAAGGATAGGTCATCGTCACAATCTGACCGGCATAGGAGGGATCCGTGAGGATTTCTTGATAACCGGTCATAGCGGTATTAAATACAACTTCGCCGGCCGATTCGCCGGTGACGCCTAAGGAACGGCCCAAAAAACTTGCGTCGTTCTCAAAATATAGGATGGCTTGTTTCATCGTTCTATTTTTTCCCTGGATCCCCACGGGCATGCCCGTGGTCCCTGATTAATTTCTTTTCAATCTTCGATCGACCCTTCGAGAATCGGTATCCATCCACGGGCATGCCCGTGGTATTCATTTTCCGAGTGTGGTGAGCGAGCGGAACCTGAGTTTGTCGAAGGACAAAGCGAGTCGAACCAATAAAAAATCCGACAATACCTTGGCGGTAAAGCCGGACTTCAACGCCCAGAATCACTTTCCTTATCACGCGTGGGCTCGTTCAGCAAAAATTTTGTTTAACCTGAAGGCAGTATACAATTACGCTTGTGGGTTGTCAAGATACTTTTCGGCTCCAGGCCATTGAAGACTCTATGATTTTCAAATTCTATTTTGCGCCGCAAGCTTGACAAGGCTTTTTCTTCGTCTTTTGAACCGAAGACCTATGATAGTCCTGAAGGCATTTGGGGGCAATGTCACCTTTTTTAACGGCCTCAATACCCTCGACGCTAGCTTCGGCTGCAGCGATCGATGTGACATAAGGAATTTTCTTTTGAATCGCCATCATCCGGATATAGCTATCATCGTATTTGCTTTCCTTGCCAATCGGCGTGTTGATAATCAAGTGCAATTCATTGTTTTTGATCGCATCCAAAATATTGGGTCGTCCTTCGTGTAATTTTTTGATGCGCGTGTTCTTAACTTTGTTTTCATCCAAAAACCGGCCGGTTCCTTCGGTAGTATAAATCGTGAAACCTAATTTTTCGATTCTTTTGGCAATGGGAAGCAGGGCTTGTTTATCTTTATCGGTTACCGTCAATAAGACATTGCCTTCAACGGGAAGTTTGGCCGGGGTTGATTCCTGGGCTTTGAAGAACGCCATGCCGAAGGAATCGCCCATGCCCATCACTTCACCTGTCGCCCTCATCTCCGGCCCAAGAATCGGATCAACTTCGGGAAACATGTTGAAAGGGAAAACGGCTTCTTTAACGCCGAAAAAGGGAGCTTTGAGATTTCTGATTTCAGGAAAGTCCTTAAGCTTCTTGCCGAGCATAAGCTGGGTCGCGATTCTTGCGATCGGAACACCCATGATTTTGGAGACCAGCGGAACCGTTCTTGAAGCGCGGGGATTGGCTTCCAAGATATAGACCTTGTCGTCGCAAATCGCATACTGAATATTGGTCAGACCGACGACCCCTAAGGCCTTGGCGATCTTTACCGTATACTCTTCTATGGTCTTAAGGTGTTTTTCCGGGATGTTACGCGTCGGAATAGAACAAGCCGAATCGCCGGAATGGACACCGGCCAATTCAATGTGTTCCATAACGGCGGCCACAAAGGTTTCCTGGCCGTCACACAGGGCGTCGACTTCCGTTTCGATGGCGTGTTCAAGAAAACGGTCGATGAGCATAGGATGATCGGGGCTCACTTCGATCGCTTCCAGGGCATATTTCTTCAGCATGGGTTCGTCATAAATGACTTCCATGCCGCGCCCGCCCAATACATAAGAAGGCCGAACCATCAGAGGATAACCTATTTTGTTAGCGATCTTGATGGCCTGGTCCAACGAACGGGCTGTTCCGCTTTCCGGCTGAGGAATATTGAGTTCAATCATTTTCTCGCGGAAACGTTCTCTGTCTTCGGCAAAATGAATGCTTTCAGGGCTTGTCCCAAGGATTTGAACACCGTTATCTTTCAGTTCCTGAGCAATATTCAAAGGTGTTTGACCGCCGAACTGGACAATCACGCCTTCGGGCTTTTCTTTGTGATAAATCGTTAGAACGTCTTCGATGGTCAGAGGTTCAAAGTATAATTTGTTGGACGTATCATAATCCGTAGAAACCGTTTCCGGATTGCAGTTGACCATAATCGATTCATAGCCTTCATCGCGCAAGGCAAAGGCCGCATGCACGCAGGTATAGTCGAATTCAATGCCCTGGCCGATACGGTTGGGTCCGCCGCCTAAAATCATAATCTTCTTATTGGATGATACGGGAACAGAATCTTCGGCAATATAGGTGGAATAATAATAGGCCGCGTTTTCCACGCCGCTTACCGGCACCGCTTCAAAACGACCATGTTTACCGATTTTTATCCGTCGCTGTCTCACGTCTTTTTCCTTAATCCCAAAAAGCTTCGCGAGATAACGATCGGCAAATCCCCATTCTTTGGCCTTCTTAAGCTTCTCGTCCGACAGCTTATTCCATCCACACGCAAGCATCTCTTCTTCATAGTCAACAAGCTCTTTCATCTCTTTAATAAACCACCGGCCGATATACGTCATTTGATAAAGCTCTTCAATATTTATGCCTTTACGCAGGGCTTCGTATATGAGAAAGATGCGCTCGCTCGACGGATTGGCAAGTCTTTTTTTGAGCTCATCCAAAGACAATTGCTTGAAATTTTTGGCACTGCCCAAACCATAGCGATTGATCTCAAGAGAACGAATCGATTTCTGAAAAGCCTCTTTGAAGGTTTTCCCGATACTCATGACCTCACCCACCGCCCTCATCTGCGTACCAAGAACATCTTTGGCTTGAGGAAATTTCTCAAAGGCCCAACGGGCAAACTTGATGACCACATAATCACCGCTGGGGGCATATTTTTCAAGAGTTCCTTCTTTCCAGTAAGGAATTTCATCCATGGTCAGACCCGCGGCTAATTTTGTAGAAATCCGCGCAATTGGAAAACCCGTGGCCTTCGAGGCCAGCGCGGAAGAACGCGATGTTCTTGGATTGATCTCGATCACAACCAAACGATCATCCTTGAGATTGTGGGCAAATTGGATATTGGTCCCGCCCACCACGCCGATCGCATCAACGATTCGGTAAGATAACTCTTGCATCTTGTTCTGAAGGGGCTTAGGAACCGTCAGCATAGGCGCCGCGCAGAAACTATCGCCCGTATGAACGCCCATGGCATCAATATTTTCAATAAAACAAACCGTGATCTTTTGATTCTTCTCATCGCGCACAACTTCCAGCTCCAACTCTTCCCAGCCGAGTACGGATTCTTCCACCAAGACCTGGCGCACAAGGCTCGCGTTTAAGCCCCGCGTGACAATTGTGCGCAACTCTTCGACGTTATAGGCCATGCCACCACCTGTGCCGCCAAGAGTATAAGCCGGTCTTAACACAACGGGGTAACCGAGCATTTCGGCAATTTTCTCGGCCTCTTCAACTGAATGACAAGCCTCAGATTTCGGAAGCTCAATACCAAGCTTTTTCATGGTTTCTTTAAAGGCAATGCGATCTTCACCGCGTTCGATGGCATCGGGTTTAACGCCGATAATCTGAACGCCGTACTTATCCAAAATGCCAGCCTTGTAGAGGCTAGAGGAAAGATTTAATCCTGTCTGTCCTCCCAAATTAGGAAGGAGCGCGTCGGGTCGTTCTTTTTCGATAATCTTCTCAAGGCTATCAACCGTTAGAGGCTGAATATATGTTTTATCGGCCATGCCCGGATCGGTCATAATGGTCGCGGGATTGGAATTGACCAGAATAACTTCATACCCTTCTTCCTTAAGGGCCTTGCAGGCCTGGGTCCCGGAATAATCAAATTCACAGGCCTGACCGATAATAATGGGGCCTGATCCGATAATGAGAACTTTGTGAATATCATTGCGTCTTGGCATATCTTCCTCTTTCGCTTATCGATGAGGCCATGATTTATGGAGTCCGCCATTGTTTCTGTGGCGGACGACATAAGTCATAAAGCCGAATTGACACCGCCCGCTATTGATTCAGTGGCGGGCTGGGGATTAAGCAAATACAATTATAATATTTCATTACAGTTGTCGATTAGGAGATTTCAAAAAACTTTTGGACGTAAAATTAGGGTCCCTCTCAGATTTCATGAGGGGAAACCTCTCACCCTACAGTAGGGTTATTATATTGACAATTACTCTTAATGGCAAGAACTTTTGGTTTTCAAAGAGGCAATTCCCTCGTAATTTTTGTCCTATTTGTCCATATCTTTCTATATAAAAATACTATAACTGTTTGATATATAATCAATTAAAGTTGTCCATTCTATAATATGTGGACATTGACGAAAAGAATCAATCCTTAATCAAATTCTCTGTTGCCCCAATTGGAGTAGGATATTTGAAGACCACAATATAGCTTGAAGCTATAAAGGTAAGAATGGTGACGAGTTGAATGAGTTGAGATGCACCGCTACTTATATGGCCTAATTCAAATGCTAAAAGCGCAACTAATAAAGAAAATTCACTCAATTGCCCTAGCCGTATTCCAGCTTCCTTGGCAAAAGCAGTCTGTTCGCCAGTTAATATAAAGAACTTTTTAAATAGCCATGGTTTAATAACTAAAAATACCGTCGCTAAGAGTACCGCTGGAATCAAGATACCTTTCATCACCAGAAAATCGAGCCTTGCTCCCAAAGTAAAGAAAAACAGTACTAAGAAAAAATCTCTCAGCGGTTTCAAGCTTTCAGATATAAATAGCGAAATTCGGTGCCTAGCTAATACGACGCCAGCAAAAAAGGCCCCTGTTTCATAAAAAAGTCCCATGTGGTTTGAAATGCTTGCTATCCCAAAACACCATGCCAATCCCAATATAAATAACGCTTCATGAAAACGTTCGACCTTATGCATAATTTTTCTTAGTACAAATTGTTCAAATAAAACTAAAATTCCGATAAATACACAAAGCTTAATAATCAGTAAACCAAAGTTAATCATGACCCCTTGAGGTGCATCTAAACACCGAATAAACGCAAGCACAGATATAGCCAATAAATCCTGCATAATCAAAATACCTATGCAAACAGCACCCATTCTCTGCTGGTGCAACTTCGTTGTGGGAAGTAACTTGACAGTTAATATAGTACTCGAAAACATTAACGCAAGACCTATGCAGAGGCTATCCATAATTCCAAAACGGAATATGAGAGCAAAAAGAAAGGCTATAAGAAACGAGGCTAAACAGTTGCCGAGAGTAACAAGTGTGGTTTTTTTAAATAACATGACGAGTTTTTGAGGATGCAAACAAAGCCCTGCCAGAAAAAGAAGCAATGTTATTCCAAGATGTGCAATCATCTCTATAAATTCGGCATGTTTAATCAAACCGATTCCCCAAGGACCAACCAATACTCCGCATACGATATAAGCAATTATTATTGGTTGCTTTAAGATAACAGCCAAGAAGGATAAAATAGCTGCACCAACGAGAACAACACTTAAATCAAAAATGAATTCTTCCATATGTCTATACTGTTAGGTTTTCAAGAGATAAAACGACATCCTTTAAATCCAATTTATTATACTACTGATTGATAAAACATCTATCTCACTTTTTCTTTGTTCCTCTCTGGCTTTCTTTAGACGTGCTTTTCGTCTTGCTAGCCATTTTGCTCTTTTGATTACTATTCTCTTTTCTTTTGATTCACCAATAGTAGCAAAAAAATCTGTTACATTATTAAAAATTGTTTGGCGTTCAAGATATTCCTGACTATCCTTCGGTGAAGCAAAAGCTTGTAGAGAAAAGCTGAAAAATAATAAAACAACCAAAATCATTTTACTAAATGATTTCCTCACTTAACATATACAACAAATAATATCATGCCAAACCTATTAAATCTTAATTTTATAAGAAGTTCTATCCCATCTCTCTGTGACAATTTTAAAAAAGGCTATTTCTATGTTAAAAAATCCTCTTGATTAAACGGGCATGTTTGATCAGAACGGGCAGAAATATTCGATGAGTGACTCCATCTTTGTATACAGCTCTTATAAAATTTGAGAGGTGTCTCCGCTCAGGACGCCCAGAAATACGGAGCAACGGAAAGACTCTCTGTATACAGGTAGAAAAACGGCCATGATCAATTTTCCGATCATAGGGGAATACTATAAATTTACTTTTCGTTTGTAGAGGTGTTTTGCACTTCTGGCAGGGGTTTCAAAACTATTGTCACTCTATTAAACAACGCTCCTAAAGTACATACTATAGTGGCTGTTTCATTTTTAAACTTTTCATAATTAAAGGGATTCACAACCGGAAATTTCACCGTTTCTCCAGGATTTATATAACTTACTTCTGAATAATGGGTCCCGATCCGATTATAAGCACTTTGTGAATATCATTGCGTCTTGGCATATCTTCCTCTTTCGCTTATCGATGAGGCCATGATTTATGGAGTCCGCCATTGTTTCTGTGGCGGACGACATAAGTCATAAGGCCGAATTGACACCGCCCGCTATTGATTCAGTGGCGGGCTGGGGATTAAGCAAATACAATTATAATATTTCATTACAGTTGTCGATTAGGAGATTTCAAAAAAACTTTTGGACGTAAAATTGGTATCACAGGTCAGATTCACGCCGAGTCGCCTTAAGCCTGCTTCATCACCCGGCGTCGGAACATGCGTAATGTGAACCTCGCATCCCTGCAATTCCTTTAATTTTTCTATCGCTAACTGAGAGGTGGAATTGGTGGCCGCGCTGATGCTGAGGCTGATCAAGGCTTCGTCTAAGTCTAAACTCAATGTTTTGGCCTTGAGCACATCTTTCTTAAGGTTGGATATGGACCCGATAATATTTTCCGACAATAGATGGATTTTGTCCGGAATTTCGGCCAGGTCCTTGAGGGCATTGAGGATGAGACTGGAGGCCGCGTGCATCAGAGGCGAATTCTTCCCCGTGATAATCTTTCCGTCACGCAACTCTATGGCGGCTCCGCAGAAAATGCCTTCGTTTCCTTTTCCTTTTTCTCGAGCTTGTTCGGCGGCCTCTCGCGCAGGCTTTACAACTGTTCGGTTTTCGATAGCAACGCCCATTTCCTTCATCAATAATTCTGCGCGTTCAACGGTTTCCTTATCCACCAAACCCATGGAATATTCGCAGCCGTATTTAAAATATCGCCTGATCGCTTCCTGTTTGGATGCTTCGCGAATAGCCTCATCATCAATGATGCCAAAACCGGCCCGATTAACCCCCATATCCGTCGGAGATTTATAAACCGCATCCTCGCCCATGATTTTAGTTAGAATTCTTTTTAAGACCGGAAAGACTTCGACGTCCCGGTTATAGTTGACCGTTGTTTGATGATAAGCTTCCAAGTGGAACGAATCGATCATGTTGAAATCTTTAATATCGGCCGTGGCGCATTCATAAGCGACATTCACCGGATGTTTTAAAGGCAAGTTCCAGATGGGAAATGTTTCGAATTTTGCATAACCGGCTTTGACGCCTTTTTGATATTCATGGTAAATCTGGGACAGGCAAGTCGCGAGTTTTCCGCTTCCCGGCCCGGGGCCTGTCACAATGACCAAGCCGTGTTTTGTTTTGATGTATTCGTTGGCGCCGTAACCCTGCTCGCTGACAATCAGATCGACATCCGTCGGATATCCTTTTGTAAACGGATGCGTATAGACCTTGGTGCCCTGGCGTTGTAATTTATTTTTGAAAATGGTCGCGGCGGGTTGATTCTCAAAGCGCGTAATCACAACCGCGCAGACATCAATGCCCCAGTCTCTTAAATCATCGATCAATTTCAAGGCATCCGCATCATAGGTAATTCCAAAATCGGCACGGACTTTCTTTCGTTCGATATCCCCCGCATAAATACATAAAATAATATCCGCATCATTTTTGAGCTGCTTCAACAACCGCATCTTGACATTGGGGTCAAATCCCGGCAAAACACGAGCCGCATGATAATCAAACAAAAGCTTACCGCCGAACTCCAGATAGAGTTTATTGTCAAACTGCTTGACCCTCTCCAAAATGGCTTGCGCCTGCTCTTTCAAATATTTTTCATTATCAAAACCGATTTTTTTCATATCATTGTCCTATTAGATGAAATATTATATTTGTATTTTTTTTATCCCAGCCCGCCACTGAATCAATGGCGGGCTGGGTCAATTCGACCTTATGACTTATGTTCCGTCAATTCGATTTTATCGAATTGGCGAGACCTCGCTAAAAATTTAAAAAATTGGCGGGCGCTTTGCTCCATAAATCATGGTCTCATTGAAGAGAAAGGACGGCCCTTATTAAAAAGGCCGTCCTTAAAATAATCAATTGCTTTCCTCATCAATGTTCGCGTAACGCTTTTTTAGAGCTTCTTTGCCCTATTCTCCTTCGCCTTACCAATAGAGAAAGATAGTATAGGCTTCGGAGAATTATTCGGCAGAGAATATTCTACGAAGCATATACTATTTTTCCATTGCTTATGCGAAGTAGAATAAAATTATTATCACTATACCATTGAAAATATTTTTGTCAACTCAAAATATCCTCAAAGCTCTCAAAGAAATTTTTAGTCAATTGATTTTCCTACAGGCAGCAGCGGCCTTGCTGGCCGGTTGTCTCCAGAAGGGTCTGCCACAAATCGCTTGAGGGGTCCAATTTCTTTTTCTTTAAAATTCCCAAAGAAAATGGAACATGCGTGAAGTGCTGATTCCAGAAACCCACAAATATGTCAGTCTTTCCACTCATACCGGCATGCACCGCGTTTTGACCGAGCATCAGGCAAAAGGCCGAATCTTCGGCATTGGCCGGACAACTGCGGATCATGTAGCTGGGATCAATGTATTTAAGGGTCAAAGGGGTTTTCTTTTCTCTAAAATGGCTTTCGATATGTTCTTTTAAAAACAGGCCGATATCTTTATAGCGGATATTGCCGGACTCGTCATGCTTGGGTGCCTCTTTCTTCTGGATAAGGTCTTGCCCCGCGCCTTCAGAGACAACAATGACGGCGTGGTGTTTACGTTCCAGGCGTTTTTCCAATAGTCTCAAAAATCCGTCTTCGCCTTCGAGCGAAAAAGGAACCTCCGGAACAAAGCAAAAATTCACGTCGCTGTTGGCCAAGGTGGCATGCGCGGCAATAAAGCCCGAATCCCGGCCCATGAGCTTGACTAAGCCAATACCGTTCCACGCGGCCTTGGCTTCTTCGTGCGCCGCATAAATCGCTTCCCGGGCCTTTCCTACGGCGGTATGAAAACCGAATGTCTGGCTGGATCCGTAAATATCATTGTCAATGGTCTTGGGAATACCTATCACGGCTAGGGGAACTTTTCGTCTCTTGATTTCCTCACAGATAGTGTGAGCCCCTCTAAACGTTCCGTCTCCGCCGATAGCAAAGAGAATGTTTATTTTATTTTTTTCAAGCGTATCGACCATTTCGGACGGCTCCACGGGCCCCCGCGAACTTCCCAGAATTGTCCCGCCTTCGTGCTGAATTTCGTCGACAACCTTGGGGGTAATTTCCAAAGGCGGCATAAAAGGATCTTTGGACAGACCGTTGTAGCCGTAACGAAAACCCAAAACTTTTTTGACTCCGTATTGCCAAAGAAGCGACAAGGCCACGGTACGAATGACATCATTGAGACCCGGACACAAACCGCCGCACGTAACAATGCCGCAGGCGATCTTCTTGGGATCAAAAAAGATCTTCGCTTGGGGACCGGCAATTTCAAACGCGGGTAATTTTTTGCCGCTTTTTTGGTATTCGCCGAGTCTTTGCATTTCCGAGAAAACCAAGACCTTGGCTGTATCATTTTTAAAATGGTCTTTGTTTTTTAATAAAGGCGACGGGATGGCGGCTGGGCCCAAAGACTCAATGCTTAAATGTTCTAACTCTTCGGGTTTTGGTTTTAGGGAATCCATTTTATCGCCAGGAACTACGTGGTAGGGTTTTCTTTGGTTCTTTCATATTTAAGTTGAATGAAAGAACCTGGGCCATCCAATCTTTCCCATCATCTATTTGTCTTTCTTAAAGTTATGAAATACTGATCAATCCAAATAAGAATGGTCCTTTTCTTTCTTCAGCAAACCGTTAATGGTTGAAAACAATTGTTCGGTATTCAGGGGTTTTGTCAAATATGCATCCACTCCGACTTCTTGGCCGATTTTCTTATCTTCTTCTGTCGTGCGGCCCGTGACCATAACAATCGGTGTTGTCAATTTTTCTTCTTCTTTCAAGAGACGGCAGATATTGTAACCGTTGATCAGCGGCATCATCACATCCAAGATGATCAAGTTGGGTGATTGCTTGACGGCCATTTCCAGACCGACCGAGGCATCCTCGGCCGAGATGACATCAAAGCCGTGCGCCGAGAGTCTCGTCCCAAGAAGCTTGACCATGCAGGGATCATCGTCAATGACAAGAATTTTGTCTTTTTTCTCTGAAGTGTCTTTCATGACGCATTATTGTAGCTCTGAATGTTTCTTTGGGCAAGATAAAAGACAAGAAACCTAGTGCCGCCCCCAACTTTCTTCTGCGTAATATTCATCTCTCCTTCTGCCTTTAGATCAGATAGAGCATATTCAGCATATGTTAGTTGGGGCGGCACTAGCCGATGCCTACGGACTCAGGTCTTAGGGAAGAGAAAAGGATATCATTGATTCTGCGTCTTTTTTCAAAGGACAGCCCTTCGAAACAGACACCTAAGCGGTATTCGTGATGGACAGATGTCACCGTTGAGCGCACCTCTCCTGCAATCTCCAGCGTATTATAGAAATGAGCATCGCCGGTGGAACTGGCTTCGATCAAGACAAAGCGCAAGCAAAGTTTTGTGCGCAAAGGCAAATAATGGTTGACCGCCAGGGCCACGCCTCCTTCGCTCAAATCAACCGTCCGGCCTTCATAAATGCGGCTTTGAAGGATTCTTTTGACATAGGCAGGGCTTTCAATCCAATACATGACGGACAGGGTGAGTCTTAATCGTTTGTATCGTCGCCGCTCTAATCGGTATCCGCTGATCATTCTGAGAACCTCGCTTTGTAAAATGAACCTCCCCGTAGCAAGCTCTGGGATATCTCATGGGAAGTCTTGGATGTTTCATTCTTTGAAGTTCTGCTTCGCTAAAGCTTCGCAGAATCCCTCCGAAGCCTTGGCGAAGGAGGACCGAATACCCAACCCTACTACGCTCCAAAACTTTCGTTCTGCTTCGCTAAAGCTTCGCAGAACTCGTTTGGGAGCTTCGTAGGGTTCTACTTCGCCTTTATCCCCGCAACAAGCAGCAGGGTATTCGGCGAAGTAGAATAAAAATGCCACGGAGGAAAGTTTTACATTTTTCCGTGGCATAGTTTTGCGGATTTATCCGCATTTAAAGTATAACCGATTTTTTCCAAATGGCAAGTCAGCGAGGCCAGATTTTATCCGCCTTCGCAGCTCGCCAGAGGCGAATCTTGAATTCGGCAAGAGGGCTGTGGGCTTGCCTGTAGGAGAATGCGTAAGCATGCTTCGGCGAGATTCCGCCCGCATGGTCAAGCCCGATTAATGTAAGGCGGATAATTCCTGCGAAGCCCAAACGTGAAAATGGTTCGACTCTCGCTCTAATGGAGCGAAAGTCGAAGGACATTTGGGCGAAGCAGAATATGTTTTCAATGAAACACGGGCTTGCCCATGGGGCTCCATGCTTTTCTTAAATGGCGGGATTTGTAGGCACAAAGCCTGTCTCCGGGCCACGAGGCATGAAGGATTTTCCGGATGGGAACGCAGGTCAACGTACGGCCTTTGTGTGTTTTGTATGTCCCATAGCGATTGCTGTAAGTATTACAGCGGTAACGGGTTGGGCTGATTTGAATCAAATGCTCGCAGGGATCATCGTCCAGGGCACCACAACAAGCTCCGCAGGATACGCAAGCGGATTCCCACTCTTGTTCTTGCTGAATTTGGAGTTGCTCGTAACGTTTCTGATCACATTCCATTCTGAATTTCTTGATCTTACCCTAACCCCTAAACGCTATACGCTATCCGCTAAACGCTAATACTTGCGGATAATATTAAGTACTTTGCCGATAATAACGGTGTCGCGGGTCACAGGGATAGGTTTGTAGCGCGCATTGGCCGGCTCAAGAAAGAATTTGTCCCCGCGCTTAGCGAGAGTTTTTACGGTCGCTTCATCATCGATCAATGCCACAACAATCTCTCCGACTTCAGCCACCTGCTGACGCCTGATGAGAACAAAATCATTCGGTAAAATTCCGGCGTCGATCATGCTGTCGCCTTTCACCCGAAGCGCAAAATAATCATCCTCCGGATAAACAAGCGAATCCAAATCAAGGTATCCTTCGATATCTTCAACGGCCAGAGTCGGATGCCCGGCCGCAACAGAGCCGACCACAGGTACCTGAAAAAGGGCCTCTTTGACAAGTTCAATCGCCCTGGATTTCCCAGCGGAAATCTTGATATAGCCTTTGGAAACAAGGGCCCGAAGATAATCGCGCACAGTGCCGGTTGAGCTGAACCCGAATTGTTCGGCAATTTCGCGAATGGTCGGAGGCAAGCGGCTATTCTTAATCTCTTCGTAGATAAACCGTAAAACCTTCTTTTGTTTGGGGGTAAGCTTCTGTCGCTCTTCCATGGGTTTTCTCCGATAGGTTCCTGTTCTGTTAAGTGAATTTATGGCTTCGTATTTCTTAATCTTTTTCGTCTCTTTGCCTGGATAAGCTTAATATTCTTAACTACTGGCAGATTTTCCGGCATGGTGCTGCCAAGCGCTCCAATAGTTTCCCGGACTTTCTTGCCAACCTCATAATGAACCACATTGGCCCTAGTCTTGTCTTGAACATTATCCCTCTTTAATTTTTCTTCGGTTTGGGTAGCTCGGAAAAGATTGGCCGCCAGCTCAGTGCTGCCCATGTGGTCCAAGATCTGCTGGTTTTTCTTAAGCCCTTTTCGCCGGTGAATATCCTTTGAGGTAAATCCACCGTATAAACCTTTGTAGCCATGATCTTGAAAAATCGCATAATCAAGAGGTGCGATAACTCCGGCATCCTTAGCAACGCCGGCTAATTTTTTATTATGAACTTTGAGCTCATTACGCAGGAAAAGCCGCTTTTCATTTTCTGTCTTTAGCTTACGATAATCAGCCTGTTCAATGATTTCCTGTTTTCTTGTTTGAACGGCAAAATATGTCTGACCAACGGCCACGATGGGTTTGGCCGGGTCAGCGTTCTGGACAATCAAATAACAGGCATAACGAGAGAGCCTTATCTCTTGTATTTCACGTTGTGCCCCAGAACCTATCGAGACCATTTCGAGGACATCCTCGAAATGGTCGGCAATATTTTGATTACTATTTTGACACGCTTCCTTGGCTTTATTAACAACCGGAAGAAAGTGGCGAAATTCAGAATAACCCAGAATTTTAGCGAGTTCGCGCGCAGACCAATAATCCTGGCCATATTGATTGACTTTCCGCAATGCTTCAAAGGTCGATGGATGGTCTTTTTGAATTGAATTTTCGCTTGTCATAAAGTTACTCGGATTAGAAACGTTTCATTGTCTTGAACCGGTGCCAAATTATCACCGGTTCATCTCTTTCTTTTCTGGTTAAGCAAAACATGAAATCATTCGGGAATCGTTCTTTTCCATGAGCACATCAGTTACGTGACCGTAGGGAACGTAACTGATCAGTGCGAATGGACCCCGCCTCTTGCATTCTGCAAGAATGCGGCGGGGATAGAGCAAATACAATTTTATATTTCAACCATTTAGACATCTTTGCCATTGTTGATTGAATAGAAATATGATACCACACGCATGTGTGGGTGTCAAAAAGATTTTAGGAATTTTATGCCAAGGGGAAAAATTGAGGAATGACTCGAAAGTGGCGGGAATTAACAAAATTAAAAATTAAAGGCGTTATCCGAAACTTTTTGTTCGCCAAAATCCTGCAAACAAATTTTGAACCACCTTCCATCCGAAAACGAAGATGGTTTGCCAACGCTTCAGCGGCGGAACAAAGAAGAAACCTTTATCATCATTTGCTGACAACGTTTACAATCTCTTTACTTCCTGTAAATATCTTTTCGATGTCCGATTCTAACAACATAAATAATGAGAATATCTTCGACAATTTCATAAAGAATTCGATAATGCCGGTAGCGAAGGCGATATCGATCATGACCGGATAATTTCTTGCTGTCCGGCGGGTGGGGATCATCTCCGAGGTCCATAATTTTCTTCAGGATTTTCTTAATATCCTTGGCGGGAAGCTGTTTGACTTCTTTAACAGCGCTTTTTTTAATCTCAATCTTATATTTTGCCATCTAATTTCAGCTCTTTTAACAAGGCTTCAAAAGATACGGTCGGCTCATGGGCGCGTTTGGAAAAGGCTTCCAAATCCTCTTTGTCTTCGGCTAATTCGTGCAAGATCGCATCATGGACAATCTCTGAGACGGAACGTGAGCTTTCGATAGCTTTATATTTAAGAATTTTATGCACTTGCGGGTCAAAATAGATGGTCGATCGTTTGCTGAGCTTAATCATCTTGGCTCCTTTCGCTATAAGAAGTATAGCACTATAACGCTACAATGTCAAGGCGTTATAGTGTCTTCCCCTATTTTCTAAGCCGCCTCCGTTCCCGGAGGGAGGGGAGGTGGTCTGCCATCAGTATATCGCCGCCAGCCTCTTATCCAGAAGCTCCTGATTTAAATGAGGTCGTGACTTATGGACGGCTCATGGGTGCGTCACTTATGGAGTGAACAAAGTGAATGAACATAAGTGACTGTACGAATTAGTTCCGCACCTTTAGCAAATAATTCAACATATCTCAAAGGTACGGAGTAAATTCCGTCAAGCAACTTATGTTCGCTTCGCTCCATAAGTTGCGACGTCATTTAGAGGAACATAAGTCACTGACCTAATTTACTTCGAGCCCGCCAACGATTTAGTGGCGGGCGAAGAAGAAAACAATCCAATATATTCTGCAAATGGATCCCCACGGGCAAACCCGTGGTTCCATGTATATTACGTGAGCTTCGCTCACGAAAAACCTTTGGCAACCCACCACGGGTAAACCCGTGGTCTGTCTTTTCACAATTCCTAAGTGATCCATTCTGCGAAGCTGCAACATGAGAACATTGCAGCGAAGCAGAATCAATACACCATTGCCAACCGTTCATTTAATAATTCCTGGTTCAAAAATTCCTGCTCTTCGCCATAAAACACATCAGCCAAATATCTGTCATATTTATCCGTCGAATCCTTAAATGTTTTGATGATGATAAAGTCAAGACCCTTGAGGCGGTCCTCGACAAATTTTTTGGCGGCCTTACCTTCGTCGGTGTCCATTTCCGGGCAATCGATTCCGCGCAGGCGAAGTTTTTGCCTGATGCTGATTCCAAAATCAATATCAATTTTTACCAAAAGAGTATCGCCGTCAATGACCTTTTTCACCCTGGCTTCGTAGGTATAGATTTCGTCTTTCTTAACGTCTGCCTTTGTGATTGTCGGACGTTTGCTGTCACGGTTGAGCTGGACGAAATCCCCTTCTTTGGGCTTAAAACCAACGGCCGGTGGCAACGCGCACGTGACCCGAAACCCATAATCCAAAATAAGTTCTGAATCAGCCCCGGCGTCGTCGCTTTTGATGACCTCAAAAACATCCGGCCGGCCGCGGGTCAATTTGAGTTGCGCAATAGGTTTGCGGTCGTCTTTGCCGGTTTCCAGCTCACGTTTGGTATTTAGATAATTCTGAAGTTTTTGGCCGTCCCAATTCTTCTGAACAATCTGCGCCTCAAGTTTCTTTCGCTCTTTTTGGTCTTTGACGGTGATCAATTTCCGATAATGGGTCCAGGACAATTTTGGACCGCGGTCCAAAATTGGGTAGGTGCGGTAAAATCGGACGGTTTTGCTTAACGTGCTTGCGTCCTTGCCAACGTCCTTCGACAGCCGTTCGTAAAGGCTTTCTCCATATCCCGCCCGCTTTTTATTCTCGAGCAAATGCTCATGAATGAATTTCCCGACTTTCCAGTAGGATTCCGCCGTCTGGCGCTTGATGAAGAATTCAAGGTTTGAGAGTTCGGATTGGATGTTCTTGACGAGGGTGGGATAGGTGTTGGATTTGTTAGAGGTTTATTCATAAATGAGCACATGGTTTACGGAACGTAAACCATAGGTGCGAATTTACCCCAAAGCTCCGATGAACAAGAGGAGCGTGGGGTTACCACTAAAAAATAAATTTAGAAACGGTCTAAATTATTTTTTTATGCTAAATGATTACGGACAACGTCTACAAAGATTTGTTAACTTTTTCAAGCAGGATGGAATTTTCTAAGAGATATTTTGCTGTTGATTCTTTATTAAGATTTGCACCTTCAATATGACTATGGGCGGGATTATCTTTTTCAACGGGATCATCCTTGATAGGTCTATGGAGAACGGCTAGCTCTTTTTGCCTCGGGAACTTTGCTTGTATTTTAATTAGTCCATTTCCTTGATACCCCTCTAAGGTCTTTTGAGGAGTAGAATATTGGTCCCAATCAACAGACAGGACTAATCTACTGGTTTTAAATGCACCCGAGGATACTCTATCTTCCTGAAAATGCCAGTGGATAGGAGGAATCCGTTTGTATAGAAAATCTTCCGGAGGAATTATTCCAATCATTACTTTTGCAACCAGCTTGTTATTAAATCAACAATTTCATCTATATCTCGAGTTTCCTTCTCTTCTTCAAAATTCTCGAATAATGTTTTATCAATCTTGTAATATGTATACGGCTCTGCAATATCCTCTGGAATTGTATGATGGAGTTCTTTGTAGCAAGTTCTCCACTCGAAAAATATTCCTCCATCTTCGAGGGGGACGACAAAAGGAATCGGAAGTGAGCGATAATTAATTTTAAAAAGAACTTTATAAAAAAATTCTATCGCACGGTTGATTGTTTCTTGCTTTATTGGTTTTGCGGCGTATGTATCCCAACCCTCTTTTAAGTTGACAATTTGACGGAACCTGTGAATTATTGTAAGAAGGCCCTTGCTTGCTTTCTCCACTTCAACTGGATCAATTAAATTTTTTGTTCTAGTTGTAGCTGTCCTTCCATGAAAATAACCAAAATCTACTGCATGCCATTTTAAACCAGTATCGACATTAATTGCATATTTATTCAATTCTCCACGTTCTGACGTTGTAATCACCGAATTGTAAAAGTCATAAAAGAAGACAATATTATAGGGTTCGGCTCTGTTTGATCGACTTTCAATATTTAAAACATCTCTTTCCATTTCGTAGGGAAATGTGCGAAGGCTATACCCCTCCAGAGAAGTAGCAGTTAACTCTGCGCCTAAATCAATTGTTGGCAATCTATTTTGTCCTGTATCTTTTAATTGAAGTATTTTGTCCATTTTACGGAAAATATTTCTTTAGAATTTCTGCTTGTTCATTGAATGATTCCATGTAAAAAGCTGCAATTCTTTCAGCGTCATAATCTAATTTATCCTGATCTTCTGCCAACGTATTAAAATCTTGCTCAACAAAAACAATGGGCTGTTTTATGTTCTTTAAAAGACCGCTTTTGCATCTTACCCAACTATTGACAATTGTTTTACTTTTTGGTAGTGGATATTTTTTGTGTGAATGTATCTCGAAATTTTCGGGTCTATTAAAACAAGATAATTTGGAATCCTCCATACAAAATTTCTCTTTACAAAAATGCTTCGCTAATATTTTTCCCGGGTCTTCAGTCTCCACAAAACGTCTAATCACTAATGCTATTCGACCTATTTTTGCAGAAGTGCACTCTATGTAATCTTTAACAATAGATAAATTCAGTTCTAAAAAAGAAGGAAAATCAATTTCAGTATCGCTTTCTTTTCTAAATCGAAAAAAGTTAACTCTGCTATTTGCAATTTCTAACTTTAATTTACCATCTCCGCTAGAAAGTATAATTCTTGGAATTTCTTTAGGGGCATCTTCTGGCAGAGGTAACAAAACAGGATTGCCATTTAGAATTTCTGCATATTTACCCGCAATAGCAATATGGATTTTATTAGGAGAAAAGGTTAATAGAGGAGTAAATATTGAGCATTGACATGAGAAAATTTTAAAATTTTTTGCTTGGAACATAGTCATATCCTTATTTTAACAAATTGTACCCTTATAAATATCAGATGTAATTAACTTAATGGACATTATTATACTATATAAATTATATTATATGAAAACTATTTGCAGCGAATATAGGAGACCTCTAAAACATCAACTTTAAATTTTACTCGTCTACTGTACGATTTTCTCTTAATCCAAACGAAACATTATTGCCCTTGTCCGAAACCCGCTTAAATGAGCCCGTCACTCATGGAATGAAATGACCTAAGTGACGAGGCGAATTTACTTCGAGCCCGCCAACGATTTAGTGGCGGGCGAAGAAGAAAACACTATAATCTATAATCATTGACCGGCAACGTCTGCGATCTTTTCTGAGCTTAAATAGAATCGGCAGCCCGCCGATGAATCAATGGCGGGCTGCCGGAATTTGCTTTCAATTTTGTGTTTTTTCCACGACTTTCACCCCTGGATAACCCCATGAGTTACGGACCAAGCGAAACGGGAGATGTAACTCATGTGCGCAAATCCTTCGACTTCGTTCAGGATGAGACCGTTGTAAGGGTCAACGGTCTCAATTTAACAAAAATCCCCCCTATGTCAAGGAAGAAAATCCGGAGGGAGATGGGCTGGAGGCCGCCGGTAATGCGTCTTTATTCTTTGATCAACGATTCCGGCGGGCGGCGTAGGCAAAGTTCAGAAAGTATTGTTTTAGAGACGCTTCGTTATACTGAAATCGGTTTGTCCCGAAAAAATAATCCGCCATCGCTTCCCGCAGGCGGGTAAGTTCTTTAAGGCGGGAAAAACCTTTCACGCTCTCTAGGGTTAAATCCAACAGCTCAAGGGCGCGCTCAAAAGCCAATTGACAATAGGCCGCGTGATGCCTGGCCCGCCAGTTGAGGGCGCGCTCGACCTCGCTACCGATATTGGCCATCTGCTCGATAAAAGACAACCGGTTCCATTTTTCAAGGGTAAGATTTTTGTGTTGCGGGCTCACAGCTTTAACCTTTTGTTGACGATGTCCGTGATGCGCTTTCGAATCTCAGGGCTATCCACGCCACGGCTTCGATTGTTTTGCGACGGACGCATATTGATTACCGAGTCAAATTCGATAAAATCTTCACCTTGCCTGTCCACATAAAGATTAATCCCCCAGAGGTTTTTTTGTTTTGAGCCGCCTTCCAGCAAGAAGGCCTCTAAATCCGAATGAAGTTCGCCATCGACGGCCAGCCACTCTTGCTCGGTATCCACAACGGCTTTCACCAGATTGCCGAATAAGCGTTCCGCCATTTCTTTAAGCTGAGAAATTTTAAGCGTGTTTTTTATAATCTCCATGAGGTCAATTATATCTTAAGCGAAAATCATTCGCAATGTAAAATTAGTGATGCAAACAGGGGCGCCCCGCCACAAGACGGCGGGGCGCCGCAAACAATACTTTCTGTCCTCTGTTCTTTTCTCTTCTGCCTACACCAACCCCTGATCCATCATCGCATCGGCGACCTTGATGAATCCGGCAATATTGGCACCTGCGACATAATTGCCCGTCTGACCATAATCCTGCGCGACTCCGGCTGCGGCTTCGTGAATAGAGACCATAATGCCTTTGAGGCGATTGTCGACCTCTTCTCTTGACCAGGAAATATGCATGGCATTCTGGGCCATTTCAAGACCGGATGTGGCCACACCGCCGGCATTGGCAGCCTTGCCGGGTCCGTAAAGAATCTTTGCGTCGACAAATTTCTTAACACCTTCGGGAACCGTGGGCATGTTGGCGCCTTCGGAGACGACAAAACACCCGTTTTTCAATAATGTGGCCGCGTCATTGCTGTCGATTTCGTTTTGTGTGGCTGACGGGAAGGCTGCCTCGCATTTGATGTCCCAGGGTTTTTTCCCTTCAAAAAATTTCACGCCGAATTTGTCCGCGTATTCCTTGATGCGGCCGCGACGGATATTCTTAAGTTCCAAAACAAAGTCCAGCTTCTTGTCATCAATTCCCTTGGGGTCATGAATAAACCCAGAAGAATCGGACAAAGTTACGGCTTTTGCGCCCAGCTGGTTGAGTTTTTCAACCGTGTATTGAGCGACGTTGCCGGAACCGGACACGACGCATGTTTTTCCCTTGATGGAGTCTTTGCGTGTTTTGAGCATCTCTTCGGCAAAATACACCGCGCCATAACCGGTCGCTTCGGGGCGGATCAGGGAACCTCCCCAATTCAGGGCTTTTCCGGTTAACACACCGGTGAATTCATTGCGGATACGTTTGTACTGGCCAAAAAGAAAACCGATTTCGCGCCCGCCCACGCCGATATCGCCGGCCGGAACGTCCGTATGCGGCCCGATATAGCGGCATAGTTCCGTCATAAAGGACTGGCAAAAATGCATGACTTCGTTGTCGGATTTTCCTTTGGGATCAAAATCAGAACCACCCTTAGCACCGCCCATGGGAAGTGTCGTTAAGGAATTCTTAAAGACCTGCTCGAAAGCCAGGAATTTCAAGATCCCCAGATAAACCGTGGGATGAAAACGCAATCCTCCTTTATAAGGACCGATGGCGCTGTTCATCTGGATGCGGAATCCTCTGTTCACCTGAAATACGCCCTTGTCATCTACCCACGGAACGCGAAACATAATGACTCGTTCGGGCTCAACGATACGTTCTAAGATTTTTGCTTTTTCGTATTCGGGATGACGGTCCAGAACCGGTTCCAGAGATTCCAGAACTTCATCCACAGCCTGAAGAAACTCCGGCTCTGACGGATTACGCTTCTTAACTAACTCGAGTGTTTTTTGAACATATGACATTGTCTTTCCCCTTTCTGTTAAAATTGTTTTCCTGTCCCGCAATATATTCTGAAATCGATTGAGCCGCTTTCTTAGCCATGCCCATGGCTTCAATCACTGTTCCTTCTCCTCCGACGATGTCGCCGCCGGCATAAACTCCCGGAATCGACGTTTCCATCGTCTCCCGATTGACAATAATATCGCCCCATTTATCAACTTTAAGTTCAGGGGTCACGCTTGTTAAAAGCGCGTTGGCATTAAGCCCCACCGCGATAATGGCCAAATCGCAATCCGTGTCAAATTCGCTTCCCGCGATGGCCACCGGCCGCCTGCGCCCGGAATCATCCGGCTCGCCCAATTGACACTTCAAGCATCTAAGCTTTTTCACATAACCGGCCTCATCACCGATAAACTCCACCGGCTGCACCAATAATTGCAAACCCACACCCTCTTCTTTGGCGTGGTGAATTTCAAGCCGTCTCGCCGGCATTTCGATTTCCGTGCGGCGATAAAAAATGGTTGTATGGGGTTTCAGGCCCTGTAAAACCTGAAGCCGCAAAGCGGCACGCGCCGCGTCCATCGCCGTATTGCCCCCACCGATCACAATCACGTGTTTCCCGATATTGACGGGCGTATGGGCTTCAGGAAATTTAAACGCCGACATCAAATTCACGCGCGTTAAGAATTCATTGGCCGAATAGACATTGCAATAATTTTCGCCTTTGACTTTTAAGAACGAAGGCACACCGGCGCCTAAGCCCAGAAAGACGGCCGAATATCCTTCATCGAAGAGTTCATTGAGGGTCGCAGTTTTTCCGACAATAAAATTTGGGATGATCTCAACGTCAAATTTCTTTAAGGAATCGATTTCATAATCCAGAATCGTGCGCGGAAGACGAAAAGGCGGAATCCCGTAACGTAAAACCCCGCCGGATTTATGAAGACTTTCATAAATAACGACTTTCACGCCCTGGCGAGCGAGTTCGCCGGCCGCGCATAAACCCGCCGGACCGGAACCCACGATCGCAACTTTCTTGCCTTTCAACTGACCGTTGGGTTGATGTTCTTGCGCAGAACAATGTTCCATTCCGAAATCGCCGACAAACCGTTCCAAGAAATGAATATTGATGGCTTTCTCGGAGGCAAACGGCTCGTCTTTTTTGGTAAAGACACAGGTCTTACGGCACTGATATTCCGCCGGGCACACGCGGCCGCAGACCGAAGGAAAATTATTTTTTTCCCGGATGGTCGCGTAAGCGCCCTGATAATCTTTCTGGGTGATTTGATAAATGAATTTTTTGATGTCGATGCCGACCGGGCAGCCCGCGATACACTTGGGGTTTTTGCATTGAATGCAGCGGCTGGCTTCTTCTAAGGCTTGACTTTCCTCGTACCCGAAGACGACCTCATCAAATGAGCGGACGCGCTCTTGAGCGGGGACTTCTTTAATCGAAACAGGTTCTCTTTTCATATCTTATATAAATAGCCTTTCATAAAATTCGTTCTGTGCTATCGATTACACGGATTTTCATAAGATTACACAGATGTTCTCGATGAGTTTCAATCTGTGGAATCAGATTCTTAATCTGTGTAATCAAGGACGAAACGATTTTTGTGAAGCCCCATTATGTAAATGACAGGAATGTTTTTCCTGATCAAGATACATCTTGCTTCTTTTTTTCATTTCATCCCAGTCAACCAAATGGCCGTCGAATTCCGGGCCGTCCACGCAGGCAAATTTGACCTTGCCGTCCACTGTGACCCGGCATCCTCCGCACATGCCGCTCGCATCCAGCATGGTGGCATTCAGGGAAACAGCTGTTTTCACGCCGAAACCTTTTGATACCAGCGAAACTTTTTCCATCATCGGTAAAGGTCCGACGGCATAAACAAAATCATATTTACTTTTCCCAAGAAGTTCTTTCAGAACATCTGTTGTAAAACCTTTTTGGCCGTACGAGCCGTCATCGGTCGTGACATAAAGTTCATCCGCGATATGTCTTAGCTCATTTTCATAAAACAAGATATCTTTGGTTCTCGCGCCTAAGATCACAACGACATGATTTCCCGTTTCTTTAAGTTTTTTGGCCACGGGATAAATTTCGGCGATCCCCACACCACCGGCCACAAGAATAACCTTGCCGTAATTTTTAATGGGCGTCGCGTGCCCCAAGGGCCCCACAAGTGCGTAAAGAGAATCTCCCACGTTCAATTTTCCCATGAGCTTTGTCGATAAACCAGCTTCCTGCATAATGAGCGTGATCTCATCTCCATGCGTATCGACAACGGTCAGAGGAATGCGTTCTCCGTCTTCCTGGACCATGGCCACGACAAATTGTCCGGGTTGGGCTTTTTTAGCGATAAAAGGAGATTGGATATAAAATTTGATGATTTTAACGCCTTGAGTGTCCGTGAGGATTTCTTTGTGGATAATTTTCATTTTTTAAAGAAGTTTGAAGATTGATTCGAATTCTCAGAAATTATTTGAAAACTTCAGGCGGGATGGCTGGGCGAGCTTTTTGACAAAATAAAAAAATCCTCAAAAAATCCTTCTTTGGATTTTCTTGAGGACCTCGTTGCCCCTACAGATCAATCTGTAAATGATCCGAACGCCATTGCCCGAATTATTCTCCTTCGCCTTACCAGTAGAAAAATCTAGTATAGGCTTCGGAGAATTATTCAGCTGAGAATATTCTACGAAGCATCTACTATCATTTTCATCGCTTATGCGAAGTAGAATAGAAGCAATATACAATCAACCATTTGAATTGTCAAACGTTTTTTGGAAATCTCAAGGAGAGAATTTTTCGCTGTTTTGGCAGGGCTGATCGAGCGGCACGTCTTTTTATTCGGACGCCGGCGTCCCCTCGCCCAGATAACAAACAGCATTCTGCTTGAGAACATCGGCGTTGAGACAAATGCATTCGTCTTCTTTGGAGACATCCGCATCAATGACGTACACAACGGACGCTAAAGAGGCCGCATCAGGAATCAGTGATGTTAATTGGTTTTTTGATTTCTTGAAAAACTCGCTGTTGAGCAGATTGTCGTATTTCTGCGGGTAAAGAGCAAAATACAGCATGTCCATTTCGACCAAATCATTGAAAAAGTGCGTACCCAAAGACACTTCCGGAATCAACCCTTCGTGCATGGCTGCGACTTCGCAAAGAACCGAAGCTGTATTAATTTCCGTAAAAGACACCGGCACACCCAACGACGGGGTGGACGTGGCCCAACGACCGGGACCAATGAGCATCATGGTCGGTTTTTTGTCCTTGTTTTTTAAGTGTGTCAGCCGGCCGACCAACCTGGCCACGGCATAACGATCGCCTTCCTTCATTGTTCCGTAAGCTTCCGGTGAGACATAAATAATGCGATCAATCGTCATGGCGACGCTGCTTCCGATCACAGGACCTTTGGTTTCAAGAATAATTTTCTCCCGGTTAATCACGCGCGGGGTTTCAACGCTTAAGATGTTTCCTTTAACCTGAAACGGACGGCACTGGACAAGATTAATCCGGTAATGGTCTTTGTCGAGGAAATTGGTCGTGAACTCCACATCCACGGGATAATTGTAAGATTCCTGGAGTATTGTCAGCATGGTTCGCATATCATCAACAAAGGCTGTCTTGGAAAGCAGGGTATCAAAAGCCAGAATCCAAGAAAAAACATTGGAGCGTTTCATTTCGCGCATACGGCGCTCAAGCTCTTGATCACGCGAAGCAAAAATATCCAGTGGAACGTCGGGCGCCTCTTTGATGACATCCTCAAACATACGCGAGGTGTGGCAATTGGCCTTCAGATCAAGAATATCGATTTTGTGCTGGGTGTACTTGCGGATATCTTCCGAACTTGCCTCGGGCCGCCGCATGGGTGCGTTGAGCGCCACGATGCGCGTGTAATCATCATCGACGCGCTCCACGGCCCTGGTGCCCAGGCCAAAAACAAGTCTCAGCATTCCGGCTTTAGGATCGATCTCACTATTCCAGACAAAGGGATTAAAAGAAAACCCGACGCCGGAAATTTGCGGGAAGAACTGGCTTTCGTGAACGGTGCCGGACACGCGTTGTACCAAAAGCGCCATCTGTTCGTCGCTATCCAAAAGCCCCCAATGCGCCCGATACGACAGGGCTTCTTTGCTCATGGTGCTGGCGTAGACCGTACGCACCGCGTCCACGAATTTCTCAAAACGTTCTTCCGGCGTTCCTTGATTGGCGCAGAAAACACTTTCGTATTTTCCTGAGAAAGAATTTCCGTACGCGTCTTCCAGAAGACTGGACGAACGGACAATGATCGGTGATTGTCCGAAATAATCCAACATTTCCAGAAATTGATCCTGAATATCTTTTGTAAATTCGCCTTTGAGTATGAGCGCGCAGGCTTCATCCGCCAAATCAAAATTCTCTGAGGTGCTGTTGAGCTTCCGGCGCATCCACCAGCATTTGTTCTGAATCAAATAAGTATAGAAGACATCCGAGCCGATATAAAAGGAATCGTGAGGCTCAAGCTTCTGTGCCCAGATAGGATCAGCTTTCTTGAGAATGGCTCTGGCTAAAAGCATACCGACGGATTTTCCGCCGACTAAACCGGTGCCGATCATGCGCTTACCGATATCGACGACATCGGCAAAGTCAAAATATTTCTCGGCGAGCTTAAGCGGGCGCTCATCGCGAGTTACAGCCATACGTAAAAGCCTCTGGAACAGTTTACTTTTCTTCCACGTCTCGCGGCTATCGGAACGTGTGGTATTGACCACTTCCTGGGCCTGGAGGAAATTGCGCGTCCAGACATCGCGTTTTTGCATTGTAAAATCAAGCCACGGCTGAGGGGCGGCTGTCAAAATTTCCGCGGTCGTTGAGCTTCGGGTAACCGGAGCGAATTCTTCTTTGTCCCATCGGTGAAGCATATACATGGTTGGCGTATAGCGGCCTTCAACTTTAAGCGGATGAACATACATGTCTTCTTTATGGCGGTACACGTCCATAACGATCTGAGCCGTTCCATGAATCGCTTCAATCGCGTACGCCGTATGATTATCGCGTTTCAGGGCAAAATAGGCAACGGTCTCATAATCAAAAAGATAAGGACATGTCAGCATAAAGAAATTTCCCAGCATACGGTCGCTGTACCAATCCACGGCCAGCTCCGAGAGACAGTCAAAGATATAAAATGCGCCCTTGCCGAGCTTTTCTATGACATCAAATATTTCTGAAATGAAATTTTCAAATCCCGCCTCGGGATGCAATTCGTAGGTATGAACAGCGATACCCTCGGGAATCACCGGTTCATGATCGGCAAACCGAAAATAAATCAGGTCTTTCTTAGCATGATGAGCCGCCTTGGCAAAAGGGTGAACAAAGCGTACATAATCATCGATGGCGTCGACCTGCATCACAACATTGTCGCCCAAGCGAACTCCTTGTAAGATTTTATCTAAGCCCGAAAGTCCTGTGTTATGCGTTTGATTGGATTTACTCATTGTGGCCTCGTATAGTTCTTTGATTTGTTATGACTTAAAATGATTTTCCGTAATTTAATTCTACGTAAAAATTAAATAAATAGTTTAAACGCAAATTCACGCAAATCAAACGCCCGGCCTCGATGAGGCCAACGGCCGAGGCGGGCAGATTTTCGCGAATAGATCATCAAGAAATTCGCGATCATTCGCGTTAGATTCGCGAAAATTCGCGTTAACTTTTAAACAAGAAAATTCCAACATTGTTGATTATTGACCAAGCCATTGATGGACACAACAAGCGGCTTTTCGGCCTTCTTCAATAGCCCACACCACAAGCGACTGGCCCCGGCGCATATCGCCGGCCGCAAAGACACCGTCCACATTGGTTTTATAATTTTCATCTGTTTTGACATTGCCGCGGGCATCAAGCTCGACGCCTAATTCCTTGATGAGTCCTGCTTTGACCGGACCTAAGAATCCCATAGCCAAAATCAAAAGATCGCAGTCAACGTCAAAGTCTGAGTTGGGGATTTCGCAGCTCGGGCAACGGCAGCTTTCAGCATCTTTGGGTCCGTATTCCAGGCGCACGGCATGCAGTTTTTTCAGTTGACCGTTTTTGCCGCTTAAGTGCTTGGTCATTATACAAAAATTCTGCTCGACTCCTTCTTCATGGGATGAGGATGGACGATAAACAAACGCCCATTGCGGCCATGGATTGTCCGGGTCTCGCTCGGTGGGCAAACAGGGCATAATTTCATATTGCCTGACGGCTTTGGCCCCTTGGCGATTCGCTGTTCCCACGCAATCCGCGCCCGTATCTCCGCCGCCTAAGACAATAACATTTTTACCCTCGGCGCTGATTCTCTCTTTCGGGCTGATTCTTTGTCCTTTGTTCACGCGATTCTGCTGAACTAAATAGGTCATGGCCTGGGTGACGCCGGTTAATTCGCGTCCCGGCACTTTCAAATCACGGGATTGTTCGGTTCCAACGCAAAGCACGAGGGCATCGCTTTCTTTAAGAATGTCTTTAGCCTTTAGGCCAACGCCCACATGGATGCCGGTTTGAAAAATAACGCCTTCTTCTTTCATCAGATGAATGCGTCTTTCCAAAATCCATTTTTCTAATTTAAAATCCGGAATGCCAAAAGCAAGAATACCGCCGACATTTTCATTTTTCTCATAAACGGTCACGGTGTGACCGGCTTGATTCAGTTGATCGGCGCAGGCCAAGCCCGCCGGGCCGGATCCGACCACGGCTATTTTCTTTCCGGTGCGCTTTCTGGGAATATGGGCTTTGATCCATCCTTGTTCGTAGGCCTTTTCGATGATCGACAACTCAATATTCTTAATCGTCACGGCGGGTTCATTGATCGCAAGCACGCAGGAATGCTCGCAGGGGGCCGGACAGATGCGTCCTGTGATTTCCGGAAAATTATTGGTCTCAAAAAGCCGCTTGAGCGCCTCTGGCCATCGTCCTTTATAGACCAGATCATTCCAGTCGGGGATCACATTCCCCAGAGGGCAAGCCCAATGACAAAAAGGCACTCCGCATTCCATGCACCGGGCGCCTTGTTTTCTGATATCTTCCTCGGCCAGAAGCTTAACAAACTCTTTCCAGTGCTGTTTGCGGATTTCAACAGGCTCTTTTTCAAAGTCCTGCCTAGGGTATTTCATGAAACCGTGTATTTCACCCATTACTTCATCACCGTTTCTTCGCGTTCGATCTCTTCATCTTCCTTGCTCATCTTTCCCAAAACTCGACGGTATTCCATCGGAAACACCTTTACGAACAAAGGCAAAGATTCTTCCCAATGATCCAAAATATATCGAGCCTTCGGGCTGGCCGTGTATTTGAAATGTCTTTCGATCATGCCCTTCAGCTCTTTGATGTCCTCCGGTTCGTTCACAAGCTCAAGGTCCACCATATCAAGGTTGGTACGGCCATCCAGTTTGCTGTTGGGGTCATACACGTAGGCGATTCCGCCGCTCATGCCGGCCGCAAAATTAATTCCTGTTTCTCCCAGCACAACGACGCGGCCGCCTGTCATGTATTCGCAGCCGTGATCGCCGATTCCCTCCACCACAGCATAGGCACCGCTGTTTCTGATGGCAAATCGTTCCCCTGCGCGGCCGTGAATATAGATTTCCCCCGATGTCGCCCCGTAAAGAAGAACATTGCCGCAGATGATATTCTCCGATGGATCAAAGGTGCAGCCTTTCAAAGGCTTCATAATAATCTTTCCGCCGCACATCCCTTTGCCGCAATAGTCATTGGCTTCTCCTTCAAGAATAAACGTAAGACCCTTGGCGGCAAAAGCCCCAAAGCTCTGCCCCGCCGATCCCTGGAAGGAACATGTGATCGTGTCATCCGGCAGGCCCTGATGCCCGTAGCGTTTGGCGATCTCGCCGGAAAGCATAGCCCCGGTCGTCAGATGGGTATTGCGGATCGGTAAATCAATTTTGACGGGCTTCTTATTTTCCAGAGATTGGGATGAACGTTCAATCAGCTCCCGGTCAAGCACATGATCGATTTCGTGATCTTGACTCTGGGTGCATCGCCGGATGGCTGCTGTATCCGGATTATTTTCACTTAAGATTCTTGAAAAATCCAATCCTTTGGCCTTCCAAAAATTGATGGCCTCATTAATTTCAAGAAGATCGGTTCGGCCAATCAAATCATCTATTTTTCTTATGCCCAGCTGGGCCATGTATTCCCTGACTTCCTGAGCAATAAAAGAAAAGAAATTCACGACGTATTCCGGTTTGCCTTTAAAGCGCTTGCGAAGTTCAGGGTCTTGGGTTGCAACACCAACAGGGCAGGTGTTGAGATGGCATTTTCTCATCATCACGCACCCGCAAACCACCAAGGGCGCAGTGGCAAAACCAAATTCCTCGGCGCCCAAAAGCGCCGCGATTACAACATCGCGTCCTGTTTTAAGCTGACCGTCGGTTTGAACGCGAATACGGCTGCGCAGGCCGTTGAGAACAAGGGTCTGTTGCGTTTCCGCAAGTCCAAGCTCCCAGGGGACGCCGGCATGACGGATCGACGATAAAGGCGAAGCGCCCGTCCCTCCGTCGTAGCCGCTGATCAAAACCATATCGGCGTGCGCTTTAGCGACACCGGCCGCGATGGTTCCGACACCCGTCTCGGAAACAAGTTTAACGGAAATACGCGCCGCGGGATTCGCATTTTTTAAATCAAAGATAAGTTGTTTAATATCCTCAATCGAATAAACGTCATGATGCGGCGGCGGCGAAATCAATGTGACGCCCGGCGTAGAATGACGTACGCGGGCGATTTCTTCGTTGACTTTGTGCCCGGGGAGCTGGCCGCCTTCGCCGGGTTTTGCGCCTTGCGCGATTTTGATCTGAAGCTCGCGGGCATTCACACAATATTCGGCCGTCACGCCAAAACGCCCGCTTGCGACTTGTTTGACGGCGCTTGAGCGATTATCTCCGTTTGGTAAAAGTTTATAGCGCGCGGGGTCTTCTCCACCTTCTCCGCTGTTACTCATCGCGCCCAAACGGTTCATGGCAATGGCTAAGGTCTCATGGGCCTCCCGGCTGATCGAGCCAAAAGACATTGCCGATGTCGCGAAACGCTTGATGATGTCCGCAGCCGGCTCCACGTCTTCAATCGGGATAGGTTCTGTCTTCTTGAACTGAAACAGACCTCGCAGAGTACTGATCTTTTTGGTCTGATTATTAATCAGCTGCGCATATTCTTTGTAGATTTTGTAATTATTATTCCGCGTCGCGAATTGCAATTGACTGATCGATTCCGGAGTCCACAGATGCCTTTCTCCGTCCCGTCGGTATTTGTAGCATCCTCCACTTGGAAGAGAGCCAAGCTCTGAGGAGGGATCATAAGCGGATTTGTGTCTTGCGTTCGCTTCTCTGGCAATTTCGTTTAAGCCAATCCCGTCGATACGCGAAGACGTGCCGGTAAAATACTGTTCGATCACGTCATAGGTTAATCCAATCGCCTCAAATATTTGAGCGCCTCTGTAGCTGCGAAGCGTGGAAATGCCCATTTTGGACATAACCTTTAAAAGCCCCTTACAAATCGCTTTGATATAATTCTCAATGGCCTTAGTTGTGTCCATTTCTTTTTCTAAAGTTTTTTGTAAAGCCATCGCGGTCACAACCTCAAAAGCTAAATAAGGATTAATGGCCGTCGCGCCGAAGGCCAAGAGAAGCGCAAAATGCTGAATCTCCCGGGCCCCGCCGGTCTCGACGATAATACCCACGTTGGTCTTCATGGATTGCCGGATGAGATACTGATTCACAGCCGAAACAGCCAGAAGCGCGGGGATAGGCGCCAAATCTTTAGAGAGATTCCGGTCGCTTAAAATAATCACGGACGAACCGTTCGTAACCGAAGCCTCGGCCGCGCGGCAGAGCTGACCTAGGGATTCTTCCAGAGTTTCGCCCGAGCCTCCCGCCGCAAAACCCATTTGCAACGTCACGGCCCAAAAGTCTTTTTGATTCAAAGAGCGCACGCGCTCAAGATCCTCATTCGATAGAATCGGATGCATAAGCTTGATGAGATTGCTGTTTTGCGGAACTTCCGAAAGGATATTTCCCGGATTTCCGATAAAAGTCATCAACGACATCACGAGCTCTTCGCGGATCGGATCGATCGCGGGATTGGTAATCTGAGCAAAGAGCTGTTTGAAATACGCGTACAAAAGCTGCGGCTTCTCCGAGAAAACAGCCAGAGGAATATCCGATCCCATGGAACCAACAGGTTCATATCCCCGGGACGCCATGGGATTGATGATTTCTTTACAATCTTCCAGGGTATATCCGAAAAGTTTTTCTCGCGTCAAAAGACTCTCCGCGTCCAAAGACACCGGAGCCACGTCATTAAAAAGCCCATGCAGAAGGATTTTATTCTCTTCCACCCAGCGGCGATAAGGCTGTCGTCTGGCGTAAAATGTTTTGATTTCGTTATTCTTAAGAACACGCTTTTTGTTGAGATCAACCAAAATAATATCGCCGGGTCGCAAGGCCCCTTTCTCAAGGATCCCCTCAGGTGCGAAATCAAGAACACCCGCTTCGGAGGCAAGCACCATAAAGTTATTCTTGGTGATCGTATAGCGCGCCGGGCGAAGACCGTTGCGGTCTAACAAAGCGCCTATCACGGACCCGTCGCTAAAAGCCACCGCGGCCGGACCATCCCACGGCTCCATGAGCCCCGCGTGATATTCAAAAAATCCTTTTAAATCCGGCCCAATGGGATACTTTTGACCCCAGGCCTGGGGGATTAGCATCATCATCGCGTGCGCCAAATCACGACCGGCCGAGTTCAATAATTCCAAAACATTGTCAAGGCACGCGGAATCGCTTCCGCCGGGATCAATCACAGGCAGAATCTTTTTAATATCGTCGCCGAAGTCATCGGATTCAAGAAGATTCTCGCGCGCCCTCATTTGGTTGAGATTGCCGCGCAGTGTATTGATTTCTCCGTTGTGCGCCAAATACCGAAACGGCTGAGCCAGTTTCCAGGACGGAAACGTATTGGTGCTGTAGCGTTGATGAATCACGGCCATAGCGCTTATAAACGAGGGATCGCTCAGATCTTTGTAAAAAGAGCTGATTTGCTCGCCCATCATCATCCCTTTATAGACGATCGTCCGGGAAGATAAACTGACAATATAAAATCGATCACCCAGCGAAAGAGTTTTTTCAATGCGTTGTTCAACTTGTTTTCTGGTGACATAGAGTTTTCGCTCAAGGGCTTCTTCTCTGAGGTTGTCGTGACGAACAAAACACTGGACAATTAAAGGTTGCTTTTCTCTGGCCTTTTTCCCCACAGCCGAGCTATCCACCGGGACTTCGCGCCAACCAAGAAACTCAAAGCCTTCTTCGCAAGCCACTTCTTTCGTGATCTCTTGGCATTTTTCAAGCATTTTTGTTTCCTGAGGCATAAAAATCATGCCGACGCCGTATGTTCCCTCTTGGCCTAACGCGATTTTTAACGATGAACATTGGGCGCAGAAGAAATCATGGGGAATCTGCACGAGGATCCCGGCTCCATCGCCTGTTTTCTTGTCCTCGCCGGCCGCTCCGCGATGAAGTAATTTTGTTAAAACCTCTATGCCGCGCTCGATGATCGTATGCGATTTTCTGCCGTCGATATTAACGACGAAGCCGACACCGCAAGCATCGTGCTCGCTCGCCGGATCATACAGTCCTTGTTTTCTTGGATAAATGGATTGGCTCATAGCTTATAAGAAGTTGTGCCTATTTGTAATTTTCTAATTTTTGTCCTGATCGTGTTTCGGTTGACGCCTAAAATTCTGGCCGCGTCCACTTGATTACCCCGAGAGCGCTTGAGGGCCTCTTCAATAAGAATTCTCTCGGTGTCATTGATGGCCGACCGAAAAACCTTGCCTTTTTCTCGCGTCAGAAAATATTCTTTGATTTCGCTCACCATCATCGCGCGATTCCTTAAACCAATTACAATGCGGGTTTGTAATTGGTTAACCTTCCAATGCTAAGTGTTTTATCTGTTGCAGCTCTCTTTGATAACCGATTTGGTCCTTGACAAATTTTTCGTACTGCATAGTGCTTATTTCTAAGTAATCATTGAAAGCGCAAATTTTTGTATTTTCTTTAACTAAATTTATATATTCGCCATAAGAAGAAAATTTCCAATCTTGAGGTAAATTGACTAAAGCCGCACTCACAGGATTAAGGTGGATATATCTTGTTAAATGTAATAATTGCTCATCACTTTTTATAAGGATACTCTTGAACCTTCCTTCCCATAGAGGTCCTTTTCGTTTATGTTTTGCGTTGAAATATTTACTATAACTTTTAAGCACTAAATTCATATATCGCGAAATACCCTGATCTATTAACTGCTCGAGAATTAAATGAATATGCGTCGGCATAAGGCAGTAGGCTATGATCTTGATAGTCTTTTTCGCAGGTTGGATAGAAGTTAAACTTTTTTTCGACCTTTCTTCGGATAAAAGAAAATGAGAAAATCTACAGTCAATCTCCTCATATTGATAATAGCTTAAGGTCGATAACATTCTTACATACTCCTTATCTGAGTTAAAGATTATATAACCGGCAATACTTTTGGTGCATATGTGATATATGTTTTGCTTAACCAACGGTATTTTTCTATAAGGCATAATCTATTCTTTCAATAACCATAATTACAATGCGGGTTTGTAATTGGTAAGTTGCCTTTTATCAATATTCCTTATATCTGTTGGTGATCGGAAGCCGCCTGTCTTTGCCGAATGCCCTGGGCGTAATTTTCACACCCGGCGGTGACTGACGCCGCTTATATTCCATCCGGTCAACCATACGCGTAACTTTGCAAATAAGTTTTTCGTTCGTTTTCGCCCCTTTGATCTTGGACAGGCTTTTGTCTTTTTCGACATAAGCCTCTAAGATTTTATCTAAGACATCATAGGGCGGCAGAGAATCCTGATCTTTTTGATTCTTACGCAATTCCGCCGTAGGAGGACGCTTGAGGATACTGGGCGCAATCAATTCTTTCTTTTCAAGACTATTGCGGTAGCGAGCGAGGCGATAAACAAGCGTTTTGGGAATATCTTTAATGACGGCAAATCCGCCGGCCATATCGCCGTAAAGCGTACAGTAACCGACGGCCACTTCGCTTTTGTTGCCTGTGGTCAACACAAGCCAGCCGAATTTGTTGGAAAAAGCCATGAGGATATTGCCACGGATACGCGCCTGGATGTTCTCTTCGGTTGTATCGGGGTCAAGCCCGAGAAATTCCTCTTTGAGCGTTTTCAAATACGCTTCGTAAATGGAGTCGATCGGGACTTCACGATCTTGTATCCTGAGATTATCCGCCAGGCGCAGGGCGTCATAGCGCGTTTCACTCGACGTAAAGCGCGATGGCATGGTTACGCCGATCACGTTTTGCGCACCCAAGGCATCGCAGGCAATTGTTGCCACGAGCGAAGAATCAATTCCGCCGCTTAAGCCTAAGACGACTTTTTTAAATCCATTTTTGAGGACATAATCGCGCGTACCCAGGACAAGGGCCTTGTAGATTTCTTCGGTTGGGCTTAGCGGTTTGGCTCTCTTGCCTTTGATCAATAATTTTCCTTTTATCTTCAGATCTTTCTCGATCAATATCATTTTGAGCTGATCTTTTTCTGAAGCCCTTGATTTAACCGGGAGCGCGAGATCGGCGGTCACGAGATCTTCTTCGAAAGATTTTCCGGATGCGACGATTTTTCCTTTAGGATCAATGATCAGGCTCGCGCCGTCAAAGACCAGCTCGTCTTGCCCTCCGATGAGATTCACATAGGCCACAGAAGCTTTGTTCTTTTTGGCTTGCTGAGATAAAAATTTTCCTCGCATTTTTGCTTTTCCCGCTTGATACGGAGACGAGGACAAATTGATTAATAAATTAGCTCCGGCCTTGACCTGTTGTCGGCAAGGGCCCTGGGGGTGCCAAATATCTTCGCAAATGCTTATGCCCAGTTTATGATCTCCAAAAGCAAAAACTTTATTTTCTGTGCCGGGCGTAAAATATCTTTTTTCGTCAAAAACGCCATAATTAGGAAGTTCCATCTTGCGGTATACGCCTTTGAGTTTTTTGTGATAAATGACGGCTGCGGCATTGTACAGGCGCCCGGCTTTGTCTCTGTCAACAAACCCAATAATGGCCAACGTGTTTTCTGTCTCCTGGATGATGCGGTTCAGCGCTTTGAAATTATCTTTGATAAAATGGTCCTTCAGGAGAAGATCTTCCGGCGGATAACCCGTTAAGGCCAATTCAGGAAACACAACGATGTTGATATTGAATTGCTTGGCCCGCTTGATATATTCGATAATCTTGTTGCGATTACCCTCAAGATCGCCGACGGTGACATTGATTTGCGCTAAGCCGATTCTGAGCATGGAAAGCTCCTTTATGAATAAGGTTTTTGCCTAATTATTGTGCATTCAAAAACAAAAAAATTTATGCGTAAGCCTTGATGCTGTAATGTGTTTTAGGAAAAGAATCATTGTCTCTAAAGCATAAAGAGCATTTCGGCATATGACGGCAATGGCCATTTGTCGGCCGGAATCAGGCCTTCGAGCGCGTCGATGGTCTCGCGCAGTTCTTTCATCGCTTCTTTGGTCTTCAGAGGCTCTTTCTTCTTGATCGCTCCTTCAAGGTCCTCGATGTAGCTTAAGGCTGTCTCTGCTTCTTTGGAGATGCTCTTCAAAAGCTTGCGAGATTCTTTTAAGCTTGTCTTATTGATGCCCTCAACGGATCTGATGGTATTGGCCAGTTCATTCTGATAACTGACGACGACAGGAATGATCAGGGTCTTGGCCATATCCGCGGCCAGCTTGGCTTCATAATCAATCGTAATCTCAAAAGCCTCTTTGTAGACTCCATAACGAGACATGAGTTCTTTTTTAGAGAGAACGCAGTGTTTTTCAAAAACTCGAATGTACTCGGGTTTCTTGAGCACCTCCAAGGCCTCGAGAGTATTTTTGAGGTTAGGAAGGCCTCTTTTCTTCGCCTCTTTGAGCCATTCTTCCGTGTAGTTGTCCCCATTAAAAATAACTCTCTTGTGTTTTGCAATGATGCCTTTAAGGATTTTCGAAACGGACGCATTAAAATCCTTTTTGGCCTTAACAGCGGCTTCGAGTTCTGTGCAAATTCCATCCAAGGATTCGGCCACAATCATATTGAGAATGATATTGGGGCCAGCCAAGCTCATGTCGGAGCCAACGGCGCGGAATTCGAACTTTGATCCCGTAAAGGCAAAAGGAGATGTTCTGTTGCGGTCCGTGGCATCACGCGGCAGTTTCGGCAGCGAATCCACGCCGATTTCAAGCACACCGCCTTGTTTAGAGCTTTTGGCTTCGCCTTTTTCAATCTGCTCGATAATATCCGTCAACTGATCGCCTAAGAAAATGGAAATAATCGCCGGCGGCGCTTCGTGGGAACCTAAGCGGTGGTCATTTCCGGCTGAGGCAATCGAAACGCGCAGCAATTCGGCATACGTGTCAACCGCTTTAATAATCGCGCAAAGCACCACAAGAAATTTGGCGTCTTCGTGCGGATTATCGCCGGGTGATAGCCAATTTTTTCCGTCCGGACCGACGATGGACCAGTTGTTGTGCTTACCCGAGCCGTTAATGCCGGCAAACGGTTTTTCGTGCAAAAGGCAGACTAGGCCGTGCTTTTCGGCGACCTTTTTCATTGTTTCCATGCAGATCATGTTGTGGTCAACAGCGAGGTTCAAGCTCTCAAAAATAGGAGCCACTTCAAACTGGGCCGGAGCCACCTCATTATGGCGTGTTTTTGTGGGCACACCCAACTTCCACATTTCATAGTCTAAGTCTTCCATAAAGCCCATGATTCTGCTTTTGATCGCTCCAAAATAATGATCAGCCATCTGCTGATGCTTGGCCGGTTCTTTGCCATACAATGTCCTGCCTGTCTGAATCAGGTCAATGCGCTGATTGTAATATTTTCTGTCGATCAGGAAATATTCCTGCTCGCCGCCCAGTGTCGCGTAGGCTATTTTGCCTTTGGATTTGACGCCAAAGAGTTCACCCAGACGGCACACCTGTTTGGAAAGAGCCTTCATGGAACGCAATAACGGTGTCTTTTTATCCAGGGCTTCGCCGTTCCATCCGATAAAATACGTCGGAATACAAAGCGTGGCTCTTTTCGGGCCTTCCTTGATAAATGCCGGGCTTGTCGGATCCCAACCGGTATATCCGCGGGCTTCAAAGGTCGGCCTTAGGCCGCCCGACGGGAAACTAGAGGCATCAGGTTCGCCCTGAATCAGTTCTTTGCCGGAAAACTTCAGGATCACGCCGCCTTCTTCATCCGGCGAAATAAAGGAATCGTGTTTCTCTGCCGTCGTTCCCGTGAGCGGCTGAAACCAATGCGTAAAATGCGTAGCCCCCTTGGATAAAGCCCATGTTTTCATCGCATCTGCCACCTCATCGGCAATGTCGGGATCAAGGGTTCCGCCGGTTTTAATGGTTGTGCTTAGAGATTTGTACGCTGTTTCGGAAAGATAGTTGCGCATGACTTTTAAGCTAAAGACATTTTCCCCGTAAAAATCAGGAATAGATTCGTTTCTATTTTCGCTTTTCTCAACTTTCATTTTGCTCCTCCTTCAATGAGCCCGCCATTGATTCAGTGGCGGGCGAATTGAACCCCGCACCTTTTTCTTATTCAATATTTTTGAGTCGCGCGATTCAAAACTATCTGAATGAGAAAAAAGGTGCGGGGTCTAAGTTCGGCCTCAAACTTACGTTCTTTCGCTAGCGCTCCATCCGTAAGTTTGGGCATCCTAAGACCTCCTGGTTCAAAGCATTATTGTTTTAACACATTTTCAATTAAAACTCAAACAACTTTAAGCCTGCGAGGATCCCGCTTGTTGACTCACCCAATCGCTTCCGATCCCTCTTCCCCTGTCCGGATGCGGATGCAGCGGGGCAAATCCAGAACGAATATTTTTCCGTCTCCGATTTTCCCCGTCTTGGCGCCTTTGATGATGGCGTCAATGGTCGGTTTGACGAAGTTCTCGTTGACGGCGATTTCAAGTCTGACTTTTTTCAACAAGTTGATTTCCTGCGCGACGCCGCGGTATGTCTCGCTATAACCTTTCTGTTGCCCGCACCCGAGCACATTGGTGACGGTCATTTTAAAAACTTCCGCTTTATAGAGGGCTTCCTTGACGTCGGGCAGTTTATGCGGTTGGATCATGGCAATAATTAATTTCATCATGCACCTCCATCTTACGAGCGCGTAACTTACGGAACAAAGTGACGTAAGTTACCGCACGAGTTAGATTCAGCCACCCCGCTTCTTGCCCCGCAAAATGCGGGGCAGAGGGGGGCTTCACTTATTGAGTCGTAAACACCTGGAATCCGGAATATGATTCCATGCCGCGTTCTCCGATATCTAAGCCTTTATATTCCTCTTCTTTGGACACGCGCAAACCTATGGTGGCATCAAGGATCTTAAAGACAGCCCCCATACAGATAACGATAAAAAGGGCTGCGCAGCCAACGCCCAGAGCCTGGATACCCAATTGCTTCAGGCCTCCGCCAAAAAAAAGACCGTTTGAGGCAAGACCCAAGCTCTCTTTTCCGAATAAACCAACGGAGAGCGTCCCCCAAACACCGTTAAATCCATGCACAGGCACAGCACCCACGGGATCGTCAATGTGAAGCTTATCCAAGAAAACAACGCCCAGGACAACGATAACGCCTGCCACAGCACCGATGAATATAGCAGCCGAAGGATCAACAAAGGCGCATGGCGCTGTGATCGCTACCAAACCAGCTAAAGCCCCGTTCATGGCCATGGAAAGGTCTGGTTTGCCAAACATTTTCCAGACCGTGATCATGGCAAAAATACCTCCGGAAGCGGCGGCCAGATTCGTATTGATCGCTACTCGGGCAATCAGGCTTCCGTCTCCCACCCCTAGAGTCGATCCGGGATTAAAACCAAACCATCCGAACCACAAAATAAAAACACCTAAAGAAGCAAGCGGGATATTATGGCCGGCAATGACATTCGGTGATCCATCGGCATTAAATTTTCCCGTTCGCGGTTTTAAGATCACTGTTCCGATTAAAGCCGCAAAACCGCCGACAGCATGCACGACCGTTGAGCCGGCAAAATCCGCGAAACCCAGTTTAGAGAGCCATCCTCCGCCCCATACCCAATGACCCACGATTGGGTAAATAAAAGCCGAAATGAGAAAAGAATAAATCAAGTAGGCCTGAAACTTCATCCGCTCAGCCATACCGCCGGCGACGATGGTTGCGGCCGTCCCGCAAAAAACAGCCTGGAACAGCCAGAAAGCATATAATGGAACGCTGGCCCCTGATTCGGCCCCGTGAAGAAACCATCCTTTGAATCCCATAAACCCGTTACCCGGTCCGAACATAATGGCATATCCAAAGACAAAAAACCCGAGTGAAGCCATGCAAAAATCCAGAAAGTTTTTGGTCAAAATATTGCATGTGTTTTTGGCGCGGATAAAACCCGCCTCCACCATACCAAAACCGGCCTGCATAAAAAACACCAAAAAAGCAGCCATGAGAACCCAAAGCGTATCCACGCCCACCTGGCTGGCTAAGGCGATCTCTTCAGCATACGCTGTCATAGGCAAGCAAGAAAGTGCAGCAAATAACAGTGTCGTTATTTTTATTGATCGATTGAATAATGTTCGTAACATTTCTTTCTCCCTTCTCTCATTAAAAGGTATAAGCGGTTGCAACACTCCAATAAAATTCATCCTCGTAATTTCCGTCATTCTCATCTTCGACATCACCTAAAGGCACGCTGTAATTGACGTTAGGGGATAGTGTTAGGTTTTTTGTCAAGGGCAATGTCAATCCGGCGGAAATCCCCCAATCCCCGCCTTCTCCGTTGATAAAAAGCTTACGGTTGTATCCCGCGTGCGTGGCCAAATCAAACGTGATGCCGTATTCTTTTATGACATCAAAGCTGTGGCTTAAATCCAGAACCACATAATCCCCTTTACCGCCGCCTTGGGCTTCCTGGCTGTAATCGTGATACCACGTCACAGAAGGCGAAAGAAGCGTATCATACGCAAGCCCCAAAACCGTTTCCTTGCTGAAAGTACCGGCGCCGGGAAAATCATAATAAATATGTCCGACGGTTACGCTTATGGTGTCCAAATTATGCCCGAAAAGAGCAAGATCTTTAAAATCATGCGTATAGGTAATGCTTGTATCCACTTCATCGGAATTGAGGGCATCATCCTGGTCGAGATCAAAACTGGACCAAACGCTGACTTCGAAACCGTATCCGCTGATGGCAAGGCCCGGCTGAATGACATAATCATCATCCAAGCGCATGCCGCGCCAGATATATTTGGAATACAGATCCATTGTTCCCGAAACCTCAAGCTCGATTCCCTTATCTTTCAGAAAATCACCAAGGATGGTTTTTGATTCTTCGGCGTAAGCACCATTTAAATTTAAGAAAGCAATCAGACTTGCCATCATGGAATTCAAAATAAAATGCCTCATTTTCTATCCTTTTTTTATCGTTTTTTGGGCTGTTTTGAGAACCAATCCCCCTCGCCCTTCGGGCTCGCCTTCGGGCTCGAGGTTAATTCCCCCGCCTTTTGCATTCTTGCAGAATGCAATAATGCGGCGGGGTCATTAAAAAAGGCCCTCCTGAAAACCATCGCTGGCTTTATTGGTCTTTTCCTTATTAATGGAACAGTCAATAATATTCTCTCTATACGAGAAAGAAGACCTAATATTGACTTCCACCGTTCCTTTAATAAAGAGAAAGTCAATAAAGAGAGCCTCATCGCTCTAAATGAGGACATCATTTACAGAGCACGAAGTACGATGTAAATGATTTGTCCGAATTTACCCCGCACCTTTTTTATTCATCTTTGAATGATTTAAAGGTGCGGGGTAAATTCCGGCAGCAATTTATGTTCACTTCCTGCCTGCCGGCAAGGCAGGCGTTTCATAAATTGCGCCGTCATTAAAAAGTCCGACTTGATCATCGCTGATCTCGTCGGACGTCTGTGTCCTAAGTGCGGACATCATTTACATCACACTTTGTGTTCTGCAAATGATACGTGCGAACTTACCCTTGACATCTTTGATGTCAAGGGTTAATTCGCGCTTTGAGTTGCGTCATTTTATTCCGCAGCTCATGCGCTCATTAAAAAATCCTCTTAAACCTTCATCGGTCTAAGAGGACTTCGCTGTCCTTAACTTCACTTTAAATATAGAACCAATTAACAATTTTGTCAAGCGCTTTTTTTAATGAGCAGATAATTTATGGATTCCGCCATTGTTTTTTGTGGCGGATGACATAAATTATAGGCCGAAGGCCGTCTGCGAATTAAACCCCGCACCTTTTATTCATTCAATCATTTTAATTCGTACGAGCTAAACAATCTTGAATAAGAAAAAGGTGCGGGGTAAATTCCGTCTACGACTTATGTCGCCCAATGGGCTCCATAAGTCGTGACGTCATTTACTTCTTCTGCAGTTCATCCCCGCCATCCGTGTTGTGCCGGATGGCGAGGTCTCGCCATGCCTTGCAAGGCAAGGCATGGCGGACATTTATTTTTTCTGCAGTTCATCTATCAAAATAATCGACTCGGCGATTTCTTTCATGCTCTTGCAGGAATCCATATTTTTTTATAAAAAATTCAATCGCCGATAACGCTCTTGGATAATGGCCGTAAACCTATCGCGCTCTTGTGCCTCAAGCTTAGAAGAGCGAATAAACTCTGCCATGAGCTCTTCTTTCTGTAGAAAATTTTCATAGCGCACCTTGGGCGGGATTTGCAGATAATCCGCCAAGGCATCAAAATCTTCTTTTATTAATTTAGTTTTTTTCCCATGTATGGCTAAGGCAGAATCCTCTTCATCAGGTATCACAAGCTTGGAACACACAATATCGTACGCCGGCGTTAACCTGATCTGATTTTCTTTTCCATGACTGATAGAATAATTTTTCAGGTGGGCGTCTCCGTTGCCGATCAAAAAATTAAAAACAACCCGTTCAAAAAAAAGCTGCGCGTCTAAGCCGGGGATAGCGGAAATGCTTTTGAGCTTCCTTCCTATTTGTTCTACGGAGCCGTCGTATTTCTTTTTTCCTAAAATTTGGCTAAAATCCTCCTGATGGATTTTCTGTTTTCCCAGACGATCGAAACGTTTCACGATATAGACAAAGCTCCCCTCGGTAAGTCTCAAAAGGCAATGCGCGGGCACATCGATACCTAGAGCTTGAGCGATATCCATGCAGCACTGTTCGTTTTCAGGAATGTGCGGAAAACTGGTCTGAGGTTTCAGAATATACTCTCCCCCTTCAGCTACAGTTATAAGCTCGCCTTTTTTCCTGTCAAATTTTACAGATAACTTGGGCTGGACACCGGAAATCGAGAGCTTTCCAATCATCTCCTGCGCTTTGAGAGAAATCTCCGGCAAAGAAAAGTTTATGGCGGGTTCTTTGATTGTCCCAAACATTGATTTGTGGCGTTTCTTTTTCATCAAAATGATCCTGTTTATAAAGAGGCCTTTCGAACGGTTACGGCCCCTATCGTATCTGTCCCTGCTGTCGAAGCAAGGATGCCAAACGCATCGTCACGCTCTAGCTTTTGCTTGGCTAAAACTAAATCAAGATACCAGCCCTCAGGAAGAAGACCGTCAAAGAAAGGAAACAATTCTTTCAATTCATAAGGCTCCTTTCTTGGCGGTAAAGATACAGAAATCGCAATATCTTTCTTCAAAAAATTGGCGTCATAGATAAACGCATATCCTTCTTGCGTCTCATACAAATAACCGGCCAATTCGTCCTTAAAAAAAACTTCAGCGGCTCTTAATATCTTGCTGTTCATTGCGCACCACTTCCAGATGATATCCGAGAAACTCCAAGACTTGATTAACCTTATCTAAGCGTACTGTTGGTTTTCCTTGCTCAAGATCTCTGATAAATCTTAAACCAACCCCCACTCTCTTGGCAAATTCAATCTGGGTCAATCTTGTTTCTTTTCGCAGTTTTTTAATATGTTCGCTTAATCTCATGGTAATATAAATATACACCCGATAAGGTATGATGTCAACAACTTTTATTATTTCTATACCTTATCAGGCATAGTTTGCTTATTATCTGCCCCTGTCGGGTATCATATAGATAATACTAGCCGATATTATTGCATATAGGGTATAATAATCGGAAAATATGAGGAAAAAATTGAATTAGATTTCAGCTGGAAGCTTTCGTTTTGATAACGTGGATCTCAATTATCTGTATTCACAAGCACATCACTCCTATGCTTACTTCTTCTGCAGTTCATCCCCGCCATCCGTGTTATGCCGGATGGCGAGGTCTCGCCATGCCTTGCAAGGCAAGGCATGGCGTACATTTATTTTTTCTGCAGTTCATCCAACAAAATAATCGACTCGGCGATTTCTTTCATGCTCTTGCAGGAATCCATGCTTTTTTTGTGAATCAGGCGATGGGCCGCGTCCTCGGTTAAGTTGCTCATGCGCATCAAAATGCCCTTGGCGCGCTCGACAAGCTTGCGGATTTCCAAAGCCTCTTTGGCCTTGAGGGTTTCTTCCATAAGCTTGGTGTTCTCAACCGCGACCGCCGCCTGATTGGCGACCATCTGAAGGACATCAATCTCTTCTTCACTGAATTGATGCGGCGTTTTGGTATAAATGCTGATCACGCCGATCATTTTCTCTTTGACGATCATCGGTATCGAGAGCATGCTCGTCAAATCTTCTTTGACAGCCAAGTCCCGGTAGGCGTACTTTTCCTCTTTTTGCACATTAAAAACGCTCAAAGCCTTACCTGTCTTGATCACCTCGCCGTTGAGGCTCTGGTCAACCCTGATATTGGGTTTCTTTTTATAATCTTCGCTTAAAGACTGGGTCGCTTTCATCACCAGCTCTTTTTTCTTTTCATCCAAAAGCATAATCGAGCATATTTTGGAATCCAGCATTTCGGCCGTGACAACCACAATCAGATTGAGGATTTCATCGAGATATTTCTCGGAGGTGATCGTTTTGCTGACCTTAATCAGGCTGTCAAATTGTAAGGCCTTTTGCTTGGTATGGTCATAGAGGCGTGCGTTCTCAATCATGCCGCCGATGAGCTTGCCGATGGTATCAATCAGATTGACCGTGCTTTGGGCATAAGAATGCTCTTTTTTGTGTTGAACATTGATAACGCCGATAGCCTTCCCTTTATAGATAATGGGGACCGACAAAAAGGCCTCATAGCGGTCTTCGGGCAGAACGTCGAATTTTTTAAAACGTTTATCCTGATAGGCTTTTTGGGCTATCGCGACAAGTTTATTTTCTTTGGCGACCCAACCGGTAATCCCTTCGCCGGCTTTCAGAATGACTTTCCCCAGTTCTTTTGTGTGAGGAGTTTTGGATGCCGTCAAAACCAGGTTCTTTTTATTCTCATCGAAAAGATAAATAAAAACGGAATCCGCCTTTGTCATCTCAGTGACAATTTTAACGACCTCTTTGAGGATCCACGCAAGCTCAAGCTCCGAGGAAGTAATATCGGTTATTTTGCGCAGGATCTTAAGCTCTTCGAGCTGGCTGATATTGAGCTTCTTTGTTTTCGTCTTTGGCATAAACGCTTCCTTTAAATAATTTCAGCAACCATCGCAATGGAACCGCCGCCACCGAAACAGACAGCGGCCAGACCCTTCTTCTTTTTCTCATTGATGAGAGCATGAATAAGCGTCACGAGCACGCGCAAGCCCGCCACGCCCAAAGGATGGCCTAAGGCAATGTCGCCTCCGTAAATATTAAATTTTTCATCCGGAATTTTCAATTTATTTCTCGTCGTGATCGCCTGGACGCTGAACGCTTCGCAAACTTCAAAAAGATCGATATCTTGAACTCCCAAATGGCATTTTTCTAAACATTGTCGAATGGAAAGAATCGCTCCCTCAAAAAGTTCGCTCGGCTTAAGGGCCGCCGAAACAAAGCCAAGGATGCGCGCTTGAGGGTGAAGTTTGTGTTCTTGCGCGAATCTTTGTGAAGCCAGAAGAACGGCTGCGGCTCCATCGGCCGGCGCGGAGGCATTACCGGCTGTAATGGTTCCACTTTCAGAAAATGCGCTGGGAAGTTCTGCAAGTTTTTCACAACTGATATTTTTGCGCACTCGCTCGTCTTCAAGAAAAACCCTGCCCCCTTCAAGTGCAACAGGAATAATCTCGCTTGCAAATTTCTTTTTCTCTCGAGCCTCCATGGCTTTGGTATGACTTTCAAGAGTGAATTGATCTTGTTCTCTGCGAGAAACATTAAATTTTCTGGCCATAGCCTCGGCCAACTCACCCATATGTTGATGCGTCATCTGACATGTGAGACCGTCGTGAATGAGGCTGTCTTTAAGCTCTTCAGGAACAATCTTTTCTTTATCTTTTCGCTCAACCAAATAAGGACAATGAGAGACGCTTTCCGCCGCACCCGCAATCACGCAATCCGCCTCTTGACAGCCGATTGTCCTCGCGCCCTGAATCACCGCTTGAAGACCCGAGCCGCAGACATTGTTGACCGTAGAGGCAGGCAGAGAATGCGCAAGACCGGCTAAGACAGAGGCCTGACGAGCCAGGTTTTGGCCGATCCCCGCTGAAACGGTATTGCCAAAAATCACTTCGTTGATCCAGTCGGGCTTCACTTTGGTTCTCTTTAATATCTCTTTAAGCACGACAGATCCGAGCTGTGCGGCGCTTTTTTCTTTGAGACTTCTAAAGGAACTGCCGATGGGCGTCCTGACCGCATCCAGAATAAATATTTCTTTCAGGTAATCTTGGGAATTCATTATCTTTTTTGTTTTAGAAATAGTATTTTGTATTTGCTTGCTCCGCCCGCCATTGATTCAGTGGCGGGTGGGGTTAACGGTTCGACTTGGCTCACCATCCTTCGAACCATCCTGAGCTAGGTCGAAGGATTCGGCCAACAACTTACGTCATCCGCCACTGAATCAATGGCGGACATCCGTAAGTTGCGGCCTCATGAACTAAAGGTTATCCAAAATCATCTTGGCATCCACGTGCTTTTTGACAAGGGCCACGGCTTCCATTATTTTATCTTTATCCGTATTCTCGATTTTGCAAATCAAGGATTTGATATTGGCCGCAACTGTGTAGGTATCATCCTCCGAAAGAAGCACCGGAATTTCGCTTTTCCACAAAAGATCGATGATTCTGGCGCTAGGCAGCATGCCGCCTGTAAGAATAATGCCGGCGACATTGAACTTTTTGCCGCGGCTTAACAAATGCGAACTGATCGACACCAGGATATTATCAATGCGATCGCCCGAGGTCACGACAAGCGTGTGGTCTTCGATGTAGGCAATCATGTTGTGCGGTTCCATCGCCGCGATAATGGTATTTTTGACGCGCGTGCGGATATTCTTCTCGCCGCAAATCAGGCGCAAATTAAGCTGCTGCATGATTTGAAAAACGGTCGGAGAGGAAAGAACCGGATTGTGGGGAATCACGCCCAAAAGCCTTAAGCCCTTATTTTTCAGTCCCTGGCGCAGGTGCTTTTCGATTTTCTCATATTTCTCGGGGATTACTTTATTGATGATGACGCCCAAGATCTCCACCTCGTGCAAATCAAACAAGGCTTTATTGAGCATAATCTCATCGATGCTTTTTCCGATGCCACCCTCGCTGATAATGATGACCTTTGATTTGAGCATGCTGGCCACATCTGCATTCGAGAAATCGATCACAGACCCCACGCCGGCATGTCCCGTGCCTTCCACAATCATAGCGTTTTTCCTAAGGCTCAGGCTGTTAAAGGATTCCATAATTTGCTGCCGTAATTTTTTATTCGACGGATGAAAAATATATTTCTCGGTAAATCCCCGCCCGATCGTGACCGGGCTCATTTCTTTAAGGTGACGGCCGCAGTGATAAACGGCGTTAATCAGATAAGAATCCTTATCAATGGCCTGATGGTGGACCATCACATATTTCTGCCCGATGGGTTTGATGAACGATGTCTTAATGCCATGCTCCACAAAAAGTTTATACAAGCCCAGTGCTATCGTTGTTTTGCCGGCATGCTGGTGGATCGCGGAGAGAAATACATTCTTAATGTGTTTCATTTTTTCCTGATCTTTGTTTTTGGTTTGTTGTTGCGGATAAATTCCTTGATCTTTGTGGTTACGCCGGACGGCCTTTGGAAGGAAACCACTGTGCATTTTCCGGGAATCAGTTTATATGCCTTGCCTCTAATATGGACCTGTATTTCCTGGGTGCTTTGCAAAGAGACCTCTTTTAACGGTTCCACGCAAATGGTCAGGGCTTTTGGCTTGATTTGGATATGAAACCAAATATTGCGAAACCGTACCTGGAACTGGGCCGAGCGGATGCTCTCAGGAAGCCTGGGGTCCAGAGTGAGCTGTTCGTTCTGAAACGACAGGCCCATGAAGCATTTGAGGAAAATATCAACCGTCGCGCCCATGACGCCGCAGTGAATCCCTTCTAAGGTCGTTCCGCCCTGGATATCTTCCATGTCGCTGCGCAGGGCCTCCATAAAAAACGTCATGGCCTGATGGTGATAGCCGAGTTTTTCGGCGAGATACCCATGGACCACACGGCTTAAAGTCGAGCCGTGAGACGTTCGGGGAAGATAATAATCATAATTCTTCTTTTTGATGTCTTTGGCATAGTTGTATCCAAGCCCTTCAAATATATCTTTGACTTCCATGTCATTGAGAAGATAAAAAATCATCAAGACATCGGCTTGCTTGGAGGCCTTGAAGTCATCCGGCGAAAGGCCTTCGGCCTTCAAGATGCGGTCAATGCGATGGATATCTTCATATTTATTCTTGTACTCTTTCCAATCCAGCTCTTTTAAATTCATGTAGCCTTCGAACTGATGAATGATGCCGTTTTTATCCATTACAACGGTTATTTTCTTGATCATTTCGCGCCAGCGACCGATTTCCTGCTCGTCAATGTTGACCTTAAGAAGAAGGGCGCTCCTTTCTTCTTCGGCCAAAAGGTCAAGAACCGCAAGGGCCTTTTGCAAAACCCAGACAACAAGAACGTTGGTATAGGCGTTATTTTTCAGGCCCCCTTTTTCGGCCCCCGGATATTTTTCATGAAACTCATCCGGCCCCATCACACCTTCAATATCAAAGCGATGGGTCTTTGGGTTGAGGGTCGCGAGTGAAGACCAGAAGTGCGCAATTTCAAAAAGCATTTCCGCGCCGTAGCGATCAAGAAAATCCCTGTCGCCCGTCACGTAATAATACGTCCAAACGTTATAAGCAACCGCGATAGAGATATGGCGCTGCGTTGAACTAAAATCAGGACCCCATTTTCCGGAGAGGGGGTTGAGGTGGATGATTTGTGTCGTCTCGTCGCCTTTGCTGGCGCTTTGCCAAGGAAACATCGCTCCCCTGTAACCGTGCTCTTGAGCGTATTGCTTCGCGGCCTTCAATCGCCGATAACGGTACATCAGAAGAGAACGCGTGATTTCGGGCGCATGAAGATTGTATAAAGGAAAAGTAAACATTTCATCCCAGAAGATACCCCGGTAGGCTTCTCCGTGCAAGCCACGGGCGGGTAATCCCGCATCAATTTCTTCATTATAAGTCGAGGCCACCTGCAAAAGATGAAAGATATGCAAACGCAGCGCCATCTGCATGAAATCATTTCCCTCGATTTCGATATCAAATCTTTTCCAAAGCGCCCGCCATCGGGCCTGATGGGATTTATAGAGTTGTTCGAATTCTTCGACTTTGACAATGGCCTCTTGGGCTGCCAGACAATTATCCGGAATGCCTTGATCGCGCGAAGTATAAATGCTGACAATTTTTTCAATGGCATATTTGTTCCCTTCTTTGACATCCAGGGTAAACTCCTGAATAATTCGTTCTTTGCCGTGCTCGAGAATGCGCATAGAGGGGTGAATTTTCTGGCCCTGCTGGTACACAATTGTTTTTTGCGCTTCGGTGATTTGAAGCTTGGATTGGTTGGTTTGCATCTGAAGATAAATACCGTCGTTTCGAACTTTGCCCAGGCTCACAGGTTCCAGGTGTTTGGAATTGAGCTGTTTGTAGCGATCGACACCGGCATTGATAATCATTCCGTCTAACCCTGCGCGAATCGTAATGGGGGCACTGTAATTCTCGGCGACAATCGTGCAGCGCATGGCCGCGTAATGGGGATCGGCCATACTTACAATGCGTTCGTTTTCGACAAAGGTGATGCGTCCTTGATCGTCTTGCCAACGCAGTCGCCGTATCAATACGCCGCGTCTCATATTCAGTTCTTTACGCCATAAAAGAATTTTTACTTTTTGGCGATCGAACCAAGGTCCGTTAGCGATACGGTAATTCAGCCATAGCCAGTTGGAACAATTGACAAAATCTTCGTTGGCGACATCGCGGTCGGCGATTTTTGTGATGAGCTCGTTGTAAACGCCGGCAATATACGTTCCAGGATAATGGATGGTGGTCGCGCTTGTTTCGGGGGCGGCCCCGCGCGTGCCCAAATAGCCGTTTCCTAGCGTGCAAAGGGTCTCGCGCAGTTTCTCCTGTTCGGGGATAAATTTGTCGTAGGTAAGTTTCCAGGGATTCATGGTTTATTAATTGGTAAACGCAGATTAGTGCAGATTAAAAGATACAGATGGGCACAGATAAACATCTGTGCTCATCTGTGTTTTTTCATCTGTGATCATCTGTGTTTTTTCATCTGTGATCATCTGTACTTTTTAACCCTATAAAAAATTTCAAAACCTTTTTTACTTCTTCCGCGTTCTTAATCACATACTCGGCAACGGAGGCGCGCACAGGGTCAGCCACCAGAATTCCAAAACCTTTGTCTCTAAGAACGCGAAAGGCATCCTCGTCCGTTGTGTCATCGCCGATATAAATCGGCAAGATGTTTTCTCCGGTGCCGATGACTTTCAAAATCCATTCGACGGCTTTTCCTTTGTGCCAATCGATTTTTGGCTTTAGTTCAAAGACTTTTTTTCCGGAAGATTTGCGCAGGCTCGGGTATTCTCGAACCGTTTCATCCACGATCTTTTCAAATTGCGGGAAATCCGTATCCGCGACCAAGCGGTAGTGAGCTGAGATCGTGTATTTCACGTGTTCGGCCAAAGCGCCCTTGATGCCGGCTAATCTTTTTTCTAATTTGGCATGCGCCTCATCAATCACGGACCGAATCTTTTGCGCTTGTTCATTAATTTTCACTTCGCCGGAAGGATACACAATTTCAAAACCATGACTCCCGGCATAGAAAATGCCGTCAAGTTTGACTTTTCCTTTGACATCGTCGGTGGCCCGGCCGCTCACAATCGAAACTTTATAGCGCTTAATCAATTCTCTCAGAGTCTGGCGCATATCTTCTGAGAGAACCGCGAGATCAGGCGTAGCGACAATGGGCGTGAGTGTTCCATCGTAATCAAGAAAGAATACAATTTCTTTTTCTGAAAGTCTCTTTTGGATGTCCGGAAGGTTGTCAAAAAAGCTACTGGGTTGTCTGTTCAAAGATGTCTTCCTTTCGGTGAATTATCCGTTCTTCTCCCGGAACCATTTCTTCAAAGTCTCTGTATTAACTACTTGAAAATTTGTGACAACAACATCTGCGCCATTTTCTTTTAATTCTTTCTCGTTGTTTTCTCTGGCAATTCCTAAAACGAGTCCGAATTGCCCTTTGGCGCCGGCCTGAACGCCTGAAACGGCATCTTCAACGACAATCGATACATCCGGCGTACAATTCATATTCTTGGCGGCAACGGTAAAAATATCCGGTTCGGGTTTTCCTTTAAGACCCATTTCGGCAGAAACGACCCCGTCGATTCTTGTCTCAAAAATACTTTCAAGACCGACGGACTGGAGGATAATAAGACAATTTTTGCTGGAGGAGGCCACACCGATATGAATTCCTTTGGCCTTAAGGTCCTTGAGAAGATCAACCGCCGGTTGGAAAACTTCGGCACCGTCCTTTTTGAGGACCTTGCGAAAGGCCCCATTCTTCGTATTCCCCAACCCGCAGACGGTTTCTTTTCCCGGCTCATCAGACAGATCGCCTTCGGCAAGATTTATCCCTCTGGATTCCAAGAAACTGCGTACGCCTTTATAACGCGGTTTTCCGTCGACATACGTGCGGTAATCGCCCTCGATGGTAAACTCTTTAAACGGCTCTTGATCTCTTTTTTCTCTTAACTTGAGATAGTCATCAAATGTCTGCTTCCATGCCTTGGCATGAACTTTGGCTGTGTTGGTAATCACGCCGTCCAAATCAAAAACTACGGCCTTTAGCTCCTTCATGGAAGCCCCCTTTCCGTCTATCAATATTAATAATAATTTAATTTATTATACGCTAATTCGTTTGGGCTGGCAAGGCGATTGTGCTGGGGACACAGATGATCGCAGATTAAAACACAGATAATCGCAGATAGCAATTTTTATCTGTGACCATCTGTATCTTTTCATCTGTGTCAATCCTTGTCCGCCGTAGCTGAGCGTGAAAACATTTCAGCGAAGGCGGATGTGTTTCAACGGGCTGGCAAGAATTCAATCAACTTATTAAGCGTCGAGGAGCCGATGATGCCATCAGGTTTTAGGCCGTTGTCTTTTTGGAACGCCAGTAAAGCTTCTTTTGTCTTTTGACCGACTTTCCCATCCATTTTTCCGGGGTCATATCCGGCTTCTTTGAGAATGATCTGGACGGTCTTGATATTGATTTCTCCGTCTAAAACCAAATCGGCCTCTTTCAAAAAATTCAATTTGACCCAGGTTTTCTTGTCCACGAAACGCGAGACCTTCAGATGATTGGCTCTCTGAAACCCCTCCAACGCTTCCCTGGTATTTGGCCCCATGCGGCCATCGGCCTTGCCCGGATTAAATCCATAAACCTTTAAGAGCTCTTGGGTTTCGTACACCCTTTCGTTATCCGTAAATGGCACAATTTCGCCCAGAATTTTTTTTTCTTCAGCTCCTTCGTGCTGCAAAAGCCCGTAAATAAAATCACACCCGTGAAGGCAAGCCGCAAGGACAAGGATCCCAATTATCTTTTGTGAACATAACTTTTTCATCGCCAATAACTCTTTTAGAGAGATTATATCACAAAGATAGGAGGCGCCCAAACAACAGAAATGAGTTTGAAAAGATGGGAAAGGGTTTAGATGCTGCCGCGGCGTTCAAAAAGTTGGCGATGAATTTCTGTCATCACCTGGTGATAATGCATGGCACCTACGAGTTTCATGGAGGCTTCGTCCTCGATCACGGGAAGGAAGTCAATGTCTTTGCGCCGAAATATTTCGATAGCCTCTTTAAGAGGCCGAGAAGCGCTGATATATTGTGTCGTCGCCACAGCGATGTCACCGGCCAGAACCAAATGATTCAATTCGGCTTCTTGTTCAAGAAAAGAACTACGCAAATCCCCTAAAGAAAGAATGCCGCGCAAATCCCCTGGCTCGCCGACAACACAGAAATGATACGCTTCACTTTCTTTCATCACGGAAACGATGGAATACAAAGGCATATTTTGCCGAATCACGGGCGTTTCTTTATCCATCAAATCGCCGACGCGATAAGAATCGATAATATCGTCCTCGGTAATATTCCTATAGGCTTCTCCGGCTTTAAAAACAGCGTAGCGTACACTCGGCGGACCGATGATCTGGACAAGGAATGTGGTCGCCACGATAACGTTGATGACGGTGAGGCCCACTTGGCTCGCCTCGGGCCCAAGATGTCCCAAGTTGTGATAAAGCGAAATCGCCAATCCTATAGCGACGCCAGCCTGGGAGAACAGGCAAAGGCCGAGATATTTGGTAACGGTTGGCTGAGCCTTGCCGATCAGGCCACCGAAAAAAGCCCCGGAAATTTTTCCTAAAGAGCGGCTCACGACATAGACGACAGCCAAAACGGCAATGGCGGCTTTGGTAAATAAAAATATATCCAGCCTGGCCCCGACCAGAACAAAAAAGAGAACATAAACCGGCGGGCTGAATTTTCGAACGGAGCTGAAGATTTCTTTGCTTTCTTCGGGAGCCAGATTGGCCAAGGTCAGCCCCAACATCATGCTGACGAGAATTAAATCGATTTTTAAGAGAACGGCAGCGCCGACGGCCATCGTAATAATCCCCAGCGTAAAGGGAAGGATGCGCTCTTTGTCTTTGATAAAGCGAATGAGCTTAAAAAGAATATACCCGCCGGCCGCACCCAATACAGCGGTTAAACAGATTTCCACTAGAGGAGCTTGAATCGTGTGAAAGAGTGAAAAATGTTCCCGAGCGATCAATGATTTGGAAAAGGTGCTGGCAAAGGCATAAAGGATAAGGGCAACGGCATCGTCCAAAGCGACAATCGCTAAAAGCGTTGTGGTCAAAGGCCCCCGTGTTTTATACTCCCATAAGACATCAACCGTGGCCGCCGGCGCGGTCGCAGCGGCTAAGGCCCCGAAAAGCAGGCCATAATAGAACTTATGCGTTACCAGCGTCACGGCCCCCATGACAACAAAAAATGTCATCAGGCTCTCACTGAAAAGGATGGAATAGATCGCGTGTCCTTTGCGTTTAAAAAGGTCGAGTTTTAATTCCGAGCCGATCAAAAATCCGATAAAACCCAGGGCCAGATTCACGGCCGGCGTAAACTGTTCGATCACTTCATCTCCCCAAATGCCAAAGAATGACTTCCCGAGTATGAGACCCAAAACAACATAGGCAACGACTTGGGGGATTTTCAGTTTTTCGAAAATCTTTCCTCCCAATGTCCCAAGGAAAATGGTTAAGCCGATTAACAATAACACATTCATGGCGCCGTCCTTAATAAGCAAATAACCCCTGCCTCGCTTCAGACAGGGGCTTATCTTTGTTTTTCAACCTCAAAACAAATTTATACTCCTCAACCCGTCAGATGTCAATTATTTCTTTTTAATGAGACCATGACTTATGGAGCGAAGCGCCCGCCTTTTTCTTAATATTTTAGCGAGGTCTCGTCAATTCGATTTTATCGAATTGACGGAACATAAGTCATAAGGTCGAATTAACCCGCCCCTCTGCCCCGCATTTTGCGGGGCAAGAAGCGGGGCGGGAAATCAAACGAATAAAAAAACACATTTTCTACTAATCACAAATTTTTTAGAAGTAGAGATCCCGAGCGCCGTTTTTGATTCGCTCGTAGGTAGCAACAAATTTGGGAAAGATTTTCGGCATCTTAAGTTTGATTTCTTGGATTTCTTTTTGAATTACAGGCTCGGCGACTTCTTTTGTTGTATCACTTGCAAAATCATTGAGCCATTCACGGAATGTCAAGACGGCATTGAGTTTGCAGAATTTACCTTCTTGGCCGCTTCGCAAAAGATCCATGATGCATTTTCCCGTGCGTCCGCATCGATATCCGGCGGTGCAGAAAGATGTGATGTAACCCATGTTCGCGTATTCTCGAACCACTTCATCAAGACTGCGCGTATCTCCGAGTATGAACTGTTGCTTATCTTTGTCCTGACCGCTTTGGCCTTTTGCGTAGGATCCGATACCGATTTTAGGCGAAGCATCCGTCTGCGTTACACCCATTTCAATAGCTTCCCGTCGCATTTCGGCGTTTTCCCTGGCCGTGATAATCATGCCCGTATAGGGAATGGACAAGCGCAAAACTAAAATGAGTTTCTTGAAATCGTCATCCGAAACGCGATACCGTGAGTTTTCCGTTAATGGTGCATGGGCAGCCGGTTCAAGCCGGGGAAAAGACACCGTATGCGGACCAATGCCGAATGTATTTTCCAGTTCGCGGGCATGACAAAGAAGTCCCATGACTTCAAACTTCCAATCATATAGTCCAAATAGAGCGCCGATGCCGACATCATCGATACCCGCCTCAAACGCCCGATGCATGCAATATAAACGCCACTGGTAATGGCCTTTGATCGTATCTTGCGGATGGACTTTTGCGTAGGTGTCATGATGATAGGTTTCTTGGAAAACCTGATACGTGCCGATGCCGACTTCGTGTAATTTTTTAAGGTCTTCGACGCAAAACGGCGGAGCATTGACATTGACCCGGCGGATATTTCCGGTGCCGTTTTTCGTCTTGATTTCAACACCATAAATCGTTCGAATACTTTTGATGATATAATCGACATCATTACGGGGATGTTCACCGTAAACCACAATCAGTCTTTTATGACCGATTCTTCCGGCGAGCATTTTGATTTCTTCCTTAATTTCGTCTTGGCTCAGCACCTTACGCTTGGCATCTGTGTTATCTTTTTTGAATCCACAATAAAGACAGTTGTTGACGCAAAAATTTCCCAAATAAAGCGGTGCAAATGTCACGATCCTGTTGTCGTAGACTTTTTTCTTGATTGCCAGGGCTGTTTGCTTCATTGCATCAAGCAGCAAAGGATCCGCGACATTCAAAAGACAAGCGGCCTCGTCGAGCTGAAGGGTTTGAATGTCTAAAGATTTAGCTAAAATGTCTTTGACTTTTTGAGGATCCGGCCGGCTATTGTCTTTGAGAGTTTCCAGGATACGCTGATCCGAGATAAAATCCTGCCCATCCTTCAGATATTTTGTAATTTCTTCGGGCTTGATGCGCTCCTGAATCCACGGTGCTTTTCTTAATGCTTCAACTGTCATTTTTAACCCTCTGTGTATTACAAAAGAGAGATAAGAATTCAATGGTCAAGTCGATATCCTTGACCAAAACATTTTTAGGAACTGTAATCGATTCCGGCGCAAAATTAATAATGCTGCGCAAGCCCGAAAGCACTATGAGATCAGCCACCTCTTGGGCGTATTCCTTGGGCACGGCAATGATGCCGATATGCGCCTTGGTCTTGCGGATCACCTCGGGGGCCCGCTCGATTGGGTAAATCGTCAAATTATTGATTTTCTTCCCGATTTTCTGCGCGTCTTTCTCAAAGGCCGCGATCATTTTGACCTTGCCTTTATGAAAGCCGGGATATTTGATAATGGCGGTTCCTAAGTTCCCGACGCCAAAGAGAACCACGCGCACCACGTTCTCCTGCAGAATGAAGTCTTCAAGGATCTTTTTGAGCTCCTTGGTGTTGTAACCCAGGCGCGGGGTGCCCACTTTACCGAAATGGGAAATATCCTTGCGGATCTGGACATCGCTTGTCTGCGCTATATCCGCAAGCTGTCCGGAGCTGATAAGGTTGCGTTTCTCTTTGATGAGTCCCTCGAGAATCCGCATGTACAAAAGGGCCCGGTCAATGGTTTTTTTGGAGACTTTTTTCATAGTTGTCTTGATCCCCCACCACTTTTAGTAACAGAGTTGTCTTAAAAATTAAAGGGTTCTATCATCCAATCCCCATCGCTTTTTAATAAACGGTTGTTTCTAAAAGTGGTGGGGGGTTAATTCAGTCAGCAACTTACGGAGTCCGCCACAAAAACAATGGCGGACTCCGTAAGTTGCGTCTTCATTAATCGTGAAATTTTGAACGATTAAATAGTATATCGGACTTCAGGAATATTGCAAGAATTTAATTCTTCAGGGAGACCGTCTAATGATTCATTATCGGTGTTTGGGCAGCTTGAATTTCTCCTGTATTAAAATCAAAGGCGAGTTTCCGGCCGTCAATCGTCTCTGCCTCAAAGACGAAATATTCATTATCTAAAATGGCATCATCGCCACCTTCTATGCGAAATCCCAGGATTTTCTTAAAGACTCTGTAATGAGATACGCTTGCCCATACATTATCTTCACGACCTGCGATATCTAAGGTAGAGTATTCTTTGCGCGTCAGACCTCCATTGTAGAAACCAATGGCAAAGTCCTCCTTATTCGCTTTGCGGCCGCCTGCCCAAGGGCCTATTCTAACTAATGCGCCGGTGTGTAAAAGATATATTTCTTGAGAATACCAATCATAAGTGGTAATAAGCTGCTCGGCACCGTCTTTAGGGTTAACAGAATAGATCAATGTTTTGCCTTTAGAGCCGTAGGGCTCATCCGGAATGGATTTAGCATACAGACTGCCATATTCAGAAGATTTTATATAAACGCTGTTTGGAGCTTCCTTATCCGCCAGAACCAATCCGCTAAAACACAAAATGAAAATAATTATTAAGAGAAAAATTAGCTTTTTGTTCATCATTACACTCCCTAATTTTCTATGGCTCAATCACAACTTTTAAGGATTCCTTGGCGTCTGTCATGATCTTGAATCCCTCCTGAATGCGTTCGAGGGGTAACTTATGGGTAATGGTGTCTTTGATATTCACTCGATTTGTCTGGATGAGATTCAAGGCTTCCTTGAGATCAGCTGGCGCAGCACCGTAAGATGACGTAATGGTTATTTCATTTCTCCATGAATCCGGAATGGGAATTTTGATGTCTTGATTGGGAATCGCAAAAAGAAGAATAATTCCTTTTTTGTTGACGCAAGCAAAGGCTTGTTCGACCGCTTGATAGGCGCCTGTGCAGATAATAACGCGATCAGCTTTAACATTTAGCTTTTCCTTGGCAACATCGATCACCTCATCGGCGCCGAATTCTTTTGCCTTTTTCAGTCGATAGGGATGGATGTCGGTGGCTATAACTTTGGCTTTGTTTAATTTGGCGAGCATGATGTTGAGAAGGCCGGAGATCCCACTTCCCAGAATGAGGACCGTATGACTTTCTTTTAAGTCGATGACGCGCAAAGCTCTTACGGCACAAGCCAAAGGCTCAATCATGGTCCCTTCGTCGTAGGAAACATTGTCCGGCAGGACATAAACACCCCGCTCGACATTCAGCTTCGGCACCCGGACGTATTCACTGTATCCGCCGGGGTCATAATTGCCCGTATGCAAAGTATCGCAAGCCGTGTGGTGGCCTTCTAAGCAATATTTGCATGTATTGCACGGAACGTGATGGCTGACAAAAACGCGCTGGCCGACTTTGTATTTTTTGGATTTGGATTCAACGATATCGCCGGCAATTTCGTGGCCGAGGATACGGGGGGCTTTCTTGATGCGGTACCATTCCATGACGTCGGTACCGCAAATACCACTGGCTTTGACCTGAACTAGAATTTCTCCGTCATGGATTTTCGGTTTTGGGATCTCTTCGATGCGGATATCGTTGTTATTGTAGTATTTGGCGACCTTCATACGTCTTTTATTTTTTGGAATTAAATATGCCCACGGCGCCCTGGACATTAGCGCCTTGATGCACAATAGCGCGTAAGGCCTTGGCAATACTAACGGCATTTGGATTCTGCCAGATATTTCGCCCTAAATTAATTCCCACAGCGCCTTTTTGCATACCGTCGGATACAAATTCAAAGACTTCTTTTTCCGTTTTACATTTTGGTCCACCTGCCATGATGACGGGCACGGGACATCCTTGCACAACCTTTTCAAAATCTTCGCACCAGTAGGTTTTAACGACCTTGGCGCCCAGCTCAGCGCAGATACGGCAACAGAGCGCCAGATAGCGTGCTTCGCGTTTTTCCATTTCTTTTCCGACGGCCGTCACAGCCATCACGGGAATACCGTATGGTTCGCAGCTATTCACCATGGTTGTCAAATTCTTAAGCGTTTGTTTTTCATAGGCGCTTCCGATAAAAACGGAAACACCGACGGCCTGCGCATTGAGACGGATAATATCATCAACGGATGTCGTCAGTTCTTCATTCGCTAAATTTTCACCCACCATGCTTGTGCAGCCGGAAACCCTCAGAACAATGGGCTTGCTTTTGACGGGATCAATGGCCGCGCGCAGAACACCCCGCGTGCAAAACAGGGCATCCACATATTCTAAAAGAGGGGCTACGGTTTCACCCGGCTTTTCCAATCCCGTGGTGGGTCCTTGAAAATATCCGTGATCGATGGGCATAAAAAAACATTTGCCTTTGGGCATTAAATTATCCAGCCTGTTTTCCATTCCCCAATCCATATTGTGTCCTCCGTATTTTGATCGCCTTGTCAAAAGACAAAAGAATGCGCAAGAAAATTCTGCTAGGTTTTTGCGATCTTAGGAATTCTTGATATTGATATAGTTCGCGAGCGTGGGATGAGTTTTGCTTTTGGCCATCATAATTTTCCAGAAAATGAAGATGGCAAGAGTTATGGTGACGCCTAAAAGCAAGTCACTCACAATGTGTTCGCCGACAAAGAATAATTCCCCATTCCACCAATGATCAATGAGGCCAAAAAGAGCTCCGCCCCAAAATAAAAGATTCAACCACCATAATTTAACATCTTTGGTTCTGCTCCACATGACGGTTGTGACGATTGCACCTGCCGCAGGTACTGTGTAGCACATCTTTCACCTCCATATTTGTTTATTTTGCTTTCCTTCCTCGACAAACGTAACATAATATCGCTTCAGCGTCAAGAGATCAATCATTTTAGCGGGCACCTAAATCTGTGGGGGCACGGCCCAGGGATTCTAAAAGCCTGATGGTCTCTTTGATTTGGTTCTGAATTTCTGTTTGCTTATACATGCGGTTGGGATAAATGTCATACTGTTCGCGATAAGCGACGGGAGTCACATTCAGCATCACAGAGCTGCCCCCTGCAAGCAACCCTTTTTTTCGCGCATCCATACTCAATGTCTCAAAAGCCGTTGTAATCAGGACTCTTGAATCTTTGGGGTCAACGAGGCGAGCGCAGGCTAATACTTTTAACATGGTTGTTTCTTCGATCGGTTTTTTGTCCGCTAAGGGCGTCTCGGGATGCGGCAAAAACGGTCCAAAGCTGTACATTTCTGTATGAAGATTCCTGGCCAAAAGAATACCATCAACAATGTCTTCGTTGGTTTGTTCCGGCAAGCCAATCAGGCCGCCTGTAATAATAATGTAACCCATGTCAAAAGCTGCGCGGATATCTTCTAAGCGCGTTTCAAGTGATCGGCCGGGATGAAGGGTTTGGTAAAGCTTTGGATTTGATGTTTCAAAACGCAAAAGGAGGCCACGCGCTCCGGCTTCATAAAGTTTCTTCAAACCATCCCGGCCCACTTCGCCAAAGCTGATAAAAATCAGGCAGGGGGCTTTTTGCTTGATTTCGCGGATTGTTTCGGCCATTTCCTCGACGGAATAACCCGGATCCTCCCCGCTTTGAAGGACAAGGGCTTTGAAGCCGTGGACCTCAATGGCCTCAATAGCGCTTGCGACAATCTGATCATGCGTCATGCGGTAACGTTTGAGAACTTTATTGTGGACGGAAATGCCGCAATAGCAACAATTCTGTTTGCAATAATTGGAAATTTCGAGAATGCCGTGAACACAGCAGGAATTTTTGTGGTATTTCTGCCGTAGGAAATTGGCTGTCTGAAAAAGCAGCTCAAGGCTTGGGCGATCATCACAGTTCATCAAAGTTAAAAGGTCCTCTTTTTTAGGCACAAGGCCTTCGAGAGCGCGATCTAAAATTCGGCTGACTTTTTTATCAACTTTTCTTTCTTTTTGATCAAGCTTTGAGAGCCGGACATCCACCTCCTGGAGCGCGAAAAACATGTCTTTCCAGGCGGAAAGTATTTCTTGGGCTTCTTTTTGCGAAATTTTGCGAATCACAAACCCGCCTTGAGCGTAAACGTAGTCCCCGACAACAAGATCGCGCATCTCATTGTGGGCTTTTTTCTCTTCGCCGAAATAATCCACAATGGCGAAATTGCCTTTGATCTCTTTGACTTTTCCGGGAATGGCGTAGCACATAGTCTTTATCTTGAAATTAAATCTTTAAACGCGGATTAACGCAAATTGCACGCAGATTTACGCAGATTGTATGATCTAATAAATTTTTAATCCGCGATCATCTGCGTTTGATCTGCGCGTATCTGCGTTTAATTTAATAGAAATATTTCAGTCAACATCAAATGAAATCACTTTGACCGTCGAGCCTGGGAAAAAAGTAATTTCCACCTCTGCGCCTTCGCATTTGGTCCCTTTGGCCAATAAAGCAAATGTCTCTTTAAAAGAGTCTTCAGTTGTCCCTATCAACTGGCCGACTCTCAATTTAACTTTTGTCACCTTAAGGGCATTCTCTTTTTCTGCGTGTTGTGATATTCCCTTTATGATGGGCTCAATTAAGTGTGTTTCGTGCATCGTCTATCTCCTGTATCATTTTTGTCATTTTATTTAAGAAATCTTTGATTTCCCCCGACATCTCTTCTCCCATAGAAACTGTTTTTGGTTGAACGCCAAGCATGCAGATTTTCGCCTTTGTTTGACTTTCAAGATACTCAACAAACATTCGCGGCGACAAATCATGGGTCGTGAGTCCGCTTTTGAGGATTTCCTCTTTTTGGAGAATCTGATAGTCGCCCGGAGGCAAATCCAAGTGCGCAACATCGGCTAAGATAATCGTGTCGGGATTTTCCTTGATGATCTTCCCTGTGTAGCTTTCAGGTGCGCTCCCCGCATCGATGCATGCCGCAGAAATCTTCCCTTTTAAGCGCGCGATGAGTTCCGGCCCAAAGGCATCATCGCCGCGCAAAGGATTTCCGATGCCGACCATGACCACGCGGCCTTTCCAGATGTCCTTTAAGTTTTTATCCATTTCTTTAGGGAGTTTCTATTTCGTTGTCAGGGTTGTTTCTCGTCGACAACGGGCGCATAATATCTTGACGCGATCGGATCGACCCTGGTCTTTGAGGACCGTAACGATATTTTCATCTGTGATGCCAAGGCTTTTGAGGCGGGAAAGATAGAGGGTGGGGTTAGAATACGTCAATTCGCCGATCTTTTCGGCTATCCATTTCAGATGATCTTTGCAGGCGATCACGCAACCGCAAACCTCACAGAGCTGCAGCTCTTTATCAATGGTTTCAAAACTTTTTGACCGGTCAAAAAAGGCCAGGTCCCAATCGTTCGACAGTTTGATTCCTTCATGGTCGGCAATGCAAGCCGCTTCGCACTGGCTACAGAAAATGCAGGTATCAGAGTAGTGAATCACGGTTCTTTTGGCTACGCCGTTTTCAACGGTATCTTTATGGGCGATGGCGTACACCGGACAGACCTCTTCGCAGGCGAGACATCCCACACATTTTTGTTCGTTGTATTTGGGTTGACCGCGGAAATTCGGATGGGCCACATGGGGTTCTTTGGGAAATTTCGACGTGTAAGGCCCTTTAATGAGGGCTTTGATGGCTTCGATGAGTTCTCTTACTTTAGGTAATTTCATAACGTCAAATGTCCAATAAAAAATTTCAAATAAATGTCAAATTTCAAATTTCCAATATTTTTTTCAGTTGGGCATTGGTCACTGGGAATTTATTTGACATTTGTCATTTTAAATTTGGAATTTCCTATGCTTCGCCTTCTTTATCTTGTGCGTATTGGTCGACAACGCTTTCGCTCCAAAGTTTGACACCGGCTCTGTGCGCGCCCCTAGCGATAGCATGCGCCGCCACAGGCGCTGTTAATATAAGAAAAATCATACACAAAAGCGACTTGAGGCCAGCGGCGGTAAATCCAACCATCAAGAATGTTCCGAAAAGAATGCTGCACGTGCCCATGGTCACGCATTTGGTGGCAGCCTGCAGGCGATTATAGACATCCGGAAGACGGACAAGCCCTAGGCACCCAAAAAGATCAAAGGCCAAGCCAAAGCTAATAAAAACTAATCCGATGATATTATTCATCAAAACCTTTCCCCTCTAAATATTTGGACAAAGCCAGCGTGCTAATAAAACTCTGAAGGGCCCATGCAATGCCAATATCAATGTACCAAGATCGGCCGGTTGAAATCGTCAAAATAGCACATAACCCTACAATCATAATGCCAAGGATATCTACGGCAACAATTCTATCTGCTCCTGTCGGCCCTTTTCCTATACGATAAAGACACATGATGCAAGCAAGGATCAGAATGTACAGGGCTCTTCCTAAGAATGCAAGATAAGGAAGACCTGGATAAAAAAGAAAAGGAAAGGGTCTTGTGATAATTACGACCACAACACCGATCAAAAGCACAGCCCCTATCAACCATTTCAAGTGTTTCATAAATCACCTAGCCTAATCAAAAATCATTTTTAATATTTTCTCAAAGCGCTCAACAATGATTTTAGTTGCTGTTTCCGTATCCTTGGCCTTGACATCAATCCAGTGTATGTACAAAATACCATTATCCCGGTCAATATCAACGCTCATGGTTCCGGGGGTCAAGGTGATAGAATTCGCTAAAAATGTCAATGCTGTATCCGACTGCAAAGAGGTTTTCACCTTAACGATTCCCGGATGAATGGGAAGCTGCGGATGCAAAACGCGATAAGCGACGTCGATATTGGCTTTTAAGACTTCCCACGTAAAGACAGGCATATAAACAAAGAAGAAATAGAAATATCGCTTGGGGTGTTTCAAAAGATCAGGCCGTTGAATAAACAAATCACCTGTTATCAAAGAGACAAAAAGAGCGACAAAAACACCCACGCTTAAATGCTGCCAATCCGGCACCCAGCTTAAAAGACACCAAGTAAAAAATGCAATAATAAAAAGAGTGATTTTCTTTTTCATCTTATTGTAAATTCTTAAAAACGATCAGTGCGTAGTTAACGCCTCCTGTAACGACATCAGAAGCCCTTTGAAGAAACACATCGCTGATACCAGGAATAAGTAAAATTCCTCCCATCAAACAGATGCATGCTAAAACCAACATGGACAATCTCATAAAGATCGGCACTTCTTTTATTTGGCCCTCTTTTTCTTTACAGCGACCATAAAAGGCATATTTCATAATCTTCATGTACATCGCAAGCGTTAATATGCTGACCAAAATGGCCCAGAAGGCGCATCCATAGCGGCCCGCTTGAACAGCTGCAATAATAATAAGCAGTTTACTCCAAAAACCGCTAAATGGAGGGATCCCTGCAATGGACATAGATCCGATGAGAGACGTTGTACCTGTCACAGGCATCTTAGCGGCGAGACCTCCCATCTTCTTTAAATCGCGAGTTCCTGTTGCATATTCAACAGCGCCTGAATTCAAAAAGAGTAATGATTTAAATACAGAATGATTAAAAAGATGAAAGAGCGCACCCATAATACCAAGTGGTGTACCCAAACCCATCGCAAAAATAATGTAGCCAATTTGGCTGATCGACGAGTAGGCCAAAAGTCGCTTGAAATCCCATTGTCCGATGGCTAACAATCCACCAACGACCATAGAGAGCGTTCCTAAAAGTAACAGGATAGAAGATACGGCCGGACTTATGCCAATGACATTGAAGAATATTCTGCACAAGGTATACACGCCGAGTGATTTTATTAAAACGCCTGAAAGCATTGCTGAGATAGGCGCAGGGGCTGAAGGATGCGCATCCGGAAGCCATGCATGAAAAGGCACAAGCGCTGCCTTAAGACCAAAGCCCATAATAAATAAAGCACTCACCATCAAGACAATATTGCTTCCGGCCTTTTGCGCCAACACACCGGCCATATCCGCCATGTTCAGCGTCGATGTAAAGCTGTACAGCAAGACAATCCCTAAAAGAATAAACAAAGACCCGACCGTGCTCATCACGGCATATTTAAAAGCGGCTTCCAGCTCATGTTTTTCGGTTCCAAAGGCAACGAGCGCGTAACTTGCGACCGAAGCGATTTCCAAGAAAACAAAGAGATTGAAAATATCACCCGTGACAATGACGCCGTTCATGCCGGCCAGCATCATAAGAAAGAGAGTGTAAAATTTCCACTTGGATGTATACTGCGTCATGTATTGAATCGAGTACAGGGCGATCGCGAAAGCGACTAGATTCACCGTTACCAACATAAAGGAAGTAAGTCCGTCTAAGACCAAAGCGATGCCAAAAGGCGGTTTCCACGCGCCGACACTGTAGACAAGTGTTCCTAATACATTCACGATTTTAACGGAAAATAGCGAAGCCACCAATAGTGCCGCCGTAGCCGTAATCCCGAGAAAATCCGGCATCCACTTGCTTTTTTCCCTGACAATGGATACAAGAAAGGAAGCGGCTAAGGGGATAACCACAAAAAACGGAATAATATTGATTTCTTGGATCATCCTCTTAATTCCCTGATCTTGGTAATATTGAATGTCCCATACTTATCATAAATACGCATAGCCAAGGCGACCAAAAGAGCAGTCGAGGCCAAGCCAATGACAATAGAGGTCAGAACAACGGCCTGCGGAAGGGCATCCACCATGTTGACGATCGTCGCATCCGGAGAATAAATCGGCGAACGGCCCCCCATGCGGTACGCAATCAAAATGAAGAACAGATTCACGGCATATTCGGCGATGATCACGCCGACAATAATTTTGATAATATTGCGCTTGCGCAGGATGCAATAGAGGCCTTCGCAGAAAAGAATCAAGCACAATAGATAAAGAATCATGGTTCGGCTTCTCCATTTAAAATATAAAATTTGTCGCTCACCATGATGCTCCCTCGTATCGAGTGCTTAATTATTTTTGTTGCTCGGCACGAGATAAGTGCAATCGAATGCATCATCCTTTATCCTCCGAATCAAATTTCAGCAAAACTAAAGCCACGAATATGGCAAAAAGCCCGGCCCCGACTTTTAAGCTGATCGCGATATTCGCAAGCGGAATAATCCCGGCGCTAAAGAGCTTAAAGGGCTCACCCTTGCCGAGAAAATTCAAGAAGAAGTATCCTCCCGTAAACCCTAAAAGGGCAATGGCCAGAAATAAAATCGCGCCCATGCTCTCAAAAAATGACGTGGCGCCCTTAGAGAGCTTGGCCAAGGCCGTCTCTTTTCCGTACGCCAGCATCAAGTGAACAAAGGACAGGGCAATGATGACCCCACCGGCAAAACCGCCACCCGGGGACACATGGCCGTGCGATAAAATATAAATTCCGTAAAGAAGGATAAGGCCTACGGTCAAGCGCGTAATGGTCTTGACGATCAGAGACATTCCTTTTTCGTGTTCTCTACTCATCCAGCCCTTCCCTTAGGTATCTTTGATTTTTGTCCATCTCACGCGTTTTCTTCCTTGTCTTTAGATTCGCGCATCCTGCCCTTCTTAGGAAGGGCTGGACTCATCCTCGTCCTCTATGATTTGTCCTTCTTTTTTTCGTCCGGTTCTTCGCACAATCGCCAAAACACCAATCACGGCCGTAAAGAGGACCGTTACTTCGCCTAAGGTATCAAAGGCCCGGTAGTCCAGAATGACCGAAGCTACGATGTTGGTCGCGCCGGTGCGCATGAGGCCTTCTTTCAAATAGGTTTCGGCCACTCTCATCGTCGGGTAACCAAAGGAAGGCAAGTCCTTCAAAGAAATCATGGCCACAGCCAAAAAGCCCAAGATAAAAACAATAGTGATCAAGGTATTGACAAACCATCGACCCGACGTAGAAAAAGGAAGGTCCTTTTTGAGTGTCGCCCGAATCAGAATGATGAGTGCCAGTAACTCAACCACCAATTGCGTAATCGCCACATCAGGCGCTTTCAAGATGAGAAATGTAATGGACAGCGCCAAGCCAACGGCGCCCACGGCTACAACCGAAGACAGCAAATCTTTGACTTCGATCGCAATGGCCGCGCCGACAATCATAAAAATAAGAAGGATATAAAGTTCAATCATATTATGTAAACAAAACCCAAAAGAGGATCAACATCCCCAACAGGCACCAGGATAAATACGTGGGCAGCACGCCGTTATGAATATACCGTAGCATTTTGTTGAGCCCAAATGTTATTTTGCTGCCCACCTCATAAATATCAAAAAACTTTTTCTCGGCCAAGGCATAAATCCCTTTGAGTAAACCAATGTCCTGAATCGTGTTGTAAAATCCTGTTCCCGATAGCCTCATATCCGGATGCTTGCTCAAATCTTCTCCGCCAACAAAGGGTTCTACTTGCCGTGACTTTGTCGCGGCCCCAAGAAGATAAATAATAAAACCGATGACGATACCAATCAATAGGAGAACCGTCGCTAGGCTCGCATTCCATACGCCGCCAAAATACACGGACTGGTTTAAACTCGGAAATATATACATTTGAAGAGGTATTCTGTAGGCGAATACGCCGAAAACAACACAAAGAAAGGCAAGGATGCCAGACGGAAACCACATGGAAAAAGACGTCTCCTGCGGTTGATCGTCTTTGATCATTCTTTCTTTGGCCGATTGCCCGAGAAATACGGCATGAATCAGCTTCATAAAGCTTGCCAGTGTCAGGGCGCTCCCGAACATAGCGGCCAAAAGCCAGATAATCCAAAGAGAGTGACCTGTACGTCCTGCTTTAATAATGCCTTGATAAATCATCCATTTGGAGGCAAAACCATTTAAGGGTGGAATGCCCGAGATAGCCAAGGACGCAATCAAAAAGGCTGTAAATGTTATCGGCATAATTTTCGCAAATCCACCCAGCTTATCTAAATCGGTTGTACCGGTTTTTCTTTCCACGGCACCGCCGGAAAAGAAGAGGCATGATTTATAAACGGCATTGTTGAGCATATGAAATAGACCGCCTGCGATGCCAATCGGATTTCCTGTTCCGATGCCTAAAATCATATATCCCACTTGACTAACCGCATGATATCCCAAAAGTCGTTTTAAATCATGCTGCACAAGAGCCATCATAACAGCAGCAATGATTGTAAAGCTCCCCAATGCCATTAAAAATGTATTCATGCTTGCGTCCATCTGAAATACATCCAGTGAGATTCTTGCAAGGAAATATATTCCTAGAAGTTTATCAAGAGAAGCCGGTAAAAAGGCCGCAACAGGTGTAGGCGCATCTTCTGCTGTATCTGGAACCCATGTATGAAACGGCATGGCCCCAGCCTTGGCAAATGCGCCAGCTGCTAGACACAGATAAGCCCAGACGGCAATGCGAGAATCTAATTTTATGCTCATTTCATTCATTAGAAATGAATTTGTCAGATGCCATACAAAAGTCAACCCTAATAGCATCAAGGCATCCGTGCCTCCAATAATAATAAATGCCTTCTTAGCTGTATCAGAGGTCCTTTCTTTCTCCCCAAAGCCGATTAAAAGATAAAGAAGAAGTCCTAAAAATCCCCAGAAAACTATCAGCAAAATAAGATTATTGGCAAAAACAGCGCCGACAGATGCAAGAGTCGTTAAAACGATATATAGATAATAACGCAGCAGACCCTTCTTCTTTTGCATGAAACCCGAAGAATAAAGGATGGTCAAGGCAGAGAAGAAGACAATAAAGATCCCTATAAAAGTTGAAAGATTATCGATTTTAAACAGTTCGCCGCCAAACATTAAATTTTCTTCCTTATTTTTTCGGTCTTTTCCTGCGAAAGCCGGACTAAGTCTTCGCCGTTATAAAGTTTTTTGCCCTTGGTATCGCGCACGGCCATGCGTTCCGTGCAGCAATAGCAGGGATCAATGGCCGCTAAAATAATCGTGGCATCCGAAATGGTTTCGCCTACAACCGTCGATTTATAAGTCGGCAGATTCATAAAGGTCGGCGCGCGCACTTTATGACGCGCGGGACGGTTGGTGCCGTCCGAGCGTACATAATGAAAGACTTCCCCGCGGGGCGCTTCATGCGCTCCGATGCCTTCGCCGGGAGGAATGTCTTTGATGTTCGCGTCGATCTCGCCCGCTGGTAGATTTGTTAAACAGTATTTAAGAATTTTAATCGATTCGTACATCTCAAGAATCCGCACAGCCACCTTGTCAAAAACATCGCCGTTTTCTGTGACGATCATTTTCCAATCCACGCGATCATAAGCCGCATAAGGAGCGTCTTTGCGCACATCTTTGGCTATCCCCGAAGCCCTGGCTGTCGGACCCAAAGCCGAATAGCTAATGGCGTCTTCTTTGGTCAGAACGCCTACGCCTTTGGTGCGGGCATGCAAAACAGGATCATCCGTGACCGCTTTAAGAAGCATATCCAACGTCGGAACAATGCTATCAATCTTTTTGAGAACAACTGGAATATCTTCTTTTTTAATGTCACGCCGGACGCCGCCGGGTTTAAACATGCCGTAATTATTTCTATTGCCGGAAAGTATTTCCATGACATCCAGAATCTCTTCACGCAGTTTCCAAGCCCACATATAGACCGTATTGTAACCTAAAAAGTGACCGGCCAGGCCAAGCCAGAGAAGATGCGAATGGATGCGTTCACCTTCGCCGATAATCGTGCGGATAAACTTCGCGCGCTCGGGCACATCCATCGGGATAATATCTTCCACGGCCTGTGTGTAGGCAAAGGGATGGCTCGTTGAGCAAATCCCGCAAATACGCTCAATCACAAAGGTCGATTGATCGAAGGTTTTCATTTCCGAAAGCTTCTCGATGCCTCTGTGGTTGTAGCCGATTTGAACGTTGATATCGACGATCTTTTCGCCTTCAACGGTGAGCTCGAAAAACTCCGGCTCTTCCTGCAGCGGGTGATACGGTCCTATGGGTACTATTGTTCTGCTCATAAGCAAGTTTTCAGCTTTCAGCCTTCAGCTGTCAGTTTCTGAAAGCTGACGACTGATAGCTGATCACTTTTACACTCCTCTATCTCTCACGGCGGAGTCATCCCATTCCTTGTAATCACGGCGCAAAGGATACACGCCTTGCGGCCATTCGTCGGGCAAAAGCAAACGCTTCAGGTCCGCATGGCCGATAAAGTTGATACCGAGCATTTCCCACATTTCGCGCTCGATCCAATCCGCCCCTTTCATCAAAAAGGTCAATGAATCGATTTCGGGTTTTTCTCTGTCTAATTTAACGCGAAAGGAAATCAAAAGATTTATGGGTTCGATGGTAAAGTGATATAAAATTTCAAAATGGGTCCGCACGTCAACACAGGAGGCGATATTGAATCGCGCTTCTAAGTCTTTAAAAACATATTGGGCAATTTTTTTGATGGACTTGGGGTTGATCTCGATATAAACCCTTTTTGGAGATTTATCGAAAATATCAATAATATCATCCTTAAAACGTATCCCTAAATCTTGTAAAATTTCGCCTTTTGTCATTTTTTGGCCTTTGCTTGCTCTTGGACTTTTGTGATCAATTTTACCACAGCTGAAATAATCGCTTCGGGTTTAGGGGGACACCCCGGAATATAGGCATCCACGGGAATAATTTTGTCCACAGGCACAGGACAATTGTAACTCTGAATAAACATGCCCCTAGAAAGCGAACATTCGCCGATCGCGACCACCAAACAGGGCTTGGGCATTTGTTCATAAATCTTTTTGATGCGCGGAATGCATTTTCGATTCGCGGAACCCGTGACCAGAAGAACATCCGCGTGCTTAATGCTTCCCACAAGAAGAATCCCAAATCGCTCAATGTCAAAACGGGGCGTTAAGCAGTCGAGGACTTCAATGTCGCAATTATTGCAGCTTCCCGTCGACATATGAAAGACCCACGGCGATTTTAATAAAGCCTGTAATTTAATGCTCATCAATACCCTTTAATCGCTAAAAGCACAGCCAAAATTCCCATAAGTGTCATCTTGCCCCAGAAAAATCTTACAGCCTGGTCGATGCGCACGCGGGGATTGGTGTTTCGGATAACCGTAATCAACGCAACTAATCCGATATATTTCAAAATACCATACACAAGATGGATGCCGTCAAATCTCAATCCGCCCATAAACAAAATCATAAGGAAAAACGGCAACGTAAAAAGAAGCATGTTTTTCATCAGCCGATAAATCGCTAAAGCCGGACCGGAATATTCAATGAGGGGGCCCGAGACGATTTCTGTTTCCGCTTCAGCGATATCGAAAGGAACAAAGCCTAACTTGGCCTGCATGCACATGATAGCGACAATGAGAGCGAGCGCGCCCGACCAGCTGCCGGCCACGACGCCATCCATCGCTTGATAATTCAAAATTTCGGCAATACGGATGGAGTATCCCGCCTGGATGACGGGAACAAAGATTGCCAATACAAAAGGAAGTTCATAGCCCAATATGAGTTTCATTTCTCTTGATGCGCCCAAACTTGCTAAGGGATTGGCCGAAGCAAATCCGCCCATCATGATGGTTATCGACGGCAAAGTCAATAAATAAACGACAACAATCAAATCTCCCAAAAACGACAGGGGGGCATACAGGGTGTTCATCCACAAAAGCGTTGAGACCAGAATCACGCTGGCTAACCCCACGACCGGAGCGCTGATAAAAGTAATTTTTGACGCGCCCTGAGGGATCAGCATTTCTTTTCCAAGAAGCTTGACGATATCGATAAAGGGCTGAAAAAAAGGCGGCCCCACGCGATACTGAACCCTGGCCGTTACTTTTCGGTCAATCCAGCTGGCCACAAGACCAATCACAGCCGTTAAAAGGAATCCGTAAACAATAAGATATGCGATTTCTATCATGCTTTTTGCTGTTGCCAATGGGTTGAATGAACGATGAGATTGTCGCCTACTAAAAATGTTTTTCCATCCAATTCCACGTCGCCTGCCTTGAGGCTCAGCGCGCCATAAGGGCAGCTCTTGATGCAAAGCGGTTCGTCTTTCTGCCCTCTTCGATCCAAACAAAAGTCGCAGATATGAATCAAATAAGGAACATTCTCGGGATAAATCGTGCCGTAAGGACACGCGTGAGAACAGGATTTACAGCTGATGCAGCGCATATTATGGCGAATAAGCATTTTGTCTTTATCTTGTTGCTGTTCGAGCGCTTCCACCGGGCAGGCATTGACGCAATGCGGTTCTTCGCAGCGTCGGCAAACAAGCGCGTACGCGGCTAATTCCGCCACGGAGATGATGCCGTTATTGTCAAATCTTTCCACACACAGCGTCCCTTCACTTTTATAAGGCGGGCTGTGATAGAAATAGCTGCATTCGATAACGCATTTTTTGCATTCGCCGCTCGCGCAGACATCAAGGTCAATATAAAGCCTTTGATCTTTACCTTTTTGGGGGGTTGGATTCAGCTTGCGATCGTGAAGTTGTTCGGCGCTTGAGCTCATATGATCCCTTAACTCTATCCTTTGATTCTTCGACTCGTCCGCCAATGAATCAATGGCGGACTCGCTCCATTAGACTAATGACGTTGCCGCTTGCGCGCCAACGTCATTCCCAAATCTCCGCAAATTTCTTTATTTTGCTATATTGAAAAACCGGGCCGTCCTTGCAGGCATAATAGGTACCGATACGGCAATGTCCACATTTGCCGATGCCGCAGGACATGTTCTTTTCCATCGAAAGAAAAATATTGTTTTCCTGAAATCCTAAATCGATCAATTTAAACGTCGCAAATTTCATCATGATCGGTGGTCCGCATACGATCGCGAGGCCTTTTTTGCAATCCATGTCCAATTTGTCGAGAATGGTGGTGACCAATCCCACATTATGTTTCCATGTCTTATCATCATCGGCTCGATCGACCGTCAATTTCATATTGAGGTCTTTTCTTTTTGTCCAGCTTTCGATTTCTTCCCGATAAAGAAATTCCTTGGATGTTTTGCAGCCTCCACGAAAGAATAATTGCTTGAATTCGCCGCTCATATCAAACAGCGAATACATGAGACTGCGTAAAGGGGCAAAACCGCATCCGCCGCCGACGACCAGAATCTCTTTTCCTTTGAATTCATCCAAAGGATACCCCGCGCCAAAGGGTCCGCGCACACCCACTGTGTCGCCTTTTTTGAGCTGATGGATCTTTTCCGTGACCTTGCCGACGCGCATGATGGTGACTTCCAGCTCGTCTTTGACGGCCGGCCGCGAAGACGGTGTAAAAGGGCCTTCGCCCGCGCCGGGAACGGTCAATTCGATGAATTGTCCCGTCCGGAAAGAAATGGGCTCCGCCGGTTTCAATCTCAGCGTCTTGATGGTCGGTGTTTCGGTGATCACATTAAGGACTTCGGTTTTAATGGGACGATAGGGGTTTTTACCGTGCATATTCTACCAATCTTTTTAAGACTCTCCGGATATCGATTTTGGCCGGGCAGGCCGTGATGCATCGGCCGCATCCCGTGCAGGCATAGACGCCGGCAACTTTAGGAAAAAAATCAAACTTCTTCTCAAATCTGTTTCTCAAACGCATCCAGAGTTTGGGTCTGGGGTTGGCGCCGCCGGCCACGCGCGCGAAATCCTTAATCATGCAGGAATCCCAAATACGCAAACGCGCCATTTTGTCTTCGTCTTTTTGATCATACAAAAGGAAGCAATGGCAAGTCGGGCAAATGGCGTTGCAGGCTGCGCATTCCACGCATGTTTTGGCCTCATCGCTCCAGATCTCGGATTCAAATCCTTTTTCAATGATCCCTGCGTATTGGTCCTGGCGGGGAACGGAAGTCCTTTGGATGTTCTCTTCGACTTCGTTGGTGACTTTTTTGCGTAAAACCTGCTGTTCATTTTTCGCGGCTTTGGAATGATCTTCAAAAAATGACGGATTTTGGTCAATGATCTTCTGGCCTCTGGGCGAACCAACACTAATGATAAAACCGCCCTGAACTTGCGAAAGATTGAGGTCAAAATTCTCTTCCGGGTAAGGCCTCACGTCAACGGCGAGACAAAAACATGTGCGGATTGCACACGTGCAATCCGCGCTGATAATAAGATTTTCCTGACGATTCTTAATATAAAAGGGATCTTCGTCGTCGTGGTTCTTTCCGCCAGAGGCGGATCCGCCTTGGGCGGAAAAGACATGGTCCTGGACCTTGAAACCTTTAAGGTCGCACGCCTTGACTCCGACAATACACAAGGGTTTTCTCTCTTCTCCCACAACAGAATCTCGAAAACCTTCAGCCACAATCTCCCGCGCCCGTGAAAAGAAAGCTTTGAGAGGTTCAAAAGACCTAACCTCGCCGATAACAACGTCATCCAGAGATCCCGCGTATTTCTTATAAAAGCGTTGTTCGCCTTTTTTCGTAGGCACAAAGACATCATAGTCTTGGCCAAGTCTATCGAAAAGCTTTCGAAGATTATTTTCGGAGATAAACATGCTTAAGGTTATTTTAGGAAGTCAAAATTATCTTACCTGATGAAAACAAATAGTCAAACAGAATCTCCTTTTATTGGTCTTTTCCTTATTAATGGAACAGTCAATAATATTCTCTCTATACGAGAAAGAAGACCTAATATTGACTTCCACCGTTCCTTTAATGAAGAGAAAGTCAATAAGGCCTTTTTCTTTTGCAATATGTCTGATAATTGAATCGTGAAATTTAGAACAATTGATTAAAGATTAGTATACATATCTTTTTTCATTTTGCAAGAATAAAATTAAGAAGAACGCAAGATTTTATGGATTCCGTTCTTGTATCGCGATGCAAAAATTGTCTTGACAAGTTAGGCTTACCTAATATACTTAGGATTACCTAAGATTGGAGGTCGAAATGATAACCGATATGTCTCCTTCGCTAGAGGATGCCCTGGAAGGTGTTTTGATCGTCCAGCAAAAGAATGATGTTGTGCGCGTCAAGGACTTGGCACAGCTTTTAAAGGTCAAGGCGTCTTCGGTCATTGAATCCCTTGCGAAGCTAAAAAAGAGCGGTTTTATCGAGCATGAGCCTTACGGCTTGGTGAAACTCACCCCTAAAGGACTTTCATCGGCTAAAAGGCTTTACGAACGGCACGTGGTCCTCAAGACATTTTTCCATCAGGTTCTTGGAGTCCAAGAGCCTGTCGCCGAAGAAGATGCCTGTAAAATCGAACATCACTTAAGTGAAAAAACAACGCAGCGTTTATTTGAGTTTATCAAGAACATCGACGCTTCCGTAAATCGCAAGGATAAAAAGGTTCGTTAATCAAAAGGATGAAACAATCATGGAACCATTAAATCTGGTCAAAGAAGGTCTGCGCGTAAAAATTGCGAAAATCGATGCCGGTCAAGGCCTCACAAGACGCCTGAAAAATATGGGACTGATCAAAGGAGAAGTCATCAAAGTCATGCAAAATACTCAAGGTCCTTTAATCATTGCCAAGGAAAATTTGCGTTTTGCCTTGGGCCGCGGCATGAGTTATAAGATATTTGTAGAAGAAGTCAATAAGCAGTGAGGGACGTTGATGATAGTATTACATTTAGAAGCTTACACAATTCAAAACTATCATAGAATCATCAACGTCCCTTAAATGAGCGAACGCAGATGGTCGCGGATTAAAAATTTATTAGATCATACAATCTGCGTAAATCTGCGTGCAATTTGCGTGAATCTGCGTTTAAAGTTTTTCAAAAATTCCCTATTTTTACTTTTAAATAAATGCTGAATAAAATCGGATTAGCCGGAACACCCAATTCCGGAAAAACAACTCTTTTCAATTGCCTTACCGGCGCCAAGGAAAGGATCGGCAATTGGCCCGGCACAACGGTCGAGCGAAAAGAAGGCCGCTTGTCTTTGCGGGAAAAAGAGGCGGTTTTGGTAGATTTGCCCGGCACCTACAGCCTGGATGCTTATTCTCTGGATGAAAAGATTGCCCAGGATTTTATCGTTCAAGAAAGACCGGATCTTATTGTGGCCGTTATCGATGCGTCAAATCTGAAGCGCAACCTTTTTCTTGTTGCGCAGCTTCTTGAAATGGGAGAAAACGTTGTTTTAGCCCTGAACATGATGGACCGCGTGAAAGAACACGGTCTTGAAATTAATATGGATGGGTTGTCTAAGATCTTGAAAATTCCGGTCATCCCCACCATTGCTTGCGAGGGAAAAGGAGTTGCTGAGCTTAAAGAAGCTGTTTTTGCGAATCTCGACCGTCCGGGAGAAGTCCTGCATATGGACTATGCCGAATTAGAGCCGGGGATTCAAGCGCTAGAACAATCCTTATCTCAACAAGGTCTTGACCTTGGTTATAGCTTGAGGGCCCTGGCCATCAGAATCCTCGAGAATGATCCAGGGGCGATCAAAAAACTGGAAGATAGCAAGATGGACCGGGAGGTTCCGGAGGCTATCCGTCACATCGAGCTTGAGCATGGAGAAAACATAGAAACATTTGTAGCCGAGCGCCGCTTCGCTTATCTCAAAGGACTCGTCAAGGAGTGCGCGCGTCATCATTTGACCTTCGAGGAGCGTCTGACCATATCCGACCAAATCGACAAGGTTTTAACGAACCGTTTTCTGGGTATCCCGATTTTTCTCGGGTTTATGTTTATTTTGTTTTCTTTGGTTTTTGCCATCGGTGAGCCGCTAGTCAATTTGTTGAATAATTTTTTTGCCTGGTCCGGCGAGAAGGTCGTGTGGGGGATAGCGCACGCGGGCGGGCCCGCCTGGCTCGGCTCTCTTGTCTCCGACGGGATTATCGCAGGCGTCGGCAGCGTTTTAGGGTTTTTACCTTACATCATGCTGTTATTCTTGGGGATGTCTTTTCTGGAAAACACAGGGTATCTGGCGCGCGCGGCTTTTATCATGGATCACATCATGCATGCTTTAGGCCTTCACGGAAAATCATTTATCCCCATGCTTCTTGGTTTTGGATGCACTGTGCCGGCGATCATGGCTGCGCGCACGCTCGAATCGGAGAAAGACAGGATCCTCACGATTCTTATTTTGCCTTTGATGAGCTGTTCGGCCAGGCTTCCTGTGTATACGCTTTTTGCGGCCGCGCTTTTTCCAAGACATGAAGGATTGATTGTTTTTTCTTTATACCTTTTGGGAATCATTTTGGCTATCCTTATTGCTCAGATTTTCAAACGCACTCTCTTCAAAGAGGAAGTGGCCCCCCTTGTCATGGAGCTTCCGCCCTATCACATGCCTCGGCTCAGACACGTATTCTTGCATATGTGGTTGATGTCTTTGCAGTTTATCAAGAAGGCCGGAACGATCATTTTAGTGGCCGCTATTGTTGTGTGGATTCTGGCGTATCTGCCTGCGGGTGTTGATTATGCGTCAGAACAGAGCTTGATTGGTCATATCGGTAAATTCCTGGCTCCGGTCTTTCGGCCGGCCGGTTTTGGGTTCTGGCAGGCTGCTGTGGCTCTTTTACTTGGTATTTCCGCCAAAGAGCTCGTGGTGGGCGCTTTTGGCACACTTTATGGTGTTGAGCAAGGCGGGCTGGCTGTCGTGCTTTCGCATTATTTCACGCCGCTTTCAGCATATGCCTTTTTGATCATGACGCTCGTGTATATCCCCTGCATCGCAACGATTGCTGTCATCAAGAAAGAAACGAATTGGAAATGGGCCGGCTTGGCTGTTTTTTATACCCTTGCGCTAGGTTGGCTTTTAAGCGTTGTGTTTTATCAGGTAGGGCGGTTGTTTTCCTAAAACTAAACAAATCCAAAATACAAAACCCAAAATCCAAAACTATTTTTGAGTTTTGAAATTTGGGTTTATTTAGAGTTTAGGATTTTATCTTTAAGTCCTTCAACTTCTTTTTGAATCCCTGAGCTGATGGCTTGATAATCGTCCACGTCCGGCTTTTCTTTGAGTCCTACTTTTTTTAATGCATCGACATTTTTGGGCTCACCGAAAATGATATGGACCCGGTGGGGCCGGGGAAATCTCGCCGTGGGCCTCCACGATTCATAGGCGCCCTGAAGATAAACAGGGATAATGATCGGGCCGGTCTCTTGGGCAAGAATACCAATGCCCTTTTTAAACGGATTCATTTTCCCGTTGACGCTTCGGTTGCCTTCAGGAAAAACGCACAGGGCCTGACGGTTGCGCAAGACAAAACTGGCGGCCTTCATGCTTTCGACCAAGTTGCTGACATAATCCACCGGAATGACCTTCAGATATTTAATCATGCGCCGAATTACAGGCCGCTCAAAATATTGATTGGATCCTAAGAAAAACGTTTTATGTTTGAGTTTCGCGGGCAAAGCGCAAAAGACCAGAAATCCGTCCCAATAGCTGACGTGGTTCGGACATAAAACAAATTTTTCATCCGGTAAATGGTCCTGCCCGTGCACTTCAAGCCGCAAGAATAACTTAAAAAATAACCCAAAGCACAATCCTCCGAGAATCGTCGCCGTCTTGGCCAACAGGCCGGGCTTGAGATTGATTCTTTTCTGAAGCTCTGCGGACGGCTCTCTGGTCAAAATGTCTTTCCAGGATTCGGCTTCTTCTTTTTTGACATTGGGTTTCTGAACAATCAACTCTTCCAGTTTTTGAATGACATCCCGCACCACAAAAACCTTGGCAAAATCTTCTTCTTTAATTTTGATGGCAAAGGCCTTCTCAAGGGCCACGATGGCTTCAAAGCGATCGAGAGAATCCATGCCCAAATCCGTCTCCAGATGATCGTCGAGTGAAACAGAGGCGAGTTGCTTTTCTTTCTTGAGAACTTCCAGAATTTTTCGAGCGTTGGGTGCCAGGCTCGCCAAGTCGGGTCGTTCCTTGAGAGGGGTTTTCTTGACTTTGTTGTCTTTGTAAATCTGCCCGACTTTAAACCGTTGAATTTTCCCCAGGCGTGTGCGGGGAAGCTTTTCGCTTGCAATCACAAAATCCCTTATCCTCTTGTAGGACGGCAGGGATTCCGAGAAATACTCCACTCTCCATTTGATGATTTGATAGATATTGGTTTCGCCCGATTGCTTGAAATGCTCGAGGTTGGGAACAATGACGGCTGCGAGCATCTCTTCTTTTTCATCCGGCAAAACGCAGATTTCTTTGATAAAGGGCGTTTTGCCGTAATGGGCCTCCACTTCTTCCGGTGAAATGTTCTTGCCGGAACTCAACACAATGGTTTCCTTGATGCGGCCTTTGATAAAAAGATATCCGTCGCTATCCAAGCAGCCGGCATCGCCCGTATGCAGCCATCCGTCGCGAAGGACCGAAGCCGTTTCTTCTTCCTTTTTATAATATCCTCTCATTACGTTAGGACCTTTGATCAAAACCTCGCCGATGCCTTCTGGGTCAGGAGAATCGATTTTGATTTCGACATTAGGCAAGGCCTTGCCGGCTGAGCCGATTTTGGGTCGAGCAAGCGGATTAAAAGTGGCAACCGGAGATGTTTCCGTGAGGCCGTAACCCTCGATCACGGTAAAGCCCAATTGAAAGAATAACTTTTCAATCTTTTCGTTTAATTTGGCGCCACCGCAGGCAAAAAACCTTAAATGCCCGCCCATGGTCTTATGAATCTTATGAAATATCCGGCGGCTTAAATTGACTTTGGTCAGGCATCGCAAACCCCACAAGTTCTTCATCATCAAAATAACGAAAAGTCGCGCGAAAAAAGGCATGGCCTTGATTTGTTCCGAAATCTTCTGGCCAAACAAATAAAGAATCTGGGGAACAACCACTAATATAGTAATTTTTTCTTCGGCAAGACAATCGCGTATGCGTTGGGATTTGAGGGAATCGATGAATGTGACAGATGCGCCAAGAAAAAGAGGCGCTAAAAGCGTTACGGTAAAGGGATACGCGTGATGGAGCGGTAAAAGCGATAATAGGCGGTCGGCGGGCCGGATGAGATTGATTTTCTGAATGCTTAGAAAATTGGAATAAAAATTCCCGTGCGTCAGCACAACGCCTTTGGGATGCCCGGTGGTCCCCGACGTATAAATGATTGAAGCGGCATCTTCTGCGCGGCGTTCGGGGAGCTTGGCGTGCGACTTTGATGTCCTCAAAACTTCCTCAAAACGAAGGAATTTTCCCTCTTTCGGCTGATTGCCGATAACCACCATTTTCTCTAACCCTTCGATCTTTTTGATTTCCTCAAGACACAAAACGGCTGACGAGGCAAAAAGAATTTTGCATGCGGCGTCTTTGAGAATATAGTCAAGCTCTTCTGCGCTCGACTGACAATCAACGGGAACAGCAATCCCGCCGGCTGAAAGGATGCCAAAATACACCGCAGCCCATCGAGGAGAATTTTCTATAACGAGCGCAACGCGGTCATTCGCCCCGACGCCCGCAGAATGGAGCCAGCAGGCAATGGCAAGCGAATTTTCATAAAGCTCTGCGTAGGAGCATCGCGTGATCTCATTTTCCTTGCTGAGCTGAATGCAAATGTGAGATGGATTTTTTTCAGTCGCTTCTTTAAGCGCTTGAGGCAGGGTGAAAGGCATGATGGTCTATTTGACTTCCAATTTCTTCTCGATCTTCGCCCAGGGATCGCGCAAAGAAACCGTACGGTTAAAAACCGGTTTCTGGCCAGTAGAATCGGGATCAACGCAGAAATAACCCAACCGCTCAAACTGATAACGGTTTTCTTTTTTGGCTGATTTCAGGCTGGGTTCGACGAAGCAGGATTTCAGTACCTCTAGAGAATTCGGATTCAAGGAGTCCAAGAAATTTCCTTCCTTGTCGATGGGGTTTTCGTTATTGAAAAGCCGGTCATAGAGACGCACTTCGGCCAAATGCGCATGCGCGGCACTCACCCAGTGAATCGTTGATTTGACTTTCCGTCCGTCGGGTGAATTGCCTCCGCGGGAAGCCGGATCATAAGTGCAGTTCAACTCGGTCACAGCGCCAGTTGTTTTATCTTTTTTCACATCGACGCATTTGACAAAATAGGCGTAGCGCAGGCGTACCTCCCGGCCCGGCGCCAACCGGTAAAATCCTTTGGGCGGATCCTCCCTGAAGTCATCCTGCTCAATATAAAGTTCGCGGGAAAACGGGACTTTACGCGTTCCCGCGCTTTCATCCTCAGGGTTATTGACGGCGTCAAGCTCTTCTGTCTTTCCTTCAGGGTAATTATCGATGATGACTTTGAGAGGCCGCAAGACCGCCATGACGCGCGGGGCGCGCTTGTTGAGATCTTCCCGAAGGCAGTGCTCCAAAAGAGCGATGTCAACAACGTTTTCCATTCTGGCGACACCGATGCGGTCGCAAAATTCCCGGATGGCCTCCGGCGTGAACCCTCGCCGCCGCAAGCCAGAAAGGGTCGGCATGCGCGGATCATCCCAGCCGTTGACGCATTTTTCCTCGACAAGCTGAAGCAACTTTCGCTTGCTCATCACGGTATAGTTCAGATTGAGGCGGGCAAATTCAATTTGCTGCGGATGACAAGGAACATCCAGTTGATCCAAAATCCAATCATACAGCGGTCGGTTGTTTTCAAACTCTAACGTGCATAACGAATGGGTAATGCCTTCGATCGAATCGGAAAGGCAATGCGCAAAATCATACATCGGATAAATGCACCATTTGTCCTTGGTGCGATGGTGGGTCGCATGGCGGATACGGTAAATCGCCGGATCGCGCAGGCTGATATTGGGAGACGTCATGTCGATTTTGGCGCGCAGCACGCGCTCGCCGTCTTTGAATTCGCCTTTTTTCATACGCTCAAAGAGATCGAGATTTTCTTCGGCGGAACGGTTGCGGTAAGGACTTTCTTTGCCCGGCTCCGTGAGTGTCCCGCGGTAATTCCGGATTTCATCGGCGCTTAAATCGCAGACATAAGCTTTTCCTTTTTTGATGAGTTCGACGGCATAGCCATAAAGCTTGTCAAAATAATCCGAAGCGTAGAATTCTTTGTCTTTCCAGTCAAAGCCAAGCCACCGGACGTTATCCTTGATGGATTTGACATATTCCTCTTCTTCTTTTTCCGGATTGGTGTCATCAAAACGCAAATGACAGAACCCGTTGTTTTCAAGGGCCACGCCAAAATTGAGACAAATGGACTTGGCGTGGCCGATATGCAGATACCCGTTGGGCTCCGGCGGAAAACGCGTGACCACCCGGCCCTGGTGTTTGTCAGAAGTTATATCATCAGCAACGATTTTACGGATGAAGTCAAGAGATGTTTTGGAAGTATCTGGATTCATTTTTTCATTTTATGTTTTTGCATGCAACTTCGGAAGCAGTGTGTTCCAAAATGGAACATACTGACTCTTTTTTTAACTCTTTTGATTTGAATATGTTCGATAGATGCTTCGTTATCGCTGGGCGTTTGGTCGCAAACAACCCTGCTATCTGAGCCTGCGTAAGCCAGACTGTTTCTTTTTCTAGCCTAACTTCAAGTTTGTTTTTGTATAATAGGACTTGCCCTTTTGATTGCCCCACCGTTTTCATTGTTTTCACTTCTTTGCTAAGTCTTCTAAAAAGCTAACAGGTTGACCGCTAAGTTTCCTGTTTTGTAAAACATTATACTTTGCCATAAAACTGTAGTCAATTAAAGAAAGCGAAGGACAAAGGCCCCCGCCCGCCAAAATATCAATGGCGGGCGGGGGCTTCGGGCTGTCGTGGCTTACATTGGATTCGTTATTTTTTGTTTAGCTTGTTAATACCTAGAATAACGCCGGCAATCACGCCGCCCCAAAGCAAAATAGGAAGAAGACCTGAAACAAGAACAATGATGCCGTTAAAAACATTCACAAATGTTTCTGCGGCTGTTCGGATGGTCTGTTTGAATTTTTCCCCTGCCTTGATGGGGCTAAGAGTCATGGATTGAGTCTCGTAATAATCCACCGTGACTGTGGATAAATCCACCTGGGTGTCGATATATTTCATGCGGCCTTTGATTTTTTCAATCTCTTCTCCGATTCTGGCAAGTTCTTTTTCCACTTGCAGAATGTCTTTGACATCTTTGGCTTTTTCGTCTAGCACCTTCAGCATTCTTTGCCTGACGGCTTCGGCATTGTCCAGCCTTGCCTTAAGGTCAACATATTCCTCGGTCACATCCTCTCCTTTGACTTCCAGAGAATCAACCCTGCCGAGTGTTTTGAGATCCGCCAAGGCATTTTCAAGGAATTTTGGCAGTACTTTAAAGATGGTTGTACCCCTTTTTGATCCACCTTGATAACTTTTGATGTCTGAACTAAGGACATAACCTTCGTAATGAACAGCAATATCAGCAATTCTTTTTGCCGTGTCCTCGCAATTTTTGACCTCTAATGTCATCTTGGCTTTTTTTATCAATTTTCTAATGGATTCAATGCTTATCTTATCAATCGACGAGGATGCCCTTTTGACCTCGCCGGTGCTGCTAAGATAATAAGGCTCGTATTGGACTTCGTTTCCCAAGCCGGGCGTGTTGGTGACCAGGTAATCGGCGGCCCCTTTGATTCTCCCCTGCAGGGCTCGCTTAGCATATGTCTGCATACTTACAAGACATCCAATGATAATCGTCGTCAGAATACCTATCGCTACTCTGTCCCTTGTTGTTTTACTTTTCATTTTAACCTCACCCTTTCTTTGTTCTTGGGAGGAGATTTTATCCATGACGGATTTCTCAAAGAACGGGCCCAGTTCAGGCTCCTGCCAGATTTTGAGCTTCTCGGAAATAAGCTTAAGCTTGCGAAGTTCTTCCTGGCAGTCCTTGCACTGTTTCAAGTGTTCCTCAATAAGACGCCTTTCATCGGCGCTCAGTTGATTGTCCAGGTAACTGCTTAATTGATTAAAAACAGGATCGTTTTTCATGAGTAACCTCCCTCGTCAACATAGGGAAGCAATTTTTCTTTGAGTAATTGCCGCGCTCCGTGAATCAAGGATTTCACCGTTCCCAAGGGTTTTTTGATGATTTTCGCGATTTCTTCATAATCGAGATTTTCGTATTCCCGTAAAATCAAGATTTCCTTTTGGAGAAGGGGGAGATCGTGAATGCAGTCTTTGACGATCGTTCGCATTTCTTTATGAGAAGCTTCCTCATCGGGGGAAGGATCAGCACTATCGACATCCATGGGCACATTAGGGTCGTTCTTAAAGACGGGCCAGGATATTGTCCACTTGTTCTTGCGCAGCCGGCTGATGCACGCATGGTGGGTGATGCTGAATATCCAGGTTGAAAATTTTCCCGTGGCTTTGTATGTCATTCTCGCATTATGGACCTTCAAGAAGACCTCCTGGGCGATGTCTTGCGCTTCTGTGGAATTTCGCAATAAGCGAACCGCAAAACGATAGACAGGATTTTTGTAACGGGCTATCAGCTCTTCCATAGCCTGCTTGTCTCCTGCCTGATACTTCAGCATAAGCCTTTCATCAGGATCATTCTGCATTTTTGACGTCCCCCTCCTCCACTATCTTAAACGCACAAGCGGAGGAAAAGTTCAAAATTTCTTTAAGTTTCTGAATAGTTACGGGAGCGTGCCTGTTGACTTCCTGAGATTATATTCTACATATCCAGATAGAATCTCCTGCACTTTGGGAGGCGGAGGAACGACAAAATAATGAGATTGGATCGCGTGCGCCATTTCATGCGCGATCATTCCCAATGTCAAATCCGCAGAGGAAATATAGATGGTGTTTTTCTCGTGAAGATAAAAAGACCGTTCGGGAAAATCCTCCTGAAAATAACTTTTAAAAACCTCATTGACGGAAGCCTGATCGGGATAAAACATCAAATTCCCGTGATAGCTGTAGATATGAATCCCCAGGATATCGCTGATCTCGAGATAAAGGGCATCGATTGTTTTTGTCAGAATGTCTTTGGGGTCCTGGTTTTTCTTATCCGCGAGGTTGTCCAGGCGAAGCAAATAATTATAATTGAGATCGGAAAGCAGCTCCCTGATGTCAAGATCTTGGGATCCGTAAATTGAAAAATATTGGCCTTCGCCGATCAAAGAAAGGTCTTTGTCTTGGGCCAAAGAAGGCGGCGTCGACAACAGGCCGATCAGAACAAACAAAATGAGGGGGTAAATCTTTTTCATTAAACCTTGAAGTAGCCCATTGTTTTATTCATTTCATTCAATATCTTTTGGAGCTCTTCTTTGTCTTGAGCAGAAATGCGAAAATCTTTTTTCTCTAAATAGGTCACAAGGGCCTGATAAGTCTCGCGTAGCTCCGTATGTTTTGAACGGAAAATATCATTCATCGAACTCAGGCTTTTAGCCAAAGCCTGAATTTGGTCTTTATTGCGGATATTAAAATTCCTGTCCAGGTCCCCTTTTTGCATCAAATCGATTTCTCGGCGAAGTCGATAAAGGGGTCCGGCGATTTTGTGAGAAACAAATAAGGCGATGACAAATACGGTCAAGGCCGAAAAGACCGCAACAATCAAAACAGTCATCAAAAGGCTGGGCAGGATGAAATCCGAGGTGGGCTTGACCAAGACCTTTGTGTTTTCGATCATCACGGTGGTTGATTCGCGCGTCAAAAGAAAGACCGATGAGGCGATCAGCACGGATGAGGCCATGACGACCAAGCAAAATTTCCCGATAAAATTCAACTGAAACGAGGGATCAATAAAAATTTTTCTTCTGGATTCCCGATCCATGTTTTCCTCCTTTTATGGCGTGAGACCTAAGCGTCCGTAATCGATTTTGATGTGGGCTTTGTTTTTGAGAGAATCGGTCCATGTCGTCATGGCCTGGCCCTGTTGATCTTGAAGAAGCAGCCATTTGATTTGATCGTAGACCGCGGATAATTCTTTCTCCTTGAAGCGGCTGTCCTTGTGCGCTTGGTAATAACTGCGTATGTCCTGATCGGTGACCTGGACGCTAGAAGCCAGCGCCTTGGATTCATTCGTCATCACCAGCTTCAGAAGAGCTGTTTCCCAGAAAAACTGAATATCCTTCAAAAATTCGGGATCTTTGTCCAGCCCCATTTTCTCGGCTTCCTTGAGGATAAGCTTGGTGGAAATATAGCTTTCCAAGAATGCTTTGCGCCCCTCCTCACCCAGCATCACAAACCGTGACGCATGAAAGGCGTCTTCAAATTCATCGGCAGTGATTTGTATTTGATCGATGGTGATGGCGGGTTTTTCTTTTTTGGCGCAACCGAATCCGGCTAATAAAAGAAGTACGAATACAAAAGACAATAGTTTTTTGTGAGTAGACATCCTTTGTAACCTCCCTGGTTATTTAATGCCCCTCTCAGAACCGAACGTGACCATTTCGGTCATTCGGCTCCCCGAGAACACATCCTATTGGTCTTTTCCTTATTAATGGAACAGTCAATAATAT
>JBDRMG010000046.1:0-4403 GCA_043812495.1 Candidatus Omnitrophota bacterium | reverse complement strand
CACAAAGTCTGACGGACTGAATACGGGACGCATTAAGGCAAGATTCAAAATATCCTGACAGTCATATCCGGTGGTCATCATACCGACAGTCACGCAAACACGTGTCTTGCCTGAATCATAACCATCCGGCTGTCTCACTTTACCGCCTAACAAGTTATTCGCGAAATTGATGGTCATTTGCTGTGCGCCCTGCACCCAAGAGGTGACCTGAACCGCAAAGTCAGACTGTCCATAAACGCTTGGCCATCGTTCCAACGCCATCTTGTTTAAAATGTTAGTGATCCTTGCGGCATGCGCTTGGGAAACACAGAAAACAATGGTTTTCCCGAACAAATCAATGCCGAATTGTTTGGCAACCGGATCGAGAAAACCGTTCTCCACCAGAGCCTTGCACATGGCAATGTTTGTTTCCTCGTTAAAGAATTTTCTCTCAAAATCCCGGTGGGTATATTTTTCGTCACTCTCATTGCCTTCATCATCAACCACATGCACAGCATAACCTTCATCAGATAAAAGCTGGGTTGTGATCTCTGTCCGCACATCGACAAGAGTCGGGTTGACAAGGTACCCATCTTTAACACCGGAAAGAAGATCATAACTGAAGGTCGGCTCGCCCGGCTCACATCCAAACGTTTTATACGTATCTCGCAACTGGCGCCGCTCAAAATCCCTTTGTGTACTAGGGCCGGTATGGTCATAACCTTTTAAATAATTCTTTGGTGTAGCCGTTAATCCCAGCTTATATCCCACAAAATATTCAAATACCGCGCGGCTGTTGCCATTGATGGAACGGTGGGCCTCATCTGAAATGATGAACTCAAAATCAGTAGGGGAAAATTCTTTTTTGTAACGATCGCCAGCCAGAAATGATTGGATCGTTGAGACAACAATATCTGCCTTTCGCCAGTCATCGCGATTCTTTTTATAAATGACAGCTGTGTAATCTTTGCCGAGGTAATTCTGAAAAGCCTTGTGAGCCTGATCTTCCAGTTCCAGACGATCAACCAAAAACAGAATACGCTTGGCATTGCCGGACTTGAGAAACAATTTGATGACTGCCGCCGAGACAAGGGTCTTTCCCGTTCCTGTGGCCATTTCAAAGAGGAATCGCATATTTCCCTTTTGAGCGGACTGTTGCAGGCTTTTTATCGCTTTGACTTGATATGGGCGTAATTGTTTCAGGTTGTGGCGATGCAGAAAATCAGGACGCTTGGCCTCATCCTGAAAATCAGGATCATTGGCAAAGGCAGGCATCTGAGTCGCGATCACATAATTTTCATCAACCGGCGTTTCTGCCAGCACATCGGGCTGAGGAACATATGTTTCATATTGCGTAATGGAATCCTGTGAGGGGAATCGAACAATAGGGCTGGGCGTACCGTGTTTGGTATCCCAAAGATAATGAATGTTTCCGTTTGAAAGAATGATAAATCGGGCGCCAACATTGCGGGCGTAATTACGAGCCTGCTCTTTGGCAGACAATGGCTCAATAGATTCTTTTTTAGCCTCCACAACAACCAATGGGCGGCCATCCTTATCAATTAATAGAAAATCGATTGCTCCGCGTCTCTTATCGTGAGTTTGGGCATTCTCAAAGTCATCGCCCAAATCCTCAAACCTGACGCCTGCTTCAAGTTGAATGTTTGCCGACCCATTTTCATCGGCATCAAACCGCCAACCGGATTCTTCCAATAGTTTATTAATCTTGATTCTTGCTTGGGCTTCTTTAGACATATCCTATCTTCCCGCTTCCCGGTGGTCACAACATCCTGTTAATAGCACCACCCGCAAGCCATTCTTATTTACAAAAAGGGTATAAAACATTATAATATAAAAGATTTAGTATTACTACCATAAATTTAAGGTTACCCATGACGAAACGAGAGCTCAAGATAAAGTTTAAGAAACCGGAAGATATCACCCTTCAGTTTCAAGACCCGGTTGAGATATTCTGCCCGCAGAAATACAAAGGGTATCATCCGCGCGGGCAGGTGGTTGAACTGCATGACAATATCGAAGACTCCTCACTCCCCAAAGGCTACGGCCATGCGGTTTATCATTTCAGGATATTCGCCTTAATCAATGACGCCTATGCCAAGAGCATTGATCTTGATGATGAACGCCTTGAATATACCCGGCTGGGGACTTTCATTGGAAGGACAAAATCCGAATTCCTGAAACTCCTGCAAGACAAGGCAAAGAACAAACCGGTTGAGATTAGCCTCAAGGACTTTGGTATTCAGGAGACGCCGTATCTCTTAAACTCCATTCGCAACAATAAAGACGCGATTGTCCTTAAGCTCGACATAAGTTTGGATAGGGTGTTGGACCCGGACAGTGAAAAAGAAAAACTCCTGTTTCGGAAATTAAAAAGAATTTATCAGCTCCCGGCGTATCATCTGGCGAAAGAGAGCGAATTCCATGAGGATGACATCGAACGCTTATTCTTTGACGATGTCTTCAACATCCTCTATTTCAACCTCGATTACAACTTCACCGACAAACGCGAATATCAAAGGTTGCTCAATGAGATCGCCGAGCTGGGATATGAATGGATAAAGTCGCAGGCGGTTTCAACTCAATACATCGCCAAGCTGAACGCGTTTAACGCGGCTGTCAAAGACCGTACTCTGCCGTTTTATGATTTCTGTTTTCGTTTCTTCGACGACCTTCTGGATGAACTTAAAGAAAAGCAAAAAATCACACAGTGTTCTTTCTGCGGCAATATCTTTCCATTCCACAAAAGCCGTAAATATTGCGCCTACAAGACCGAGGGCAAAGATTGCGGCAAGCCCGCGCGAAACAAACGCTTTTATATGAAGCACCGAGACGAGATCCTGCCCAAGGCACGCAAGACCACCCGGGGACTACGCGCGTTTTACAAGAAAAAAGGCATTAAAAAATAACCTGCCTTACTGAAACACTCCTCTTAAAATTCCTTTTTCAGAATACTAAAACATCCGTCGGAATTCGTGTGTTTTAGCAAATTTTAAACCTTACAAAACTGCGATAAACTTTACTCCGTAAGCAAAAATGTTACGGAGTTTTTTATGTTAACCCAAAAGGCGATCGAAGAATTTCAGGAGATTTATTTACAGGCCTACGGCAAGGAGCTTTCCTTTGCCGAGGCTACGGAGCAAGCGCTTCGTCTGATCCGCTTCTGCAAGTTCGCCTTGGGATATCCAATCCATTCTAATGAGGACGGTAAAGATGAATAACCAGCGCATTAGCAAAATTTATGATTATAAGGACGCGGGCGGCAATCTGCTTTTTCAGGTCGTGCGGTTTGAGCCCAAGTCATTCGCGCAAAGGCGGCCGTTTAACAATGATTTTGTCTGGGGCTTAGGTGAAGTAGAGCCTGTTCTTTACCATTTGCCGGAAGTGATGCAGGCAATTCAAGACGGCAAAACGATCTTTATTTGCGAAGGCGAAAAGGACGCTGATAATCTGAACGCTTTAGGCCTTGCGGCTACCTCCTGCCCGATGGGCGCGGGTAAATGGCAAGCGGCCTACACAAAGGCGCTTGATGGATGCTGTGAAGCGGTTGTGTTGGCGGATAAAGACGGACCCGGACGGATACACGCGTATGATGTGGCAAGTGACTTATACACTGCGGGCATTCCGGTCAAGATGATCGAGATGCCGGATGTTGAGGGCGAAACAATCAAAGACGTGTCTGATTGGCTTTCCGCTGGCGGCACACGCGAGGAGCTTCTCTCTCTTGTTGATAACCGTCCACGCTGGGCATTGTCGCAAGTGCCGGATCCGGTGATCAATCCTGAATTGCAAGGCCTCATCAGCCGTTACGGTGAGCCGTATTATCTATCCAAAGACGGCGGCGTGACAGCGCTTAATCAAGCATTCTGGGCAAGCCTGCATCAAGCGGAACACATTCAGCTATACGAGCCGGATGAGCGCGTCTTTTACCGCTATGATCCGGCGACCGGTCTTTACAGTGTTATTTCCGAAGATGTCATCAAGCAGGAGATCGCCAGCCGCATCCTTGAGATTTCCCGCGAGCTTGGGCTTCCGTCACTTGAGCGCAAGCGCACCAACAGCAGTCTCAATCACATCGTGGCGCACTTAAAAGGCATCAGTGAAAAGAAGAATGCTTTTAAACGGCTTAAGACGATCGTGCATCTGGCCAACGGTGTCATTGTGTTTAAGGATACCGCGGACGCGGACTTCTGCACATTCTCGCCGGAATTTTATTCACGCAATCAATGCCCGATACCTTTTGACCCCGCGGCTAAGTGTGAACGGTTTTTAAATGAGCTTCTCTATCCGGCAGTTACGCCTGATGATGCCGTGCTTTTGCAAAAATACGCGGGACTCTGCCTTTTAGGCAATAACCTGATTCAGAAATTCCTTATCCTTGACGGTGAACCTGGACGCGGCAAGTC
>JBDRMG010000045.1:0-20082 GCA_043812495.1 Candidatus Omnitrophota bacterium | reverse complement strand
TTCAAATTCATAACCAGGTCTTCAAGGCCGTGTCTGGCTATTCTTTCTTTAAGAGTTTTGTCGCTAATGCGTAATAGTTCCGCTGTTTTATATTTTATGCCTCCGGTTTCTTTGAGAGCGGCCGTGATTGTTTGAATCTCTCTCTCAGCTTCTGCCTCAACCCTTTGTATGTCAGCCAGCGTCTGAGCTAAATAAGGATTGGCCGCCATCTTTTCGACGAGAGCCGGATGAGAAAAGCCCAGGCTCTCGGCAGCTTTCCCGGTATCTCTGCCCTCTTTCTCGAGTGCTTCTAAGATGGGTCGCGCTTCTCTAAGTTGATCGAATACTATGGCTAAGGCGGGTGTTCTTCTGATTTCACTTTCTAACGTATTCCTTGTGACGCCAAAAATTCTTTTTACTTCTTCTTTCGTCCTTTCTGGGTAGATTTGTCCATTGTGTTCCTCGAGAAAACTCTTGATTCTCTCAAGCCTTGATCGTTCGCCATTTAATTGCATCAAAGGATCGAGATAAGGATCCGTTTTGGATTTTAAGCTTGCTTCCACCGTTAGGTCCTTATCGTCTCCTTTTCTGTCTAGAGTGTCGGCCAAAGATAAATGAGTATATTTAAGTTTTTCATTGAGCCCTCTATCCGTTCTTACGGCGTCTTTGATAGCTCCTTCAAACCGGGGTCCTGCCAGAGTGACGAGAAGAGTTCCTCTGGACGGATCAAAGCGCCGCACAAGACCGTCAATCTCATCAGCCAACAGACCAAGGATTTCTTCTTGGTTAAGCAGATTTCTGCCAAGCTTTCCAATGGCTGTATGTGTTGTTGAGAACCTTTCGGCATATGCATAGAGTTCTTGGAACCATTCTTGCTGTTCGGTTGTGAGTGGATTTGTTAAATTAGGTTTTTGCAATTTTTGTGCATTGAAGACCGGCGCTGCTGGAGAGGGCATACCACTGGTTCCCCGTGAAATAGGTTGTTGATTCGCCGCTTCCGAAATCCATAAGGGAATAATCGGCTCGAGTCCTTGGAGTTCATCCTCGATGATCTGCTCGGCTACGGCGCGCAAGCCTTGGGTCGCGTTAAAGCGGATGCGGGCGATGTTAACTTGATCTCCTGTCGCGGCATGGAGGTTGTTCTTTTCCTGTGCTGTCAATCGATCGATAATCTCTAAAGCGCTGACGGCATCTTCCCGGGCAATGGCTTGGACGGCCTCAAAAAAACCTGAACTCCGGTAAAGATCATTCAGGGAAGTAATGGGCTGGGTGTGGGCGGTTGCGGGTGTTTGCACTGTCATGCGCGGCTGGGCCGCGACCTCGACTAAGGAGGCCTGATCCCGACGCTTGCCGCTTGAGGATACATCTGAAGAAACAGACGCAATATCGCTTGATACATCTGCCTTTGTCTCAATTCCTCTTAAATGGCTTTGGTACTTGGCAATGCGACCTTGAAGAGCAACAGCCTTATCATGCTTGAGATTCGCAACCAAACTGATTCCTTCGTGCTCAATGGTATCGGCAAAATCAGGTGAGGCCCCATAGAGATAGATGTTTTGCTGATTTTTAGTGTGACTTGTCCCTGCGTGACCGCCAAAGGTTTTGAGGCCAAATCCAAGGTCAAAAGCTATACTTTCTGCGCTGGTTAATCCCTCTTGTTTTTGCGCCTGCTGGATAGCTGCAGGAATATCATTGGCTACCTGGCTATCAATAAGGAATAAATTTTTACTGCCTTTTTGACTATCAAGCATATCTTTAATGAGATCGCGAGTACCCTGGATATCTGCAAGATCTCTTTGGATACCTGCAGGATTAAGTCCCAGCTGATCAGCCTGATCAATTAAGAGAGAAGTATTATCCAAAATGAGTTCAAGTTTTTCTACATTCGCCCGGGCTGCATCGATGGCAATTTTGGTATTTGAGACTTTTTTTGCTTTGGTATCAACCGTGATGGGTGTAACCGAATCTGTTGAAAATGCAAATTGAAGTGTCTTGTTTTGCGCAACACTCAAAATGTCTTCAATAAGATCATGCGGCATGAGCTTATTCACGGTATCCCGAGAAATCTGGATCTGATCACCAACCTTGGTATAAGGAATACCGATTTTATCAAGCGGTGTAGTGGAATTTCTGGAGGTTTTAAGCCGATAGCCGGCTAATTTCTGCTCACCTGTCTGGACATCGGTAATCTCAAAAACCCGGCCTGTGACCTGAATATCGCTTGCGATGTTCTGCTTAAAATCAACCGTGTATTGATTGTTGGTGATAGGGACAAAGGCATTCGTAAATGGTGTGTTATTTTGAGAATTTTGATCAATGGTAGTGTACATTAACTTAACAGGAGCGACCTCGCCATTTTCATTTTGTTGAGTAATGATTTTGGCTGGGATCGCTTGATTGGCTAACAAGATGCTCTGATGGTTAATCGTCTCACCCGGCATCAATTGGCTACCATGGGTAAAATCAATTGGAGCACTTACGGCTGTTTGACTAATTGCTTTAACGCTGCCTTTGCCATCCGCCACATATGTTTCAAATCCTTTGTTGCTTGGTAAGGATCGATTGACTGAAGTCTGTCCTGTATTATCTCTTAAGAAAGAAGCATCTCGTTTATTTTGAATGTCTGTATTGTATTGTTCAACAAGCTTAAATAGTTGATCGCGAGAATGTGTTTTTGTTCCCCGGCTGGATCTTGAGGCAATTTGGATATTGCTGATATTTGTCTCAGCCAGAATAACATCTGATATGCCGATTAATTTTCTTCGCAAGAGCGCCTCTTGAACAGATTTCTCGCTGGATGTTTTCTTGTAATCCCTTGATCCTTCTTGTAAGCTTGCGATTTTTGCATTCGCCGAATCGATCTTTTCAGCAATCTTCATCAACTCCGCTCTTTCCACATGTGTTAAGCGGAAATCACGAATAGAGACTGCGTAATCAGCCTGGCCTTTGATGCGTCGGCCTCTCACGGAATCATGGCTTGCGACACGCAAAAATGTCTGCACCGCATCAGCCGTGGAAGCAACATTGGTGAGCACAACCTGGGCACGCGTATTGGAATCAACCTTGATTGTTTGTTTAGCAAGGTTGACACCATCATAGAACTGGGCAATAACAACTCGTTCTTGGTTAGGATTTGATTCAATTCGGCTCTCGATCTTACTTATAGATAATTCTTTTCCTTCAACCAGTATTTCAATGTCTTTGAATCTCGGGTCTGAACTCATACGAAGAGCAACTGCTTTTCTCACTGCAGCATCATTATTAGAAACGAGAAGCAGGTTGGGAATCTTAGACTTCCCTATCTTTGAATTGCTCGGATGAATAATATTGTTCACTTTTTCAACAATTGACTCTGGCTTACCCGAAGAATGCCAATCAAGGGTAATATTAAGATTTTCGGATAAATCAGCAATGTCGAGTTCTCCTTTTCGGCCAATCTTCCAAATATTGGCTCTTAATGTTTTGAAGGTAGGGTTGAATCCTTTCGCTGTCGCTGTCAGACCAATAAAACCCTCAGCTTGTGTTAACGCATCGCTATAGGTTGTGGCAGATTTAGTTTTATTCATCACGCCATCAACATACACATCTAAAGGCGCTTTTTCGTTAACAGCAATCATTCGAGCTCTTGCATTTAAGCCCATGCCCTCATCGCCAAAGTGAGTATTTTTAACAACTTTTCCTTTTCGAACCTCCATAGTTTCATAGCCTGACATACGACCCGTTTGACTGTCCTGATTAACACGATAGGTAATGTCTTTACCTTTGATCGCATCAGCAGCTCCATCCAGTAAAGCATCGATCTGCTGGTCGTTTCGTTCAGTAAGTTTGAATTCTGGAGTTTTCTTGAATTGCTCAACAATAGCCCTCTTGGCTGGTTCGCTAAATTGGAATTGGACTCTCACAACATGGCCGCTTTCAAGAGTCTTGTTGATAATTTCGCCTGCGTGTCTACGAGCTATGCTTAATAAAGCAGCATCATAGCTTCGTTCATTTCCATATTGGGTTCTGAATTGTTCAATTTGAATAAGCTGTTTGCCCAGACCTTTTTCGCTGCCAAAAACAAGTGTTGGAGATTGGAAACCATCTTGAGGTTCGTCGGCAATAATAAATGTGTCTTTCAGTTTTTCATGGGCAGCCAATTCGAGTAATTCACTTGTTTCAACGACTGTGATTCCTTTTCTTAGATTTGTCGGTTTGTTTTGTGCATCAAATAAGATTCGATTAACAGGAATACCTTCTAATCCTTTGAGAGCCGCATCGATATTATTAAATGATGTCGTGAATATAACCTTGGCGTTGGGATATTTTCTGGCAATGGCTTTCATCAAAGGAAAAGCAGCTGTTGATTTTCCTTTTGATGCAAACCAGTTCATGATCTCTCTAACATTTTTAGCGCCTGAATAGGATCTTTCAAACAGTCTCATTCCGATGCCTTGAAGAGATGCCTGATTGGTATTAAATTCAAATGTTTCCCCTGTTCTTTTTTCAAAATCGGTCTTTGTGTCAAGAATCATCTCAGCTAATTCGATTTGCCTCGTATTCAAACCAGATTTCTCTTTGATAGAATCAATGGTTTTATATTGTTTAACTGCGCCAATGGCTTTTCGCGCATCCCGTAGTGATCGAGCCTGCAGGATGCGTCTATCCATAGGTTCAATAAAACGTGATCGAATAGAGCGAACAGGCTTGCTGTCTGTTATTGTTCGTCTAACGCGTTTGAAAATGGATGGCGAGCTCGAAGAAATCGTGTTTCCGTTTGTATCGGTAAAAGTCGGTTGAGCTGAACGGCTAGCCCTTTGGATAGGATTGCCGCTTGCATCAACAAGACCGCTTGGGGATGATTCGGTTGTTCGTGGACTTGGTGGCGCAACTTCTACCAGTTGACCCTGATCATTGCGATCGCGACTGTTTCTAGCTGGTGGATCTTCTGCGGCGGCTTTTCTGGCATTCTCATACTTGCCTGCCCCTACAATATCAGACTCACCTTTAGCTTGAGTTGAAGCATACGATCCGAATAAGAATAAGGTAATCGCGAAACTGGCGTGGCTTTTGGCTTGCTTGCCTTCGTCTCCTTCGTTGAATAAGTTAATTCCGTATTTCTCGCGAGCGTATGTCTCAAGAGCGCTCAAGCCATACCTTTCGATAGCGTCGCTGGCACCGATGAACATGGACAGGTTGTCCATTTTCGCGACCTGTTTTCCGATGACGGGGATTCTCGACAGCAGAGGGCCGCCTGCCGCAACGTGTTCGAATGTTTCCTCCCTGATTGATTTATTGAAAAGTTTGAGGGGATTTTTCACTCTCCAGACAGCCTTGCCGATAGCAATGGGACTGCCCGCAAGGCCGGATTCAACCCAGTAGGGATTGGTTGTGCTTCGCATCAAACCACCGACTACCATGCCCATATAAGGGCCGGTTTGGAGGCCTCCGGCGTAAGCCCCGCCCAGCCTTGAGAGATAGCTTATTTTATTTCCTGAAGGATCATAGAGTTCTTCTTCGCTGTGACCCAAAATTCCAATACGATCCAAACCGGTTGTTTTGACGGTTTCCCATATGGCGCCGGCGTTGGCAAAACCGGCCGCGCCGGTGGCGATGGCAAGGGTTGTCGCCAATTGGCCTTCTTTTCCCATCTTTGTTGCAAGGTTCAGCAAGCTTCTCGGCCCAAGCAAACCTGTTCCTACGCCGGCTAATCCGATCAGAGCAAGCGCGACAGGTTCATCAAAAGGATTGATCAATGTGTGGGTTTGAAGCAATGATGCCGCTTCAAAAGCTGCCAGGTATAAACCGGCCATGACCGGAGCCCGAAAATACAACTTGGTCTTGGGATTGGCTAATTTTTCCAAAAACTTCAAGGGCCTTTTTCCCGTCAATAATCGTCCCGCGCCGTGGGTCAGAAGGCCGATGCCAAAACCCGTCGCAAAACTCTTCATCAAAGAGTTTGAAGAATCCTTGTATTGTCCTGAAATTATATCAGCGGCAACATAATTGATGCCTGTTATGGTCCCTGATGCCCCATAAGCAATGACACGTTGGGCCAATGGGCTGAGGTTTTTGGCAGCGCCGATGGCCTCAACGGCCTTTTCCAGATTTTTTATCAGGGCCTGCTGGCTGACAAGTCCGACCACCATGCGAATATTGTCTTCCGCGGACAGGGTTTTTCCATCTTGAAGATAGGAAACGAGATTGATCGCGCCTGTTCCGGCAACCGCGGCGCCCGTCATGACAGCCCGATCGGCCGCGTACCTGCCGATAGCGGAACTCATGACTCTGTTTCCAAAAATTTTTGAGGCTATCGATCTTGCCGATAATTTAGCGGCTGCGCCGGCCGCTTCGATGGCCGCCGGGCTGACAGGCGCGTGAGGAGCGAAAAATTGAGAGGCTATATCGGCAATGGTCAGAGCCGTTAGCCCAATATCTGTGATCGTGGCTACTTCGGCTTGTCTATTGAGCTGAATGGACGTTTCAACAAGAGGCCTGAACTCTGTGTAACCGTTTTTGACCATAACGCTTGCGAATCTACCCATATTATTTCCGTCTATGCTTCCCGCGTTTCCTTGCGCAAAAGTCGTAAAATCATTTTCTACGGAGTTTTCCATGCCCAGGGTTAATGAAGAAATCCACTCGGAGCTCTCATCGCCCGGTGATCTGTAATCGCTCTTTAATGTGAAGTCTTTGAAATCTAAGGCATGTTCTTCGGTTATCGGCACCCTTTCCGATTCAGGTTCATCAGATATGTCTGATAAGAATTTCGGAAGATCATTGGGCTCAAATGTTAATGTTTCGATCTCATTTCCGATGTGAACTTGTATTTTAGGAGTCCACAACAAACCAATCCAGGGTATAATATGCGCGTATTCAGGGCCTGGTGTAGGGATAATACCGAATACTTTTCTATCTGTGCCCCTGGCATCATTCACTGTTTCTTGCGACACGATGGCCTCAAGAGTTTTCACAGAACCATCGGGCAAAACTCTATCTCTGGAGATCAGGACAGGCTCGTCGATGAGCTCAAAATCATCCGGAAGTTCGCCTCTTTCTACGAGGTCTTTGATAATATCGTGACTGACCAAGAATGTCATCTTGGCTTTGACCGACGAACCCCAGATTAAATCTCTCTTTTCTGCCAGTTCAAGCAGGTTCATGTCGAGGATGGCCGGGTCCTCGACGATTGTGCCGGGTAAGGTCAGCGTGGATTCGAAAATAACGCGGCCAAAGGTCGGGCTATCGCGCCGCGTATCCACATCGCCGTAGACAAGCAGGGCGTTATCAAATGTAATGCTATAATCCTTTTCATCCCATGTGGCTTTTTGGGTATCCACGACCGTGCCCATGGTGCTTAAATTTTCTTTGTTTTTCTTGGTTTGATCTTTATTTATTCCATTGTCATCCGTTCCGAGGCCAAGAAATTTCTTTATGGTCGAAACAATTTGAGATCCATCGGTCCGTTTTGAGAGCCAGTATTCATAACTCAATTGCCGGAAGACTTGCTGATAGGCATCACGCAAGGCCGGTTTGTCGCTCGCGTAGATTTTTCCGCTTGCCAGCGGGCCCCATCCGGAGGGATCTCTTCGAACGATATTAAAACGCGGGGCATCGTTGACCTGTCCCGACTCATTGATGCGCTCTTCTTTTTCCTGGCTCACAATATCATATTTATATCCCCAGCCACGGCTGAAACCGCCGCTTTTGAGGTCAATCACGATATTTTTGCCGGTTTCCGTGTCGATCTGATCGCTAATGATTTTTCCGCCTTCAAGCGTAATGAATTTGTTGGCCATGGGCAGGAAGCCATAGCGGATTTCTCCGGTCTTTTGATCAGGACCGCCCAGATTGGTAAACTTCCGAACGCCTTTGTAGCGCAAGGCATTATTTTCCAGAATATTGCCGGTGATATAATCCATTTCTTCGGGCGTAAGAGGTTGGACAATGGCGGCCTTTCCTTTGACGCTTCCCTCATAAACAATCTCATAAGCATGATTGACCGCTTGCGTGTCGACCGTATATTTGATTTTCTCTTTTACCTCGAGTTGCGGCTCTTCGATACCCATGGTTTCATCTTTTCCGGTATTGCCAAGATAGTCATCATTCTTATTAAAAAGTGAGGCGGTCGAAGTCGTATTGAGCAGAGGAACGCTTTCTGCTGCTTTTGTCACAAAATATCTTTCTATTCCCTGGACCGGTCTCTTGACCACGCTGTCGGAATAATCCCTGACCAAATTTCCTTTTTCTCTTTTAAGCCTGTAGCCCAGCGGAAAACCTTCGGCATTCAAATTGACGATTTGATTATCTTCTCTTTTTGTCGTAATGGTCCCGTCTGCGTTTTTGACTTCCTGATCAACAGCGGCCCTCGAATATTCGCCTGCCGGAAGCCAGACGACGCTTCCTTCGCCCATGATGGCCGAAAACGGATTGATGTAGGAAAAATCTAAATGAGGCGAATAACCGTTAGCCAAAGGAGAAAAGGCCTCAAATGGCATAACATTGCCGTGCTGGTCATACGCCACGGCCCCGCCGGGTCCGATATCTCTGTCCAAATCAAGAATGGTGTATCCGCGAATTGAGCTGTAAGCCGCTGTTCGGGAAGCCCCGCCCGATGGATGCTCCGTCATGCTGTCTGAGGCTTTTTGGGTGGCATCTTCGCTGGATTTTATATCATAAGGATTTTCGTATGTGACCCACTTGCCTTGTCTGGCGCGTATATTCATAGAGCCGTCTTTTCCCTGCAAAAGACTGACCGCGCCAAGTGTGCCTTCCGCGCCATCGGCCGCTTTAGAGGTAAATTCAATAGGTATATATGCTATTTTATGGATATTTCCTCTCATGCCGGTGGTGACGGTTTCGCCGTTTTCATTCAGGGTCGTCATGGGCGTCATCAAATCTTGCGTGTCGTTACTGCCTATGACAATGGCAAAATCCTCGATATGTTGAGTGATTTGACCATTTTCGTATCCGGGATGAGAAACTTTCTGGTTGATTTGCCGGTCATGCTCTTCGCCGATAGAAACCATCTCATTTAATATGCCGTTGTTCATTTCCGTAAATTCTTCCAGAGACGTGTCTTGAAGGTCAGTCGCCTGACCCGGAGCAGTGAATATCAAAGCTATCTCATCTGTTAAGTCTCTGCTCATTTTATCAAATTTATTTAAAGACATATCTTGGGCCGCCGGGCTCGGGGTAACAAATGTGGCGTCAGAATCCAATTGAAGTTCGTCGCTGTTCGAAAGGGAGAGTTCAAGCAATCCCATATTATCCAAGGCAATCATGAGGGGTGATTGGTTTGGAAGGGCATCGATGGTATTTCTCGCCGTTTCGGCCGACTGGTCCGCGGCATATTGATCCTTATGCGAGATGGTTGTCAGGTTACGCAATTGGCTCTTGTAGGCAAATTGATTGACGCCTTCATCAATGATTTTTCCGACCATTTCCGTTTTGCCGAAGGTCTCTGTCCACGGCTTGCTGGGATCAATAGGCTGGCCGTCCTTAAAATTGCCGATTTCGGGCTTGCTCGGATCGGTCACGCTTTCCTGCTTCAACCACGTGCCGACAAGGGCATACATTTTTTTGCCGTCGAAATAAAGTCCGGCCTGGTCGTCGTCATTTCCTTTAAACAGCTTTATGCCGTTGAGATCAAAGGGCTTGCCTTCTTTTCCGTGGCGATAAGAATACTGGCCGTCTTTTAACGTGGACTCTGAAATAAATGTTTCGATATTCTTGATTGCTTCTTGAATTTTTTCGTAATTTTCGCTTGGGTCAAACAGTCTTTGTGTTAAGCCCGCCAGGGCTTTATCGGCAGCCTCTTTGCTGACTGTTTGCGTAACCCCGCCGCTGACTATGCCCGCTTTGGTGGGAAGAATAAACGCACCCGGCGAGGCAATGGATCCGAAGGAAGAATCATAAGCCGACAAGCTGGTTATTTGAGCTTTATGCACGTCGTAATTAACACCGCTTAATGTAAATGAGCGTTTTGGCTCATTGTTCATTAACGTGATGTTGGAATGGATATACCGGTTTTCCGGTTTGTTTAATTCTTTATCAACGCTCTCCGGAAATTTGCTCTCAAGACCTTTTGATTTGTCGGGATCAGCGTCTCCGGTGTTGATATTGCGAACGGCGACATCGAACGAGCTTTTATCACCTGCCTCATTGGCCCACTGATGAATCCAGGACTCATCTTTTTTCGACCAATACCCGCCCTTTTGGCCGGAATAGGCGAGGGCGTGGGTTTTTCCCCCATCAGAGATAATCAGAGGCGAAACGCTGACCTCGGTTCCTTCATCCGGAATATCCGCGCCGTTATAACCGACGATAACTCCATTGATAGCGAAGCCTTTATTCTCGCCGCGGGTGAACGAGCTGCCTTTGGCGAAACTTTTTAAGAACACTGAACCGCTGTATTTTCCTTCCTTGTAATCGTCAGGAACAATGCCCGCGTGAAGCTCGCCAAAGACGGTTTCTTCTTTGGTTCCCTCAAGAACCAGGGGCACGTCAATTGTTTGCCCGTCTGCCGTGGCCTGGGGCATATAATGGATAACAGGACCGCCCTTTTCGCCTGGTGAATATTTTCTTAAGCCCAGACCCGGCAGGCCCAGATACGCGCCTTTTTCCGTTGTTATGTACCTGCGGGCCGCAAAGACCTGGTCCACGTTCATCTGCTCAGAACCGTCTTCTCTGATCATGCCCGTTTGCAAAACGAATTTGCCCGGGGCCACGCTATCTTGGTCTTCGCCGGTCGCGATGGCTGTGTATTTATTGAAAAAAGGCGTGATGTCGTTTCCCTGCCCATCCTTAAGGGCTTCAACCTGCACTGTGCCTTGGTGAAGCGCAGATTCCCCTTCGCCAGCGGCAACAAAGGAAAAGTTTGTCAGGTGATCGGCCACGAGAATGGGATCGCGGTAAGGTCCGAGGATGATGTCGATATCGGAATTTTTCTCTTGGTAGACAATCTTTTTCCGCCCGTCTTTGCCGAGTGTGTACATGGTTTCGAGCATATAGGGCTTGGTTCCGTCATTGTTGGACAGGCCGCCGGCGCTATCGAATCCGTGGTACGGCGTCCATGCCGCGCCCCGCTTCCAGAGAAAATCGCCGCCGTATTTGATTTTGGCGGAATGTTCCGCGAGCAAAAAGGCTTTGTCTTTATCGCCGGAAAGATCAAGTCCTGTTGATTGACGGACTTCTTGCGTGTAATAGTCTGAATAAAATTTATCGTATTCGCCTGCTTTTAAGCTCTGTTTGGCCAATTCAACATCAACTTTGCTGACACCGATTTTCCTTAAGTACTCACCCAATTTATTCAATACCTCTTGACCTCCTTCGGCATTAAGGAGACTTGCGACATTCTGCTCCTCCAATATTTGAGGATCCGCTCCTATGAGCAGAACGAGGAGGTATGTGGGTGTTCTTTGCGTTCGGGACGAAACATTTTGGCTGATAAAGGGCAGCCTGGACACGGTATCCTTGCCGACCCCGAATTCGCCGATGGCGCGGCCCGCTAAATCCACATAGATAGCGCCTTGGGCGCCTTTACCCGATGACCACTTCCAGTCGCGGGTCATGTAGCGGTTGAAATCTCCGTCTTTGGCGTTGCCGGCGACCGCGGGCAACTTCCAATAGGCGCCGGGCGTGAACTGATGGCTTTTGAGATTGGACGGGGAATTGCCGTCGATGGTGAACTCCATGCGGCCTGAGTAGGTGGTATATTCGCCGTCCGGCGAACCGGCAAAATCCTTAAGCTCCCCGTCGGAACCCGTGACGTAAAGCCCCGATTCAGGAATGACGAAATCCAGACTCTTGGCATATTTACGGGGATCCCTCAGGACAACTTCTTTGGGAATTCCGTCTTTGTTATACGTTGTGGCCTTGATCGTGACAAAGCTGAAATCTGTCTGGTCTTCATGAGAGCGGTCCACCCAGTCGCCTTCAATCACCAAGGGAACGCTGCGGTATCTTTCGTCGGCCAGGGCTTTTTGAACTTTTTCTCTGTCTTCCGTGCCGAGATTCCACATGGCTTTTGTGATGACATTGATATCCGTCGCGCCCCATAATTGGCCGGCGGCTTTCTTGGACTTATAATCGCTGATGGACTGATCTATTTTATCCTGGTCTTCTTGGCTGAAATGGAACGCGTCTTTGTCTTCCCTGTCATTCTGATCTTTGTCAGAATCAAAACGCGTTGAAAACTTTTCGATTTTTTGAAAATCTTTATTCTCCCAGGCCCCGGACAGCTGGCCAACGGCTTTTTTAAATTTCAACTCATCCGCGCTCGCGGTCGCTTCATCGATGGCCCCGGCTTTCTGGCGAAGGTCATCGATACCCGCGTTCTCGTCGATATCAGAGGCCTGCATGAGAAGATTTTCTAAGATGTCCGAGTACTCTCTATTGAGGCCTGTGACCGCGCGCTTCAGGCTTTCGTTGGAGACGATATTTTTCTTAAGTTTAAAGCCATCGGTGATTTCTTTGCTGTCCATATGGCGGCCGTCGATGAAATTATTCCCATAGGTTGCGCCTTTCATCTGAGGCATCGACAGCTTCTCAACGATTTGGGTTTGATCTTCGCTGAGGCTTTTGTCCGCGACTTTGACAAAGCCTTTTCCAAAACCTAAAGATAAATGCTTGCCTTTAAATTCGAGATTTTCTTCGCGCTCTGAGGAGCGGCCGTAGGAAATAAAATGATCCACCACCTGGCTTCCGCCGATATTCATGGCGGTGCGGCCGAGCTGGAGGAGATATTCGTCGGTGGTCTGGACTGTTTCTTCTTGTTTTGTTTCAGGATTGTAAACCTTGTAAGAATTTGTTCCGTCTTTACCCGTCACTTTGGTAATCTGAGCGATAGATAAACTGCCGTATTGATCCAGACCTACGGGTAAAGTCATTTCGGCGCCATGCGGCATTTCATTTTTATACACCAATCCCGCTTTCCAGTAGGGCCGGGCGATGTTTTCGTTGCGCACGCCCATGGGGTCCTCGAGAGGACTCAGCCGAGGGCCGTGAAAATAGACCTGGTCACCGGCCTTTCTCAAACGCCAGGCGAATTTATCGTTCTCTTGATCCTGCTCAAAACCGCCGACGTCACCCTTGGGATCATCCACTCTAATATTGAGGCTATCCGGATCCGCTTGAGCGGTCGGCCCCTGCAAAGCGTTTTCGGCGCCTTGACGATAGTTCTCCCCAAAATTTTCCCTAAGATAGTCCCCGCTCGCGTAAACAGAAACGTTCGCGCCGTTTTTGGCCACGCCCAGAAAATCCAGACCCAAAGAGCCCACCAAAAGACCTTGTGGATTTTTCCCTTCGGAGAAGCTGAATAGCACGTCCATGAGGTCGAGCTTTTCTATGTCTCCGTTTTCATTCTCGATCAGGATTTCGCCATACTTGGAGCCTCGAGTGGCGTAGTAATTGTCCGGCTGCTTTTTCTTAGATTCTTCGGAGCTCCATATACTCTCCCACACCTCACGAGAAATTGACGTATCAAGGGAAGCCAGCAACAACTCGGGGTTTTCTTTAAGACGGCCATAGAATTCCTTTTCCTTTGCAAGGGCAAGGAACTCTTGATTCTTATTGTCCGTTAACATTTTCGAGAGTAAAGCCAGGCTGATATTATTCCCGTTTGCGTTGGGAAATGTAAGGTCGATTTCGTTAGCCGGCATTTTGATGGTTGTGCCTGACTCGTCATTTTCTCCGCCGGTCTTTCCCGCTTTGGCCATGATGATATTGCCGTCCAGATTAAACAGATGAATGGAAAATCCCTGGCCCGCCATGGCCTTGGCCGCAAAGTCGGCCGGGGAAACCATCAGGTTCACATAGGCGCTCGCGTCTTTGCCTTTTTGGCCGGCCGAACGGTTATAGAGAATGACCGAACTTCCGTCGACCATTCGTACTTTCTGATAATTCAAGGCGAGTGTGTTGCCGTCTTTGAATTCATGGTTCATGACGACCGAAAGGTCGCCTATTTTTTCCAGGCCGGCGTCCGTCTCTTGGGAAAAAATAAAGAAGGAGGGTTTTCCTCTTTCCTGCGGCCCAAGCAAAATGAGATTGCTGAGCTCATGCGATTTGTCCTGGGCGCTTCGGGGATCGTTAAGATCATAGATATAGGACACGATCGTTCCGCCTTCTGATATTCCCTTGGCCGCGAATCTTTCATCCAATCCTTTGGGCGGGTTGAGGCTTAAATCATACTTGGCCCAGCCTCGGATATTGTTCTCTCTTTCGCTGAAGTATTTGATGAATAGACGTTTCTTGGAAGCGAGCGATGACTCCTGGCTTGAGGCAAACGAGGAATCGGTGCTCAGCTGAAATTTTTCTTGAAATCCGTTTTGGAGAGAATCGCCTGCTTCCTCGTTTCTGAATAAAATCTTCTTTTCGACGCCTGTGCTTAATAATAGCCGCAAGCCGGGCCCGCCGCCGGAAGTTTCCCGGCCGGAAGTCTCTTCATGGGGGTCAAAAATCATGCCGATCGGCGCGGCGATTTTTCTGGGATTCCATGAGCCCGAGACGTTATAGTGAATCTGGATCAATGAGCCGACCGGCTGGACGCCCAGGGTGTACATGACTACTTTTGTTGCCTCTTTTTCGGCCGTGCCCGTTGAATTAATTTTTCCTTTATTCCAAAAGCGACTATCCAGACCCATCCAGTGGGGGCTGAAATGATTGCCGGCAATGCGGGTTCCGACGAAGCTCAAGCCGTCATAAAAATTGTGGACACTTGCCTTGGCCAGTTCCTGGAACATGTAGGTGGCCGCGTTGAGTCTGCTTGCGCTGAGGGAATCCATGACCAACTGTCTAAATTGCCTGTCCAGTTCTTCGTCCGACTTGGGGTCTGAGGAAATGGCGTTCTGCCGCTTCATCATGTCATACGTGGAGTTCATCTGTTTGGCGAACTCCGGCGTAAAGCCCGTAAACTCAACGGACTTATCGATGAATCGGTCCCAATCCTGAAGTTTCCAGCCTTGCCCGGCCGCGGGCGCGGACCCGGCATACGAAAAATAACTGTTGGACATGTTGGATAATTCAACAGAGAAATTGGACCATACTTTCTTGAAAAAGCTTGGATCTTCTACGTCACCGCCGCTCGTGTCATCTTCCCTGCCCAAAAGAGCGCCGATGGTTCCCGAGGCCAAAGACGTGGTAAAAAACGCGAGGGCGTGAAATTCCATGGGCGTAAAGGGTTTGTCGTCGTTTTTGCTTGTCTTAACATATTTTCTCATGAGGCTTTGATAGGCCAGGGCGATGATGCTTAATTCCATGACCTTAAGGCCTTTCTGGGCCAGGAGTTTCCAGCCGGTCGCGCCTATTTCTTTGCCCAGCTTTTTTGCATCTTCTCTAATTTTGTTCTCTTCTTCTTTCATCTGCCGATAATAATCCGGCGCCAGGTATTTTAAACCCATCTCCGACAGTTCCATGATGGTCCAATCCATCAGGGCGCCCGCCAAAAGATCTTTTGAGGGGTCATAATCGGGATCAATCAATTGTTTGTAAGAATACTGGACCGTCGTGCTCCCTGCCGTATAAAGCATGGAGGTCAAGTTGTCGGGAGAGCTGAATTCGCTCCACATGCTGTCAAACAAGCCCATGTCTGAAAATTTTACCTGCTGGCCGTCTTTTATTTCGGCTGAAGCCCACCAATCCTGATACCACCCTTTATCAAATCCCGGCAGCAGCTTATCACCCGCAAAATCAATCATTTTAAGCGAAGCTATTCTCAGGGGAGCGGAAATCGCCCGGGTTAACAACATCTTGATTCCCTGATTAACAATGTCCGAATGGATATCAAGTCTTTCCGTAATCTTATCTGTAACCGGATCAATAATTAATTTGTTTAAGTAATATTTCGAAAAACCGTCCAAGCCGCCGATGCCCATGCCTTCAAACATATGGCCGATTTTCTGGCCTGTGGAGTAAGGAGCATATGGTATTTCTGTTTGTGGTTTGCTGAATCCTTTGTAGCCCATTCCAACCGCGCTGCTTCCGACCGTTGTAAACAAGGCGGCATCATCCACATCCCATTTTCCAGTGGCCACTTTCCATTCGGCGAATGCACCAAAAAGTTCGTTCGCGCCCGATTGAACGAAATATTGGTTCATATCTACTGACATGGCAAAGGAAAGTGCTGTCATAGCTCCAAAAGCAAGCATGTCCGAATTCGTATACAGACCGGGCAGATTACCTTCACGGTGGCGGTACTGCGAGCCCCAGACAAAGGCCATCATGGACTCTGAAACCAGCCGGGCCTCCTGAAGATTGTCGGAAGGCGGAGCCAAAACAAAACCGCTGAATTCATTGCTAAACACGTCTCTGGGCATAAATTTGGCCTGGCCGATATCGGTGTAATAGACATTCTCTTCATCCATGCCTGTGACCATGACAAAGTGCTCGCTTTTCAAGTTGGCCATAAAAGGCGTCTTTATGGTCCAAAGCTCATACGGAAGGACTTTCAGGGCTTTATAATCGAGGCCATAAGCCTTGGCCACTTCGTTGATGGCAAACAATGAAGTCTTGAGTTTCGGCTCACCGGGGCGGATGATGTCATTCATCAAATCCGCAAGCAATGAGACCACGGAAAGTTCTTCCAGGGTTGTGTCAATCTCATGGCTTGTGAGAATGTCTTTGAGGGCGTAGATACTGCAGTTTAAGGGGTAGATGCTCGGTTCGCGCAGCCAGTTGTAAATTGTGTCGATTTCCCGGTCCGTGTAGAACCGCTGTGAGGTGATCAAAATGGAGGGCGCAGTTGAATCGGATTCGGCTCCGGAGAGATTATTATTGGTCAGTCTTAAGCGAAGTTCGGGGTTTTGTTGATAGGAAATTTGGCGCAGGAAATATTCGACATTGCCGGCAATGCGCGCGGACGTCAGGTCTTCTTTTGAGGCATCCGGATCGACATAGTGAGCCGCCTGGCGCTTATGCAGCACATAAGGATTATAATTAATAGCCCAGCTGATTTGTTCGGGGACAAAAACCAGGACAACAATCAAGGCAGCGGTTCTGATCCAGGATTTGAAGCGGCTCTTAAAAGGCTCCTGCTCTTGCGGCTGTTTTTCCGGCTCAAAATCAGAGCCATCAAATCCGGAGTCATCAGAACCGTCAAAACCGGAGTCATCAGAACCCTTAGAACCGTCATATTCATCAAAACGGTCAGAGTCATCAGAATCCAGATTGTTGTATTTGTCCAGTCTGTTAAACATATTTGTTCACCGAGAATTGTCCATTTATGGAAAAGCCCTGTATCAATTGTTTTTCATTGATACAGGGCGTAAGTTTATGTCCAATCAAAATATAAAAAAATCTATTATTAATTAATAATAGATTCCGTGGCTTTTTTATATCTTTTTTCATTTTCCGTGGCTTCCGTGGCTTCCCTGCCTGCCGGCAGGCAGGCGTGGCTTTATGGATCTAGTGCTAAAATGGAAAATAAAAAGGGCTGCCGAATTCTTTACGGATTTCGGCAGCCCGATATAAAAATTCCCGGATATTCTTTGGGATTTCCGTGGCTTTGCATCCGCCAACGCTTCAATGGCGGGCACCTTTTCGTTTCCGTCAACTGCATCTTAAATATAACATATTATATATACAAGTCAAGGAAACAGGACTGATTGGATATTACATAAGATATGAAAATAAAGGGGGTTACAATTATCTTAGAAAATTTCTAAAAAATTTTTTTTATTTTTTCTGAAAATTGGTTTTTCGAGGAGATTTTCTTAAATTTTACATAAAAATCTGCCTAGCAAATGATTTATTTCGCGCATAAAATTCAAAACCAATACACAAGAATATTCACCTTCATCTACCAGATGATAAAAAATCACAGAGTGGACATTTCTCGTTCATAGAAATTTATTCTGGACATTTAATATTTAGGGGACGTTGATGACTTCATGATACTTCTGGAAATTGCAAATGATGATGAGAGCATCGGGGGTTTTGTATTTTTTAGCTCCCTCGCTCATTATTGTTCAGTCCACATAAATTCGCGTGGCTTTGTCTGTCATTTCATTGAATAACTCAAGCGCTTATTGAAAAATCCCTTATTTTGGAACGTTGATGACTGATTTTTAGTTTATGCTTTTTCAGGATTTCTGTTCATGTAATATAATCATCAACGTCCCCATTTTTGTCCTCTGTTCGTTTTCTTCTCAGCATCCAGAATATCTGACCATTTTAAATCATACCATTAAATATCCTTGACTATTTTAAACGATATTATAAATTAGTCATATAATCCAGCGGTCATTATTCTCGATTGCTTTCTCCCGTCAATGGGGCCGGCAGATGCGCTTCGTGACCGGTTCTCGTCAATCCGTTAAGACCACCCTTTCTAAAGAAAAGCTGAACCAATAACATACACAGCAACTGTATTATCTATGGGACCTGCGAACGGTGCGGGAACGCTACAAACAACAGGAATTATTCTTTACGCGAGATCTTCCCCATCAAAACAAAAAAGGCATTGGGATTGTTTTGATGAGATCTATAAAATGCCAAAATGGAAGAACATCCTTAAAGGGATTTCTGATGAAGCAGAGAACCGCTATCAGTTCATCGTAGCAGGTTCGGCAAAAATAGACATCTCCGGAAGAACCGGGAATAGCCTTTCCGGGCGGTATTTTACCTTCCATTTGTTCCCCTTAACCCTAAGGGAGTCATGTGGAAATCCGGAAATTGATCTTAATATGACTAAAGGCGCCTGTATGTTTATTCTTAACATTCTTGATTGCAAACCAAGCGCCAATCATGCTTTGGAAAATCTTCTGGAATACGGGGGTTTTCCTAGCAGGGGACGTTGACGTCCTAGCAGGGGACGTTGATGATTCTATGATAGTTTAGTATTCAGGGGACGCATCGGGTGAATTGATTTCTTTTGAATAGCTCGTGCCTTCTCATGCTATTTAATAATGTAATACTATCATCAACGTCCCCTATCTTCTATCTTCTAACAATTGATCAAGAATGGCCTTTTGAGCCGCAACCTCTTGGCCTTTCCGCTTAGCCCTACTGGCTGAGGACTGTTTAATTTTGAGTATTTTCCCTATCGCTGTTAAGCTTTCTCCTAAACAGGCATTGCTCAAATATACCAAAACATTTCTTGCTTCCCGCACTTTTTTGTTTTGACCTCTCAAAATGTCTTCTTTCTTAACATGATAATAACGCTCTAACCGTTCTAATAATTCATCGATATCTTTAAATATCTTTCTTTTTTCTTCCGTTACTATTTCCAACCGGCTCAAAACTTCGTTCACAAAGCTCCCTTCTCCCAAAATCCTTTCATCATAATTTTGTCTTTCCTCTTTAGTTATTCGCTGCGCTGCTTCTATCCCTCCCAGGCTCCTGATGAGCCCTCCCCCCATAAAATCTTCTTGGCTGCTCAGACCATTTCTCAAATATTCGAGGTAGGCCTTTCTCGCTTCATTCTGTTTTGTGCCAAAAAACCTTAAGACCTCAAGAGAATTAATAATTCCTTCTTTTGAATTTTGGATCAACTCCTTATGCCCCGTCCAGAGATACTGAGCAAGATTGTCAAAAGTCACAACCTTGGCCTTAACAGGATTCAAGTGAATATAGCGAATGAGCGGCAAGAGATATTCGTCCGTTTGGCAAAGAATGGATTTATATCGATTCTGAAATACATATCCTTTGCGCTTATGAGCTTTATTATAAAAAACGGCATAACCCGTTAAGACTGACTGCATAAATTCTGAAAGCGATGTTTTTCCGGTTTGGATCAACAAATGACAATGATTGTCCATGAGGCACCAGGAATAAATTTGAAGATTGCTTTCAGACAGGCGTTTTTTAAGGCGAGAGAGGAAGGCTTGCTTTTCTTTTTCTGTTTGAAAAATCTCGATACCGTCTATTCCGCGGGCAATCACATGGTGGAGAGCGCCCGGATAATCCAATCGAGCTTGACGTGGCATGCGGACATATTAACAGTTGATCTGCTTTCCGTCAATAGTGTAATACTATCATCAACGTCCCGAAAGATTGTAACATTAAGTGAGACAAAATAAGAAAAAAGCTCCAAAGACCAAAAAAACTGTTAATTTGTAAGTGGAAACAAACAAAAAACAGGAGGTCATATGGAGCTAAAGCATTCTAACACTAAAAAGAAGAAACACA
>JBDRMG010000044.1:0-2239 GCA_043812495.1 Candidatus Omnitrophota bacterium | reverse complement strand
CCTCTCTCTCTTTGAGAGCTAATATATCCTTCTCGGGCGTAAAGACTTTTGAACCTTCTTTTGAGACCGGGAGAAAGCAAGCGAAAGACAACATGACCGATTTCATGGTAAAAGCCATGTTGAAAGCAGGAAATAACATCTTTAGGCGCCTGTGACGAATGAATATCTATATCAAAGCGAGCGGTCAGGTTAACAAGAAAATGATAGATGAATATTTCCATGGGAACATCCATATAGGTTATTTCGGCATATACTCTTGAAGGTATTTCATGCGCGGCTTCTGTAAGATAGGCTGCGAGAGGAAATCCTCTGATCCTATAAAGCCCTTCCTTCCTTTGGGCAATCAGGTCTTCGAAAGTGAGAGGATTTTCATAGTAACCATAGGTCAGGCCGTCGTCAAAAAGAAACGGCAAAATTGCATAAATTCTTCGGCTGAGATAGCGTAGATCTTCCGGGGTAATGAAACGGCCAAATCCCGTCCGCGGTTCACGCGAGCCCACCGGCAAGCCATCCTTCCTGTTGATTGTTTTCTCAAAGTCCCTGACAGCCATTTCCGCCACATCCCGTGGATATACCTTCAGGTTTTTTTGAAAGATCATCCTATTCATCAGTTCTCTAATAAACGTTGACCGGCCGTATTTTTCGCGCGTGCTTTGGATGACTTTGCCACCGAACTGGGCATCGGGATCATTTTTATCCCCGGAGCCGTTTCCGATCACCCCAAGAAGCCCGAGGCCAAGAAAGCCCGCCAGAAGAAGGATAGGACTTAACGGATCAGCTAAAACATAAACGCCCAACGAAATATCGCCTGGTTCAGAGGTCATGGAAGGCCCCTGGTTTTTATCCTGAGAACTTTTAAGCTCGGCCATCCGCTCCTCTGCTAATTGAATGGCCTGATCATAACTTCTGACTTCATCGCTGTCTCGGAAAGTCGCTTCGCGGCGTTTCTCATATAATTCATCGATGGCTGACTGCAGAATATTCAGCGACGGCTGACCTTCGAGAGGGTCATTTCCGAATTCAAGCGGAAGATCGCCTTTCAAAAATCTTTCTGCCTGCGGCCGGTAAGGCTTGCCGTTTTGTGATTCGGCAAATTGACGGATCCATTCCTCGGCCATTCGTTCTCCCTCTTTCGGGTCTTTCCTCAAATCTTCAGCCAGATAACGTAGACCCCGGACCAACCCATAAAAGGCCACGCTTGGATTAGAGATACAGACAGGGACCTGCGCGCAGCGAGGTTTGACAAATGCGGCGGGTCGCGTCATCATTCCGTCGAGGATAATGGGCTCTGCGGTATAAAGTTGAATAAGGGATTTGATAAAGGCGGAGGTATCAACGCCTGATCTTGTCTGTCTTATGGTAGTTATCCGGATGCGAGGCGGGTCTTTGGAATTCCTTTTGAGCACAAAATCTCCGCTGTTGACAAAAACACTGGCAACCGTTGTTCCGTCGTCTTTGTCAAGCTCGTAATGATAGACAATAGCGGCAATCATTTCGGCTAAGGCGTGGGGGATATCCTCTTTCGGCAAAGGAATGAACCGGCTGATACCGGCTTTGCGGTCCGATTCCCAGCGCCGAAGCACTCCCCTGGCGAAATTCAACTCCTCGTGTTGATGAAGAAATTCGCTGACAACAATGGGAAGGCTCATCCATTTGTCACCTTTTGTAATCCCGAGCCCGAAAGTCCGCTCACAATTTGGTCTTGAAATAAACCGCCTTCTGCCTGATTCCCAACACCTCTTAAAATGACGCGCGTCATGAGCGACCGCCGCAACGTGGCTTTCTTCGATACTCATAGGAAATGATAACGCGAAATCTTCACCTCCCAAGAGAAGCTTATAGATGATGGCAAACCGTCCGAATTTAAGCGGTTTCAGTTCGGCTTGGGGATCAGTTTTCCTGAAAACCTCAAGCAACCATCGTTCTAAATGTTTTACTTCATGCAGACTAAACCTGTCTTTCAAAGGGATCGGGGGATAATCATAAGAAGCAATGGCATTATTATGAATCCGTCCATATTCATCATCCGTGACTTTGATGCCGCCAATTAAAAATAGCATACTGTTGAACAGGGCCGCTGGGCCAATAGAGTGCAGCAAGTTTGTAAGGCCCAGCGGCCCGAGGATGATGACAATCAAACCAAAAGACGCAGCAAAAATAGGGACGTTCTTCAGCCACCGATAAAGGGTGTCCCCTTTAACATATGCTTGGGGACACCCATAGGTTCCAGCTGAAGAAC